>CAVYLT010000071.1:0-38941 GCA_963769335.1 Nitrospirota bacterium | reverse complement strand
AACGTAAAATAATTTTGCGATCGGCCCTGTGGCAGTTGCCGGTTCGGTCGCTGTTGACAGGTCGTACCCATGCGTAGAGTTAGGAGAAGCTTTTTGAAAAGAGTTGTTTGCGTTCTGATCTTACTCACGGCATTTCCCTCCTGCATGACCGTCCCTGCGCATGTCAAGGCTTCCCTTGAACACCTCGGCGAAGTCTATCTCTATCTCCAGCCATTTTCGCAGTCGGCTGACCGGCTTACGTTTACGCTCGCCTCCGCCTCGGCAGTCAGGGACGATGGACAGGAGGTCCCCCTTTCGCTCAGGTTGACGGAAATACAGGGGAAAGAGATAACCCGGCAGCGGCTGCTCTGCCAGGGGGAACTGCCGCCAGGATCGTATTCGGGCTTTGCTTTTAAGATTGCGAAGGCATCGCTCCGGGCCGAAGACGGGAACGCCGACCTCTTCGTTCCGGAAAAACCGATCACTACGAATTTCCGGTTCCAGGTCATGGAACGGAAGGCCGCTGTTTTATTTCTCGCATTCAACTACGGAGAGGCACTACACAGCGGTTTCAGCTTCACGCCGGCGTTTTCGGTATCTGCACCGACGAAACCCGTTACCGCCGTTCTGGGGTATGTGCTGAACTCCGGGTCGGATGACGTGTCGGTCTTCGACAAGAATGCCATGCAGGCCGTGGGGGCCGTTGCGGTCGGGAGAGAACCGAAAGGAATCGCCCTCGATCAGAGGCAGAAGCGGGTCTACGTGGCGATGGCCGGGGACGATGATGTGGAAATCATCGATGTGACGACCCAGAACACACTGAACCGGATACGGCTCAATCTCGGCGATGAACCGCAGGGATTGGCGCTCAGCCCGGACGGCAGGACGCTTTTGACGGTGAATGGGGGATCGAATACGGTGAGCATGATCGATACGACGCTGCTGCTCGAAACCGCTCGTATCTCCGTCGGCAACGGACCGAGCGCCATACTCATGGACCGGACGGGAAGAAGGGCCTATGCATTCAACACCCTTTCCAACACTGTCTCCGTCATCGATGTTCAGAACCGGGCGCTCGTCTCGTCCTTTTCCACCGACCCTGCTCCGTTCTGGGGGCAATTCAATTCCCGGGGGGACCGGCTCTATATCCTTTACGAGCATTCGGCCTATATGACCGTTTTCGATCCCCTCGGAATGAAGGTCCTGTCCCGGGTCTTTGTCGGCACGGAAACGAGCGCACTCAAGGTCGATCCCGTCACCGACCTCATTTACGCGGGGAGAAGGAACAGCTCCGGCGTGGATATCTACGATCCGGTTTCGTTCGTGGCCTTCGATTATATCGAGGTGGGAGAAGGCCCCGCGTTTATGACGATCGACGGCGAGGGGAACAACCTTTGGGTCGTGGGCAACAGGACGGGGAAGCTGATCATTGTGAACCTCGTAAGTAAGAGGGTCGTTTCCGAGATCGATGTCGGAAACGAGCCCTTCCAACTGACGATGATGGGCGAACGGTGACCGGTGGACAGGCGATGACGAAAAGGACCTGCGCGGTTCTCCTGGTTGGGATTTTTTTTTTGGCCCTGTTCTTGGTGGACGGCCGCGCCGACGCCGACGTCCTGAATGGGACCGTGGAACTCGATTACAGCAGGTTTATTTCCTCGTCGAAGGACCTTGACGGCACCGCCATGCAGACGAAATCGACCGATTTCAACCAGCGGTATAACCTGTACATGAATCTGGAGCCGCTGCCAACCCTCAAGGTCTCTGCGGGAGCGGTCCTCGACAAGGACGCTTCGGACACATCATCGGAGAGCGGCGGGTTGCGAACCGCGGAAACCACGTTCTCACCGACGATCACGCTGAGGTTCGAGGACCCTTTTCGCATGTACTCCGCCGAGACGGGATACTCCAGGCTGGAGCAGACTTCTTGGACGGACAATTCGCCGGCGTCGACCACGGTGAATGAAACATATCACGCGACGTTCGGCTGGCGGCCGATAGAGTTTCCGACCTTCGGCATCCAGCTCACCCGCATGAACACCTATGATCGCTACCGCACGTACCAGGACACCACGGCCGATACGGCCCAACTCGTCTCGCGATACTCACCGACAAGGGGGGTCGACTCGGGCTATACGGTCGCCTATACCGATATGAGAAACCATCTCAGCGGGCTGGATATCCAAAGTCTGTTTCAGAACGGGAGGGTAGGATACACCCATGACTACTGGGACAAGCGGGGTTCGTTCAGCAGCGGTTATTCGATAGGCGCCACCCACACGGAAACCTCCCGGCAGGGTTCCGGGGAAGTCGGCTACCAGCTCTATCCGCTGGCGGCTTTGTCCTCAGTGTCAGACGCTCTTGTCACGGACACCCTGAGCCAAAATGCGGCCCTGATCGACGGCAATCTGACCGCGTCGGCCAACATTAATCTCGGGTCCTCCCTGACGCTGTCAGGCGATATCCGGGCGCGGGAAATGGCGCTGGATTTTTATGCGATGACCGAGGTGAACAACGTGCTTATCTGGGTGGACCGGCAACTGACGCCGGAGATCGCGAGCTCCTTCTCCTGGGACATCTATACCAGCACGGACAACTTGAACTGGACATTTCTCCAGACCGTGTTTCCGGCGGCGTTCGGACCTTATTTGAACCGGTTCACTATGGACTTTCAAAACGTAAAGACCCGATATCTCAAAGTGGTCACCCATCCGCTCGCGGCCGCGGTCCAGGGCGCCCTCGGCCAGGCCTATCAAAACATCTTTGTAACGGAGATGCAGGCCTTCGTGAACAGACCCGCGAGCGAGGTCAGGGGAGGAAGCAGCCGGATTGCGCAGACCTACGACGTCAGTGCCAGTACCCAGCTCCTGGACAACCCGCACCTGTCCCATGACGTCGCTTTTACCATGGTTACGGGCAGCGGGACGGGGGAGCCTGCCTCGAGGCAATATTCTTTCGTAAGCGGGTTGTCGGCTGTGCAGCGGTTCAGCCCGGTTTTCACCGGGAACGCCAGAGTCGGCTGGGGCGAAAGCGGCGACCAATCGGGCTCCCGCAGCGAGGCCTACAACTACAGCGCCGTCCTTGCGGCGACTCCGCTCAAGACCCTGCGGAGCTCCCTCGTCTACGGCGGCCAGGTGGGAGAGAGCAACGGACAGTCAACGTCGAGCAACGCCGGCTCGCTGAACATGACGGCGGATCTGTATAAAGGGATAAGCATGAACGTTTCGGGCGGGGCGAGCGAGGCCGTCTCCAACAACGGGCAGAAATCGAAAAGCATGATGTATCAGACCAGTGCGGGCTTGGTGCCGAACAGCAGGCTGACCGTGAATATGAACTATGGGTCCGCCAGAACGGCATCGTCAGGAGGGAGCCAGCCCGTCGCTACGACCCTGACGACGACACGATGGGGCCTCGATGCGGCCTATAGGCCCTTCGACACTCTCTATCTTACCGCATCGCTTTCGCGCTTCAGCCAGACCAACGGATCACCGTATACGCTCAGGAACTACGGGCTCAACTGGTCCCCCCTTTCCGACGGCTCGCTTCAATTCAGCTACATGTACAGTGAGAGCCTGCGCTCGGACACTGACTCGCTGGAAAAGGTAGAAGGGCCGAGCTTGAGCTGGCGGATAATTCCCCGGGCATCGCTCGATCTGACCTATGTAACGATCACGGAGGATTCTCCAACGCTGACGCAGGAAATCAGATCCTTCAGCGCTGTCTATAAGATGACGCTCTGAGATCGTTGGACGAGGCGATGGATTAATGTTTTTTTTTGAGACGGACAGGAGGAAGATGAAGATATCACTGTGCAGAATCAGTGCATTGGTCGTGATCGCCTTCCTGGCAGGCTGTGCAGCGCTTTCGGCGGGCAGGGACCAATACCGCGACTCAACCATGGACTTTGCCTCCATCAAAACCATCGCGGTGCTCCCCCTCACCAATGTGAGCAGGGATTCGGGAGCCGCGGACCGGGTCCGTGATGTCCTTGCAAACTCGCTGCTGGCGACGGGCGGCGTCTATGTCCTGCCGCCCGGCGAGGTGGCCCGGGGAATCTACCGGGCGGGGATCGTGAATGCTTCGGCCCCTTCCGTTGAAGAGGTGCAAAAGCTGACGACCATCATCAAGGTCAATGCCGTGATCGTGGGCACCATCAAGGAATACGGGGATATGCACGCCGGCAGCGCCTCGGCAAATGTCATTTCTCTGAGCCTTCAAATGATCGAGACCCAGACCGGAAAGATAGTGTGGTCCGCCTCAACCACAGAGGGCGGCATCACCGCTTGGGACCGGCTTTTCGGCGGAGGCGGGAAGCCGATGAACGATATAACGGAAAAAGCCGTCAATGACCTTATTGAAATGCTGTTTAAATAGGGGTATGGTTTTTCTCGCGGCAGGACTGCTGTGCTTTGCAGGCTGTGGACGGCTGCCGCAGGGGGCACAGACCCTTCCGGAAGCGGCGGGCCTCCGCGTCGCCGTGATGCCGGTGAATAATCTGAGCGGCACGATTACGCCGCTGGGCGACGTTCGGCAGGCGCTCATCAGAGGGCTGCGCCGTCAGGGCGTCGCGGTTCTCGACGACGAGATGCTCGATCAGTTCATGGAGCGTCATCGCGTGCGGTACAGCGCCGGAATCGACCGAAGGACCGGTCTGGCTTTGAAAAAAGAGACGGGTGTTGACGCGGTGCTCGTTTCTTCAGTGGAGCTCTACAGCGCAGCCGATCCTCCGAAGTTCGCCATGACCTCGCGGCTCGTATCGACCGGGATCAACACGAACATCCTCTGGATGGACGGTAAGGGAATGGCGGGTGACGACTCTCCGGGAATCCTGGGGCTCGGCATTATTGAGGACCCCCACCGTCTCATCGAAAAGACCGTGGGATCCCTCATTTCCTCACTGGTCGACTATCTCTCCGGCCGTAACGGAGGAAACGCCGCGGGGGGAATACGGTTCCGGCCGAGAACGGCCTACCGTTCGCCCATCCTGGATCCGGACGCGCATTACCGCGTGGCGGTGGTGCAGTTCAACAATCCCGGCGACAGGAAAAACGCGGGAGAGATCATGAGCCTCCAGTTTCTGAGCGCCCTTGCAAAGCGTAAGAACTTCGAGGTGCTCGATCCGGGTGTGGTCAGGGAGAAACTGCTCCGATTCAGGGTGATCATGGACCGGGGATTATCCGTTTCCGATGCCGACCTCCTGTTCCAGTCCGCGGACGTCGATCTGATCATAGGCGGGACGGTCTATGCGTATGAGGACAATCGAGGTTCCTACGGGGCTCCCAAGGTGGAATTCTTCGTACAGGTCTTCGAGAAAAAGAGCCGGGAGGTGGTGTGGTCTTCCGACAGCTACAATAAGGGTGATGACGGAGTGTTTTT
Source organism: Nitrospirota bacterium (assembly GCA_963769335.1). Classification (GTDB taxonomy): domain Bacteria; phylum Nitrospirota; class UBA9217; order UBA9217; family UBA9217; genus JAJYKN01. The sequence goes on along the minus strand of CAVYLT010000071.1, from coordinate 33,586 downwards.
TTTCGACGTGGGACGGATCACAACGGCCGAGTCCATGGCCGCGCAGATGGTCCGCAACGTGGTGGCAATGATGGTGGAAAAATGACGAAGACAGCAGTTTGAAGGAGAACTATGAATGTGATCAAAAGATTTCAGCAAGGTTGTGCGCTCCTCCTGGTAGTCGCCGGTGCAACGGCTTATGCCGCCGACAAGAGCCCGGCGCCCGCAGCTGTGAAGGCCGCCGGGCACAAGGCAGTACAACAAAAGACCGCGGAAACCGAGCCAACGATCCTTTTCAAGGTTCCGCTCTTTTCCCGGCAATTCGACGATTTTCCGGCGGCGACGGTCGATAACGACCCTATCACGCTGAAAGAGCTGGTAGAGGCCCTCGCCGGCGCCCATGAGGAACGACCCGAGACAAAAGGTGCGGGCAAGAAACGCTATCGGGATATGCTGGACCGGCTCGTCAAGGTCAGTCTCATGGTGCACGAAGCCCGCAACATGGGTCTGGATGAACTGCCGGAGACCAAGGCGAGCATCGACCGGTTTTCGCAGGACACCCTGGGCGGCATCGTTGCGAACCGCGCCATACAGGATGTCAAACCTGATACAACCGAGACCGAAAAGCTCTATCAGGAGCTCGTCAAAGAATATAAAATAACATCCGTTCTTTTTGAGAAGGAAGACGCCGCAAAAAAGGCTTGGGAAGAGCTCAAGGGCTCGAAGAATTTCGAGGAGGCCGTCAAGAAACTTCTGGACAGCATGGCGGCCAAGGAATCGTATACGGAGAGCTATAAAAGCCGCGACAAACTGCTGCCGGAGATCGCGCAGACGGTAACCTCTATGAAGGTGGGATCGATCAGTCCGGTCACGAATATTGAAGCCGGCTGGGTCATCATGAAAGTGGACGACGTGCGCATCCCGGAGAAAGAGAACACTGCTGCGCGGGACCAGGCCCGGGAGCTGTCCCTCAAGAGCCAAAAGAGCAGGGCCTTGATGGCTTACAAGAACGGGCTCATAAAAAAATACGTCACCATGAACGCCAGGGTCTTTAACAAGCTCGATTTCGAGGCGCCAAAGCCTGGTTTCGACAAACTCCTGCTGGACGACCGCGTCATCGCCGAGATCAAGGGTGAAAAGCCGATCACCGTCGCGGATCTGGCCAAAGCCATCAAAGCCAAACTGTTCCACGGAGTGCAGTCGGCCATTGAAAGCAAAACTGTCAATGAAAAGAAAATGACGGCCTTCGACGAAATGACCAGCAGGCGGATTTTTTTGAAAGAGGCCTTGAGCAGGGGGCTTGACAAAACCGACGAGTACAAAGATACCATGAAGAACTACGAAAACTCCCTGCTCTTCGATCTGTTTATGAAAAGGGCCGTCGTTCCCGACGTCAAGCCGAAGCCCGAGGACATGAAGGCATACTACGAAAGCCATAAGAAAGAGTATTCCACGCCCAGGATGGTCATGCTCGACAGCATCGCGTTTACCGACAGGAAGCGGGCAGTTGCAGCGCTTTCGCGCCTCCGAAAGGGAACGGACTTCAAGTGGCTGAAGGAAAACGCGAAAGGCGCGGCAACCGGCGCAGCCGATCTCACGGCGCTCAACATCCCCGTGACCGTTGTCAGCCTGCCGGATGCGCTGCAGAAAGCCATCGACGGGGCGGCTGCGGGGGATACAAGGCTCTATGCCGGTCCGGACGACGTTTACTACCTCGTGCTCGTCTCTGATGTTGTCCCGGAGAAGACGCAGCCTTTCGAGGAATGCAGTTCGATGGTCAAAAAGGCGGTCATTCAAAACCAGCTTGATAAGGCGCTCGATGCCTGGATTGAAAAACTCAGGGCCGCCTATGCCGTTAAAATATACCTGACCGATACCGAATAATAAGATGTGGAGACAAATTATGGAAAGAACGGATAGTTGGATCCAGAGGTCAGCCGCGGCCGCGGGAGCGTTTTTCCTGTGCCTGATCGTTTTGATGAATCCCGTGAACGCGAATGCGATGAAAAAGTTCGCCCAGAAGGGATGTCTGGAATGCCATAAGAAATTCGGGGACAAATACCTGTCGATGAAGAATGTTCATCCCGTCGTGAAGGAAAAAAAATGCGATGCCTGCCATCAGCGGCACGGCATCGTGCCAAAGCTCCTCCTGAAAAAGGAGGGGAACGCGCTTTGCCTCGATTGCCATTCCAAGGAAAAGTCCGGCATGGACAAGGCGAACGTGCATTCTGCGCTGAACACGGGCAAGTGCACCGATTGTCACGACCCTCACGCCTCGCAGGTTAAAAACCTGCTCAAGGCCGAGGGGGCTGCGCTCTGCTACCAGTGCCACAAGAAGGAAAACTATCAGAAGCAAGCAGTGCATAAGATCCTGCAGACGGACGGCTGCGGGGTATGCCACCTCTCTCACAGCTCGGACCAGCCGGATCTCCTTGTCAAGGCGGAGCCCTTGCTCTGTCTTTCCTGCCATGACAGCGGCAAAGCGGCGTTTAAGACGGCGCACGGCAACTATCCCGTGCAAACGAAATCCTGTACCACCTGTCACAATCCCCATTCAGCGGACCAGCCGAACCTCCTGAAGACGAGTGCCCACGATCCGGTCAAGACTGCGGGCTGCGACATGTGCCACAACGCTCCTGCTTCCGATAAACCCTTTGGCCTTAAAGATGAAAACGTCAGCAACCTTTGCACGCAATGCCATATGCCCGCCGACCTTAAGGAAGGCGGAACGGTCGAACATGAGCCCTTTAAAGAAGGATGGTGCGTCCAGTGCCACAATCCGCACGCGTCGGAAAACCCCAAACTCCTGATGGACCGGGGAAATAAGCTCTGTTTCCAATGCCACCCGGAGAAAGAGGAAAAAGTCGGCTTCAGCCATGCGCCCCTGGGCAGCGAGAAAGGGTGCCTGTCGTGCCACAGACCGCATGCGTCCAAGAACGAGCATCTGCTCGTCGCGAAGGTCGCTGATCTCTGCTTTACCTGTCACATGAAGGAAAAGGAGGCCCTGAAATCCAGGGTCCAACACCCGCCTTTTTCCCAGGAGATGTGCACAACGTGCCACAATCCCCACGGGTCGAATTTCCCCCGCATGTTCAGGGACAGAACAGACAAGATCTGCTACTCCTGCCATTTCGACAAAGAGACTGCTTTTGCAAAGAGCGTCGTCCATAAACCCGTCACCGACGGGCAGTGCCAGGCATGCCATAATCCCCACGGCTCGGATGAGGACAACCTGCTCAAGGAAAAGGGGGCAAAGCTCTGCGCCCAGTGCCATCAAGACTTGATGACGCCGATACCGGGTGGCGTCATACACCCTCCCTTCCAGGAAGGCCGCTGCCTCGGCTGCCACGATCCCCATGCGAGCGATCGCGACGGAATGACCGTGAAGGACCAAGGCGCTCTTTGCCTCTCCTGTCATACGAACCTGCAAAAGAGCCTCACCTCGGCCAAGAGCAGCCATAAACCCGTGCAGGAGGGGACGTGCACAAAGTGCCACACCCCCCACCAGGCCAAGCTTCCCAAGCTCCTGCTTGCCCAGTCTCCCGACATGTGTTTGGCCTGTCACAAGGAACTGAATGAACGGATGGCCAAGGAAACCACCCACCCTCCCGCGGCGGGCGACTGCCTGGTTTGCCACAGACCGCACGAGTCCCCCACGGAGGAGAGGCTGCTCGCGCAACCCGTCCAGTCGCTCTGCGGGCAGTGCCACGACCTGAAGGCGGACGAATTTAAGCGCGCCCATATTTACATCGATGCGTCGGTGATGAACTGCAGGAGCTGTCACGATCCGCATGCTTCAAAAGACCCGAAATTCTTCAAGGAAAACATGCATGCCCCCTTTGCAGGCAGGTCCTGCGATGAATGCCATATTGTGAAGGGAAAGTAGAGGAGCAGGTATGAACTTACGATTCTATGCAATGATTGCAGCCGTTACGGCAATGTGCATCGGCGTCCCGTTGCAGGTGCAGGCCGCGAAAGAAAAAAAGACTCACAAGGTAACGAGTTCCCCCCGGGAGAGCATGGAGCGTAAATTCCGGCTGAAACCGGGCGCCGAGAAAAAAGTTTGCCTGACGTGCCACTCCGACATCCAAGAAAAGCTGAAAAAGCCTTTCGTCCATACCCCGATTGAGAAGAGCGGGTGCACGGCGTGCCACAGCCCCCACACGACAAACTTCCCGAAGCAACTCTTTGCCGACGTGAGCACGCTTTGCCTGACATGCCACGCGACGATACTGCCGAAAGACAGGCGCAGCGTGCACCAGGTAGCACTGGAAGGCAAATGCCTGGAGTGTCACGATCCGCACTCCTCGGACAATAAATTCAATCTGCGAAAGAGCGGTAATGAGCTGTGCTTCGGCTGCCATAAAGACAAAGCGGACGCCATCGCAAAGGTCAAATTCAAGCACGACCCGGTGGAAAAGGCATGTCTCAATTGTCACAACCCGCACGCCTCCACCAAGGCCGCCTCTCTCCTGAAAGACGAACCGCCCGCGCTCTGCAAAGGCTGTCACAAAACCGATCAGCCCCTCTTTGTCAAACAGCATATGAATTTGCCCGTGGGGGGGAGCCGGTGCACGATCTGCCACAATGTACACGGCTCGGACAGGGCAGGGATGATTTATGATACGGTCCATCCGCCTTTTGCAAACAAGATGTGCAACCAATGCCACGAAGGCCCCGGCTCTAAAAAACCGCTCGACCTGAAAAAGAAGGGTTTCGAACTGTGCAGGGGCTGCCACAGCACTATGGTTGATGAAATGTTCGCAAGGAAGCGGCTCCATTGGCCTGTTGTGGGGAAAGACGGATGCCTGAACTGCCACAGCCCTCACGCATCATCACAGCAGGGCCTCCTGAAGAAGCCGATGATCTCCCTCTGCGGAACGTGCCATGAGGACACGATCGAGCGGCAGCAGCAGTCGTTCACGAAGCACGAGCCGATGCAGAAAGGGCAGTGCACCGCCTGTCATTCGCCCCATGCCTCGGATAATGTCCTGTTGTTCACGCAGTCGTCGGCGATCGAGCTGTGCGGAAAGTGCCACGACTGGCAGAAACATGCGACCCACCCCGTCGGCGAAAAGATCGTGGACAAGAGAAACAAAAACCTGACCGTGCAGTGCCTGAGCTGTCACCGGGTGCATGGAACACCGTACAAAACGATGATCCCCTTCCCGACGATCAGCACCCTGTGCACGCAATGCCACGTGGAATATAAGAGGTAACCTATGCGAGGAACCGGAATGAGCCGCCTGATAGCACTGATGATTGTTTTGCTGCTGCCCCTGCCTTCCTTTGGAGCGGAGGCGGTAAAGTTGAAATACAACCTTTCCCTGTATGCCGACGAAAAAGGAAACGGCATGAACCAGCCGGAAGGGGTCGCCTGCGGCGAGGACCGCCTGGCTGTTGCCGACTCCGGGAACGGCCGGATCATCCTTTATTCCCTGCAAGGCGGGGAACCCAAAGGGGGAAAGGAAATCAAAATCCCCCAGGTGATGTACCCCCTGCGGGTCCAGATAAGTTCGAAGGGGGACCTCCTTGTCCTCGATGAACGCCAGCGAAAGGTCATACGCCTCTCGCAGGAAGGCGTTTTTAAGCAGTACGTGGAACCTTCGGGAGTGCCAACGGACAGCATGATCGTTCCGGCGGCCATCGCAGTGGATGCGCAAGATAATCTCTACCTGCTCGATATCCTGGCCGGAAGGGTGGTCGTTCTCGATAGCGGCGGAAAATTCCTGCGGCAGATAAGTTTCCCCAAGGAGTACGGTTTTTTCACCGACCTGACGGTGGATGCGAGAGGGACCGTCTTTGTGATTGACGGCGTAAAAGCGACGGTGTATTCTGCCGCCAAGGATGCAGTCTCTTTTTCTCCGGTTTCGGGCTCGTTAAAGGATGTCATGAAATTTCCGATGAGCGTGGTTGCGGACAATAAGGGCTCGCTTTATATTGCCGATCAGCACGGCAACGGGATCGTGGTGCTCAGACAGGACGGCACGTTTCAAAGCAGGCAACTGAGCCTGGGATGGAAAGAGGGCAATATCCGTTATCCCGCTCAAATTTGCATCGAAAAGGATGGCGCTCTCTTCATTGCGGATAGGGCAAACAGCCGTATTGAGGAGTTTGTCCCGCTCAAATGAGGTTTTCCTCGGCGGAGACCCGCTCTCTCAGTCACGTTAAACCATTATACATGGCTTATAGACACCGAGTGCTTCGTTTAAAAGGCTCTTCACCCTACCCGTGCGTAATCTATATTTCATAGTGGCATTGATCACGGCGGCTGCGGCGCTTGCGGTCCCCGGCGTGAGGAATACATGCTATGCGTTCCATGACGGCGGCGTTGGCGCATGCGAGGGGTGCCATACTATGCACAATTCGATAAACGGTCAGGCAGCGACAACAGGAGGATCCGGAATGGAGTTTAACGGCAATGCTTACCTCCTGAAGGGAGCCGATCCGAGTTCAACGTGCCTCACCTGCCATCGAATGAATGATGCGATGCCGACGAGCTTTCATATCATGTCCGGCGCTGCCGGCGCCTACGGGGTGCCCGTGGAGATGACGCCCGGCGGCGACTTCGCCTGGCTGAATATCTCGACGAGTTATTTCACGTCAGGAGGCACGGCGGGGAGCAACCCGGGTACGGGCCACGGGCACAACGTCGTTGCGACGGATTACGGCCTCTTCGCCTCAACAGTCTATTTATCTGCGCCGGGCGGAACCTACCCCTCGAATAAGCTTTCGTGCACGAGCTGCCATGACCCCCATTCCCGGGCGAGGATAAACGGCAACTACCAAATTGTGAATACCGCAGCCGGGCAGAACGTCGGACCAGTCATCGGATCGGGATCCTACGGCAACATACTCCCCACGACTTCCGGGAACAACGGCGCCGGCACGGCGGTGGGCGTATTCAGGCTCCTGGGCGGCGCCGGGTATCAACCCGCTTCAGTCAACGCTGCCAATGCGTTCGGTCTGGCCACCGCTCCGCCTTTTGCATTTTCGCCTCAGACCTATAACAGGTCCGAGGCCGCGACGGACACCCGCGTTGCCTACGGAAGCGGCATGTCCGAGTGGTGTCAAAACTGCCATGCGAACATCCATAGCTCTTCCGACACGACATACCAGCACCCGCCCGGGAACAATCTTACGGACAGTGCCCTGCTCTCCAATACGGATTACTCGAACAGTCAGCATACCGTCGCCCAGAACTATAATAGCTATATTAATTCGGGGAATATCTCCGGGGGCAATCAATCGACCTCTTACACGTCGATGGTGCCTTATGAGGAAGGTCTGACGCTGAGCGCGACGAACTATACGACCCTTGCTTCGCATGCCGTCAGTGACGGCTCCTACCAGGTAGGTCCCAGCACGATGGCGGGAGCGACCGAGAAGGTGATGTGTCTCACCTGCCATCGGGCGCACGCATCAGGCTGGCCTCATGCACTCAGATGGAACGCCCCCAACGTCGCGTACCTTACCGTCCAGGGAGTGTATCCGGGCATTGATTCTACGATAAGCGAAGCGCAAGCAGGCGAATACAATCTCGGCTACCTCCAGGCACAGGTGCAAAGAACATTCTACGACAGACCTGCGAGCGACTATGGAACGTACCAGACCCAGCTTTGCAGCAAGTGTCATTCATAGAATAGGGAAGGATAGACCGTCGCTCTTCGTCCGGTGAAAACTGCAAAGATGGCAAAAGAGCAACTCCTTAAATAAGGTAGAGTGGCGTCAAAATACGGACCTCAATGGGGGAGATATGGGATTAACAACACAAAAAAATTATCGTTTGTTTCTCTTTATTAATTCGTTCGTGATAGTGTCGCTCGGTGCTTCGATTACCGGATGGGGAGTGTTCTGGTTGTTTCCCGCAAATCTTGGCGAAGGCTATCACAATGTCCAGTCGTTGGTGCGCGAGATACAGAAAGTGTTGTTCTGGAGGATTACGATACTCTATGCCGTCACTTCTCTTTTCATTGTTCTGGCGATGGTAGTGCTTCACCTCCTGTATTCCCACCGCATTGCAGGCCCGGCATACCGTATTGGCCGGGAAGCAGCCAAAATCGCCCAGGGGAATCTGACCGGAAATATCAAATTTCGCCGGAAGGACAACCTTACCGATATGGCCGATTCCCTGAACGACGTGGCGTCGCAGTACCGGGGACGCATCGATGCACTCAAGGACCGCCTTGCCATTATTGATGAACGCTCAAAAACAGTCGTTGACCTCCTCCAGCAGGGCAAGGAGGGGGATGCACTCAAACAGGCTGCAGAAGAAATAACGAGCAACGTAAAGGGCGTAGACCGCAGCCTCTCCGAGTTGAGAGCTTGATAACGGCTCATTGCGGAGCTCGACGTGCATCCGCCACCGATGCACTATAAACAGCGTAGATATGTTTGGAGTCAGGACCTGGCAGAGCCCATGCCACGCGCGGACGGAGGAAGCGATGCTGTTCAATAAGTTCCAAAATAGAAGAGTATATTTTATAAAAAGAAATTTCCAGTCGCGCTTTATACTGAGGTTTGTTGTTATTGCAACAGTCTGGGCGGCGACTGCGGTCCTGCTTTTCGGGTACCTGGCCGGGGAAAAGCTGGACTCAATTCGCTACTCATCGTATGTCGATGTTAAAACGATGAGTGAGCTGCTGCTGCCCATCACGGTCGGAACTCTCGCAGCCTCTCTGCTGATATTCGCGGGTATCCTGGCCTATACCATCCATTCGCTTTGGAAGAGGCTTTCTCCCCCGCTCTATTCCATCAAAAAGGATATTGCCAGGATTGCCTGCGGAGATCTGGCCGGTGAAGTCAGTCTCAGCGACAGCGAGGAGTTCCAGGACCTCGCCGCGGACCTGGAGGGGATGCGGAGCGCACTCCGGAAAAAAATTGCCACGATCAGGGAACAACAACAGGTACTGTCCGCTGCGGCCGACGATTTTAACAGGTCAATTCTTGAGGGGAACCCCTCCCTGACCTACGCGGCCTCGCTCCGATCCGCCGCGGCGCAAATGCGGAAATCTATTCAAACCTTTCATTATTAGCCGCCGACTCCCTGTTACGGTCTTGATTGTTGAACTGTTTTGATACGGCCCCGTCGGTGATGGAGAGGAACTTATGAAAAAAATGATATTTGTCCTCTTGTTTGTCCTTGTATGTGCCGGAATTGCGTTGGCACAGGCAGGCATGATGAAAAGGCGGCCCCTTCCGTACGAATACGGCAGAGTGGTTATCAATAACTATTCCGAAAGAGCGGGCTTCGCTCCCGTGGTGTTCGAACACTGGCTTCATCGGGAAAAATTCACCTGCCGGTTGTGCCACGTGGATCTCGCGTTTGCCATGAAGGCGGGCGCGACCGGGATCAAGGCAACCGACAATATGAACGGCTACTACTGCGGGGCATGCCATGACGGGAAAAGGGAGATGGACGGCGTGAAAATATTCGAAGCATGCTCAAAAAAGCTCAATGCTGAGAATGGGAGAAGATGCGACCGGTGCCATTCGCTGGGGAAAAACGTGAAACCGGCATACGACTTCGCTTTACTCACCGGGAAACTGCCGAAGGGACGGTTTGGAAACGGCGTAGACTGGGAAAAAGCCGAATCTGAGGGAGACATAAAGCCGGTGGACTTTCTGGAAGGAGTGTCCATCAAACGTCCGGCTCTTGCCGTACAAAAAGACATGTCCATTGAGCCAAAGATTGCCGGAATGCCCGGCATCGTCTTTTCCCACAAGAAGCATACGGTTTGGAATGGATGTGAACTGTGCCACCCCGCGATATTCGTCGGCGTGCAAAAAGGAACGACGAAATACTCCATGGTTGAGATTTTTGAGGGGAAGTACTGTGGCGTGTGCCACAGTACGGTTGCCTTCCCGACGATCGACTGCCAGCGATGTCATACTCAACCCATATAAAAATGATGGTCCACGCGGGTCCGTCCGGAACTGAGTAACCAAAGAGCACGCTTTCGCCCTGCTCTGGCGACAGCGTGTGGCGGGCCGAAGCGCGGGCGAGGACGTTCGCGATAAAAGGCCAAGGCAGTAATTTCAAGACCAAGCCTGAAAGGTTTCCTGTCGTCCTTTGCGGCATTGCGTGAGACGTCCTTCGTATCGACCTTTCGGTTCCGGCGTGTCCGGTTAGGGAGAACAGGTGAACAATAAGCTCAATGCTTCGGCGATCTCGCTTGCAACAGCGGTCTTGATACTGTTCAGCCTCCCGGTTTTTCCCGGCGGCGTGTTGCCGCCCCCCCTTGCCGCTGCTGCTACACGGGATGATTGGAAGAGGGAGTTCGACGACGTCTGTTCAAAAACCCAGGATGCCGCTGCATTCACACCGGATGAGTTAAAGCGTCTTGTCGAGCGATGCGACGCATTGAAGCTGCGTATCGGAAAACTCGACGAAACAGCGAAAGCAATCTATTTGAAGCGGCTGCAGATGTGCCGGGACCTGTTTGCCTTCCTCCTCGAGTCCAGGGACGGAAAGTGAACGATGCGTCGCCTGAGCAAAATACTTGCCATCTTCGTCTGTATCCTTGCCTCTGCAGGCAGAGGAAATGCGAGGGACATGTTGCCGCCGCAGGAATATGGCAGGGTCGTCATCGCGAATCACTCCCGGAGCGCGGGGCGCGCCCCCGTGGTATTTGATCATTGGCTGCATCGGGCGCGCTTCACCTGCAGGCTCTGCCATGTGGATATCGGTTTTGCCATGAAGGCCGGCGCGACAGACATCACCGCGGCGACAAACGCGCAAGGTTTCTACTGCGGGGCCTGTCATGACGGGAAAAGGCGTTTCAACGACAAAACGATCTTTGCATCCTGTTCAGGGGACGCCGCCCCTCATGACGCTCATTGTCAGAAATGTCATTCGTGGCCCGCTACCGCCGACCAGGACAGGAAATTCAGCGCTTTTGCACAGACCATGCCGAGGGGGACCTTTGGGGACGGCATCGATTGGGAGGCCGCAGAAAGCCGAGGACTCATCAAACCGTCCGATTTTCTCGAAGGCCTCTCCATAAAACGGCCGCCCCTGAAAGCACAACAGGATTTTTCGATCGAGCCGAATGTTTCCTGGGTCTCCAACGTCGTGTTCTCTCATAAAAAACATGCCGTCTGGAACGGGTGTGAGGTCTGCCATCCGAGCATCTTCCCAGTAAAGAAAGGCGCAACGAAGTATACAATGCTGGATATAGAAAGCGGTGAATACTGTGGCGTCTGCCACGACAAAGTCGCTTTCCCGCTTGTTTACTGCGAGCGATGCCACTCGCAGGCGAGGTATTAGTGTTTTGTCAAATTATTCGCGCAGGCAATTGGCGGGACGGACATGGCTGGCGGCTTCCTCGCCGCTGGCAGACCGCAGGTAGATTTATTTAGGGCTCATCACAGCTCGAGGCGAAAGACTTCGAGATTATTTCCTCCCAAGATCCCGTCTTGTCTAGTCTCCTTTTACGCCGCTATGGTAAAATACGCCTTTCTTTCCGTTGTCGGCATGTGTAATGATTCCTCGAAAGTCTTATGAAGTCAACCGTGCTTAAGTCTCAGAAACGATCATTCTGTTTCATTGTAACCATTAAATCCAACTCTACACTTGGCACAATAACTGGGGCTAATACGTACTTCCCATGACCCTCTCGTCTTTCTGACCGCTATTTCATTGATCAAAGTGCAATTTCCTGCCTCAAACCCTTAACGTGGCTGTGCTATGATTGAAGTACGTCCTACATCTCTTTCGGAAAAAGGAGGCTGCCATGAAGATTACCGTGAGCGTCATAAAAGCCGACATCGGGTCCGTAGGTGGGCATATTGCGCCGTCTCTAAAATTATTTGAAACGGTCAAAAAGCATGTTCAGGAAAAAGGAAAGGGTCTTCTCATCGATAACTATATGAGTTACACGGGAGACGATATCGCGATCCTTATGACTCATACCAAGGGTGAGGGAAACGAGCAGGTCCACAGGCTGGCCTGGGACGCTTTCGTGGCCGGGACAGCAGTGGCGAAATCTCAGGGCCTTTACGGCGCAGGCCAGGATTTACTCAAGGATGCCTTCTCCGGAAACGTTCACGGCATGGGGCCTGCGGTCACCGAGATGGAGTTCGAGGAACGTCCCGGGGAACCTATCATGTTTTTCGCAGCAGACAAAACCGATCCCGGAGCGTACAACTTCCCGCTGTACATGGCTTTTGCCGATGCCATGAATACTCCGGGGCTGATGCTCTCTCCGAAGATGGGAAAAGGTTTCAGGTTCGTGATAATGGACGTGAACAATACGGAAGGCGACAAAGTCATCGAACTGAACGCGCCGGAGGACATGTACGAGATCGCAACGCTCCTTCGCGATCCTGAACGGTACGTGGTCGAATCAATCTGGTCCCGGGCAGCAGGGACGCAGGCGGTGTCGGTTGCGACGTCGCGGCTCCATAATATCGCGGGCAAGTACACGGGCAAAGACGACCCCGTGATGCTCGTCCGGAGCCAGATGGATTTCCCGGCTACCGGTGAGGTCTTGCAGCCGTTCGCAGTCGGACATTTTGTTGCCGGCTGCATGCGCGGATCGCACAACATGCCGCTCATGCCGGTGAAACTGAATTCGCCGATCAGCTATTTCGACGGACCGCCTATCGTGAGCTGCACCGCGTTCTGTTTGCGCGAGGGCAAACTGACCGAAGCGATCGATGCCTTTGATCATCCTTTTTGGGACAGGGTACGGGACCATGTTGCCGACAAGGCCATGGACATGCGGCGGCAAGGGTTCTTCGGCGCCGCCATGCTGCCGATGAACGAACTGGAGTACACCGGCATTATGGAGAAGCTTGCGGTACTGGAAAAACGGTTCACCCTGCGGAGCGTGAAGAAGGCGGCGTGAAGCCACTAAAAGTATCGAACAGGGAATGAAGAGTAAAGATGAAGAGCCGGGGCGAGTTCCCCGGCTTTTTCATTTCCCTGGTGCTACAATAAAAATAGATCATCAATATTAATCCTCGGTCATCCGCGGTCTCTATCAGCTATTGGAGTTTGCCATGAAAAACCAGCAGATAGCAAAGATATTCACGGAAATCGCCGAGCTCCTGGAGCTCAAAGGAGAAAATGTTTTTCGCATCCGCGCATACCAAAGGGCCGCGCAGAACATAGACGGTTTGCCAAAGGATGTGTCTACGCTCTCGGACGAGGAACTCATTGCAATCCCCGGGATCGGAAAGGACCTGGTCGGGAAAATTCATGAATATCTTGAGAAAGGCGCTATCGCGAAACACGAGGAATTAAAGAAGGAGATTCCTGCCGGTGTTCTCGACCTCCTTCGCATTCCTGGATTAGGACCGAAAAAGGTCAAGCTATTTTTTGACAAGCTCAAAATCAAGAACGTTAACGACCTTGAAGAGGCAATTAGATCAGGGAAGCTCAAGGGGATCCCGGGAATCCAGAAAAAAACCGAAGACAATATCCTTAAGGGAATCGAACTTATCAAGCGCGGAACAGAGCGAACTCCCCTTGGCAGGGTGTTGCCTTTGGCCGAGGACATCGTACGCAGAATGAAGGATAGTGCACCGGTGGACAGAATCGAGGTGGCCGGCAGCATCAGACGCTGGAAGGAGACAATAAAAGACATCGATATCCTGACGACTTCGAAAGAGCCGGAAAAAGTCATGGAAGTTTTCGTGAAGAACTCTCACGCGAGCCGCGTTCTTGCGCAAGGGCCAACGAAATCTTCGATCATCACCGACGACGGTATCCAGGTGGACCTCAGGGTTGTTGATGAAGATTCATTCGGCGCAGCACTCCAGTACTTTACCGGCAGCAAGCAGCACAACATCAAACTCCGGGAGATGGCGGTTCGTGCCGGGCTCAAGATCAACGAATACGGCGTGTTCAAAGAACCGGGGAAGAAAAAAATCGGCGGCAAATACGAGGAAGATGTTTACAAGGCGCTTAAGCTTGCCTATATCCCACCCGAACTCCGGGAGGACACGGGCGAGATCGATGCGGCCCTGCAGGGAACGCTTCCCGATCTCCTGACCCTTGAGGACATCAAGGGCGACCTCCACGTTCATACCAACTGGTCCGACGGAAGCCACGATCTCGACACCATCGTAGAGGCGGCAAGGAAGAAGGGTTACGAGTACATCGCCATCACCGACCATACGAAAGGGCTCGGCGTAGCTCGTGGACTTGACGAAAAAAGGCTCGCCGAAGAGATCAAGCTCATCGATAAAGCGAATGAAAAGCTCGCAGGGTTCAAGATACTCAAAGGCACGGAGATCGATATCCGTTCGGACGGCAGGCTCGATCTTGCCAATGAAGCGCTCGACGGGCTCGATATCGTTGTCGCGTCCATCCACTCGGGGTTCAAACAAACACAGGAACAAATCACGAAACGGCTCTTGTCGGCGATCAGGAACCCTCTCGTCAGCGTGATCGCCCATCCCACCGGCCGCCTCATCGGCGAGCGCGATGCATACGCCGTGGATTTGGAAGCTGTGCTGAAAGAGGCTGCTCAGTACGGCGTGGCCATGGAGATCAATTCCTATCCTTTACGTCTCGACCTGAACGACCAGCATGTCAAGTTGGCGAAGCAATTCGGGGTCCAGCTCGTCATCAGTACGGACATGCACGTGACGAGCCAGTTCGATTTTATGACCTACGGTGTTTCGCTTGCAAGAAGGGGATGGGTCGAGAAGAAGGACGTGTTGAATGCGCTGGAGTATGAAGAGCTCATGAAGCGTCTGAAGACACGCCGCGCCATGAAAATGAAAAAAGCAAAATGAAGAAAAAGTGCCGCAGTAATCATCAGAAAAATGTTATGCCCCGGCATGGACCACCGGACGGGATGAGAACTCCCCTTCACCCTTTTAGAACTTGTACGTTTCTGTACGCAGTTTCCAGATCATCCTTCAAACTCTTGAACACACCATCTCCTGTGGCCCTGATCACAACGTCGCGATACCCCTTTTTGACGTTTTCGTATGATGTGAGAATGCTCTGCAAATGAAAACCGTTCTTCCTGATGATATCGGCCACTTCTTTGATTGATCCCGGCCTGTCTTCGATGGTGACGCAGATCCGATGGCCTCCGTGCCTCACCCCGGTGATGTCCACCAGCGCATGATAAATGTCTCGGTCCGAAATGATGCCGACGAGCTCACCTTTGCCCAGCACCGGCAGGCAGCCGATGTTTTGGTCAAGCAGGATCATTGCAGCCTCTTCCACCGGCGTGCCAGGGGATGTCGTAATGACTTTTTCGATCATGATGTCCTTGATCTTCGTTTTCGCCAAAAGGTAGTGGAGCTCGTAGATGTCCAGCGAGGTCGCCTTTGAAGGACTGTACTCCTTGATGTCGCGGTCGGAGATGATGCCTTTCAGCTTGCCGTTTTTCATAACAGGAACGTGCTTGATGTTTTTCTCCTTCATCAGCGTCAGAGCATCGGAAAGATAGTCTTCGGCACTGACCGTAAACACCTTTGTAGTCATCCAGTTTGAAACGTACATGATTTACACCTCCGAAAGATCAGTCAAGGGCTCGAAAGGTCCTTTGGGTGAGCAGCTACTGCTATTGTAGCATGGGAGAAAGGAAAGTGCGGCAAGGTTGCGGGAAATTTTAAAGGCCGTCACGTGACGCTCTTATGCTTTTTTCAGTCGATGAGTCCATGTCACGAGGCTCTCGATCAGGTCTTTGATCTTCGCTCTCGTGTGCTCGTCCGTCAGATTTCCGTCACTGTCGATCTTGTCTTTGGCAAAGGGCACTATAACTTCAGGACGGTTCAGGGGATGCATGTTCAGGAACACGCAGGACTGGCGAAGGTGGCACTGGGCACGGGCCGATCCGAGCATGCCGCCCGACGCACCCATGATGGCCACAGGCTTGTCGTCGAAGCAATTATCGCCGTGAGGCCGTGAAGCCCAGTCGATCGCGTTCTTCAGCACTCCCGGGACTGAATAATTATATTCCGGCGATGCGATCAGGATAGCATCTGTAGCCTTGATCTTTGTTTTGAATTCCTTGACCTTCGTCGGAGGCTGCTGCTCCAAATCCTGATTAAATGGCGGAATACCTTCGAGATCAAAAATTTCGAGCTCGACGCTGTCCGGAAGGAGTTCCGCCGCTGCGCGCATGAGAGCTTTGTTGTAAGAATCTTTTCTTAAACTGCCGGCAAAGCCGAAAATACGAAAGGTGATCGCCATGGTGTTTCTCCCTTGCTGCTTTCGTATGCTGCGATCGTACGGCGTTGAACAAAGGCTCTACGTGATCTGTGCCTTGATGAACTCCCGGTTGAGCTTGGCGATAAATTTAACCTTGATGTCCTTGGGACAGACGGATTCGCACTCATAATGATTGCTGCAGTTGCCGAAACCCTGGTTCAGCATTTCCTCGGTCATAGCGCAAACGCGGCGGCTCGCCTCTGCCTGTCCCTGCGGTAGCATGGCTAGGTGAGAAACTTTCGCCGAAGTAAAGAGCATTGCCGAGCCGTTGGGGCAGGCCGCAACGCAGGCCCCGCAGCCGATGCACTCGGCAGCATCCATGGCCGTGTCCGCGTCCCGTTTGGGGATCAGGATGGTGTTGCCGTCCGGAACTCCGCCGGTGTGGACCGAGACGTAGCCGCCGGACTGGATGATCTTGTCGAATGCGCCGCGGTCCACGATGAGGTCCTTGATGACCGGGAAGGCCTTGGCCCGGAAAGGCTCGATGTAGATCGTATCGCCGTCCTTGAAGTGGCGCATGTGGAGCTGGCAGACGGTCGTCTTTTTCTGCGGGCCGTGCGGTATGCCGTTGACGACCTGGCCGCACATGCCGCAGATGCCTTCCCGGCAATCGCTGTCGAAGGCGATGGGCTCTTCGCCCTTCTTGATCAGCTCCTGATTCAGGACATCGAGCATTTCGAGGAAGGACATGTCGCTTTCGATGTCCTTCGCTTCGTACTGCACGAGTTTGCCCTTGTCCGCAGGACCTTTTTGACGCCATACATATAAGGTAAGATTCATGTTTCAACCTCTTCGAGAAAAAAGTATCCGTTCTTCGATGCGCTGCAAATCGCTTAAACAGTTCTTTACTTGTAACTTCTTACCGCCAACTGCACGTTCTCGAACGCCAGCGGCTCCTTGTGGAGCTCCGGCTCCTTGCCCACGCCTTTGTACTCCCAGGCCGCGACGTAGCTGAAGTTTTTATCATCCCGCACCGCCTCTCCTTCGGGCGTCTGGTGCTCGATGCGGAAATGGGCGCCGCAGGATTCGTCGCGATGGAGGGCGTCCTTCGTCAATAGTTCGGCGAATTCGAGGAAGTCGGCCAAGCGGCCGGCGCGTTCCAGCTCCTGGTTCAGGTCCGCTTCACTGCCGGTAACGAGAAGATTTTCCCAGAATTCGGCACGGAGTTCGGGTATCCTCTGGAGCGCTTTTTTCAGGCTTGCCTTGCTGCGGGACATACCGACATGTTCCCACATGACCTTGCCGAGCTCGCGGTGCAGCTCGTGGACGGTCTTCTTTCCTTTGATCGAGAGGAGTTTTTTCGTGAGTGTCTCCGCGTCTTCCCATGATTTTATGAATTCCGGATTGGCCGAAGTCACCGCTCCGGGCTTGGTACGGGCGAGATAGTTCGCGATCGTATAAGGAATGACGAAGTAACCATCGGCGAGTCCCTGCATGAGCGCGCTTGCGCCGAGACGGTTTGCGCCGTGGTCCGAGAAGTTCGCTTCGCCGAGAACGAAAAGGCCGGGGATATTGCTTTCGAGATTGTAGTCCACCCACAGCCCGCCCATGGCGTAATGCGGCGCGGGATACATGCGCATCGGCCTCTTGTACGCGTCCTCGGCCGTAATGCGCTCATACATCTCGAACAGGTTGCCGTAACGTTCGCGGATCGTATTTTCGCCGAGCCGTTTGATGGAGTCGGCAAAGTCCAGATACACGCCGCGGCCGCCGGGGCCCACGCCCCGCCCGTCGTCGCAGGCTTCCTTTGCCGCCCGGGAAGAGATGTCACGCGGCGCAAGGTTGCCATAGGCAGGGTACTTCCGTTCGAGATAATAGTCCCGCTCGGCTTCCGGGACTTCGTTCGGCGGCCGGGTGTCGCCTTTCTTTTTCGGCACCCAGACCCTGCCGTCGTTCCGGAGAGATTCTGACATGAGTGTGAGCTTTGCCTGGTGTTCGCCGGTCACCGGAATGCAGGTCGGATGGATCTGGGTGTAGCAGGGGTTCGCGAAGAGTGCGCCCTTTTTGTACGCGCGGTAGGTGGCGGTAACGTTGTTTCCCAGGGCGTTCGTTGAAAGGAAGAAGACATTGACATAGCCGCCGGTGCAGAGGCAAACTGCGTCTGCAGCATGGGACTCGATGGCGCCGGTCACGAGGTTGCGTACGGTGATGCCCTTGGCCTCTCCGTTCACGAGCACGAGGTCGAGCATTTCCGTGCGGGGATGGAGTGTTACCATGCCGGCCTTGATCTGGCGCGAGAGGGCGCCATAGGCGCCGAGCAAGAGCTGCTGGCCCGTCTGTCCGCGGGCATAAAACGTGCGCGATACCTGGGCGCCGCCGAAGGAGCGGGTCGTAAGATAGCCGGCGTAGTCGCGGGCAAAAGGAACGCCCTGGGCCACGCACTGGTCAATGATGTTCGCGCTCACCTGGGCGAGCCGGTACACGTTCGCTTCGCGGGAGCGGAAGTCGCCGCCCTTGATTGTATCAATGAAGAGACGCTCTATGCTGTCGCCGTCATTCGGGTAATTCTTTGCCGCGTTGATGCCGCCCTGGGCCGCGATGCTGTGGGCGCGTCGCGGAGAGTCCTGGAAACAGAAAGAATCCACGTTATAGCCCAGTTCGCCGAGCGATGCCGCTGCCGACGCTCCGGCAAGGCCGGTACCCACGACGATGATGCGGTATTTCCGTTTGTTTGCCGGGTTCACGAGCTTCATTTCAGCCCGCCGTTTGTCCCACTTCTCGTGAAGCGGGCCTGAGGGAACCTTACCGTCGAGAATCATAGTTTATCTCCAGCTTGGCCAGAATGAGTAACAGAAGCAGAAGCGTTCTCGCGCAAAGACGCAAAGAGCGCAAAGGAAATCACAAAAAAAGAAAAAGTATTTTCCCCCGAGGGACTCAGAGAACGCAGAAAAGTGAAGAGCTAAGGGTTGGTTTTTAACTCCAGACGTTCTCGTTTTTCTTTCCGAACTTTGCGTCTTTGCGCGAAACCTGCCTTACGCTATTTTGATTTATTCTTCGGCTCCTGCCCTCTCGTTATCCTTTCAATATTCCCAGAATGATCACACCCGGGATCGCTACATACCACAGGAACAGCAGGATCGACGCAGCAGAACCGGACTTTTCGATCGCCGGGAGCGTCGTTTCGCCGGTAAGGCCCCAGGTCTGGAAGGAACTCTGGATGCCGTGGAGCAGGTGCAGCATCAACGCTCCCAGGGCAATGAGGTACGCCAGGGAAATTCCGAAATCCTGGAAGCTCCGTACGACCATCGTAAATACATCGGGCTTGCCCATTGCATCAGGATGGGTTGAAGGCGCGATCGAGGGGTCGATCAGGACCAGGAAGGTGAATTGGAGCAGATGGTAAACGACGAATGCAAGGACCACGACGCCGGACCAGATTTGGTATCTGCCTGAGAACGTGGCCTGCCGGAAACGGTTTACGGCATAAGCCTGCGGCTTTGCCGCATAATTCTCGAGCTTGAGCACGGCGCCGTAATAAATGTGGATTGCGAAGGCAATGAGGAGGACGAGCCGCCCTCCCCAGACCAGGAGCGGCAAATGGTGGAGGCCCACGACGTAGGCATTCAGCATGTGGAAGAAAATCGTCGAATTGCCGACGATGTGAAAGATGATGAAGAAGACGAGTATCTGGCCGGAGACGGCCATCAGGATCTTTCTGCCAACGGTGGATGTGGGTAGCATAGGTTCTGTCCTTGATTTCCGTGCGCAGAGCAGCAAATCAACGATTAGATTTTGTGCTCTACGCTCCAGTAATTCCGCCCTCGGTCATGGGGACGGGATCGAGCAGCTTATCCAGTTCAGCCCTTGAAAGCTGCGTCATTTCAGCGGCGACATCTTTGAGCGACCGGCCCTCGGCATATGCTTTTTTTGCGATCTGGGCGGCCTTGTCGTAGCCGATCACGGGATTGAGCGCGGTCACGAGGATCGGGTTCTTGTCCACCAGCCCGGCAGTGCGGCCTTTGTTCACAATAAAGCCCGCGATCGCCTTGTCCGCAAGAAGACGGGACGCGTTCCCCATGAGTTGCAGGGACTGCAGCAGGTTGTGCGCTATGGCGGGGAGCATGACGTTTAATTCGAAATTGCCCTGCTGGTTGCAGACCGTGATGGCGGCATCGTTGCCCGTGACCTGGGCGCAGACCATCATCATCATCTCGCACATGACCGGGTTCACCTTGCCGGGCATAATGCTCGATCCCGGCTGGAGCGACGGCAGGGAGATCTCCCCGAGCCCTGCGATCGGCCCGCTGTTCATCCAGCGCAGGTCGTTGGCCATTTTTATGAATGATGAGGCCGTGGTTTTCAACTGGCCGGAAAGTTCGACCGCTGAATCCATTGTTGCTTGAGCTGCAAAATGGTTGGTTGTCTCGACGAAGGGCAGCTTCGTGCTGCCGGCAAGCCGGGAAGCGACGATCTTGCCGAACTCCTTCGGTGCGTTTATGCCGGTGCCCACGGCAGTGCCGCCGATCGCAAGTTGCGCCAGGCGGGGCAGCGTGGATTCGATCCGTGCTATGGCCTGCCCGACCTGGTAGGCCCAGCCGCTGATCTCTTGGCTGAGCCTTATCGGCATGGCGTCCATTAAATGCGTACGGCCTGTTTTGACTATATCATGAAATTCCGCCTCGCGCTTCTTGAACGTTGCATGAAGGTGACGGAACGAGGGCAAAAGGACATCGCTCACTTCTAAATATGCGCTTACATGGATGGCGGCGGGGATGACGTCGTTCGATGACTGGCCCATGTTCACGTGATTATTCGGATGAACGGGCTTTGCCGATGCGCCGAGTATCTGTGTCGCGCGGCTCGCGATCACTTCGTTCGCGTTCATGTTCGTTGATGTGCCGGAGCCGGTCTGGAAAATGTCGAGCGGGAAATGGTCGTCCCACTTGCCGTCCGCCACTTCGAGTGCCGCCCTATGAACAGCCTGGGCAATCGTCGCATCGAGGAGCCCCAGCCCGGCGTTCACCTCAGCGGTCGTGGCCTTGATAAGTCCCAGAGCTCGGATGAAGGCTCGGGAAAACTTGATGCCGCTCACGGGAAAGTTTTCTACAGCGCGCTGAGTCTGGGCGCCGTAGAGCGCTTCGTTCGGGACTTTTACTTCTCCAAGAGAATCTTTTTCTATGCGGAATTCAGTCATGGCAGTCCTTTATCGGTGCCGGCAGTATGGCAGAGAAGGCCGGAACGATGGCAGTATAATCGCAAAGTCGGAAAATGTCCAGAGGGACAGTGCCGGACTTGTTTCAAAGCCGCGCACCTTCGCAATGAAGACGCAATAAAAAAATACGGCAGGAATTATACCCGCTCCATTTCTTTTTTGCACCGTGATTTTTAAAAAAGAGAAAAACGCAAATTATAATTTTTGCCGAGAACCGGGAGTTCTCTTGTCCCCGCTTGCAGCCTGAACCATGAATTAATAGTTCGGTCCAATCTGAAAGATTGAACCAGCTGAAGCCCGGAAGATTGAACGGCCAAGAAATGCGGTTCATGATTATAGAGCATGCCGAGTTGACCGTGGCCGGTATTGCTTCTATAATTAAACAAAAGGAGACCTCTTATGAGTGATACATGCACTTCCGACTACAGCTGCAGTCCCAGTTACAGTATCAGCATCCGGGTGGAGATCGAGAACAAGATCGGGATGTTCGCGAGGATCGCAACGGCCATTTCGAGCGCCGGAGGCGACCTGGGCTCCGTAGACATCGTGCGCGTGGAGAAGGGCAAGATCATCCGCGACATCACCGTGAACGCGCAGAACGAGGACCACGAGAAGGCCATCGTAAAAGCGATCAAGACCGTTGCGGGCGTCAAGGTCATCAGGGTCTCCGACCGCACGTTCCTGGCCCACGAAGGCGGAAAGATCGAGATCAAAAACAAATTGCCCCTGCGCGACCGGAATGACCTCTCCAAGGTCTATACCCCGGGTGTGGCGCGTGTTTGTATGGACATTCACGAGAACAAGGACCATGCCTACCGCTATACGATCAAAGGCAACGCTGTGGCCGTTATCTCCGACGGCACAGCGGTCCTGGGCCTCGGCAATATCGGACCTGAGGCGGCGCTTCCCGTGATGGAAGGCAAGGCAATGATCTTCAAGGAGTTCGCCAACATCGACGCCTTTCCCCTCGTCCTCTCGACAACGAAGGTCGACGAGATCGTCGAGACGGTGAAGAACATCGCGCCTGCCTTCGGGGGCATCAATCTCGAAGATTTTTCCGCGCCCCACTGTTTTGAGGTCGAGCAAAGGCTCAGAAAATTGCTCGACATCCCTGTCTTCCATGATGATCAGCATGGCACGGCAGTCGTCGCCCTTGCCGCTCTCATCAACGTGTCGCGGCTGTTGAAACGGGACCTCAAGAAGTTCAAGGTCGTCGTGGTTGGCGCAGGCGCGGCCGGCACTGCCGTAACCAAGATCCTGCTCGCCTCAGGCGTCAGGGACATCACGGTCTGCGACAGGACCGGCACTTTATACGTCGGCAGAAAACAGGGGATGGACCCGGCAAAGCGCGGGCTTGCAAAAATTACCAATCCGCGGAAACTGAAGGGGAGCATATCGGACGCCATGAGGGGAGCTGACGTCTTTATCGGGCTCTCGGCCCCGAACGTCATCACTGCCGACGATGTCAGAAGAATGGCCAAGGCCCCTGTTGTTTTCGCACTTGCAAATCCCGACCCGGAGATTGCGCCCGAAGAGATCCACGATATCGTCCGGGTCATGGCAACGGGACGGTCCGACTACCCGAACCAGATCAACAACATGCTCGGCTTTCCCGGCATCTTCCGCGGGCTCCTCGATGTGCGCGCTCGCGGCGTGAACGAGGAGGTGAAGCTCGCGGCGGCCAAGGCGATCGCCCACAGCATCGAGACCGAAGAACTGCACGAGGATTACATTATTCCGAGCCCCTTTGACCGGAAAGTGCCGGCCTACGTTGCCGCTGCTGTCGCGGAAACGGCGAAGAAGACGGGGCTCACCAAATAGGGGCAAGTGGCACGGAGCGAGGAAAATCTGTAATTCTTCCTTGACCCATGACCCCTGATGCTTGACACTTTCTTTCGAGGTATTCATGAACCGTAACCACGACCGCCTGCACCGCGATGAAAAATATCTCCGCAGCGTCGGCATGACCGAGTTGCAGACGATCTACAGCGACCTGGGCCTGACGCGGGATGAGCTCGACCTCCTGTCCGCGCCTCGGCAGTCCTTCACGGTAAGTTTCCCGGTCAAGATGACCACGGGCAAGACGCAGATGTTCACCGGTTTTCGCGTGCGGTACAATGATGCCCGCGGGCCTGCCAAGGGAGGCATCCGGTTCCATCCTGAGATGGACGCAGAGCATGCAAGCGAACTCGCCTTTCTGATGGCCCTCAAATGTGCGGTCGTAAACATCCCCTTCGGTGGAGCAAAAGGCGGCGTGGTCGTAAACCCCATGGGCATCTCGCGTCGGGACCTCGAACTCGTAACGCGCGGGTACATCCAGGCCATCGCCGACTACATCGGTCCCTTCAAGGACATTCCCGCCCCGGACGTCTACACCGACGAGCAGATCATGGCCTGGATCCTCGATGAATACGAACGGATCAGACGCGAGCATGTGCCTGCAGTAGTCACGGGCAAACCTCCAGAACTCGGCGGCATCGTGGCACGCAGATATTCCACTGCCCTGGGCGGGATCCATGTGCTTGAAGAGGCCTTGAAAGAGCGCGGGATGGCCGCTCGCGGGCTGCGCGTGGCAGTCCAGGGCTTCGGCAATGTGGGCGAAAACGCGGCGCGGATTCTCTACGACCGGGGCTACACCGTCATGGCCGTGAGCGATGTCAACGGGGGAATCGTCGACCCGCAGGGCCTCGACATCCCGGCAGTCCGGGAGCATAAAAAAAAGACGGGCAGCATCGTTTCCTTTCCCGGCGCCCGGAACATAACCAACGCAGAGCTTCTTACCGCCGAGTGCGACGTGCTGATTCCCGCGGCGCTTTCGAACCAACTCGACGCGGAAAATGCAAAGGACGTGAAAGCGCAATTCATCCTCGAACTTGCCAATGCTCCGACGACGGCGGCAGCCGATGACGTTCTTTTTAAACGGGACATCCTCCTGATCCCGGACATTCTCGCGAACGCGGGGGGGGTTGTAGTGAGCTATTTTGAGTGGAGCCAGAACCTGAGCAATGATACCTGGCCCGAGGAAAAAGTCCTTTCACGTTTGAAAGAGATCATGACCAACGCTTTCAACCACGTCCACGACCGCTGCCGGGAAACCCGCTGCAGGATGCGCAAGGCGGCCTACGAGCTGGCTGTTCAGCGGATATTGAATGCAGAAAAGTTGAGAGGAAATTTGTAGCGGCTGAAAAGCAGGGATGTCAATATTTATACGGAGAGGAAATTTTGACCTATTTATTTTGACTCGGTTTAGTTGAGAACTGTGATCTTTTTATTACATCGGGAAGCTATCAGCTGGCATCCCTTTGATAAATTGAATGATAAATAATAGCCCTTCATTAAGAGATGTACAATTAATTCTCATCTTATCCAAGGGCATGTTAATTGCATTTGTTATAATAGTATAAGAATTGCTTATGGGCAGGATTGGCCGGCAGGAGGTAGGAACATGGAAGATTACTCGGAGAGGAAGGATCTTTGCAATGTCTGTAATGAAGAAATGACCACGATCCACGCAGAAATAGCGCCGGGGCATCATATTTTTGTGTGCGAGAAGTGTCTGGAAACCGCAAAGCAGAACTTTATCTGGATCTGCACGCACTGCGGCAACGTTTACATCAGGCCGAAATCCCTGGTGTTGAAGCGGCTCACTGATCCTCAACTCAAATGGGCCTACCAGCAGTGCGAGAACCTGCAGATCATCCAGGGGATAGACCGGTGTATCGAATGTGATACAGAAGGGGTTCTCCTGCATGTAGCAGCGGAGAAAAGCGTGAAATCCAGCGGGCACTGCTGATGCGCCCGTTTCATGAATCTCAAATGAAAGTGCAGGTGATGCGGCATGAAAAAGGAGCTTGCCGAACGATTCAACGAGGAAGTGGACAGCTACCGTAATGCGCTTCTCAATTGTGCACGCAAACGCGACTGGGAAACCTTCAAAGACAAGGCGGGCAGACTGTTCGACTATGTAGAGTCCATCGAATTTCAGGAACTGGAACGAAGGTTCTTCACCATCTTCAGCTCAATCCTTGCCTTGCTGGTTCTGGCGGTTATCGCACTGCTGAGCGTGGACTTCCAGGTCCATCAGGAATTGCTGAGACTGAAGGGTGCGTTTATCCTGTTTGCCTTGGCTGCAAGCAGCTTCGAGCTTTACTTTTTCGTCAATTACCGGATGTACGCAGAAATCAAAACAACGAATTATAAAAAGCGGCGGGACCACTTCATTAAGAACATTGAACAGGATTTTCGAGGCTATACCGCTCAGACCATACGCAACGCCGCGTAGTCACCTTCGTGCGCCTCAAACGTTTTCGCTTCGCAGCTTGTCTGTTCAGACTTCCCGGCGCATTGATAATCTCGCGCATTGGATACGGGTGGTTCGCGGACAGGAAATACAAAATCGCCGTTCTCCTGTCACATTTCGTGGGCGAAAAAAGACTGCCCACGTCAAGTCCGCATTATTGTAAACCCTCCGGCAAACGAGCCCATCTCTTCAAATTCGATTGCTCGTCCTTATACTATAATTGGCCTTGTGAAATTCTTAAAATTGATTATACTGCGCCTGTATCGGCATCAATCACGGCGAATGCGAGGCTTATCATGAAAGCGAAGAAAAATCTTATAATCGTCGGGGACCGGATCCTCATTGATCCCGACGAGCGCATGGACAAAACCCCCTCTGGGCTCTACCTTCCGCCCACCGTCAAGGAAAAGGAGAAGGTCCTCGGAGGCCATGTCGTCAAAACCGGACCGGGCTACGCAATCCCGGACACGACGCCTGACGAGTCGTGGCAAACAGGAAAGAAGGAAGTAAAATATGTCCCTCTCCAGGCGGCGGACGGAGACTACGCGATTTTCCTCAAAGATTCTGCCATGGAGATCGAATTCGAAGAGAAGAAATACCTCATTGTCCCGCATTCGGCGATTCTCGCGCTCGTACGGACCGAACTCTCGGAAGACAATTAGTCGGACGGCTTGGATCAAGGGATGAGTCGCCAGACAAAGTAAACGAGAGCCTCGGCTGAAGGAGAGCGACCCGCAAAACTGTTTTATAATTGTAAGTTTGTATTTGCTCCTTTCGCTTTTAATACCTGCCTACCCTAAGAATACCCCAATTTCCTCCTTGACCCGTCCGGCTGTCGAGTATAAAATCAGGCTTACCTGCATCGTGGGAGTAATGGGATTACCGTTGACGCTGCACGTGTGAAAACAAGATATTTTGGCATGAACTTAGTGCGTGACGATAGTGTCAAAACTTTTATGAAAATGAGAGTAGCCCTATGAAATGAACGCGAGGGTAAGGCTAATGAGGGAGTATAGATTATCTAACGGCAGATCAACGGTTGGAATGGGGCGGGACGGACAACAGAAGTCCATTAACGACGGATCGTTCTTTGAGATATAGCAAACGGAAAGTTTAGGCAGCGAGAGAAAGAATCTTCGCCCACTTGCCCTGGAGCGTGGTAATGGTAGCAAGCTCTGGCAAATGAACCGGTGGCTTGTAGTTCAGAGACATGTGAGGGCGAAGGAAGTTGTAATGTGTCACGAAGAGCGTTGTCAGGACCACGGACCCGTTGTCACTGTTGAAACCAGCAGCAGGCCTCACGTGATACTTGTACGTCCTGTTCAAACGTTCGATGAGCTGCTTGAAAGCTCTCCACTCGGTTGATTCGGCATCGAGGTTTTGGAGGCCGATGACCTTATGGTGCTGGATATTGGGATCATCGCCTTCCTGAGCATTCAGGAAATGGATGCCGGCTGGGTAGGAAGGATTGCCATCGGTAACGAGGATGATCTCCTGACCAGGAGCTGCGGTACGGATCGCTTCGTTCATGGCGATGATCGCTGGTTGCGTTCCCCGGTTATCGGCAACATGGTAGGCGGTGATTTTCAGGCTCTTGGATGAGATGAAGAAAAAGACGTACTGATGCTTCCCCAGGACCCTGATATACGTTTCATCGCCGGCCTGAATAGAATCGATCGGGCCTTTATGCTGGAGATTGTAGCTGTGGCAGTAAAACGCCGCGGCTGCCGCATAGTTCAAGACCGTCTGATAAGAGACTTTGATATTGAAGACGGACTTCAAAATAGCCGCGGTTTTCCTGGCTGGAACGGCGAAGGAGACGTAAAAGGCAAGGATCAGACCGAGAACATTCTCGGAGTTATGGATCTTCGTAAGCTCGACGATCGGCTTTTCGGGCCCGGAGTGAATAAGTTCGTGGGGTTTGTAATGATACTCCCGGTACTGATAGCAGAGCTTGAACTGCGAGCTTCGTTTCTTCTGTAATGCCCGTTCAGCGGGGTTGAGTTTCGCAAGGGCCTGGACGCGGTGCTGACAGTCATCATTCGGGCATTTGTAGAGCGTAACCTCTTTCCGCATTTTCCACCGAAAGAGAGCGTGGTTGCAGTAGGGGCAGAAGTATTTTGACTTATTGTTTTTATGGAATCGCTGATCGGCTTGGAACAAGTGGCCGCAGACCTTGCACCTGATCTGAGATTTTTTCTTGCCGTCGTTGTAGTAGAGATAGTCGTGCGGAGCATTGCAGACGGGACAGAGAACCAGCTTTGGAACTGCATGAGACTTGGCCCAGCGTCTGACAGGATCAAGTGGCTTTCCATGAAGCGCTTCGTACTGAGCTAAGAGCTGCTTGTAGTCTTTCGTTTCTTGTGTTTTTTTTGAAGGGGTGGTTCGGTGAGTGGCGGTTTCGGATCTACCGCGAACTGCCGGTAGTTTGGATGCTTCTCTTTAAAATCGTCTTTCGGTTTCACTTCCGGATTGCGATTTTGGAGGACATCCTGTAACCCGGCGGCGATCTGTTCAATTTCAACGCGAGTGAACTTGGAACAGATCCAGATGATAAAACGAGCAACACGCGACGTGTTCGACATCAGCAAGTTCTCCCTTGAGGACGTTTTCAACACTACTTTTAGCTCATTTTCAGGGGGGAGACAAGAAAATTATTAAGAACATCTTGAAAAGCAAAAGCAATCAGAAGATTCAATCGAAGTATTTTGACATTTCGTGCGTGACTAAGAGGAGGTCGTGATGAAAAATGGTAAATTATGTCTTCTGCTCATCGGAATACTGATCATCTCTGCGGGCATTGCGTCCTGTGGAGGAGGCGGTTCTTCTTCGTCATCATCATCTTCCTCCAGTTCAGGCGGCCGTCAGTGGACCTACATGGTCTATATGGGTGCGAACAACAATTTGTCCGATGCGGGCCTGTATAACTTGAACGACATGGAAAAGGTCGGCTCGTCGGGTTCTCTTGCAATCGTGGTGCAGGCCGAATTCAGCCCGCAATATTCGGCCGCTTCCGGCATTACCCAGGCTGTTGCCGGGAGAATCTATGTCGAGAACGACAACAATCCAAACGCCGTGAATCTGAATGCCGGTACGGGCATCGGGTATGTAGATATGGCTACGCCTGCGGCCTTGACGGATTTCATCAACTGGGCCAAAACGAACTATCCGGCACAGCACTATGCCCTGGTTATCTGGGACCATGGCGGCGGCTGGAAAACGAACAAGCTGCGGAGCCCGCTGAAAGGAGCGGTCCTGGATGACACAAGCGGTAACTTTATGAGTCTTCCCGATCTGGCAAAAGGCGTTGCGGATTCCAACGTCCATTTCGACGTCATCAATTTCGACGCCTGCCTCATGGCGATGTACGAGGTCGCCTATGAGTTTCGGGGTTTGACCGACTATATGGTCCTCTCCGAGCAGACCGAGCCGGGCACCGGAGATCCCTATGATGCGATCCTGGGCGCGCTTGCCGCGAACCCCTCGATGACGGGGCGTACTTTGGCTACGACGATCGTGGACAAATATAACGCTTTCTATGTCCCCGACACGCGGGAAGGCACCACAAAATCGGCTATCGACATGTCGCAGATCGACGCGCTGGACGCTAAGGTCGTCGCACTCGCCAAGGCGCTGACGAACGAGACTACGGCAACGGCAGCAATACAATACGCGCAGAATAATACCCAGAATTATGAATATACCGCGAACCATGATCTCTATGAATTTTGCAAGAGCCTGAACACAAATCTTTCCTCCGGGACATCGGGAACGGCAAAAACGCTGAGCGGGGATATCATGACCTTGATGGGCAGTGTTGTGATCGACAGTAAAACCACAACGAGCACCGTGGCGAACTCCCATGGTCTGGCGATCTACATACCGCAGGCGAATGAAACCAATTCAGCGGAGCTTGCTCAGTATAGTCAACTCAAGTGCAATCTCACATCACGAACATCGGCAAGCGGCACGTGGGGATCGTATATCAATTACCTTCTGGCCGGCTCCGGCGGAGGTACAGCTGTCTACAAACCGGGCAACTTCGGCATCAAGATTACCTGGACCAATTATTTTAGTGGTCAGGATTGCGATGCCGATCTAGACCTCTATGTGTGGGAGCCTGACGTCGATTTTAGTACGACCGGTCACGGCAGCCTGCATGCCCCCTATATGGGACAGACAAGCCCCAATGGATTCTTCTCGCAAGATTCCAGCGTTTCCGGCAAGTCGGAGGAATATTATCTTGCCAACGACCAGGTGCTGGCAGGAGATTATTACTTCTTAGTCAACGATTATGCCAGCGGGCCCACCTGTACGAGAGCACTTGCGCGCCTCTACATGTATGATCCGGTAAATTTTGGAGACAGTAACTGGCATGAAGCGAATCTCGCAGGCATCGGAGTGAACTTGTCATATCCTTCCCCGATAACTTTGGATCTTTCGAGTCCCTGGCAGGGACAGGCCCTTACGAGCGTGGCAGATCTGAATAACTACTCCGACTGGTGGGTTCCTTTTTCGATCACGAAAGCATTAACTTCTTCGTTCCCCCTGGGGAGCAATCCGCCGTCGGTCGACAAGAGCAGCGAGTATATCCTTCGTTATAAAAAAGGGTCTCGACTGCTATTCGGGTTGGGGAAGTGAGAACTGGGAACATGAGGTAATCGGGCTTTGAAGAACAATATGATCACATCACCGCCTTCCGGCCCTCTCCTTTTGAAGGAGGGGGCCGGAGCGAACATAAGTGACCTTATTGGCAACATTGGCAACGCTCAAGGCATTGCCATGAGCATCATCCAGGCAACTGCTGTGATGATGCTCGTCATCATGCCGGCCACGCCGCTGTTCGCAATGGGTGCGAAGCAACCCGTGGAACAAAGCAACGACCCTGCTCCAGCGCCGCAGCCTGCACGTTCAGGCAGTGGTGTAACAGTCAAGGCGATCCAGGAAAATCCAACTCTTTTCACCGAAAAGGAGATCGTGCTGGAAGGCGTGTTCCGTGGTTGGACAGGCAAATGTGTTTCGCCGTTCATCACCCGAAGCGACTGGGTGTTGGAAGATGAAACGGGATGTATCTACGTAACCGGACGGATACCGAATTCTCTTTCCCCTGTACAGCCCAGGGGTGAGCACGTGCTCGTGAAGGGCAGGGTGATTACCACGAAGAAGGGGAAGCCTGTCATCGAGGCCGCTCAAATTACTCTCCTCCCGAAGTGATACAGACATGGAATCGCGGCACACTTTTTATTTGCCCTTAGCCACTCCGTCCCCGTTGTTGACATTCAGTTCATCTGCGCTACAATTTAACAGACGCGTTACTCAGTCATAAATACCTTGTCTTTCCACAGGAGATCATGATGAAGACTTGCAAGTCACCCCTCCTCTTTTTGCTCAGTGAGATTATTTCTGCTAGCCGTTGTTTCAACATCCTATGCCGCTAACGGAGCCGTGCTGCGCGCGACGCTGGAAAACGGCCTGCGCATCATTATCGTGGAAAACCAACTAGCGCCGGTGGTGACCACGGAGGTGAACTATCTCGTCGGCTCCAACGAAGCACCGGAAGGGTTTCCGGGCATGGCGCACGCTCAGGAGCATATGATGTTTCGCGGGAGCCCGGGGCTTTCCGCGGCCCAACTGTCAAACATCTCGACGGGCGGGGATTTTAATCAGATATATGCAGCAGACGGTGACGAGATAACTTTTTTACTGTGCCGAGGCAGGACGATTCGACGTGGCCTTGAAACGTGGAAGCAACGCGCATGCGTGATGTTTTCGACTCGCAGGATCTGTGGGAGCAGGAACGGGGAGCCATTGAACAGGAGGTGGCGCAGGATGTATCGAGCCCGGATTACCTTTTTTCCATGCAGCTTCTGGCGGCAATGTTCGCGGGGACACCCTATGCTCATGACGCGCTCGGCACTCGTCCCTCGTTCCAAAAAACGACGGGCGGCATGCTGAAACAGTTTCATGAAACCTGGTACGCCCCGAACAATGCTATTCTTATTATCGTAGGCGATGTTGACCCGCAAAAAACACTGGCAAAGGTGAAGGAACTCTTTGAGCCGATCCCGAAGCGCCCGTTGCCTGCCAGGCCGTCAATCACTCTTCAACCGCTCAAGGCGGCTTCCATCTCCTTAGAGACGGACCTCCCCTATGGCTTGGCGGCCGTGGCCTACCGTTTGCCGGGGTATGACAGCCCGGATTTCGCCGCCGGAACAATCCTGGCCGACGCGCTCGACAGTAAAAGGGGCAATCTCTATGCGCTGGTCCCCGAAGGGAAGGCGCTGTTTACGACTTTTGACGGAGACGCGCTGCCAAAGCAGCATACGGTTATGCGCTTGCCGCTTTTCCCCAGGGAGGCGATGGAGGGGCGCTCGTCGGCGTGCTAAAGAATATCATCGCCGGTTATGTAAAAAACGGTGTTCCGGCTGATGTGGTCGAGGCCGCGAAACGGCATGAAATTGCCGAGGCAGAATTCCAGAAGAATTCAGTCTCCGGTCTGGCCGAGGCCTGGTCCGAGTCCGTGGCGGTAGAAGGCAGGAATTCCCCTGACGACGATATCAATGCGATCAGGAAGGTGACTGTGGAAGAGGTGAACCGCGTTGCCAGGCAGTACCTCGCCAACCATACGGCAATCACGGCCGTGCTCACGCCGCGGCCCTCGGGTAAGCCTGTAGCGTCGAAGGGCTTCGGAGGCAAGGAGTCTTTCAGGCCGACCGAAACAAAACCGGTTGAGCTGCCGGCCTGGGCCAAAAAAGCGGAGGCCGTGCCGGTTCTTCCCGTCTCAAAGGTAAAACCTGTTGTTACCGTGCTCCCGAACGGGATACGTCTGATCATTCAGCAGGAGAGCGTCAGCCCTACGGTAAGCGTTGTCGGACAGGTTAAGAACAACGACGACCTTGAAGAACCCGACGGCAAAGAAGGCGTTCGGATGTACTGGGGGGGCCTGTTCTCGTACGGGACGTTCTCCTTTGACCGGCTAGGTTTTCAGAAGGCCCAGGACGACATTGCTGCGGATATTACGGCAGGCACGTCCTTTTCGCTTCGGGTCCTGTCGGACCGCTTCGAACGCGGCATGGAGCTTCTCGCCGACAACCTGCTCCACCCCGCGCTGCCTGAATCTGCGTTCGCAGTCGTACGGCAGGAAACAGCAAGTTCCCTCCGGGGGCAGTTCCAGAGTCCCAGCTATCTCTCGAAGCGGGCGTTGCGTGAGGCGCTGTATCCCAGGCGGGATCCCATACTCCGCGACGCGACGCCGGAGACCGTGGCAGGGCTCTCGCTCGCCGACGTGAAGGCCTATTATGCGAGGCATTCCGTCCCGACATGACGACTATCGTCATCATCGGCCAGGTAACGCCGGGGCGGGCGCGGGCAGCCGTCGAAAAATACTTTGGCTCATGGAAGGCAGAAGGCAAGAAACCCCTCACGGACCTTCCGCCCGTGCCGCCTAACAAACCTTCGGTGTCCGTGATCCCGGACGCGAGCAGGGTCCAGGACCAGGTGACGCTTGCCGAAACCGTGGGCTTGACGCGTCTGCATCCGGATTACTACAAACTTCAGCTCGGCAACCACGTGCTCTCCGGCGCGTTCTACGCCACCCGGCTGTACCGTGACCTCCGCGAAAAGGCCGGCATTGTTTACTCGGTCGAATCGTTTATCGAGGCGAGAAAGAACAGGGCGCTCTTCGGCGTGGTCTATGCCTGCGACCCGCAAAACACATCCAAGGCCCGGGCCCGGTAGAACGCAACCTGCGCGAGATGCAGACGACACCGGTCTCCCCGGAGGTACTGCAGCGCGCCAAGACGCTCCTCGTGAGGCAGGTCCCGCTGGAGAAGAGAGCATGGACGGCATTGCAGGAACACTGCTGTCGAGGTCACTCGACGATCTGCCGCTCGACGAGTCTGTCCGGAGGGGAAGTTTCTCCAAACAACGGCAGACGAAGTGCGCGACGCTTTTGCGAAATGGATCCGTCCGGCCG
>CAVYLT010000070.1:0-40963 GCA_963769335.1 Nitrospirota bacterium | reverse complement strand
GAGGCATTTTCCTCTTCCCCGGGACTCGTCCAGATCTCGAGAAAGTCGTCTTCTACTTTTACTCGGTCGGCCTTTAGAACGTCGAGGAAATTTTCCACCTCATGTTGATCATGCCGGTACGGGACTTTCGTCGTCAGCAATACTCCCCGGCCTTCTGTATCGAATCCAATTCGCTCCGGTACGCCGCCCAGCCATGCGATAACGGCGCTGGAGAAAGAGCGTTTGAGCACATAGACCTTGTCGAAACGGCGGCGGCGGAGGTCCCTGATGAAGGCGATTTTCGAAGAAAGGGTCCGGTGTGCCCCCCTGCTGTCGGCATGAATGGTCACCGGGTCCCAGTAAATCATCTCGTCGATATAGGGGATCCCCTTAACCACATCCGCCGAACCGGGCGCAACCATCCATGCAATGTATGCGTCCGGTTCTGCACGGCGCAGGTTTCGCAGAAACGGAATGGTCAGCACTGTATCACCGATAAACCGGTATCGCATGACGAGTATGTTCTTCGCCGCCTGTTTCATTGATTGTCCTTTGCAATCTGTCCTATGATCCAATCAGCGGCTTCCTTTAATGTATGAGCGATAAAATCGGGGTCCTTGAGACGCGACGGGCGCACATTTCCTTCCGCTTCTGCCCCATAGCCGGTCCTGACCAGAATGGAGTGCGCTCCTGCCCTCTGACCGAGTTCCACGTCGCTCCATTTGTCACCAATAACGTAGGATTGCCTGACATCGATATCGAGATCAAGGCTCGCCCTGTCGATAAGGCCGGTCCCCGGCTTTCGGCAGTCGCATTCCCTGGTATAATGCGAATTGCCGGCCGATGGATGGTGGGGACAGTAATAAATGGCGTCGAGACGGGCCCCTTCGTCTCGCAGCATCTGTTCAAGTCGGCCGTGAATTTCGTGAAGCAGCGATTCCGAGAAATACCCCCGGGCGATCCCCGACTGGTTTGTCACGAGAACGACCAGAAGCCCCGCATCGTTTAACCGTTTGATCGCGGGACCTGCCCCGGCGATCAAACGAAGATCTTCAAGATTGCGCAAATACCCCACTTCTTCGTTTACCGTGCCGTCCCGGTCAAGAAATACTGCCTTGTTCATACTATCCTCGCAAGAAATTGCTCCCATTCTTCGAGCTCGTTCACTTCCAACTCGATACGAAGCGCCCAGATACCGTCTGGTTTGAAACTTCTGAGCCTCACCATGTCCTTTTCCGTGGTGAGAATCATGTTTGCCCTGGCGTCAGCGGCTTTTTCGTAGATATGTGCCAGGTCCGATTTTCTGTATTCAAAATGATCGGGATAGGCCTCTTGAGCAGCAATGTCAACGCCGAGCGAAGTGAGCAATGAAGTAAATGACACCGGCCGGGCAATGCCGGAAAAAACAAGGGCCTTAGCGCCGCGCAGAGCGGAAAGTGGCTTCACGTCGCCGGTGGAGCATTCCACCGCGTCTACCGGTTGATGGCAGGATGTGAAGATCGGCGCGGACGTGATACGCTTGATTTTCGCTATAAGCTCATCCCGGTTGACGGCCCGGTCGCTCCGGGTGATCATGATTGCGTGGGCACGTTTGAGGGCCGCAAGCGGTTCGCGCAAAATGCCCGCCGGAAGCAATCTGCCGTTGCCGAAGGGGTCTGCTGCGTCCACGAGGACGATATCGAGCGTTCTCCTGAGCCGGCGATGCTGGAAGCCATCATCGAGGATCACGACCCCGGAATCGAATTGCTGCAGGCCCCGCACCGCTGCCCGATACCGGTTGCTTCCTACGATAACAGGGACCGTGGGAAGCCGGGAGGCAATCAGGACCGGTTCATCGCCGCTGATCCGTACATCGGCGACCACTGACCGTCCGTCCGAAACAACCAGAATCTCAGATTCACTTTTTCTGCCATACCCGCGGCTGATCACCATCGGCTGCTTCCGGTTGCGGGACAGGGTTCTCGCCACGGAAATGACGGTCGGCGTCTTCCCCGTGCCGCCAAGCGTTATATTGCCTATGGAGATGACCGTACAAGGGAGTTTGTTGGCCCTGAGCAGGTGGAGCCGATAGAACACCGCACGCATGCACACTGCGGTGCCGTAGAGCAGGGAGAGGGCCGTGAGAACAGCGCCGAACAGACGAGACTGTCTTCTGCCATACATCAGATCTTCGACGTAGGATTTAACGAGCAACGATCAACCTGCCGATAGTGTCTATGGTCTTTTTCGCAGCGCCGGAATTGGCCTCGATCACCCTGAAGGCGCACTCGCCGAGATGACGGGCCCGCTCCTGGTCGGACAAAAGGGAATCGAGCTGCGCGTACAGTTCCCCCTTGTCCTTGACCATCATGCCGCCGCCTGATGAGATGAGCGCCTCGGAGATTTCCTTGAAGTTGAACATATACCGGCTGAAAATAACGGGCTTTTTCATTGCAGCGGGTTCGAGGAGGTTATGTCCGCCAACCTTGACGAGGCTTCCGCCGACAAAAGCGATATCACCGATGGCATAAAAGGTTCTTAGTTCTCCGATCGTATCGAGGAGCAGGACATCCTTGACCGGCCCGTTCAAACGAGTGCGCCTCTGGCACTCATATCCCGCGCTGTTGATGAGTCCTTCCACTTCGTCGAACCGTTCCGGGTGACGCGGCGCTATAATAAGCAGAAGCGTCGGATATTTCTCGCGCAGCCGTGAAAAAACATCGAGCAGTACCGCTTCTTCTCCCCGGTGCGTGCTTCCTGCGGTAATGACTTTTCTGCCTGCGGGAACCTTGATCGGATTGGGCTGCGCGGCCGGTATTTTCTGGTCGAACTTCAGATTGCCCGTCACCGATACCTTTTCCGGTGCGGCGCCGATGTCCTTGATCCTGCGCGCGTCCTCATCGGATTGCATGCAGAACAGGGTTATATTGTCGAACACGGAATTGAATAATTTCCTGAACTTCATATAGTTTTGGTAGGAATGGGGTGAAATCCTTCCATTGATCACGGCAGAAGGGATCCCGGCCCGCTTCAATTCCCGGAAGAAATTCGGCCAGAGTTCCGTTTCAGCGATTAATACGATTTCGGGATTGATGCCGCTGATAACTTTTCGTACGATACAGGGGTAGTCGAAGGGAAAATAAAAAACCGCATCCGCTTCCGGTACCCTCCGCCTCGCCGTGTAATGGCCGGTGACCGTAACGGTGGAAAGGATGAGTTTTCTCTGTGGATATTTTTTCTTCAGTTCGCGTATGAGCGGGTGCGCGGCCATCACTTCCCCGACGGACACGGCGTGCACCCAGATCGGCCGCGTGCCTTTGATCACCCTCATAACGCTTTTACGCAGGCGGCCGAGTTTCTGGGTCAGGCCGCCCCGGTACTTGGGCACGGTCAGCAGCTTAAAGAGGATCCAGGGCGACAGAAGGACGGTGGCTATAGCCAAAAATATGTTGTAGATGATATACATGCATTTACCTCATGATTGCGTTTTGAAGTAATCGTCTGCCCGGGCCATGAGTCTGTTCAGCGCCGTTTCCAATTCTTTCCGTTTTGCCTCAAGATGGTCCTCGGAGATACCCGAAACCGTTATCGGCTCCCCGTAGATCACGACACCGGTCGTAAAAGGCACGGGAAGCAGGTACTTGTCCCATATCTTTTCGAGGATCCAGTAGCGTCTGGCGCTTGCAATCACGGGCACGACCGGCTTGTCCAGTTTCCCGGCCAGATACGTAATGCCGTGCTTCGCCTCATAGATCGGGCCGCGCGGTCCGTCAACGGCTACCGCGACGTTCTTGCCCTTTCTCAGACCGTCGACCATCCCGAGGAGGGCGCGGTCCCCCTTCCGTTTGCTCGACCCTCTGACCACGTCGAACCCGAAACGCCTGAGGATCCCCGCCTGTATCTCGCCGTCACGGCTTTCACTGGCAGGGATGATGACCCCCAAATTGCGATGACTGTGAAACAGGAGAAACTGCCGCCCGTGCCAGAATGCATAAATAAAGTTCTTTCCCTGCGAAGTTAATCGCTCAGGGACTTCCCTGTTCACAAAGAGCACCGGTATCGTCCGACTCCAAACTGAAAGAATGATCCAGCCGATAAACGACAAGAGCCCGGCTCTGGACATTACAGAGCCCTCGCAGACGTTTCTTCACGAAATTGCTGCTCATAGAGACTCTTGTACTCCCCTCCCCGGGACAAGAGTTCCTCGTGCCTGCCCTGTTCGACAATTCGTCCGTCTTTGAGCACGATGATACGGTCGGCGTTCATGATGGTCGAGAGGCGGTGTGCAATCACAAAGCTGGTCCTGCCCTCCATGAGGGTATCAAGGGCCTTCTGCACTTCCCGCTCCGATTGATTATCGAGCGATGACGTTGCCTCATCCAGGATCAGTATCGGCGCGTCTTTAAGCAGCGCCCGGGCGATTGCGATACGCTGGCGCTGCCCCCCCGAAAGTTTGACGCCCGATTCCCCGATGATGGTATCGTAACCAAGCGGCAGGGCTTGGATGAAGCCGTCAGCATAGGCTGATCGGGCTGCACGGACCACGTCGTCGAAAGGCCGCACAGTGTTGCCGTAAGCGATATTGTCCTTCACCGTATCATTAAACAGGATCGTCTGCTGGGTGACAATCGCCGTCAGTGATCGGAGCGATTCGATCGAGAGGTCCCGCAGGTCATGGTCGTCGATGCAAATGGACCCGCCGGTCACGTCATAGAACCGGGGAATGAGGTTCACGAGCGTAGTTTTCCCTCCGCCGCTCTTTCCCACGATCGCAATGGTCTCTCCTGCCTTGACTGACAGATTGATGTCCTTCAGGACCAGTTCATCTTCATACTTGAACGAAAGGTTCCTGAACTCGATGGTTTTGAAATCACGAAGTACCGTAACCGCGCCCGCGCGGTCCTTGATCTCCGGTTCCGTATCCAGCACAGCAAATATACGCTTGGCAGCGGCCATGCCGTCCTGTACCGTATTGTTTGTGCCGTTCAGTTCCCGGAGCGGCCGGTAGAAAAGCACCAGGGAGGCGATGAAGGAGAAGAAATCCCCCACAGACATCGTTCCGTTGGCAATGTAGTAGAGGCCGAAAAGGATGACGAGGGATGTCCCGAAAATGGAGATCACTTCCATGACCGGATGGGAGAGAGCGAGCGTCTTGATGGAACGCATGAGCGAGTCGAAGAGGTCCCTGTTCTTTTCCGCGAAGCGTTTGCTTTCGTAGGCCTCCATGCCGAAGGCCTTCACGATGCGAATGCCGCTGACGGTTTCGTGGAGGTGCGTGGTGAGCGCCCCCATCTGTTCCTGCGTGGTGGTACTTGCCCAGCGGAACCGTTTGCTGAATTTTGATAAAGCGATCCCGGCAAAGGGCAGGACGATGACCATGAATGCGGCGAGACTCCAGTTGAGGTAGAAGATGTATGCAATAAGCGCAACCATGGTCAGGACACCCTGCACCAGATTCGACGGCGCCTTGGTGAGTGCACCCTGGACCAGGTTTACATCGTTGACGATGTGGGAAATGATGGTCCCTGTCGAGGTCCTGGTGAAATAGGAGAAGGACAGGGACTCGACGTGGCTGTACAATTCATCGCGGATGTCATTCACGATTTTCTGCCCGACCCAGCCCATCATATAGTCCCGTGCATAGGCCGCGGTACCTTTCAGGATCGTAACCAGGACGAGCGCAGGCGGCAAGAGGAGGCCGAGCTTCATGTTTTTAGCCAGGATCACTTTATCCAGGACCGGTTTTACGAGATAAGCCTGCGCCGATATCATCGCGCTCGTAAGCAACATAAAAACGACGGACCAGCCGAGACGGGATTTGTACGGCCTGAGATAGGTTAACAGCCTTTTATAAATTTCCATGATTTATTCTTCAATCCCGTGCCAGCAGTTCCCTGACCACCAGGGCCGCCCGCCTGGATGCACCCGCTTCGCCTAACCGGGTTTTCACTTCAGCGAGGTCAACGCAGATGCGATTATAATAGTCCCTGTCTTCCAGCATGCGTGTCACGGCATCTGCAATTTTTTCCGGCGTTACCTCATGCTGTACCAGTTCGGGCACGATGCGCTTGCCGGCGACAATATTGACAAGACCGATATGGTCCACATCGATGATTCGTTTGCCGATGAAATACGACAGCGGGGATACCCGATACATGATCACCATAGGGACCCCCATGAGGCCTGTTTCGAGCGTTGCCGTGCCCGAAGCTACCATTGCAGCGTCTGAAGCTCTGAGAACATCGTATACCCTTCCCGCGACGATCCTCAGCGGGACTCCGGCCTGACCGACGAAGGCCCGGACAAATTCGGAGTCCAGCGTGGGAGCAATGGGAAGAATGAATTGCAGCTCTGGAAGCCGGTACGAGAGTATTCGTGCCGCACTGAGCATGTCCGGCAGGAGATGAGAAATCTCCGATTTCCTGCTCCCCGGCAGCAGTGCTACAGTCCTTCGATCCGGTGCAAGACCCAGATCGTTCCTGGCCTCCACCTTCGTCAGGTCCGATTTCACGACATCCGCGAGCGGGTGTCCCACGAAACGGACGTCGACCCCTGCTTTTTCGTAAAGCGGGACCTCGAATGGGAAAACGACAATGATGGCCTTGACCAGTCCGGCGATCGTCTTGATTCTCCCTTTGCGCCAGGCCCAGACCTGCGGGCTGATGTAATACAAGACGGGGATTCCCAGGTTCCTCGCGGCTTTTCCCAGCAGGATGTTGAAATCCGGGAAGTCGATGAGGATCACCAGATCAGGGCGTTCGCGTTGTAAAAATTTTTTCAGGGTGACATAAACCCGGCGGATGGCGCCAACATGGGTCAGCACTTCTGTCACCCCGACCACTGAAATTTCCGAAGCATCAGCCAGGATCTGCACGCCGGCCTCCCGCATCCTGACGCTGCCGACGCCATAGAGGACGATCGACGGGTCCTGTTCCCGTATCTCCCATGCCAGGTTTGCGCCATGCAGATCGCCGGACGCTTCACCGGCCATGATCATGACCTTTTTTTTCATACCGCTCTTCTGGTTCCCGGCTCCTGACGTTGGATCGCGGCTTAGAGTGCCTTCTTGAGGGCTTCTGCGACTTGTCTGATCTGGTCTTCCTTCAATTCAGGATACATCGGGAGAGACAGCACTTCCTGCGCTGCCTGCTCCGCCACGGGCAGGCTCCCCGATTTCATGCCGAGTTCTTTATAGGCCGTCTGCAGATGGAGAGGCACCGGGTAATAGATCATCGATGACGTTACTTTTCCCGCGTCTAATTTCTGTTTTACGGCGTCCCGGTTCCCAACCCTTATCGTATACTGATGAAAGACGTGTTTTGTATCCTTCTGTTCCGTTGGCAACTGGATGCCGGGAACAGAAAGGTATTTGGCGTATAACGCCGCATTGGCGTTGCGCTTTGTGTTGTATTCATCGATATATTTGAACTTGATCCGGAGGATGGCGGCCTGGATCTCGTCGAGCCTGCTGTTGAAGCCGATCTCATCGTGATAGTACCGGACGCGGCTTCCATGGTTCCGGAGGCTCAGCAGATGCTCCGCGAGCCGGGAGTCATCAGTTGTTACCATGCCGCCATCGCCGTAACAGCCGAGGTTTTTGCTCGGGAAAAAACTGAAACAACCGATGTCGCCGAACGCCCCGGTCTTCTTTCCTTGATACTCGGCCCCGAAGGATTGAGCGCAGTCCTCAATGACCCGCAGCTTGTGGCGCGCGGCGATCTGCATGAGTCCGTCCATCTCCACGGGATGGCCGTACAAATGGACAGGGATGATCGCTTTCGTTTTGCTGGTAATTGCCGCCTCGATCTTTGTAATATCCATGTTAAACGTATCGGGACGGATGTCTACAAACACCGGGACGGCCCCGACATAGGAAATTGCTTCAGCAGTGGCGATAAAGGTGAACGGCGTGGTAATCACCTCGTCGCCGTGCTTGATGCCCGCGGCAAGCAGGGCAAGGTGCAGAGCGTCCGTTCCCGAAGCCACAGCGATGGCATGCTTCACGTGGTGATAGCGGGCCACTTCTTCTTCGAGCGCTTTGCCATGAGGCCCGAGAATAAAATTGGTGCTCTGCAAAACATCAAGAACCGTTTTATTGATTTCGTCCTTGATCGCTTCGTACTGGATTTTCAGGTCAACCATCGGTACTGTCATGTGTGGATTGCTCCCTAACATTTTCATTGATGGAACAAAAGAACAGCGTAACGTTGCATTACTGAATCGCGACAAAGCCGGTAATTTTTCTGGCGATCGTTTCGGTGACCATGCCGGCAAGAGCGAGAGCCCGCCGTCCTTCAATCCCCGAGACCAAAGGCCTTGCTCCCGTTTGAACGCTATGTACGAAGGCGTGAATTTCCTCGTTCAGCGTGTCGCTGCGGACCGTTGAGATATCCTCGGCAACCAGTTGGGAAGGAGTGCCGCTCCCCCTGCGTAAAACCGTCGCCTTCTGGGTCTGGTAGTCGGATACGTACACTCCCTCGCTGTCAAACACGCGAAGCAGTCTTTTTTTCTCGTCAGATACCCTGCTGGCCGCAATATCGGCAACGCAGCCGCTTTTAAAAACAATGCGAACCGTCGCAATGTCGACCTCCCGGGTTATGACCGACACACCGGCGGCACAGAGCTCCCGCGGTTCCGAGCCTGCGAGGTCAACAACGATATCGAGGTCATGGATCATGAGATCCAGCACTACGTTTACGTCCGTGCACCGAATCGTAAATGGCGCGGCCCGTTCCGCCGTCATATACTGAGGCGAAGCGATTCTGTCCCTGATCGCAGTAACCGCGGGATTGAACCGCTCGATATGACCGACCTGGAGCACCAGCCCTTTCCGGGACGCAGACCCGATAAGGTCATCTGCCTGATCGAGCGTGACGGTCATCGGTTTCTCGAGCAAAACATGGACCCCCTGTTCGAGAAACATCTTTGCTACACCGTGATGGAGCACGGTAGGGACAACAATGCTCACCGCGTCGGCATGTCCAAGCAGCTCGTGGGGGTCTTTACAAGCGCGCGTGTTCAGTTTTTTCGCGATCTCCGAGCAACGGTTGTGATCTGAATCCACAACGCCGACAAGTTCGACCTCCGGATGTGCAGCGTATTTTTCAGCATGAAACCGGCCCAGATACCCGACGCCGACGACTCCAACTTTTATCCTGTCCATTTTAGTTTCTCACCGGCTGCCAACAGCGATAATGGAGATCCCCTGCCGGTCAGCCTCCCTGGAAACGGTTTTCTGATCAAAGATGATGGTCTTTCCTGCTTCAATAGCCAGGCAGGATGCCTTTACTTCCCCCATCGTCTGAATGGTCTGCATCCCGATTGCGGGCAGATCGAACCGGAGGTCCTGCTGGGGCTTGCAGATTTTTACAACGACAGCGCCCTGGCCGCACAGACGGCCGCCGCGGCGGATTGCCTCGTCGGTGCCTTCTATCGCTTCTACGGCGAGGATGGCCTGGTCTTTCACGACCACGGTCTGGCCGATGTCCAATTTGCCGATCTCCTTGGCCATGTGCCATCCGAATTCAATGTCTTTCTGCTCGTCCTTGGACGGTTTCCTCCTGGTCAGGACGCCCGCGGGCGTCAGCAGATTGTCGAGATAGAGCGTTGATTCGCGGACCGTAATGCCCTCCGACTCCAGTTCCGCCGCCACAGCGCGAAGGATCGAATCGTCTTTTTTATAGAGCATCTTGGCAAGAAGCGCCGCTCCGCGCAGGTCCGGCATTCCGCCCTGGAACAAGCGGGTCTTCTTGATCCCGCCTGCCATCAAAACATCGCGAACGCCCTGCTCCTTGAAAATAGAGATGAGCTTGCCGAGTTGCCCGACCTTGATCCAGAAGATGCCGTCCACCCACTGGGCAAGCTCCGGTAGTGTTTCCCCTTCATGGGCCACAGCAATGACCTGCAGTCCTTTCTCCTTTGCTGCGCGCGCAAAGGCGATGGGAAATGTTCCGTTGCCGGCAATTAACCCGATCCTGTCCATACAATCGTATCGTTCTACCTTGTCACGCCCCGTTTCGAGCTTTTTATAAACTCCACGAGATGCATGGCTTCCGGTGATGAATTCAGTTCTTCCGCTACTTTGTGAAGCGCTTCATCCTGCGTCATGCCGGAGCGGAAGATTATCTTATACGCTTTTTTCAGCGTGGCGATGGTTAGATCCGAGAAACCCCTTCGTTTCAGGCCGACGAGATTCAACCCATAGAGTTGCGCCCTGTTTCCGGCGGCGGTCACATAGGGAGGGATATCGAGCGTGACTGCCGACTGGCCCCCGACGATCGCGTAGGCGCCGATCCGTGCGAACTGATGAACACCCACAATGCCGCCGATAATGGCGTGGTCGCCTATCACGATGTGTCCACCCAACGCCACGGAATTGGCCATGATGATATCGTTGCCGAGTTTGCTGTCATGGCCTACATGTGAGTAGGCCATGAGGAAGTTCTTGTTCCCAATGACCGTTTTTCGCTCTTCTTTGGTCGTCGCCCGGTGGACTGTTGTGCTTTCCCGGATCACGTTGTCGTCGCCGATGATCAGATAGGTCTCCTCGTTGCGGTATCCCACGTCCTGCGGCGCCGTGCCGATGCTCGAAAACGGGAAAATGTGGTTTCGTTCGCCGATCGTCGTCCAGCCCTCGATGAGCACGTGGGAGCAGATCTTCGTGTCCCGGCCTATGGTCACGTGCTCGCCGATGACGGAATAGGGGCCGATCTCAACGCCATCTGCAATTCGGGCGTTCGGATGTACGATGGCCGTCGGATGTATATTCACCTTGTTCTCCAAAATTTCCTGCATGCTTATTTGTCCACGATCATGGCCATCAATTCGGCTTCCGCAACGACTGCGCCGTTGACCAGCGCCTGTGCCTTGAGACTCATGATATTGGAGCGTTGCTTGATCACATCGATTTCGAAGCGCAGTTGATCGCCGGGGATGACAGGCTTGCGAAATTTTGCTTTATCGATGCTCATAAAATAGAGCACTTTATTCTTCACTTGGTCCTGGGGAACCGATTTGAGCGCCAGCATACCCCCCGTCTGCGCCATAGCTTCAAGGATCAGGACTCCCGGCATGATCGGATGTCCGGGAAAGTGGCCCTGAAAAAACGGCTCGTTCATCGTCACGTTTTTGATGCCCACGACCCGCTTCCCCATTTCCAGTTCCTCAATTTTATCAATCAACAAAAACGGATACCGGTGAGGAAGGGTATCCATTAT
The DNA here is from genome assembly GCA_963769335.1 of Nitrospirota bacterium. Classification (GTDB taxonomy): domain Bacteria; phylum Nitrospirota; class UBA9217; order UBA9217; family UBA9217; genus JAJYKN01. The sequence goes on along the minus strand of CAVYLT010000070.1, from coordinate 29,789 downwards.
TTCCTGAATTCCAATCATGCCTGTTCCCCCTTTGTCGTATCGGCTATTCGTTGTTTGAGCTCCTGAACCTGTTTTTCAAGACCCGCAATCGTTTTTTTCAATTCCGGAAGCCTCGGCAAGACCGCTTGGACCTTAAGCCATTCTCTAATCGGCATGGCATAGAACCCTGCAATGATCTGCCCGGCCGCAACGTCCTTCGTAATGACGGCTTTGCCGCCGGCCATTACCCGGTCGCCAACAGTCGTATGGTCGGACACGCCTGCCTGACCGGCCAAGACAACATAATCGCCAAGGCTGCTGCTGCCGGCGATGCCGGACTGCCCTGCAAGCAGGCAATGCTCCCCAATCGTCACGTTGTGGGCAACATGCACCTGGTTGTCAAGCTTGGTGCCTTTTTTGATGACTGTATTTCCGAGCGTTGCGCGGTCGATCGAGCAGTTGCCGCCGATTTCGACATCGTCTTCGAGGATCACGCCGCCCACCTGCGGAATCTTATGGTGCCGGCCGCCGTCGGTCACGAACCCGAACCCATCGCTTCCGATTTCCGTGCCCGCATGGACGATGACTCGCTTCCCAAGCGTCACTTTTTCGCCTATGCTTACGTTGGGATAAACGACGGAATCGTCACCAACGACCGAACCTCTTCCGACATACACCCCTGGGTACAGGGTGACCCGATCACCGATTCGCGCCCCATCGGCGATCACGGCGCAGGGATGAATGGAAAGATCCGTGCCCAGAACGACGTCACGCCCGATTATTGCCCTGTCACTGATGCCTGTGGCTTGGTACGGCTTGATGTAAAAAAGCTCAAGGACCCGTGCAAAGGCCAAGCGCGGATTCTTGACGCGCAACAGAGGAAGCGGCATCGCGGGCGTGTCGAGAGGAACGATCGCCGCTGCAGCGTGTGAGCTTTCGAGGTCTCGGAGATACCGGGATTCGGCAACGAAAGTGATTTGCCCTTCGCCCGCATCGCGAACTCCCGAAGCGCCGCGGATCTCGATTTCTTCAGGACAGGACGCCTCGACGCCCAGTATGTTCGCCAGTTCCTTCAACTTCATCGCGGTTCCGTCCCGTTAATAAGGGTTCAAACTTCTCACGGCTTCACGTCTTCCTTCTTATCCATGTCGGCAATCACTTTTTCGGTAAGATCGAGATCTTCATCTCCATAGAGGACTGCAGGCACCTCGGCCTTTGAAAGGATATTGATGGTCTTGCTCAGCACCAGGGAAACTTTCTCCTTCTTGGCGATCTCCTTTAAAACAACAACCATTTGCTGGTTGAATTCATTTGCAAGCTCCTCGTTTTTCTTGCTGATCTCGCCGCTGAACTCTTCCCGTTTTTTCTGGAATTCATTGATCTTGCGGCTGATTGCCTCTTCTTTTTCCTTTTGCGCTTTGTCGTTCAGCAATTTTGCCTGTTTTTGCTTAGAATAGTCTTCCTGGAGTTTCTGAATCTCATCGGCATCCATGTCGAGGATCTTTTTCCTGCTTTCATAGTACTCCCGTACGACGCCCTGATATTTTTTCCCGAGTTTCGTTTTATCAAATACCGACTGTGTGTCGACGAAGGCAATTTTATTGCTCGCCGCCATGGCGCTCGATGCCAGAAGAAACAGAGCTGTTGCCGCCAAGATAATTCTTTTCATGAGACCCCTCCTTAGAGAACCCGAAATTGTATAGTAACGCAATTCCTCAATAGTGTTCTTGATAACCATCACTATCAGAACATGGCGCCGATGGAAAACTCGAATTGGCTCGTCTCGTCAGTCGGCCGCTGCTTGATGATATATCCCCATTCGAACTTGAGCGGTCCAATCGGAGAAAGCCACCAGAACCCCCATCCAAAAGACTGCCGAAGCGCTGAAAATGTTACCGTCTCATTCGTGTCAAAGGCTTTTCCTATATCATAGAAAAGCACGCCCTTGAGTCTGGCAGCAGGCACGATCGGGAAACTATATTCGAAATTATAAAGCATCTCCTTCGTCCCGCCAAGCGCGTTCAATTGAGAATCAATGGGTCCGGCGGCCCCGAACCGGAACCCGCGGACCGTTGCCGGACCGCCCACATAGAACCGTTCTCCCAAGGGCACAGGTTTATCAATGAGGGAATCGACAAAACCGTACCGGCCGCGCGCCATAAATACCGTGTCCCAGAAAAGAGGGAAGTACCAGGCTGAATCACCGACAGTCTTGACAAAATTCGGGTCACCGCCGAGCGGGCCTCCCGCATATTCGACATAGACGCTGTTTTTTGAACCCCTTTTCGGATCGAGGTAGAAATCACGGGTATCTCTCGCCAGGTTCCAGGTGAGAGCGCTCGTTGTGATGCGATCGCCATAGTTGCCGAGCTGTTGCTGAAGGGTGAACGGCGCCGTCAACGTTATATTGGAAACGAGCGAACTGTCCAGGCTGTACCGGAGCGAGGTCGACACATATTCGCCGAAGCTTTTTCCCGCTGAAAGGCCGAAGCCGTTCGTCGTCAGATTATATCCGTCATACTGCTGGGTCTGATTATAAAGATCTATTTTCCCCCAGATCGGCTTGTCGAAAAGGTATGGCTCCATGAAGCTCAGCACGTAGAGGTTAGTCGTCCCGGCCTGGCCCCACTGGAGTTTGAGCTTGAGAAGCTGGCCCCGGCCCCCCAAGTTGCCCTGCGTTATCTCGGCCATGCCCACCAGTTTGTCGACCGAGCTGTATCCGCCACCAACACTGAGCGTGCCGGTGAGCTTCTCCTTAACTTTCACATCAAGGTCCATGATCGGTTCGAGCTGCCTGCGTTGAGGAATGATCTCGGCGGTTTCAAAGAAATTAAGGTTGTTGAGCCGCTCGTAACTTCTCTTCAAGGCCTTTTTGCTGTAAAGGTCCCCCTCTGCAAGCCGCATCTCGCGCCGGATCACCTTATCTCTCGTTTTGCTGTTGCCCGAGATGTCGATCCTGCCGATCCGCACCTCGCCGCCTTCCTGAATATCGACGGTGATGGCCACGGTTTTCTTTGCCTGATCGATGTCAAAGAGCGGGACAACATTCGCAAACGGACGCGCCAGTCCGTCATAGTGGTCGATTATCTTGTTGACATCCTGCCGGAGAACATCGCGGCTGAAAATGTCCCCCCCCTTGAGTTTCGTCTCCTTTTCCAGATCCTCCGTGGAAATGATCTTGTTGCCTTTGAAGGTAACGGAGCCGACCCGGAACTGATCGCCTTCTTTTATGTTGGTTCGTATGACGAGTTCATTTTTCCGGGTAAAGGTCTTTTTGGGGCCCCAGAAATAACATTCACGAAACGTATATTGTTTTGGTTCAATCACCGGTTCGTCAACCTGAACCTGAATATAGCCCTTGTTGTAATACAGGTTTTTGATGGTTTCCACGTCTTCCCTGAGTTCCTCGGTCCTCAAGGCGCCGCTGCGGCCGAGAAAAGAAAAGAACCAGTACTCCTGCGTTTTGAGCGCGTCCTTGATTTCCTTAGAGGATAGCGCCTTATTGCCGGTGAAAATAATGTCCGCTACTTTAACCTTTTGCCCTTCTTCTATATAAAAAACTACGTTTCTGTCTCCGCCTTTCAGTTCATTGATGACCGGAACGACAACCGCATCGTAATAACCCGCATCTTGGTATTTGAACCGTATCTTCTCGGCTGCTTCATTGATCAGCTGAAGATTAAAAGCGGTCCGGGGAAGAAGAGTGAACCCTTCCTTCAGCTTTTCCGTCGTCAGTTCATTGTTCCCTTCAAAGGTAATTTCTCTGACAAGAGGCTTTTCTTTAACGACAAAGATGACTTTCAGGCCGTTTTCAAAACCTTCGGTCTTCACCTGGACATCTTCAAAGTGGCCGAGTTGGTACAAGGCCTTGATGTCGTCCTTGATCTGGGAAGGAGAAAATGCTTCGCCTTCCCGTGTTTTTATCTTTGCCAGGATGGTTGCGGTCTCTATCCTTTTATTGCCCTGCACTTCGATCAGGGTGACCTTTATCTCTTCTGCCACACCGGGGAGTGCAAAAAATGAGAGCAGGAAAAATACGAGGACCCCGAGAGCTGCGACACGCTTTTTCTGCACGCTGGAGATACCCTCCAAAAATCGTAATAAGAACGGACTACTATAGCATGGAGCGGGGAGGGTGTAAACAAAAAATTAAACGGACAGCCTCGCCAAAGCCTCATTACAAAGCAAAATACCCTGGTCAGTCAGACGCACATGTCCGTCACGAATTACAAGCAATCCGACATCGCTCAGAGGCTCCAGTGTTGCCTGAAGCCGGTTGAAACTGCTGTGGCCGAACTCCTGGAGAAAACCGCGAAGGTCCACTCCCCGGGAGGTCCGCAGACCCAGAAGAAGCCTTTCCTGTGCCGACTGTTGCATCGTGAGTGATTCGCTGCCCGCCACTACCGGCTGACCGTGCGCGAGACGCCGGGCGTATTCTTCGTGATCTGATATGGTATGAAACCGTCTCCCCGAAATAAACGATGAGGCGCCCGGTCCGAGTCCAAGATACTCTCCCTGCGCCCAATAGTTCATATTGTGCCTGCATTCAAAGCCGGGTAATGAAAAATTTGACAGTTCGTACCGGAAATATCCGGAATCGTGCAGTGTTGAAACTGAGTATTCATACCTCTCTGCAGCAACTTCATCGTCCGGAAGGAAGAATTGCCCTGAATCTGCCTGCTCTTTGAGCTGTGATCCTTCATCGAGTGAAAGGCTGTAAATGGATACATGCTGAGGTGCAAGCTCGATGGCCGTGGCCATCGTTTCTTCCCACTGTTCCCTGGTCTGCCCCGGAACGCCATAGATAAGGTCTATGCCGATATTGTAAAAACCTTCGCTTCGCGCCGATTGAAACGCATCAACAGCCTGTTTTGCCGTATGCAGTCTTCCGAGTTTATACAGGACCGCATCGGAGAAGGACTGGATACCCAGACTGAGCCGGTTCACGCCCAGTTCCCGGAAGAGCGAAAGGTTCTGTCTTGTTGTAGAGTTCGGGTTGGCTTCGACCGTGAATTCGGCGCTGTCAGCGAGTTGAAAGTGCTCCTTAATCACGTCTGCAATCCCCGACAACTGATCATTGGAAAGGACCGTCGGGGTCCCGCCGCCGAAATAGACCGATTGAAATGAACGTTTTTCGAAATCACGATAACAACCTGAAGCTTCTTTGCGTAATGCGGCTACATAGTCGTCAGCGCTCTGTTTTGAATAGCGTGTTGAATAAAAGCCACAGTATGGGCATTTTCCGACACAAAACGGTATATGGATGTAAAGACTCAACATATTGTTTTATTGTTATCAATTCTTGCTGATCATAAAGGAGAATTCATTTCGACGTTTTAATGCAAGCCGAATGCCACGAGAGGATGTTATGACCTGGAGGCAATGCTGATAATGAGCGAGGATTCATCACAATTCGGGAATTTAACGCAGTTGAGGCAATCCGTCCATATTTTATGAGGCAACTCCTTTTTATCCACTTCGACAAAACCGAGTTTCCTGAAGAAACCCTCCTGGTAGGTCAATACAAACACCCGTTCTACCTGAAGCGTCGCGGCTTCAGCCAGACACTGTCGAACGAGATTGTGGCCGATGCCTCGCCTGGCGCGGTCCTGCCGCACGGCGAGCGAACGTATTTCCGCAAGCCCATCCCAACTCACATGGAGTGCGCACACTCCGATGAGAACGCCATTCTCGACATAAACATGAAAATCACGAAGGTGTTCGTATATTTCATTCAACGTACGCGGCAGCATCTGGCCAGTATCTGCGTACTGATTGATGAGCGATTGGATATCCCGGACATCAGATAAAGAAGCCTTGCGGATCATGGAGAAAAACTACTCTGTTACCCCGCCTATGTCAACAGAAAAGAGAGGTCCTCCATATGTTAATGTACATATGCAAAAAAGTGCGGCTAATCCCTCCTCTCTCCGTCTGCAACCGCTGTAACAGTTGTCGTTTAGTCATGTTTCCACAGTATCTGGACAAGTTCGGCATAAAGTTTGTCTTCTGGACTCCGTTGCGTCAGACGAACAAATGGACTCTTGACTTTATCGTACAGATTGGAGTATATTTTATTCAACAAGGTAAACGAGTTTTCTGAGAATGTTTGAAGGCGGTTACCACGATATGATGTTTGAAAAATTCACTGAACGTGGAAGAAAGGTCATCGTTTACGCCCGTGAAGAGGCTGAGCGGCTTCAAAACGATTACCTAGGCACGGAGCATATTCTCCTCGGAACGCTTCGCGAAGAGGACGGCATCCCCGTCGCGGTGCTGCGGAAAATGGGTATTGATGTAGACCAGATCCGTATGGAGGTCGAGCGAAACCTTCCCTCAAGCGGAAATACCCTCACCTTCGGCGATATCCCCTTCACTCCCCGCGCAAAAAAAGTTCTCGAATACGCAGTTGAGGAAGCCCGGCTCCTGGGACACAACTATATCGGAAGCGAACACCTTCTCCTCGGCCTTATCCGGGAAGAAGAAGGGATCGGCGGCAAGATCCTTCGCAGCTTCGGCGTAAACCTTCTCGGCTCCCGTCAGCTGGTGATCAACTATCTGCGGCGGGCGGCGACCCAAGTGAGCGCAAAAAAGAGCCCGACGCCGGCCCTGGATGAATTCAGCAGGGACCTTACGCAGCTGGCAAAGGGCGGCAAGCTCGATCCCGTGATCGGTCGGGAAAACGAGATCGACCGCGTCCTGCAGATTCTCTCGCGCAGGACGAAGAACAATCCTGTTATCATCGGCGAGCCCGGTATTGGAAAAACCGCCATCGTCGAAGGCCTCGCGCAACGGATTATCAACGGCGACATCCCCGAAAATATCATGAACCGGCGCGTCGTATCCCTTGATCTGGGATCGCTGATCGCAGGGACGAAATATCGCGGCCAGTTCGAAGAACGGCTCAAGATCGTGATGAAGGAGATCGTCCAGGCGGACAATATTATCCTCTTCATCGACGAACTGCATACGCTCGTAGGCGCAGGGGCGGCCGAGGGTTCGATCGATGCGTCGAGTATGCTGAAGCCGGCATTGGCCCGGGGAGAAATTCAATGCATCGGCGCTACCACGCTCGATGAGTTCAGAAAACATATTGAAAAGGACGGGGCGCTCAAGCGGCGCTTCCAGCCCATCTATGTGCAGCCGCCGAGCCTTGACGAGACGATCAATATCATCAAGGGCCTCCGGCCGAAGTATGAGTCTCACCACAAGATCAAGATTACCGATGAAGCGGTCGTTGCGGCCTCGCGGCTGTCCGACCGTTATATCACCGACCGGTTCCTTCCCGATAAAGCCATCGATGTGATAGACGAGGCGGGCGCCAAGGCAAAACTCAATCGATATACCTACCCGGCCGAAATGAAATCCATCGAGAAAAAATTGAAGAAGCTTGAACAGGAGAAAAATCTGTTCTCCCGCATCAAGGACTATGTCCGCGTAGAATCCATCCATGAGGAAGAGGACCGGCTGCGCGAGACCCTTGACGGCATTCACAAGGACTGGAAGGACAACCAGGAAAAGAATGTTCCTGTGGTCGGTGAAGAAGAAGTCGCCGTGATTGTTTCCCACATTACCGGCATTCCGCTTGCGCGGCTCGAAGAACAAGAGGCTTCACGCCTCCTGCGCATGGAGGAGGAACTGCATAAACGGATTGTAGGCCAGGATGTGGCCATAGACGCCGTGTCGCGGGCGATCCGTCGTTCGCGCGTAGGGCTCAAAACGCGTAAACAGCCCATCGGATCGTTTATCTTCCTCGGTCCTACCGGCGTGGGCAAGACCGAACTCGCCCGGTCGCTTGCGATGTTCCTCTTTGACAGCGAAGATGCGCTCATCCGCGTGGACATGTCCGAGTATATGGAAAAATTCAGCTCCTCACGGCTCGTCGGATCTCCTCCCGGCTACGTCGGGTATGACGACGGCGGACAGTTGACGGAAAAGATCCGGCGAAGGCCGTATTCCGTGGTACTTTTTGATGAAATAGAAAAGGCCCATCCGGACATTTTCAATATGTTGCTGCAAGTGCTTGATGACGGGTATATGACCGACAGCTTCGGCAGGAAGGTTGACTTCCGGAATACAGTCATTATCATGACGTCGAACCTCGGCGCCAGAATGATCGACAAAGACACTACCTTGGGCTTCCAGCAGGACAGCTCCAAGACGCAATACGAAAAGATGAAAGACAATGTCATATCGGAGCTGAAGAGGTCCTTCAATCCGGAGTTCTTGAACAGGATTGATGAAGTGGTCGTCTTCCATCCTCTGACGAACGACCATCTCGTGAAGATCGTCGATATGCTCGTCGCAGAGCTGAACGCCCAGATCATCAGTGACCGAAGCATCCAGCTGACCGTGACCCAGGAAGTAAAGGAATGGATCATTCGGGAGAACTTCCAGCCTACCTACGGTGCCAGACCCATGCGCCGGGCAATACAGAAATATGTCGCTGATCCTCTTTCCGAAGATATCCTCAGGGGCAGGTTCAAGGAAGTTCACCGGGTGACGGTAACGCTTAAGAACGGCGTGGTTGAATTCCAGGAAGAGGAAGCAACCGTTTTGGCGAAAGTGTAACCCGCTGGATCTTTGCACGGCTCATCTCGGAGTTTCCCTTCCCGGCACGGTGCAAAGAAATATCTTCCCTTTCGTTTTTCCACCCTCAAATCAATATCATTATTATTCAACCTCCAGCCCCGGTAAAAAACCGGGGCTCAGTTTTTTACCCAAGGACTGCGCAGGTGCTTGGGTACATTACGCATTGCCCCTATTTGTCCAACACCAGTTCAAAGACCTTTCGTTGGACGAGAGGCGAATAGTCCTGCAATAAGCGGGTTAACGGCGGGGTGCTGAAATTGAGGAACGAGGGAATGCCTCGTTGACTGCAAGGGGATCCAGCCGCGCTACGATACCGTTGCAACGAATTTATGCACAGCTGTCATAAGTTCCAGCGGCGTGTATTGTGCATCATCGAGGACAAAGAGGTTTCGCTTTGATGTCTTGAATAAAATCGGCTGTTTGTGGGAAGACAGTATTGGCCTGCGGGTAACATCGCCAGGCAGTATTAAGGACGGAGAGACAACCGGTGAGGGTTCGATAAAAAAAACATTATCGTTTAAGTACGGGACGATCTCCGCGAGCGGCCCGATGAGGGCATCCTGATCGTGTTGCGCGCTGCTGCCTGATGATCCCAACGATACCGTAAGTGCCCGTGCACTCAGCGGGGCCGACGAGATATCATTTTCAGCACTCATTGATATATTAAGAAATTCAGCCGGCTTGGCATAATCAGGGAGGTATAAAACATCCGGCGCCATACCCACGGGAACGACATCATCAAGAATGCCGAGGTAAAACGTCGGCGGTGGCTGTCGCGGCGTATTAAGAAGAATGATGTTTGCTTCAATCAAGTGCTGGCCTGATTTGACCCCTGCCGGCCTGCCGTTTTTGTACACTAATTCTGCAAGCCCATCGCCGAACGTCGCATCCCCTCCGTTCTTGCGGAGCGCGGCCAGCAAGCGATCGGCTAGTGCTCTGGTCCCGCCGTGAAACTGGATGGGCATTGTTTCGAAGATGGTTATGAGTTTTGAAAGTGATAATTGAGAAAGTGGTTTTCGAAAGAAAAAGCGTGATTGTATATCGAGAAAGACCGTGAACTCTCTGCTGAAATGATACTTGCCGATAAAACCGGCTGCTGATCTGTGTTTTGAAAAGTAGGAGGCAATCCTACTTTTCATAATACGCACCGATTCTTTCTTAAGGTCGCGGTAAAATTTATCAATTGTTTCAATTTCCAGCGGGAATTCACGCCTCAGCTCGTCATGGGTCTCCTCTTGATCCGCCGAAACGGTTATCCTGCGGTCAGGTAGTGCAATTTGAAAATGGCGGGCAGGCTTCTGTTCCCCGGGTATCGGGCTGAGTTTCGCAAAAATCTCCCGGAAGCCCCCCCCTTCTTCGAATCCGTAGGAAAGCGAGGGTCCCTGAAAAAAACGAAACCCGTCGAAATCCCGTACACCTAATGCCGCATCAAGCGTGGCTCCCGACTCGAGCACAATGACCTTTTTCCCGCTGCTACTCACCAGCGCTGCAGCGGCAAGCCCGCCGAGTCCGGCCCCTGCAACTGCTAAATCATATTTGGGCACGCTTCCTCCCGATAAAAAAACAAAAAAGGAAATAGGTCATCTCGCTGCCTTCCCTATTTCCTCTTCGTCGCACTGTGCATGTTTTTTTCATTGATACTATTCGTTCTTGGTTTTCTCCCGCATTGCCTCTTTACGCGACAAACGGATCTTGCCTTGCCTGTCGATCTCAAGCACTTTCACGAGGACTTCGTCCCCTTCCTTGAGAGCGTCGGTAACCTTCTCGATACGCTGGTCTGAGATCTGGGAGATATGGAGCAGACCGTCGGTGCCGGGGAATATCTCCACAAAAGCGCCAAAGTCCATGATCTTCCTGACCTTGCCCATATACAGTTTGCCCACTTCCGCATCCTGAACGATGCCCCGGATGATCTCCTTAGCCTTATTGGCCGCAGCTTCATCCGAAGACGCAATATTGATGATACCGCTGTCTTCGATATCGATCTTGGCCCCGGTTTGTTCCACGATGCTGCGTATCACCTTGCCACCGCTCCCGATCACGTCCTTGATCTTGTCCGGGTTGATCTTCATGGTGATGATCCTCGGCGCGAACGGGTTCAGCTCCTTCCGCGGAGTTGCAAGGGTCTCGAGCATCTTGCCGAGGATGTGCAGCCGACCATCCTTGGCCTGCTGAAGCGCCGTGCGCATAACGCCGATCGTGATGCCCTCTATTTTCATGTCCATTTGGAGTGCGGTGATCCCCTTGCTCGTGCCCGTTACTTTGAAGTCCATATCACCGAGATGGTCTTCAAGCCCCAGGATATCGGACAAGACGATCACTTTATCGCCTTCTTTGATCAGCCCCATGGCAATGCCGGCTACCGGCGCCTTGATCGGAACACCCGCATCCATCAGCGCCAGCGTTCCTCCGCAGACCGTGGCCATGGACGATGAACCGTTGGATTCAAGGATATCCGACACGATCCGTATTGTGTAGGGGAACTCCAGCTTCGTTGGGACCATCGCCTTGAGTGCGCGCTCGGCAAGCGCCCCGTGCCCTACTTCACGTCTGCCCGGTCCCCGCAGCGGCTTGGTTTCACCGACACTGAAAGGCGGGAAGTTGTAGTGCAGCATGAAGGTTTTAAAATATTCACCTTCGAGTGAATCGATCCTCTGTTCGTCTTCCGATGTTCCGAGGGTGGTCACCACCAGCGCCTGCGTCTCTCCCCGCGTGAAGAGCGCTGAACCGTGCGTCCGCGGCAGCAAACCGACTACGGAGCTGATCGGACGGATCTGATCTGGTCTTCGCCCGTCAGCGCGAATATTTTTTTCGAGGATAATTTTACGTACCTCGTTCTTTTCCAGGTCATTGAAGCAAGCCGCGATCTGGCGGCTCCTCATGAGGTCATCTTCCTTTTTCAGCTTTTGCTTGATCTCGTCGAGCAGAACATCGAGCGTTTTCTGACGTTCCATCTTGTTCGGGATAACGATGGCGGTCAGCAATCGATCCATGGCCAGAGCAGCCACCTGCTTCGCGAGTTCCTGATCGATTTCAACGGCCTTAACGATCCGCTTCGGCTTGCCGACCTTGGCAACCAGCTCGTTCTGAAGCGCAACGATCTTCTTGATCTCCCGGTGGGCGGTTTCGAGGGCCTCAAGCATCTGATCCTCGTTCAACTCGTTTGCACCGCCCTCGACCATCATTATGGCGTCGGCAGTTCCGGCCACGACCAGGTTGAGATGAGTGGTCTCGAGTTCCTTATGCCCTGGGTTAATGACGAACTTCTCATCGATGAATCCGATCCGCACGGCACCGATAGGTCCCTTGAACGGGATATCGGATATCGCGAGTGCGGAGGAGGAAGTAATCATCCCCATGAGGTCCATGGAACTCTCATCGCCGATTGAGAGCACTGAGGCGATGATCTGCGTGTCGTAATAATATCCATCGGGGAACAACGGCCTGATCGGCCGGTCGATGAGCCGTGACGTCAGGATCTCTTTTTCGGTCTGCCTCCCCTCGCGTTTGAAAAACCCGCCGGGGATCCTTCCGGCAGCATAAGCCTTTTCCTGATAGTCCACGGTCAAAGGGAGAAAATCAACGTTTTCCCGTTCGACCTTCGAAGCGACCGCTGTCGCCAGGACAACGGTATCTCCGTATCTGGCAACGACAGCACCGCCCGCCTGTTTGGCCATTAGTCCTGTTTCCAGGATCAGTCGTTTGCCGCCAATTTCTGTTTCTACAGTTGTTACCATGAAACCTCACTTTTCCATTGATCGCTGAATGTTATTTGCGTATACCGAGCTGGTCTATGACCTGACGGTAACGGTCCAGATCGTTTTTCTTCAAATAGTCCAGATGGCGACGCCGCTGGCCGACCATTTTCAGGAGACCTCTCCGCGAATGGTGGTCATGCTTGTGTGCCTGCAGGTGTTCCGTCAAGTGACTGATACGCCCGCTTAAAAGCGCAATCTGTACTTCCGGAGAACCCGTGTCCGTTGCGTGTCTGCGATAGGTACTGATCACGCTCGTTTTCTGTTCTTTATCCATAACCGCACCCTCCTTTCTTAAGACGTTTCTAAAGCGAGATAAAATATCATATTTACAGCAGGTTGTAAAGCATTTTATTTATTAACCTAAGAAAAAACAAGCTCCGGTTTCAAAACACCCGCAGCGACCCGCGCAAGTGCCAAAAGTCTGCCATTGGGCTCGTGTAATCTTACCAGAACGCTAGCACTGGTGATGAATGACTCGGGACAGGAAACCTGGTTTCCGTGCATTACTCTGGCCGATTCAGCATCATCGATCTCTATCATCGGGAAATCGGCAAGCGCATCGGCGATAGATACCAGAGCTTTATCCGCCGTGCCGGAAGTTGCCAGATCCGAAAGTTCTTCAAGTTTTATCGAGCGATCGATACGAAATTGTCCCGAACGCGTCCTGACAAGACCCGTAAGATGCGCGCCCATGCCGAGGGTTTCGCCGATGTCGGCGCACAGAGATCGCACGTACACACCCTTAGAACAGCTTACCGTAAGGCTCACCATGGGGTCATCATAGGCTGTTAATTTTATTTCATGGACCGTGACGGGCCGTTCTTTAAGCGGTTCAGCTTTCCCCTGGCGTGCCAGCTTGTATGAGGGCACTCCTGCAACTTTTATGGCCGAGTACGCGGGAGGTTGCTGCATGATCGAACCGGTAAACTTTTTTGCTGCGTCGAGAATCGTTTCTCGCTCCGGCGACGAATATCGCCGCGTTTCCAGAACTCGTCCTTCCGCATCGAGGGTATCTGTCGTCACGCCCAGACGCATGACTGCCTGATATTCTTTTTTTCCTGCCTCAAGATATTGTGCGATCCTCGTTGCTCTCCCGACACACAATACAAGAACACCGGTGGCGAGAGGATCGAGTGTCCCCGTGTGACCGATCCGCTTTTCCTTCAATATCGCCCTGACTTTTTGCACAACGTCGTGCGATGTCAAACCGGATGGTTTAAGGATATTAAGAACACCGTCCATCGGGACCAGCACCTCCGCTGCCAAGTTGATCCATCACCGCGTTCTCAACACCGCTGATTACTTTGCGCTTCACTTCTTCGAGCGGACCGTCGACGGTGCCTCCGGCCGCGTTCGGGTGTCCTCCTCCGCCAAAAGATTGTGCGAGGCCTGAAAGGTCGATTCGGCCCTTGGAACGCAGGCTCAGTTTGTACTGGGATTCCCCTGTCTGCCGGAAAAGAATCGCGACCTCCACGCCTTTGACAGACCGGACAAAGTTGATAAAGCTGTCGGTGTCCTCCGCGGTGGTCCCGGTCTCACGGAACATTTCGTCCGTCACCGTGACCCATGCAACCCGGCCGTCCTCGTTTCTTTCCATTCCGGCAAGGACCGTACCCAGAAGCTTTAATCGCTTATAGGCAAAAGATTCATATACGTTTTCCGTGACGAGCCACGGATCGGCCCCTGCCTCGAGCATTGCCGCGGCGATTTTCATGCTCTCGGGCTTGGTATTTGAATAGCGGAACGATCCGGTATCGGTAAAAATGGCTGTGTAAAGACAGAGCGCCATATCACGATCGATGACCACGCCGAGCTCTTGAATTAGTCTGTAAATCATTTCGCCGCATGCCGACGCATCGGGATCGAGCCAAGTCAGCGGCCATTCACGGGGGTTCGTAATGTGATGATCGATGTTGACCAGAGTGTCGGCCGGGTAGGTCTTGTTAAAAAGACCGGAACGGGGCGGGTCTGCATCCACGACGACATAAGCATCATACCGGCCTTGGACGGGGAGTCCGGATTTTATCCGACCGGCATGGGGTAGAAATCGGTAAATCTCCGGCACCGGATCCAGATTGTGCGCAATAACGGTCTTGTTCAGTTTTTCAAGGGCAAGCATGAGCGCAAGCTGAGACCCGAGGGCGTCACCGTCGGGACTTTTGTGCGCGGATATCAGGATAGTCTTGCACTTTTTTAGGGTTTCTGCTATGTGCGCGGGATCACTCATCGGATGGTCCCTTGTTTTCTTTTTCTTCCTCAATGCTGTGCAAAAGCTCCATGATATGGGCACCCTGCTCAACGGTGACATCGTACCTGAAGAGAATCTCCGGGACAGACCGCAGGCGAATGCGCTTCCCGAGTTCCGATCTGATAAAAGGCGTAGCGCTCTTTAACCCCTTGAGAGACTCCTCTTTATCTCCGCCGTAAACACTCACAAAGACTTTTGCGTTTTTCAGGTCCTGTGCGACATCTACGTCGGTCACGGTGACGAAGCCGATCCGGGGATCTTTGATCTTGCGCATCAGGATATCGGCAATCTCCCTTTTCATTTGATCGCCGATGCGTTCTGATCGTTTAAATGTAGGTTTGGACATAGGATGAATCAGCAGACGGAAGACGGTAGGTAGTGGACGAGGTTGTCAACGTCTTTCCTTGTCTCCTGGCTACTGTGTTCCCGTCTACCGCCTCTAAAATATCTCGATTTGAAAATCCAGAAGATCTATTTCAGGCACACCGCGCACCATGTTCAGAACATGGTCCATTGTCTGGTTGAGGTGGGTTTTATCATTGCTTACCGCAGCTACTGCCAGGGAAGCCTTTTGCCAGAGATCATTATCGTCAATTTCCGCTACGGAGACGTTGAACTTGTTCCGGATCCGGTCCTTCAAGCTGCGAATAGAGTGTCTCTTGGTTTTAAGGGAACCGCTTTCAGGAACGTAAATTTCTATCGTACAAACTCCGATAAACATGATCCCATCTGAACTGTAGAACAAGCAACAGTATACGGGTGCAAACAACTTCGCATCGAGTGAAGCTTTCCCGCTGCTGCTATAGTTTAGCCGCAACTTTATCGATCACATAAGCCTCGATGATATCACCCACTTTAAGATCGTTGAAGTTCTCGACGCCGATGCCGCATTCGTATCCTGTTTGCACTTCGCGTACGTCATCTTTGAACCGCTTGAGCGAATGGAGTTTGCCCGTATAAACCAGGACATTGTCGCGAAGCACTCGGACACCGTCGTTTTGTCTCGTCATAACGCCGTCGATCACATAAGAACCGGCAATGGTGCCAATCTTGGACACATGGAACGTCTGGCGGACTTCCGCCCGGCCGAGAATGCGCTCTTTGAGCGTCGGCTCGAGCAGGCCTTCCATAGCCGCCTTGATGTCGTCGATCGCGTTATAGATGATATTGTACAACCGGATGTCCACACCCTCGCGCTGGGCCAGCTCGGTTGCTTTCGGCTCGGCACGGACGCTGAATCCGATGATGATGGCATTCGATGCCGCCGCGAGCATGACGTCGGTCTCGGTAATGGCACCGACGGAGCTGTGGATGACCTTGAGCTTGACGGCGGTAGTGGACAATTTCTCGAGCGAATCCACGATGGCGCCCGCCGACCCGGACACGTCCGCCTTGATCACGATATTGAGTTCCTTGACCATGCCCTCCTGGATCTGGCTGTGCAGGTCCTCCAGGGTCACTTTCTTAAGCGAGCCCATCTCGGTGCTTCTCTGCTTGGTCTGCCGGAGCTCCGCTATCTGACGGGCCTTGCGCTCTTCTTCGATGACCGCGAAACGATCGCCTGCCAGAGGAACGCTGGAAAAACCGATGACTTCGGCAGGCCGGGAGGGGCCGGCACTCTCGATCCGTTCGCCTTTATCGTTGATAAGCGCACGCACTTTTCCGAACTGTGCGCCGGTTACGAAAAAGTCTCCTACCTTGAGCGTGCCGGACTGAACCAGCACCGTGGCCACCGGTCCGCGGCCGCGGTCAAGCTTGGCCTCGATGACCGCGCCACGCGCCATTTTTTCGGGGTTCGCCTTCAGTTCAAGCACGTCGGCCTGAATGAGGATCATTTCGAGTAAATGCTCAAGGCCGATTTTTTTCTTGGCCGAAACCTCGCAGAAGATGGTTTGCCCCCCCCACTCTTCAGGAGTGAGTTCGAACTCCGCGAGTTCTTGCTTGACCCGGTCCGGCTTGGCATCGGGCTTGTCGATTTTGTTGATGGCAACGATAATGGGGACGCCGGCTGCCTTCGCGTGGCTGACCGCTTCACGCGTCTGCGGCATGACCCCGTCATCTGCGGCAACGACCAGAACAACGATGTCCGTCACCTGGGCGCCGCGCGCCCGCATGGCGGTAAACGCAGCATGTCCCGGAGTGTCAAGGAAAGTGATATCCCGGCCCTTCAGGCTGACCTGATAGGCGCCGATATGCTGAGTGATCCCCCCCGCCTCCCGGGACACGACGTTGGTTTCCCGTATCGAATCAAGGAGCGAGGTTTTACCGTGGTCCACGTGACCCTGTGAACAACCAACTGGTTGTCGTCCAGAATGGAGCGAAGCTGAACACTCAGGTGAACCTGGGATCGGGCTCTCAGAATACAGTCGTAGAAGAGTGGGACTACTGCGGCGGAGCCTCATACACGCCCATCAACGTCACGGTTCAGCAAAGTGGGACAAAACTCTCCAAACTCCAGACCAGCACGGGATGGAACAGTTGGGGCCAGGGGCCGCCTAACTATGTGGATTGCTCCCCTTCCCCGTGCAATGGCTATCAGTTCTCACATACGCTGAATATATCTTCACCTTCACTTAGCGGGAATGCGACGAAGTTTACTCTCGGGGGCCCATACGGCACCGCGCCCTGGGGCGATGTGCTGTTCTCTCTTCCGCTCATCGGCCAGTACTCGACGCAGGGCCTTCCCGACACTTCGCACACACTCCTTCCCTCCCTGCATAACTTCACTTATGATTCCTACTTCTACGTGACTAACGCCTCGGTCACGCAAGTACTCGAATTCGACGTCAGCATGTACATGAATGGCGTGGGAATGATCTGGGGCACTCAATGCAACAATCTAGGCGGAAAGGTCTGGGATATCTGGGACAACCTAAACGCAACATGGGTCTCAACCGGCGTCCCTTGTAACCTGATCAACAACGCCTGGAATCATGTCACCGTTCAAGTGCAGCGGGAAACGAACAATGCGCTCCTGTATCAGTCGATCACCCTGAACGGCAGCACCGCCACCCTCAACAAGACGTATCCTCCCTTCACTGTGCCTGTCGGTTGGTGGGGCCTCACAGTCAATTACCAGATGGACGGAAATGCCCAGCAGGCTGCCTATACCACCTACGTGGATAACTTCAGCCTGACCTATTGGTAGACAGAATGTTTGAGATGCGGCCATGACGCGTAGATAGAAGGGCAGAAGACGCAGACTTTGGAATGGCGCACACGGGATTCACTGCGTGCGCCCTCCTGAAATGAGTACCGCTCTTCCATGCGAATTCGAACGGGTTGTACCCATCGCGAATCGACATGACGCGGCTTTGTCGGCGCCGCGGGACGCGCACAAAGCCTGGGTCTTTAAGCCAGAGCCATTTCCCAGGCCCACACGGATTCACTGGATGCCGTCGGAACTGGGAAACCTATATAAAGGACGGCGAGGGCTCCTCCTCGGTGCGCGCATGTCACACACAAACAACGCTGGGGCGGCCAGACATCAGCAGGTTTATTTACTTTGAAAGAAATACCTGTGACCCTCTGGGAAGTGTATGATTGACGAAGTCTAAATTTGATTCAGAAATCCTTTGGTCCGTTGCCTGGGCAGTTAAAGTACGAGTGTGGCGTGGAGTCATGAAGCGGGGTTTTCTTCTTTTGCCGCGTCAATCAAATTCTCCAGCAGTCCTCGCTTGAACCGCAATTCGGCTGAATGCAATAGAGAACACTGCAAACTCTAGTCGCCGAAGTTACACAATTTGAAGAGGTTGCCGAGTTCTCATCAGACGCCCTACGTCTTGTGGCGCTCGGACCAGCCCGTTTAGATCATCGACCACACTCTGCTCCATAGCTGCCACGGCGCGGCGCTCGGAGCCTTGCGGCAATCTTCAGCGTTTGCGGGACCCAATTGCCCGCCAAGGTGAACTTTTGAAAACACCCTATTCCGTCCTTTTGCTCCTCTTTTCCCTCACCGCACCCGCCTACGCAACCGTAGTCGTCCAGAGTCCATCAAATGGCGGGACATTCAGCTCGGCCGTTAACTACGCAGCCACCGCCACGACGAATACCTGTTCGAAGGGCGTAGCTTCCATGGGCGTCTATGTCGACAGCAAATTGCTTTATGTCGCAAATGGAACCACCCTGAACACGACTCTGTCAGTAGCTGCGGGTACGCACAATACCGTTGTCGAAGAATGGGATTACTGCGGCGGGGCGACCTTCGTATCGATGACGATCACCGTAAGCGGCCAGTCCGGCGTCTTCGTGACATCTCCGGCAAACAACAGCACGGTAAGCACACCAGCCAATTACGTCGCGACAGCCACGAGCACGTGTGCAAAAGGCGTAGCTTCCATGGGTGTCTACGTGAACAATAGCCTTGCGTATGTTGCAAACGGAGCGAATCTAAACACGCAATTGTCGCTAGGTGCGGGAACTCAGAAGACTGTCGTAGAAGCTTGGGACTACTGTGGTGGAGCCACCTATACTCCCGTCACCGTCACTGTCCAGAATAGCGGAAATGTGCTCTCCGGCCTCCAGGCAAGTGGCGGTTGGAAAAGCTGGGGTGAATTTCCTCCGAGCGTATGACATCTGCACGTCCTCATGTTCGGGAGTCTCCTGGTCAATGTGGCAGCACCAAACCTCCCCGTCGTTGAGCGGAAATGCAACCAGGTTCAATATCAGTGGCACCGCACCCTACGCCGATGTTCTCTGGTCGAATCCGCTCATCGGCCAGTACTCGACACAGAACCTTCCCGATACTGGCCACACGCTCCTTCCCACCCTGCACTACTTCACTTACGATGCCGACTTTTTCGTGACCAATGCCTCTGTCACCCAGGTACTGGAGTTTGACATCAGCATGTACATGAACGGCGTGGGGATGATATGGGGCAACCAATGCAACAATCTGGGTGGCAAGGTATGGGATATATGGGACAACGTCAACGCAAAATGGGCTTCAGCCGGCATTCCCTGTAACCTGATCAACAACGGCTGGAACCATGTCACGCTCCAAGTGCAGCGGCAGTCTAACAACACGCTCCTGTATCAATCGATCACGCTGAATGGAGTCACCTCCAATATCGACCGGACCTATGCCCCGTTCACGGTTCCGACAAGTTGGTGGGGCATCACACTGAACTACCAGATGGACGGAGACTACAAGATGTCGGCGAACAGCACCTACCTGGACAATTTAAAGCTCACGTATTGGTAGAGTGCAACAGCGCGATGACTTTTCGCGGCCACGACCGGCCTGGATACGCTCTGCGTCTGCGGGCTGAATCGCATCTCGAAAAGTAGCTGGACCAGTTCACAGCTGGTCCAGCTTAACTGGTTCCCTTCTGTCATCGCTCGACGCCAAGCCGTCGTCTTCCATTTGTTGCGGAGTCCTGAATGAAAGCTCTCTGCGAGCGTAGCCCAGGACAGAGCGCTCGACTGCCGGTATTGGCATGGAGCCGATGATGGTAAACCCGCCGATCATGTCGCTGAGAGCCAGGTAGGAGAGACGGTTGGCATACAGAAACTCGAGTGGGTACTCGGGTTTTCTGGCGCGGGCCTTGGCTGGATCGGCATCGAGAAAATAGCTGATGTCAGGCTGAGGAACAAGTTTCATGATCAGCCACACATACGCTCGAACAGCTGGATTGCCCAAAGGCAGATTCGCGAGTTCGTCGTAGATGTAGCGGTCAAAGATAACCAGATCGGCCTTCGAGCGCAATGCTCTTTTCACCGCAACACGGATCGAGACGGCATCGATGCAATAAGTGAATAACCGCACACAGGTCATCAGAGATGACTTGACATTCTTGTCTCGCCGTTTGATGGGCGCGGAGGGGGTTCCGACTCCTTTGTCGCCCTTGAACATCGTGTGTCCAGCGGATTTCCGGAGTTGTGTCAGTTGTGCAATGTCATCCCAGAACCTGATCAACACTACACGCAGACCATCTTCCTCCATCCGCATGCGAAGAGCTTCGATCTGAGTACTCTTCCCGGCGCCGTCAATGCCTGAAAAACTTACAAAGCGAGTGTGACCTTTCTGTCGGAGTGAGCGCATCACGACTGTCTACATTTCCTTTGGAGCTGTGAGGGCTATTTGTCATTGTGGCCGGCTGGGGCTTCCGTGGGAGAGAGCCACAACGGTTCCGACGGCGACGGCCGCGCCCACGACGACACCAACCCTGATCAGGATGGAACGAACTCGCCGCTGTTTTGCAGGCGCAATCACCGCTCCGGCGGGCCTGGAGGCCGTAACGCCCGTGATCTTTTCATACGGAGCTGCGGCTGTGCCGACAGGCTTCGGGGCAGCCGTCTTGTTGAGATTGCTCCGAACCTGGTTGCGGCGCATTGGACTGTCCACTCTGATTGGCTGACTGCGCAGGCGCAGGCTCTGGATTGTCAGGGTAAGCTACTTCCGATTGGCTTGTATCTGCGTCTGGTTTCCGGGCCTGGCTATCCGAGTCTTGCGGCATGACTTTGCGCAGAGGGGGCGCTCGGCAAGCTGCTGACCACTAGTCGCCTGTTGAGGCGGTGCGGGGGCCGCTTCTGCAAACGGCACCGCCAGCAACAGCACAAGGCAGCAAGCCATCTCTCTTCTTATCCAGCAACGTGAAGTTCTCATAGATTCGTCCCGATCCTTGTCATGCTGCGCAAGACAGAGTGACCATTCCAGAGCGGCTACGCTGAATTTTCAGCGGTTCGAAGCGAACTACCAGGCGCAAATGCGCTCAGGGCCGAACGAGACGGAAGTTGACGAAAGCTGCTTACCGCCTCCGCATTGGTGTCAAACATCTCAAAGAGACGATCCGCCCCGGTGATTTCCAGCATGCGTCCGCGCTCCTGCGGGGATTGCGGCCAGCTTGACATCGCCATTGCGCTTGATGGCTTCCTCAAGGCAACACAGAAGCAAGTGGATTGCAGCTTTGTCCATCTGGATCACCTTGGAGCAATCGAAGACGATGGATGGTCGCTCAACATTGATGCAACCCTCCAATTCGTTGAAGAAAAGGCGTCCGCCCTTCTCATTCAATGTTTCCGGAACCTGCTTCACTACGACTTCGCACATTCGAAGTGTCATATCTACATCTTGCCTGAAGCTCATGGCCATGTTCTGTCCAAAAGGACTCACCATCAATTGCAATGAACAAACCGTGGCTCTTCCCTGCGCGGTCATCTTCCGGAGCATCTCGGCTCTCCGCGGACTACAAAAGCCGCGCCAGCTCATTTTCCGGATTCCGCTTTGCGAGTACGAACATATTTCTCGTATACCGGAACAATGTGGAAAGGTTTGTGTTGTACCAACAGCATTGGCTCATGCGAGGGGACAGTCCACACAAAAAGCATAGTTTCTCCAACCTGTTTGGCGATGCGACCATGGCTGCTGCCAGGCGATGATTGCCATCCAGAACGGTCATCGGTTCGCTGTCGTTAAGGCCGATGAGAATTACAGCACAAAGCCCGGGATCCTCCAGAAGAAGTTGATCGCCAATGTCAGAGATCTTCGATAAGAATGAGGTGTCCACCAGGTGTTGACGCGTGCGTATCAGTTCGGCGACTTTGGTGACCGAAAAATTGCCGCGCGCGAGCTTTCTCCACTGCGCCCTGGGAAATACCCTGATCTGGCTGACGTCCGCTTGCTTGATTTCCACCTCATACCATTCCGTTTCCGCGGGGAGTTCCTTCCACAGTGCAAGATGCCGAATGTAAAGGAGCGCTCGCCGCTTTGCATTCTCTTCCACATTGTCAAGATCAGGCTTGCTTACCAGTTCGCGAAAACTCTCCTGATACTCCTTGAATGCGGGAGCGTGGAAGTCAGCCTTCAAAAACTCTGCGATGACCGTCATCTTCCGACACGCGCCGGATCAACCTGACGGGACGAGACACTCCCACCTCTCGCACGCGCCTTGAATTGTTGAGCAAGTCAAGGAGGAACGGAAGTGCCACACAAGCAAGCAGAATTAACATCAGGATCAGTTGCACGAGAATCACTTCTCTTAGCGACGAATGGAACCGCACAATGCCCGCGATCACCACACCGCTGAAGGCCAGTTGCACCCAGCTTGTATTGGCAATCTTGTACGACATTTCGAAAGAAATGATGACCACACTGAGTGAGTAGACGACTGTCGTAATGGCATACAGCGCGAGAAGATACGGAAGGCTATATTTCCCGGCGATTTCGAATCCGGAGCCGAAGAGCGTCGTCCAGAGCCGGGCGGGTGCGATGCTCAAACCGAGAGCCAAGGCCGACCCCGTACTCAATACCAATAGCAGAGAGGTTGCGATAACCCTGAGATCCTTTCTCTCTTCATCGCGAGTGCCCGCCACTAACGGAAACATGCTGTTCACGACTGCCGAGGAGAAGGAAAATATCACTCGACCAACCATCGCCACGGCGGCATAGAGGCCCGCCTCTTGTGAGGCGAAAAAGTGTTTTACGAGAACAATATCGCAATTATTGATAAGGACCTGGCCGGAGAAGAAAATCATCGCCTGGGATGTTTCGCGAAACAAATACGAAAAGCGAAGCGCACTCGGAACCTTGCCCACGAGTTTGGGTGCAATCGCAAGATAAGCCACCGCGACAGCAGCAGCATTGGCCGCAATCACGCCCTCGACGCCCAGGCCTAACGAGATCAGAAGGAACGATCCGCCGAGGCGAACCGCGCCCTCCACCACAACATTGGTGGCGAGCCGACGAAATCCGTAGGTGCCCTGGGTGTATCCCCGCCGGCTTCCCAGGGGAACATAAAAGGCCGCGCCTGAGGCCAGGAGGGCGACGAGAATTGGGCTGGGAAGATTCAGATAATCCGCGATCGATCTCTGAAATATCAACAATAGGAGTGCAATGAGAATTCCGACGGCCCATGCGCTTCGATGGACCTTTCGATAGGCTCCAGCGCCTTCCTCCGGCGATTTCTGTCGTGCCACTACTTTGGCAGAAACAATTTGAAAGGAGAGCGTGACCGCGGATATCAGGGTAAGGATGGTGTAAACAACAGTAGCTTGTCCGAAGCCTCTAGGGCCGATGAATTGCGCCACAATAATGTTGTAGGTGAGGTTGATGGCAGTGGTCAGGCTCGAACCCGAGAGCAAGATGAAGCTTCCTGAGACAATGCGCGAATGTAGAGTCTTCGTTCTCTGTGTCAAACCTTCCACCACACTCTCAGATGCCTGGTTCATAGTGCAGGATTGGATCGGCGGCCGGCTGAAGGAACAGCTGGAACTGGCACGGCAGACTGTACGATGCGACAATTCGCAATCCGGCTGCTCACAGTTATCGTTTGATTGGACTTTATGCCGAATTGGTGACAACCCCGAGGGTTCTTATGGACTCTAATAGACAAGCCCATGATTAGTCGCACCAGCACTTTATTTCTTCTCCTTTTCATCCTGCCTCACGGTTGCTCGAATCCGGGGCCGACTCACGCGTTGCCGCTGAAGCATCGGGCGACTGGAAACGCACCTGAAGTGATCGCGTTGTACGAGGCATGGTTTGGACACCCCAAGCACATCTCCGTGGGTTATTCCTCTCACGATCCCGCGGTGATCAAGAGTCAGATCCGCCGGGCGAAAGCCATGGGGATTTCCGCATTCGTGGTGGACTGGTATGGAGACCGCGAGCCGTTCATCGATCGGGGCTATGCCTTGATGCAGGCGACGGCGGCCCGGGAGAAGTTTCAGGTCGCAATGATGTATGACGAGACCAACGAGGAGGATGGAGCCACCGATGAAGCTCTTGCGGACCTTACGATGTTCCATGATACCTATCTTTCGTCGAAAGCTTCGGGGCATCAGGCGTATCTCACTTACGAAGGACGTCCCGTCATCTTCATTTTTCCCAAAGGGCAGCACACCGACTGGAACAAAGTGCGAAGCCTGGTGAACAAATGGAGCACTCCACCGTGGCTCATCTATGAGAATCTTCCCGGTCCTTATCCAGACGCATTCGATGGCTACTACGCATGGATCAACCCTGGAGGAAAGGGATGGACGCCCGATGGCAGCAACTGGGGTGAGCAATATCTGAGTGATTTCTATCAGACGATGCATTCACAACATTCTGACAAGATTATTGTTGGAGGGGTATGGTCCAGCTTCGACGACAGTAAAGCCTCCTGGGGACTCAACCGGCATATATCCGCGAGGTGTGGCCAGACCTTCGCCGATACTTCCAATTTGTGGCACAAGTATTTCTCTGCGGATGATCCTATCCCATTCGTAATGGTCGAAACATGGAACGACCACGAAGAGGGCACTGCCATTGAAGATGGTATTCCCTCCTGTGCCTCTGGCGTGACGGAACACTCTCTGCCACCACTAGAGGGGAAGTCCCCCTGAGTAGACAACCTGTTGGTCCGGAGAACTGGTTCAGCTTGTTCATCGGAGGCATGGACGAGGCCATCTTCATTTAGCGCCGTTGCTCTTCGGGACCTCGCATTTGCCCACTGGAGCGCGCAACAAACATGCCCGGCGCCCGCCGGAGCTGTCCTCATTGTTTACGCGGCGTCAATTGCTTCCTGGTCCTGAGGAGCTTCAGTTTGCATTGCCATCCGGCCGAATTGAGGCACCATCATGGCCGGGGAGCGGTGGACTGTACTGATAATGGAGAGTGGCCTGCTGCGCACTTCATCGTACACGCGCCCAAGATACTCTCCCAGCACGCCCAGGCACAGCAGCAGAAGACCGCCCACGAAGAATACTGTCGCTGCGACTCCAAACCCCGCAGCTCCCACCGAGCTCTTCGAGAGGAGCATGCAGAGCCCCAGGATCGTGGCCATGCAGCTTGCAAAAATAAACAGCGCGAAACTCAGGCGCAATGGTTTGTAGCTGAAGCTCGTGATCGCATCCATCGCGTACTTGATACGGCTCAGGAACGAGAGCTTACCGTCGCCTGCCAACCGATCCTGCCGATCATAGAAGACAACTTTGCTTCGATAGCCGACCCATGCTCGCAGCCCGGGTAGATACCTGTTCTTCTCTTCCATGCCGTTGACCGAATCGACCGCCTTGCGGCTCATGAGACTGAATATTCCAGCATTGAGTGGAATCGGGTAGTCGGAGAGAGTTCCCATCACACGATAGAAAAGCGGAAAGAGCTTGGCCAGGATCTTGCGTCGCTCCTGTCGACTCCTTCTTACCGCGACGACAACCTCAGCGCCGTCCCGCCACGCTTCGATCAGTTCCGGAAGAACTTCCGGAGGATCCTGAAAATCGCCGTCCATCAGGATCACTGCATCACCGTGCGCGGTCTTGAGGCCTGCAGACATGGCGCCCATGTGACCCCAGTTTCGGGACAGTTCCACCACCACTACATGGGGATCAAGGTGCTGCAATGCTGTGAGCAATTGGAGAGAAGAATCGGTGGAACCATCGTTGACATAGACCACTTCCCATTGTGAACGGGCACTGCCCATGGCGCTTGCCACGGCCTCATGGAATCGCGCAATCAGTTCCTCTTCGTTATAGATTGGTACGACCACTGAGATCATAGTCCGCTCCTGAATTCTGACTTCTGTTGCAATCCTGGAAATCTCATACGTGCGCGGCTATCCGATGCGGCCGGTCCCGCTACTTCCGATTTCGACGAGGGCATCATTCGGGCACTGCCTGGAACACTCGCACTCTCCATCGAACCTCGCCGGGGGTAAGTACGACGATGTAGCGCGCACTCATTCGCTGCGTGGATGTCACCTTGTTCTTGTGCAAGGACCTGCACATCATATTCGACCTTGTCTAAAAGCTCGATGGAAAGACCCTCCGGTGAGTAGAAAATGATTTGAAGGTCGTGCGCACGATCCATATACCGCGTGCGAATCCCTAAGGCAGTTTGGTTCTGGATCGTGTCCGTAAGCTTCTCCTTGGCGGTTCCAACAAAGTCGGAATCGAGAAGATCCGCACGATTCTGTTCAAGCGCGGCACTGAGACTCTGCCATGATTGCAGATAGTCGCGGATCGCCGCTGTTCCGGTTTGCTCTTGTAGCGGCCTCGGGCCCTGCAAATTCGCTGGTTCCACTCGCACCGTGGCCTGTGCTGCTTCCAGGCCAGAGGCTGTGCTGAAGACCACGCAGAGAATGATGAGAGCCTTCAACATGATCACCTTCTCCAGCCAATCTGATTCCCCAGCACAACTCCGCTCGCAACGGAGATCGTGGCGCCCTCGTGGATGGGCATTTGCACCTCTGCAATTCCGCGCTTGAGAGGGACATCGACGGTCGACAGAGTGCCGTGATAACTCTCCGTGAAAGTGACAATCGTCCCGTCCGGTACGGCGTTGCCTTTGCAGTCGCGGACGGGTTCGGTGACTAACTGAAGATGCTGGCCTGCCTGCTGGGCACTCATCTTCAATCCGCACGGATCGCCCGGGACCTGCCCTACTACGCGCGTGCTCGACACATCGCCGATTCGCGCCACAAAGTTATCGGTGCCTTGAAGTGCCGTGGAGTCCATTTCAGTCCAGGCAGCGCCATCATGGGTCTCCACTACATGCTTCTGCATGATTGCCGCCAGGACTCGAAAGCTCGAAGGTGATTGGCGCCGGCGCGAGAATCAGATTGCGTAGGCGTCGAACACATACACGGCGCCGGTGATGCCCCCCTTCAGGTCGAACTGGCAGACGGGAAGGCTTCGCGAGAAAACTCAGATCCGCAGGCTTATCTTCCCGGAGCAACATCGAATGTCCCATTCGTCGTCGAGGACGATGAGGTAAGAACGGCCAGGTAGTGCCCGGCATTTGTCAGTGAGCCGGCGGCAAAGAACGTCGTCTTTCCCAGTTGCACCTCGCGCTTCAATACCTGGCCTGGACCTAGGATGTAAAGTGTTGCCTCGCCGCTTCCGTCGTTCTGGATCGAAAATGGAATGCCGGCTTCAACAACTTTCGGTAAGGTCATGCTCATGCCTTGCGCCAAAGCCCACTGCACGGTCGCGAAGGCCAATCCGCTTATAAAGAACAACTGTCTGAGGCTCACTGGGAACCTCCGAAAACTGTAGGTCGCAACGACCGTGCGCTGACTACTGATGTTCTTTGCAAGATCCTCGGGGATGTGGATTTGAAACGGAACGGGAATCTGCGGCAAGAGCGCTTGATCAACGTACTGGTCCGCAACCCAGACGACTTGGCCGGTCTTGTCGTAGAAGGCTGTGAGGACATGCGCGACGTTCACGATCTGTCCGCTTTGATTGGCCAGCTGGCCAGTCACAGTAGGCGTCCGGAGCCGGGTGCAACTGCTCGTTCTCGATCTCGATCACAGGATCTGCCGAGGCTGCAATCAGAGAGGACAATGGAGTCATGCGGATGCTGCCGACATCGGACAACTGGACGTTGGGAAAATTGATGAGAAATGGAGTCACCTGCTTCGGCAGCAGAAGATGAGATATCTTGTCAAAGCTGCCTTCGGTCGCGATTGCGGTCTGGTTCTTTGACAGCAAGGTCGCAGTGACCGAAACATAAGCTGGAACGACGTCTTCGTTCAGCAGCTCACCCAGGATCACCACCCCCTCTGCTCGTTGCACAGGGTGCATATCCACAATCCGGACGTGGGGCGATTCCACATCCTGCGCGCCCCAGTCGTCGCCCGCGCCGCGGTAGATCACATCCCAGCGCAGATAATTCACCGGGATGACCTGCGGCGGCACCGTAGGCTCTTTGACGATGGGCCAATCCGCTTTCCAGTGGTCGCCGTCTTTTACCACTTGCAGGTCGCGTGTGGTCACGGATGCGCCAACGACGGTAGACCAATGCAATTTGAGCTCAACCTCCGCATGCATTGGCAGAAGCATGGCGCGGCAGCACTTCAAAGCTGTCCAAGGTCGCGTAGGTAAGAAGATCCGGGTAATTTCCCTGAAGTCGCGCACAAATTCAGGCTCGGTAAACTGCGCCTTGTTGGCGAGACTTGCATACGCCTTGTCCCACGCTTGATCGCGGATGTCATTCACCAAGATTTCTAACGGCCTCTTCGGGAGTTGAGGACGAGCGCAGAAGGCCCTGTCCGCCGGCATAGGCGGCCGCAGAAGGTACAGGCCAGACCACGCCTATCACCACCAGCGCGATGGTTGCAGCTCCGAGAATCGCAGCGAATATGCGCCCCTGGTTCACGAGACCAACCTCTCTTGCACTAAGGCTCCCGTCGGTGGAGCGAGCCTCGGTCGATTCGGCGGCCGTCGCGCTTCTTTTGCCGGAATCAAGACCACCAGAATCGCCAGGAGGCTGCTGCCGAACGGGAGAATGCCCCACATCACGCCCTGCCAGTGAGGAGGAATCTGTGGCGCGTTCAAAGGCGTTGCCGGCGGTACCCCGTCCTTGCTCCAGACCGTGATTGTGTTGTCGTCAAGATTGTCCACGGGGCGCCAGCCGGCAAAGGATAGCAGCGGATCATAAAAGTGATCCTTAACAAACACCCATTTCAGTCCGTAGTGGTCTGCGTGCGCCAGCATTGCGCGGAGTGCATCGAGGCCGGGCTTGCCGAAGTATTTCGAACTGGTGAGAGCGCCTGCGCCGTAGCGAGTCAGTTCCGGCAGCATGCGGCCTGAATTCCATTCGCCATCCACACTGCTGGCGTCCGTCATCATGGCCAGCCGCGCAATCTTATTTCCAAAGCCCAGGGTGACGTAGCGATACTGGTCGTGGCCGTCACGATTGAGCCACGATGCGACCGTATCCACCTTGAAATCCTCCGCATCCGCCGGCCGTAAGGTTGCCCATCCTACTGCCAGCGCGCAAGTGAAGGCCGCTGCCGTAGCTAAGCCAATCACGGCTCACATGCGATACCGATCGTAGAGATCCGACGCCAGCAGTCCGACAAACGGGAGAGCGAGCAAGGAGGCCCAGTAGCTGAAACGCTCCATGGTGAGCACGTAAAAGGCGCGCCCCAGCAGGAGATGGCCCACAGGGGTCGTTCCTCCGAGTCCCACCATGAATGCCATCCAGAAGCCCAGCAGCAAGGGGCGGAGGCGAACGACGGTGGAACCCCGCAAAAAGATGAACGGGAAGAGCAAGAATCATGGCTCCATAGGGAACAATGAAGTAATTTAATCCCCACTGCGGACTCAGGATGTAATTCGCCCGACTAGGGTGCGGGATGGGAGTTTGCGTGACAGGATAATGAATCAACGCGATCCAGAACGGAAGAAGCACGACGGCAATCGCCGCACTCACAACCGCGATGATTGCGATGGTTCGCCCCACGAAGGATGGGGCTAGAGGTTCGCTCACCATCCTCGCGATCCAT
>CAVYLT010000069.1:0-29040 GCA_963769335.1 Nitrospirota bacterium | reverse complement strand
AGGTCGTGCCGGCCGGCATTGCGCGGGTGGGTCAGGAAGAAAATGCCGCAGTGCCAGCACCGGGTCAGGCACTTGCGCAAATGAGGCTTGGCGTGCAGGACCGATCGCAAGAGCACGTAATACTCCATTCCAGGGCAGCCACCGCGACCCACGGTACAGCCCCGTGAGATAAATCTGTTCGCTGACCCACGGCCCGGCTGGGTCGCTATCTCACGGGGCCGGTTCGCCCGGAACTCAAAATGCTCCGCGATCCGGATTGCAAAAGGCCCAAGCTCTCGCTTAGGATGCTAATGCTAAATGATATGTCCCCGTCTTACCGAATCAACACGCCTGTGTCGAGGAAGTGAGACGGGGGATTTCCTTTCATAGCCGGTGGCCTTTGAACTTGCGTGTTGCTTCGGCAACAGTGCGTGAACTGATGGCGACCATGGGCGTAAGGTTGCGGGCAAACAAAAGCTATGAATGCAATTACGCCCGAACGTCACCAGCTGAAAGCGCGAAATAGCCGCTGCGTCAACGAGTAGAAATCAGGCGCCAGAACAAGTCGGGGAACCAGCGATGCCCGAAGAGCTTTGGCCGGAGGCCATCGAGTTGGCCAGGCTTTACGGGGTATCACCGGTGCAGAAGATTTTGCGCGTCAATTACCGCGGGCTGGAACGCCGAGCTTTGGGGATCGTAAAGCCCGTGGGCAAAGCGGGGTCCAAAGCGCCTGGAAGCCGAACCGCCGAAGGTCTGGCCCCGGCGCATTTCATCGAATTGGGGTCGTTGCCCACGCGTCGCGCCGAGCACGTGCTGGAGCTGGAGGATGGCAGTGGCCGCAAGCTCAGTCTCAAGGTGGCCGCCGGTCACCTGGCCGAAGTGTTACCCTTGGCCCAGGCCTTCTGGCGGCCTTAAGCCTATGCTGGCGATTGTGCCGCAGATGCGGCTCCTGGTGGCCGTCGAGCCGGTGGACTTTCGACGAGGCATCGATGGTCTGGTGGCGGTCTGCCGCCAGAAGCTTCAAGCCGAGCCGATGAGCGGCGCCCTGTTTATCTTCGGCTCGCGCAATCGCAAATCCATCAAGATCCTGGCCTATGACGGCCAAGGCTTTTTGTTGTTTCAGAAGCGACTTTCGTGCGGGCGCTTCGATTGGTGGCCCAGTGCCGGTGACCAGCCGACGGTCCGTTTGGATGTCCATCAATTGCAGTTGTTGTTGTGGAACGGCAATCCCGAGCCGCCGCGCAGGCCGCGCCGATGTGGCGAGCGATTGCGCCGGCGGCCTGAGGCCGGCAGCGCGGTGAAAAAAGATGTCGGGAAAATGGGCCCGGGCACTTGCGTTCCTATGTTTGTTCGTCTATCTTGGCGTCCGTGCAGAGCCAGTTTGCTTATCGCGGGCGCCAAGGTCAGCGCCGCCGAGATCGAGGGCATCCGGGCGTTGATCGCGGCGCATCCGGGCTACAGCCGCTGGCGGCTTTCCTTCAAGCTGTGCGAGGCCTGGAACTGGGTGCAGCCCAATGGCCAGCCGCGGGCCATGCTGGCCCGCAGCCTGATGCTGGCGTTGCACCGCGCGGGCCATATCCAATTGCCCGCGCAGCGGTTCCGCCCACCCAATAACGTGGTGCGCCACCGGGCGCCGATGGTCGAACCGGAACTGCCGCTGCAGACCCGGACGCTGGAGTGCTCGTTGGCGGAACTGGGCCCCTTGGAGATCCGGCAAGTGCGGCGCACGCCCGAGGAACCGCTGTTTGGTCGGCTGCTTCAAAGCCACCATTATCTGCGCTATACCCGGCCGGTGGGCGAGCACCTCAAGCACCTGGTCTACGCCCAGGGGCGGCCGCTCGGCCTGCCTGGCCTGGTCCTCGGCGCCGCGGCACCTGGGTCCGCGCGACCGGTTCATCGGCTGGTCCCCGGAGCAGCGGCGGGCCAACCTGCACCTGGTCGCCTACAACACCCGATTCCTGATTTTACCTTCCGTGCGCGTGCGTCAGTTGGCCAGCCACGTGCTGGCCCAGGCCGCGCGACCCAATCCCCAATCCCCAATCCCCAATCCCCAATCCCCAATCCCCAATCCCCAATCCCCAATCCCCAATCCCCAATCCCCTAGTTGAATAAATTTATGTACAATTATATCGTTAATTTAAATCATAAATTATTAAATTTTATAAAATATTAATGTCTTCAACCTCAGAAAACATTTGCCAAAATAAAGTGAATTACCTTCCATTTAACATAAAATCAAGCAAAGGCAAAGCCAACCAAGACCCCGTCGAAATATTACGAAAATCCAAAGAACTAATCCTCAGCACCAAACATTACAACAAATTTTTCCACAACTATTTAAATTACTCAAGTTCCAACGTTCAAGCTCCCCGAAATCTCAATTTACCCCGTTCAAAAAAACGAAGACATAATCGCGTTGAGCCAACGCAACGGTATGACCGATCAAATTTTCCAATCTGCAACCAACCGAAGCACCCGTAACAAACCAATCCGCCTTTTCGATAAGCAGGCTTACCTTGAAACTTCTTTCAATCGCGAACGCAGGGAAACGATCGACAACAATTTCATGTCGATTGAATCTAACACAAACACGCCTCTAATGAAGAAAAGCAGCAAACCTCATCCCGTGATTAAAATTCGACTTGATCCTGGGGACAACAACGATAAACCCAACGAAAGCTTCAAGTTAAACGGAAATAAGTTTATCACTCAACTGCAAGCGAAAAGGAGTTTACCAGTGAAGAAATAATCGAAGACCTCGGCGATGTCACTAACTTTCTCGAAGTACCCGAAATGTAAAGAAGCTTTTGATTTAAAATCAATGAATAAAAAAGTTCTTGACAACAGCGACGCGATTCGATTTTTGGAAATTAAATTGTTGGAATTATCGAGCGGGTTAAGTGAAAACGTGACCACGAGAAAAAGCAAAAATTTCGTTTCTTCAAAGGCGTGAGTATCGATTTAATCTGCGAGTCGTTTTATATCCTATTCACGGTTAAAGGAACGATAGCGAGTAATAAAATTTGTTTACCGTTTTCTCTCCTGCCTTTCTTTTATGCAACGAATTTTTATACCTTTAAACAGTTTCTAACGAAGGTGGTTAAAATCTCGAACGACGTCAACAAAATAACAATTGACTTCAAAGAATATAAAAAGTATCTCTGTATTTTCATCAACTATTTGCATGGCCTACAAGGTCCTTGTGGTTTTCAACGCCCCCCCGGACCTGAAGAACGTGGGATTTTTGATCCATGCCCATACCTTTGCGGACCGCGACCTCTGGGCGTATTTTCCCGAATACAAACGGGTGCGCCGCATTCCCACGACTTCTCAGGATGATTCCTTTTTCGGTTCGGACCTCTCCTATGACGATTTCGGCGGTCCGCCGAATCTCGACGACTACAAGTTCAGCATCGTGAAAGAAGACGTTGTCGACGGTAAGGCCTGTTACGTTGTCGAGGTGACGCCCCGCATTCACCGCAAGTACACGCGTTACATCGCCTGGGTCGCAAAAGACCTGTGGATCCATCTCAAGATAGATTACTACCAGGACGATGCCGTCTACCGCACCGCGGAATTCAAAGACGTCAGGATCATCGACGGCATCCCCACGCCTTTTATCTGGAACGTTGAAAACAAGAAGACAAACCACAGGACGGAGTTGACGATCGAGAGCATTCGCTATCATATGCATTTCACGGATGATCTTTTCTCGCAGCGGTCACTGGAGCGGGCGGGTAAATAAAATCCTTTCTTTACACACACCGGTGCCAACCGGACCGGGGCAAAGTTTTCGACCGGCACGGAACAGAGCCGAGATACCGAAGGGAGGCGAAAAATGGCTAAAGAAGAATATTTCTCAGACGTGATGGAAGACCTTTACAAAACCAGAAAGAGCGGGGCACTGTTTATTAATGTAGTAGAGTCAAGCGAGGACTTGATCAGGATCTATTTTAACGACGGGGAAATTTACTATATAACTTACGGCTCCGCGATCGGTCAGGACGCCCTGGACATCATCGAATATTATAATCTCAAGAATGCCACTTTTTTCGAGGGTCTGAAAGCTCCGGAGGATATCGCCATCATGAAAATTTCGACGAAAAAGTTTATAGCAGCGATGAAGAAAACATTTAAAAAGGTCAAGTTGGCGTAACGATCACTTTGTCCTGCAGTTCCTCTTCCTTGACGGAATCCGGGAGGGCTGCCGACAGCGGAGGTTGAAATTGTACGCGGTGAATGAACGGTGAAAAAAGTCCTGCTCTTCCTCATTCTGTTTTCGGTCATGTTCCCTGTTCACCTTCGGGCCCAGGAGGCCGGGAAATCAGACCCCGTTGAAGGAAACACGCCATTGGGACAGCCGGCAAAGAGCGATGGTCAGCGTCTACAGAACGACAGCACAGCGGCGGCAAACGAGTCGTCCGGCCAATCAAAAGTCGTCGTAGAAATACCCCGAACGCAATGGTGCCAATGTGTCCGCGCTTTGCTGAATGTCGAAGGAGGCAACATTGCCGGGTGTGTTAAAAGCGGGGCTTCGGAAGAAAAGCTGAAGATCTTCCGGTCGCGGGGGGCCGGAAATGGGAGTTCCGCCACCGTAACGGCGCTTCTGGCTTTTGCGGGCTGCACCGAAAGTGAAAATGAAAATGTCGGATCGCTCTCGTTCGACATACAGTGGCAAGGTCCGGCCGTTCCGCTGCCCTCCGGCGCAGCATCGTCGTCTCAGATTCAGGGGCAACCGGGTGCGCCGATATCCTGTGCACAAGGCGGCATCAGCACCGTCGAAGCGACGTTATACCGATCGAACAGGGCAAAGCTCGCAGCTGCCGGCCCCTGGAAATGCACCAACCCCGTCAAAACGCTCCATAGCATTCCCGCAAGCTCGAACATCAGGCTCGTCGTGACAGGCAAAAATGCGTCCGGCACCGTGCTCTACCGGGGAGAACAGGCCGGGGTTACGATAACCTATGGTAAAATCACCGCCATCGGGACCATTCCCGCGCTGCCGTTCACACCCGCGCTCGCAGCACCGGCAGATGAGGCCCTGCTTCCGAGCGGACGCGTCCGGTTTACCTGGGCCGGGGCAACCGGTGCGACCTCGTACCGGCTGCAGCTTTCGGAAAACCCGCAGTTTACTCCCGTCGCCATAGAGAGGACTGTTTCATCCCCATCCTTTGAAACAGGACCGGACCTCGCATCCCGGACCTACTACTGGCGTGTCATGACAACGGATGCTTTCAACAACAGCAGCGACTGGTCTCCTTCGCGAAGTCTGGCGGTTGACGCCGAAGCCCCGAATAATACCACGGCCGATACATTCATCAATAAGGGCGCGGCTAAGTCATATTCAGCCACGGTATCGCTTGCGATATCCGCTACGAAAAAAACCGGCGTCGCGGCCTACTATATTTCGGAACGTTCGAAGAAACCATCAGCAAACAAAGCCGGTTGGGTCGCGCTGCCTTCCCCCCCATCCTATTCGGCGGTCATTCCTTATACTATGAAGAACGGCAACGGGGTAAAAAAGATATTCGTCTGGTTCAAGGACGCACAAGGACGCCTGTCCGGGGTAAAAAGCGGCTCCATCAAGGTTGATACCTCGTTACCCCGTACGACGATCTCCGGTCACCCGGCCGATCCGACGAATGCGCTCACGGCGAGCTTCGGCTTTTCTTCAACGAAGCCCGGGTCAGCGTTCCAATGTCAGTTAGACGATGGCGCGTACTCTGCCTGTACCGGCACAATGTCGTATGAGGGACTTTCTGCAGGGACGCACACCTTCGCCGTCAAAGCGATTGACACAGGAAACAATGCCGAGGAAAAACCTGCACGCTTCTCCTGGACCATCGACACAACGCCGCCCCATACGGCGCTCACGAGCCAACCGCCCGTATGGACAAATTCTCCGGCGGCCGCCTTCAGCTTTTCTTCGACAAAAACAGGATCGGTGTTTCAATGCCGGCTCGACGGCGCTCCCTTTACGGACTGTATCAGCCCGCAGGACTATACCGGGCTCGCCTCAGGTGCACATACCTTTCAGGTCAGGGCGACGGATGGGATCGGCAACAGTGATCCCACCCCGGCACAGTATGCATGGACTATCGACACGACGCCCTTCGAGACGACCATCACGGGTCAACCTTCGAACCCTTCTCATTCTCACACGGCGGGCTTCAGTTTTGCGACCAAGAAGACCGGAGCAACGTTCCAGTGCGAACTAGATCACGGCAGTTTTGCGGAGTGTCCCTCACCGATGACCTATTCCCAGCTCGATGAGGGAAGCCATACCTTTCGTGTCAAAGCCGTGGACAGTATCGGAAATGAAGACGTTCTGCCCGCAGAGTATACCTGGGTAGTCACCGTGCCGCCGATTAACACGACATCGCCGGATTTTATCAATAGAGGCAGCGCATATCTTGTCGATAGGGAAGAGGTTAAATTGTCGATCTCCGCAACCAGCGAGAAGGGCGTAACGGGATATTTTGTGTCCGAAAGCCCGGCCCCTCCGGATGCAACTGATCCGGGCTGGGTGAAGATCCCCGCTGCCCAGGAATATGCCCGCAATGTCGACTATACCCTGAGCAAGTCGGGCGGTAAAAGAAGGGTTTATGTCTGGTTCAAAGATGACGCAGGCAATATATCCAACGTGCAAAGCGCTTCGGTCTACAAGTTTAATCCTGTTTATTTGGTCATCGTACATTTGCTCTTGCAGGTCTTTATCATATTGGCAGCCGGATGAAACGACAGGCATCTGCATTCCCGGCGTAACATCTTCACCGTTTCTTCTCTACTATACGTATAGTGCACAGCCGTCGATGCACCATCTATCCGGATGAATTAATTCTCTCGGGCATATGAAACTAAAATTCCTCTACCCATTGCGCACCTGGTGCAAGCCCCTCTCGTTCATTTTTTTGATGATCTTTGCCTCTTCTTCCTTCGCCGACGAACCGGCCTCCCTTTCCGGCAATGTGGACCTGCGCGGGGTGGATGCGCTGGACAAGGACAGTGCAAGGGAAAATCCAAGCTTGATCGGCAGGATCAAACTCGACACTACGGACCCTGCATGGCGGTTTCATTCCTGGCTCGAAGGCGGCTGGGACGGATCAGTGCGCAAACCGGAACAGGACCACGCCCTGTTCAAAAGCTACGACAGAGCATATCAGAGCGCCACGCCCTATCTCGAGTTCAAAGAGTTGTATGTTACCCATAGTGCAGGCGATCTCGATATACGGGCGGGCATTCAACGCTTTGCCTGGGGACGGCTGGATGAGTATCCGCCGAACGATCTGTTCAATCCCTGGGACTATACCCAGTTCCTGACCAAACCGCTGGAGGACAGGAAAATCGGAGTGCCCGCTCTGTCAGCAACCTTGAGTACCTTAGACTGGATGTATGAGGCTGTCTGGATCCCGGTTCTCGTCACCTACCGGCTTCCGATGCCCTATGAACGCTGGGCAGGCACATCGATCGCCGCAACGATCGCACAAAGCATCCCGAACGCGGACATCGTTCCGCACGAACCAAACCTGCCCGATCGTACGATTGAGAACGGCAGCGCGGGTCTTCGCATCAAACGTATTGGCGATATCGAATGGGCAATAAACCTGTTCCACGGCTATGATCCGAGGCCGGTGTTCAAAACGACTGCCCTCTCAATCATACCCCAAATCGCGCAGACAAACATCGACCCGGGGTACGTGCCCGACTTTCATAAAATCATTGTTATCGGAATGGATGCCGCAGCAGTAAAGGGAGACTTGAGCCTCAGGGCCGAGGCCGCCTATACACAAGACCGCTATCTGAATATCCGGAGAGATTTCTGGGGATATCCTTCGGTCCCTTCACCGGGAATTAGCCCGCTGAATAATTCCATCGAGCAGAAGCACAATACCCTGGATTACGGACTGGGAACGGATTATCGCATGTTCGAGGACGGCCTGTTGACGATACAGGCCCAGCAGACAATCATCCTCGGCGCGACGGATCTGTTATATGAGAAAAAAATAGAAACTCTGCTCTGGG
The DNA here is from genome assembly GCA_963769335.1 of Nitrospirota bacterium. Classification (GTDB taxonomy): domain Bacteria; phylum Nitrospirota; class UBA9217; order UBA9217; family UBA9217; genus JAJYKN01. The sequence continues at coordinate 21,039 of CAVYLT010000069.1, read as the reverse complement.
CCAATATGAAGATCGGATGGATGAACCAGAAGATCGAAACGAACCTGAACGTGGCCTACAATCCCGAACACGGGGACAACATGGCAAAAGCCAATGCCTGGTATATCTTTTCAGATTCCTGGAAAGCGGGCATCACGGCGATAAACCTGGAAGGCCCAACGCAATCGATCTTCGGCAGGTATTCACGGAATGACGAGCTAGAGGCGGAAATACAATATTCGTGGTGATGAACGAGTTCAGAGTTCATAGTTCAGGGTTCACTCTGTACGCTGTACTCTGTACTCTACTTTTTGCTCAGTCCTCAGCACTCAGTCCCCATCCGCAATTTTCTTATCTTCTAATCATCTTCAGAAAGTGATCAACGAGCATCGGGTTGAATGACGTGCCCTTTCCCTTTGTCAGGACACCCTCGATCTTTTCGATTGAATGGGCCGCCTGATAGGACCGTTTGCTCCTCATCGCATCAAACACATCGGCGACGGATATCAACTGGCTCGTGATGTTCGGCGTCCAGCCTCCTTTTATCGAAGGGTAGCCGTTCCCGTCGAATTTCTGGTGGTGTTCCAATGCTGCCAGGACTGCCAACTTCGGGATCCCTTCAATGCCCATGAGATAGCGGGCACCTTTTACCGTGTGGGTTTCAATAGCCCTCCGTTCCTCCGGCGAGAGTACGCCGGGCTTGCTCAGGATCTCGTCGGGGATGAATATTTTTCCTATATCGTGCAACATCGACGCAACACCGATCTGGTGCAAATGAGCGCCTCGGAAACCCACGTATTCCGCAAGGCTCATGGTCAGGATACACACGTTCGTGACGTGGGTAAAAGTATATTCGTTCACGGACTTGAGCGAGGCGAGCAGGCTTAAAGGGTTTATTTCCTGCCGGAAACCCTTGATAAACCCCTTGATCATGTCATCCACGCTGCGGACATCGATCTTTTTGTGACGCTTGGCCCGGAGGTACAATTCTTTGAGTTCTGCGAGTTCCGATTCCGTCAGGGAAAGCAGATTCTGAATCGCTTCTTGAGGCAGGTCGGATGCCGCAAGCGTTTTCAGCAGGTCTTCTTCTCCCGGCGCCCCCCCGCCATCGGCTTTCTTGATCCTGAGTTCAATCTTGCCGAGTTTGATATGCGGGGTGGACCGGACGGCGGTCGCCTCTTGCGAGGCAAGGTCCCGGATAAGCCCCTGGAGTTCCGCTTTGGGAAGTCCGGCAACGAACGTAATCCGCTCGATCGTTTTTTTCTTCAGGATCCGCGCGAAGTTCGCTACATAGGATGAGGCCCCGGTCGCAACGAGCTGGCGGTTGTCGGCGACGAGATCGTTACCGATGAGCAGGATCGTGACCTCCGGCTTGTTCTGCAACATTTCCGAGAGTACGGCGTTCGCCTTGTCGATGTACTGCACGACCTGGGGATGGCTCGGCGAATAAAGCCCCACATTCATCACTGCAGCCGTGAGTTGTGAGATCACCCGCGACAGTTCTTCATGAAAATCATGCTCTGCCATAACAGTCCTGTCTAACGCCGCCTTTTGTTAACGTTCCTATTTCCCGGTTAACTGCCTGCAGGCCCTCCGGATCGCATCGTTGTTCAGCCGTTCGCCGATCTTGATCAACGGGGCGATGCTCTCCCGCGGATAGCGGGCAAGGGATTGGTAAATTGTCTCTTTCATGCGAAGGAGGCTTTGCGGGTAGAGCGACCATGAAGCCTTCGCGAGTTTTTCAAGGTCCGGCAGCGCCCGCGGGTCCCCGATATTCCCGAGCACCTTGATAATCTCTTCATTTTCCGTGTAGTCCGTCTCAAACAGGATGACCCGTTTGAGCTTCGACAACACGTCCTCGGTCACTTCGGCTATCCGGTACTGCCCGGCCAGGGCGACAGCTTCGGCGGCATAGTCCGGGTCTTTGTCGTAAATCGCGGTCCGCAACAGGGCCACGGCGCCGGGGTCTTTGAATTTCAGGAGCGCACTGATCGCTTCGATCCTCACCATCGGGTCGTAATGCTGCAGCAGCGGTTTCACCGAGGGGACCGAGGAGGCGGTCCCTGCCCGGCGAATCAGGATGAGAAGGTTCCGGACATAGTATGCCCGCGGGTCCCGCAGCCGTTTATGCGCTTCGCGCACGGCAGGTTCTCCGAAAAGACAGAGGAGGTTGAAGAGAATGCGCCTGCCTCCCACGGATTCGTCCTTGCTGTAAATGTCGAGCAGACCGGGGATGGTGTCCGGTCCGAGGGCCTGGAGCAAGCCGACCGCCTCCTGCCCCTTGTCACGCATCCATTGCTCGAAGGCCTTCAGCGCCCGCATTATGAAATCCGCGTTTGTGAAAAACTTCCTCGTTTCTTCGGCAATGTCACGGATGCCCTTCACCGGCTTTTCAGCAGCATGCCTCCGAAGCGTTTCGAAAACGTCCCAGAGCAGCTCGAAATTGCCCGTGTCGAGAAATTGGGGCATGATGGCAACGAGTTTTTGGGTCAATTCCTTGTAATCTTCTTCATCGATATTCTCCTCCAGGAACGCCAAAAGGGCACGGCCGATCTGAAAATCGAGGCGATCGTCCTCCAGGGTCTTCAGGTAGTCTTCCAGCGGAAACGGTTCGGCAGTGACCGCGACGCCTTCCGACAACTGTTTCAGCATCGCCTTGTATTCAACGCTCACATACTCCTCGTACTTCTCCCGATCGAACAGCGTTTTCATGTGCTCGGACTGGACACCGGACGCAACAAAGCCCCTGGGAGACTGTTTGTTTTTATCAATGGGTTGCCCGGGCGGCGCATCGTTTTGCGTCTGCGCCAGTTTGGTCACGAGACCGGCAAGGGTCGGCGATATTTCCCGGCCCTCCGCGCTTGCCTGTCCGATCATCTCGATCACCATATCATCGGCCAATCCGCCCAGGACTTCCGCCGCGTCTGCAGGTGCGTTTGTCCGGGTCGCTAAGCGGTTGAATGCCACGGACAGAAACTGCTTCCGGAGGTCGGGATGAAGGTCCTTCAGGAGAGCGTTCATCCGCGCAAGAGTATCCGATTGTTCCTTGGTCAGATGCTTCTTTTCCGCCGCTCCGCGCACGTAGGAGGAAATGATCTGATCGTAACTTTCAATCGCCTTATGTGCGTCAAGTTTGCGCTCATTGAGAAGGCGTGCCAGCTCTGCCGGATCGATCCGTTCTGTTTCGACAATCGACACGCCTTGACCGGGTGCGGCAAGCGTTCCGTCAGAGAGATGGGAAACGAAATCCTGCCATACGTCGGCGCCCCCCTTGTCCTCCGCACGCGTATGGGGCTCGCTGATCTCCTGCTCCTCGGTCACGTGAAAACTGCTGTAGTCGATGGCAAGAATATTAATATGCTCAATGGCCGCATCGGACATGACCTTTTCGATCCCGCCGGCGGCCCTGATGTCTTCGGATTTGGTCGTGAGTATGCGATGAAATCCTACGAGTTCCTCCTTGGAGAGGCCGCGTATGAACGTGACGGCGGCGATCCCCTGTTGGTTCAGGGAAAGCGCGAAGTCGCGATAGACGGGATTTTTTTTGTCGAGATAATCATTGCCGACGAGGAGAGTGTCTTTTGCGACTCCGAGGGTCATCTCAGCTCGGATTTCGAACATTTTTCCAAGAAGGAAATAAGCCCGGTCGATGCTCTTGACGATCTGGATATGGCCGGGCGGATAAATTCCCACGTTTTTCCGGGAAATATTGAGTTCGATAACCGCTTCAGACAGGAGCCGCGTATCGAGTGGAATCTCACGTTCCACCCGTTGAGCCGGGGCGGAAGATTCTTCATTTTTTTGAGACCTTTCAGACGACTCGCTCATACTTTGATTATATACAGTTTTGATAAACTTTGCATCATCTTGATGCAAAGAGAGGCCCCGCTATCGGCAGCATCAATACAGTAGTGCTGAGGAAGTCGCTGCAGGGCGCTGCAATAGGATGGAACATCGAGGTCCCGTTCATGCGCTTTGCCATCTATGCTATAATCTAACTGCCGTCAGGAAAAATCTGCAGTCGCGATGTTGTAATGGACATCGGGAAAACCACGGTGCGCCATGATTTTCAGAGTATTGCATAAAGATGAACTGAGGACATTATTCAACCGGATGGCGCAGGAAAATACCACGGTCGGACCGATCGAATCAGGGACTGACCGGAAAGGCAATACCCTTTTTGCCTTCGAACAAGTCACTGAATTCGAAAAGCTCCGCCTTGATTACGGCACGACAAAACTGCCGGCCAAACGGTATTTTCTCCCCTACCGCGAAGACCTCGCCTCCTTCGAGTTCAAAGGGGACGACTGGCGAAAGCACATCAGCTACAACAGCGACCGTCCGTACGTCCTTTTCGGGCTCCATGCCTGCGACATCAATGCGCTCAACAAACTCGACAAGGTCCTCATGGGCAGCGTCTATCCCATGCCCTACTATGCCGCCAAGCGGAACAACATGTTCATCATCGGCACCGACTGCCGGCCCCAGCCGTTCTGTTTTTGCCGTTCCATGGGGGCCGACAGCGTGACGCACGGCTTTGACCTGTTCCTCACCGATATCGGAGACCGCTATTTCGTGGAGATCCTCTCCGCAACGGCATATAACTTCCTGAAAGCCGTAAAGACCGCTGAACCGGAAGAACACGACCATGTCCTCTACATGAAGGCTGTTGCCGAACGAAACAGCCGGTTCACGGCCCATGTCGACACCTCCGATCTGGCCAAGATCCTTGACATGGAATTTCAATCGCCGGTCTGGAAACAATGGGGAGACAAATGCCTCGCCTGCGGGACCTGCGCAAACGTCTGCCCGACCTGCTACTGTTACGGCGTCGAGGAGACCGTTGCCGTCGATCTCAAATGGGCGCAGAAAAAGAAAACGCTCCATTCCTGCAACCTCATCGATTTCGCCGAGGTAGCAGGCGGGCACAACTTCAGGGCCGAGCGGTCTACACGGCTCAAGTATCGGTACTACCATAAGCACCGCGGGTTCGTCGAAGCCTTTGAAGAATCGCTCTGTGTCGGCTGCGGCCGGTGCGGTGAGGCCTGCCTGGCCGGCATCACGGTCCCCGAGGTCATTGCCAGCGTACGGGGAGAGGAACAATAACATGGACCATCGACTCCCCTTCCATGAAGTGATCCCGGCCCGGAAATGGCAGCGCAAAACCGACCTCGGCAGCTTTGAATATACCTACAAAGCAGAAATAACCAACATCTACCGGCTCACCGGTTTCGAGAGCCTCTATCGGGTGCGGATCATCGACAACGAAGACCGCCAGCACTTCGCGTTCCGCCCCGGCCAGTTCATCATGCTCGAGGCTCCGGGTATCGGAGAAGCGCCCTTTTCGATATCCTCTTCACCCAGCAATCACGAGGACATCGAGCTCTGCATCCGCATTGCGGGCAATCTCACCGGGTTTCTCGCCCGCGCAGAGCGCGGCATGCACGTCGGCGTCCGCGGCCCCTTCGGCACGGGCTTCCCGATGGAGCGGATGCACGGCGGACACATCCTGCTCATTGCCGGCGGCCTGGGGCTTGCCCCCCTGCGGGCCCCCATCGCATATGTCCAGGAGCACCGCAGCGAGTTCGATCATGTCGACATCGTGTACGGTACCAAGGACCCCTCCCGGCTGCTGTTCAAGTTCCAGTACGAGATGTGGAAAAAAGACGACATCAATCTCCACATCATCATGGAGAAGGCCGACCCCGCCTGGACCGGCCCCGTCGGCCTCATTACGAAAGTACTGAAAGAGATCATCGACACACGCGGTGGCCCATTCATCGACAACACGTACGCCGTCGTCTGCGGCCCGCCAATCATGTTCAAGTTCGTCTGCACCATGCTTTCCGAACATGGCATGCCCATGCAGAAAATGTTCGTGTCCCTCGAGCGGCGCATGCACTGCGGCATGGGCAAATGCTGCCGTTGTAACGTGGGTTCCACCTACACCTGTCTCAAGGGACCGGTCTTCGACTACTGGACCGTGATGAACCTGAAAGAGGCCATCTGATGGAAAAGCCGAGACCACTGGCAAGGACCTATCTCGGCGTTCCTGTACCGAGGCCGAAAGTCGCGTTCTTCGAGCTGACTTCCTGCGAGGGATGCCAGCTCCAGGTTGTGAACAACGAGGCCTCACTCCTCGATTTCCTGTCCCTTGTCGAGGTCGTCAATTTTCGGGAAGCCATGACCGAGCAGAATGATGATTACGTCATCGCTTTTGTCGAAGGAAGTGTGACCCGAGCTGACGAAGAAGAACGGCTCAAGATAATCCGGAGCAAAGCCAAGGTGCTCGTGGCGTTCGGTTCCTGCGCCTGCTTCGGCGGCGTGAACCAGCTCAAGAACAGGTTTAAGGACCCGGCGTGGGTAAAAAAACAGGTCTACGGAAATCACGCAATTGAAACAAACGATGAGGCCAGACCGCTCGAAGCGTTCGTGCCCGTGGACCTCAGGGTTTTTGGATGCCCCGTAAAAAAAGAAGAGGTCGAAAAGATCGTCACGAACGTCGTGCTCGGGAAATCCATCGTCCTTCCCAAGTATCCGGTCTGCATGGAGTGCAAGGCCAACGAGAACCCCTGTCTCTTCGATCTCGGCGAACCCTGCCTGGGCCCGATAACGCGGGCCGGCTGTGACTCCTGGTGCCCGAACAATAGGTTCGGCTGCTGGGGATGCCGCGGCCCGGCCGAGGACGCTAATATCGAGCAGATGAAGGAGATCATGAAGAAAAACGGATTTTCAGAAGAGACGATCCTCGACCGCCTGGAATGTTTCGGGGGGTTTGCGAAAGCGGCAACGGATCTGAGAGATAAGATTAACCACGGATGAACACGGTTTAAAACAAAGCATGCCTTGTTAAACCGTCTTACTTGATCTTTTGTTAAAAAAATTTTTCTTGCTTTACCGTGTTAATCCGTGGTTACAACGAGAGGTTTTCATGAAATCTTCCCGCACCATCGACATTCACCACATCACCCGGGTCGAAGGACACGGTAATATCAACATCCGCATCAAGGACGGTGCGCTCGAAGAGGCCCGATGGGAAGTCGTCGAGACCCCGCGGTTCTTCGAAGCCATGCTCGTCGGTAAATCATGGGAGAATGCGCCCTGGATCAGCGGCAGGATCTGCGGCATCTGCTCCATCGGCCATACGCTGGCAAGCATCCGCGCAGTAGAGAACGCTTTCGGCATCGTTCCTACGGAGCAGACGAGGAAACTCCGGCTGCTGCTCAAGCACATGGAGACTCTCCAGAGCCACCTGCTTCATCTCTACTTCCTTGCGGCACCTGATTTCCTGGACGTAGGCAGCGTTTTTCCCCTGATCGATTCCAACCCCGATGTGGTACGGCGGGCGGCGCGGATGAAGCAACTGGCAAATGACATCTGCGACTGCATCGGCGGACGGCGGATGCACCCCACGAGAACGGTGGTGGGCGGATTCACCATGGTGCCTGAAAAGAAAGAGCTTATACTATTCAGGACCCGGTTGAATGAAGCCGGAGAAGACTTGATGCGCACCGCGGAACTGTTCCGGACATTCGTCATACCCGACTTCACGCGGCAGACCGAGTATGTCTCGCTGAAAGGTGACGGGAGTTATCCCTTCATCGGAGGGGATTTAGTCTCCACGGACGGCGTCAATAAAAAGGAACACGAATACCGGCTCATGACCAATGAATTCCTGGTGGAACAGTCGACGTCAAAATGGAGCCGCCTTTCGCGCAAATCCTTTGCCGTTGGCGCACTGGCGCGGGTGAACAATAATTATAGATTTCTTCATCCCGCAGCGCAGGAGGTCGCTGTAAGCTTCGGACTCAAACCGGTGAACCACAATCCTTATATGAACAATATTGCCCAGTTGGTGGAATGCGTTCACGTGGTCATGGACTCTATCGCTCTCGTCGATGAACTGGCAGACGTGCCGTGGCAAGAGCCGCGCCAGCAGGTGGTCCCGAAAAGCGGCATCGGTGTCGGCGCTATTGAAGTTCCGCGAGGGATCCTCTACCACTGCTACGAGTTCGACAACAACGGCAGAATGATGTCCGCTGATTGTGTTATTCCGACGAGCCAGAACCACGCCAATATCCAGCACGATCTCAGCGCCCTTGTTGCCCAGTACGCATCACAAGGGATCGATGATCAGAAGCTGGAGCTTTTGGCCCAGATGCTCGTCCGGTCCTATGACCCCTGCATATCCTGCTCCGTGCACTGACGTTTGTCCCTTAGTCTCCCTTTCTTTCTGTAACCGCAGGCTTCAGCCTGCGATCATTGTTTATTTAATCTAATCATGCTGTCTACGGATCCCAGCTCGTTAACGTACAGTCTTTTTTCTTGACAACATTGGTACGTGATGTTAAATTAATCACCTTGTTGCGCCAAATTATGTGGGGCTGTAGCTCAGCTGGGAGAGCACAAGGCTGGCAGTCTTGGGGTCAGGGGTTCGATCCCCCTCAGCTCCACCAAGTAATCAAGGGGTTAGCTTTAAACAGCTAGCCCTTTTTCATTTAGTTGTGCTAATTCTGTGCTAACCCTATCCAAGACCTCCACACCACTCCGCAAACTGTCAGGACAATGATGAGAATATCGCTGAGTCATCTTTATATCCTTGTGTCCGAGCAGTTTTGAAATCATGTAAAGGTCTATCCCCGCTTGTGCCAGTCTCGTTGCGAACGTATGGCGAAGATCGTGAAAGGTAAAGTCCTCGATCTTAGCGCGGTCCCGTGCGTTGTAAAATGCCCTCATGAGGTTTCTTCTCAGAATCTTTGTGCCTGCCTCACTCGGAAAGACGAATTTGCTTTTGTTCTGGTTCTCTCTCGCCTTCGTCTTTATGAGTTCAAAGACTTTCTGATTCATGGGGATGGTCCGCTTCTCACCGTTCTTTGATTTCACCACGAGTACTGTTTTTCTGAACAGATCTGCATTCGGCCATTCAAGAGAAAGAATTTCATCTTGACGCATTCCCGTGTTCAGGGCAAATAGAACGATCTCATACAGCCAATAAACCGATTCAATCTTATTCTCTTTGCGCGTTGGGTGAAGGACGCAGCACGTTAACAACGTTTTTTCTTCTTCAAGGGTAAGCCACCGATCACGACCATTGCCGACCCGTTCACGCGATACACGTTCAACCGGATTCTCGTTGCACCATTGCCATTCTCGTATGGCGAGATTGAAAGCATGGCGCAGCAGCGTTCTCCTGTGATTGGTGGTCGCAGGAGCGAGCCCTTTGTCCCTGCATGTGGTCTTGTAGCTTGAGATAAGACTCGGCGTCACGTCCTGTATGAGCGTGTCACCGAAAAACGCCTTCATTTCCCCAACCATGGCAGTATCGTTCTTGACCGTGTTGGCCGACTTATTCGGGGTCGAATGTTCCCGCAGGTACTTATCCAATAAATCGCCCAGGGTCTTGTCCGCGCTGGCTGGCTTCTCAAACCACTTCCCCTCCGCGATCTGAGTCATGACCTTGTGATAAATCTTCTCGGCCAGTTTTTTATCTGTCGTTTCTGTCGGCCTTCTTACCTGCTTACCCTTAAAACTGAATCTCATCCACCAGACCTGGCCTCGTTTAAAAAGTCCCATTATTCCTCCTTCCTGAGACCTTGCATTGGGCCTGGTTTCCCGTTGGATGGATTATACTCTTTACCTTTTATGCTATCAATGGCCTTCTTGATAATTTTGTCTATGCCCTGTCCTGTAGGCTTAATCGGCAAAAATGCAGAATAAGTCGAAGCCGGTTTCGACGAATTTACCCAGGCTTCGATCTCATCAGGATTAAATCTGACCAGCCCATTTAGCTTATGGAAAGGGATTGTGCCATTATGTACCCACGAGTAAAGCGTGGATTGCTTCACTCTTAGAATCATTGACAGGTCTTTTATTGTTATCAGGTTCATAATATTACCCTGTCACTTTGTTGTATCTCTTTTTCTTAAGCGCGATTTTCGTCTGTTTGTAATCCTCGCCACTGGCAAACTGTTTCGAGTTTTTGGTGTATTCGGCCAAAAACTTATCAGCATCACTCACGAAATGCATGACTGAATCAAAAGTATTTTCAAATCCCTCTCGTGCCTGGTAGGAAAGCAAATATCCCATACCGTTTAAATATATTGTTCTGTCTGATGGAACACGCGACCGGTTCACTTGCCTTACAACCCCGGCATAGTCTCCGTCTTCGAAGCGAACTTGCTGTAACAAGGCCCAGACCGGCTCCGTACTCCATTCCGTCCTGTTGATAGTTCCATTGTCTATACCAAGACGCAGCCAGTCCTGTGTGCAGGTTCTCCATATATCATTCGCCGTTGTTGTGAGATCAGAGACAGAGTGAACGGACATTTCGTTCAAGAAATTTTTCCCCAATTCAAATTCTAAGCGCATCACTCTCTGGCCTTCCTGCCAATCCTTTTTTGACCATATTTCCTTAAAAAAGTCTTTGTGACTTTTTAGTATCTCGCCGGTTTTATCGTAGAGCCTTGCACCGATATCACCGCCCAGGCCGATTGTCCAACCGGAAAACGGGAGGCCAACCCAATGAGCAGTTATTTTTTCAGCCCTTGTTACCCAGGACTTTCTTTTAACGCCCTCGAAATCCATATCAGTGATTACATCGGTGAATATGTCCGCCCGGCTCACGCTTTCAATTAAGATGCTGCCGAGCAATTCTTCAACAATCGCCCGCAGTTCTTTTACTGCGTATTCGAGACCGAGACAATTTATCAACTCGCTACTGATCTGGACATATATCGTCGGCGTAATCATCCTTGTGCTTGCCGATATCTCGATATAAAACCAATTATCCTTTAAGACATAGGCAAATTTTCCTTTTCCCTTATCCTGGACCTCAAAAGAATGCTCGCCGATCTTCTTGATCGCCAGCGACTGTTCCTTCAAGTCTTCCGACTGTGCCAGCTTTTTCTTTGTTTCAAGCTCTTCTTTCACTTCTGGTTTTAAAATTCCCCAGAAGGACATATACAGACTGTCAATGCCTTTATGAACTATCCTTAATTCCATGCTATCTCCTTATAATCTAATTTAGGGGTGCTGTGTTACTGGGCGTCGCACCCTTTAAGATTGAAATAATCTGCCAAAGACAGCCCGACCCGCCTTACGGCGGGAACGTGCTGTCTTTGGCAATGATTTTGATAAACAAAAAAAGCCGAGACTATGACTGCATATTGCAATCATTAATCTCGGCTTCTTTGTCTGAATAGACTTCTTTACCGCTATTACTCTAAAAGAGTTTATTTTTAAGTTCGATCAGTTCTTTGCACTTAGGACATTTTATCACTGCCTTCCTACTCAACCGTTGAATTTTTAACACCCTGCTTTTTATTACAATCCAGTCCAAATCATAAGCTATAATTTGGCATCCACAGCCTGTCATTGGACACTTCCCGTTATCGTTAATAACGTGCGATGCATCTATTATCATGATCCTTGCACCTATTTCTCTTCCAAAACATTTTTCCGTAAGGTTGGCCCGCTTTTGCCTTTGAGTATAACTTCAACTTCGATTAGCCTGTCCACCTCTTTTAAAAGGCCGCCAAACATAGATAAGTTATTTCTTAGACCATAAGAAGATTTCTTCAAATTCGGTATTGCCCTATTTAAGTCTCGTATATACGCACGAAGGATATAGCCGACGTTAAGGTCAGGATCGCCGTAGTCGCTGAGAGACTTTTTTAGTTTTTCAAATTCATCTTCATCGAGTCTTAGCGAATAAGTCTTGAGTCCCATTATAACCTCCGCAATAATTATAACTAAATATTATGGCAAAAGTAATAATTTGTCAAGAGAATAATTTGTTTGTTTTTATGACCGATTTGTAGTTAAATAACTTTAAATAAGCATCCTTGTACATATTTGTATTTTTCTACCCCCGTGTTACCAACAGTTCATCTACAACGTTTGCAGCGCATACCCAAAAAATACCCCGATTATTTCCTTTACAGCAAAGTCAGTTTCGTACTAAAATCATACTACTTACATCTTAATCATTTCTCAGAACGAGTATTCTGGGAACAAAGGTAAAGGAGATAATATGCGCTATTTTATTCCATGCTTTATTCTTACATTAATTGCAGTACATGCGTTTGCTCAAGATGCCGATAAACAGAAAACACCATTCGAGCAATGCAATGCCGCATGCTTAACCCTACCGGATCCCTCTGCCAACTTCAATCAAACTCATCATATCGATGAACAGGCCATGCTTAATAGAAAAAATTGCTTCGACAATTGCAAGCAGCAGCGCGCCGAGGAGAACAGAAAACAAGTACAGGCAGAGCAAGAAATAAAGGATAAGGCCGAGCAGGAGGATCGTGCGGCAAGAGAAAAGGCAGCACTGGCATCTGAGCAAGATGCAGAAAAAGAGCAACAGAGGCAGCAAAAAGAAGAATCTGATAAATGGGCAAAAATCATTGGAGAAAAAACACTCAAGCTTTGCAACCATTCAGTATATTCTACGCAGCAGTTGTTAGCTGAAAATCCCTATGATGTCGGCGGCAAGTGTTATTTGTTAAGCACATTTTCAGCGTCCAACATTCAAATTCTCAGCCGTTCTGTAGGATTAATAATGTATCAAGACCAGGTTGTCTATGCAGACTTCAATAAACAATCTGCCCCTGTACATGGACAATCGAGAGCATTTGTAGTCAAGGGAGATTCAAAGCCGTTTAAATACAAGTCCGCATCCGGTGGTGCAGTTACCGCAATCAAGGTGCATGTTCTGAAAGAAATAACAGATGAATCGGAGTCTATCATCTGGTAGCTCTGCCGACAGAAGACACGATTTCTCAGAATGAGTATTCTGGGAACCTTGGGGAGAATAGAATATGAGCATAAAACAATGTCCCGCGTGCAAATCGATAGTTGATGAAGACGCAAAAGTTTGCAAGTATTGTCGCAAAAGATTCGGTCTTCCTCTATGCGCGAAAGTATCTATTGGTGTTGTCGCCTTCTTGGCAGCTATCTACCTCTGGAATGATTTTAATAATTATATAGGATCATTCAATAATGGAGCTTCATCGTCGCATCAATCGGAAAATGGAGGCTCGGGGACCTATCAATCGGAATCTATTATAACCATAGGTCCTGATCAACTTTTAGGAGCTTATTTGCGTAATGAGGTTGCCGCTGATGCGGATTACAAAGGAAATCAGCTGGAAATAACAGGCACAATTGAAAGTATAGGAAAAGACATCATTGATAAGCCATATATAGCTATTTACGCCGGACATTCATTCTTTATGGTTCAATGCCTTTTTACCAAGGCAGACGAACCCAACCTAGCGCGCCTGAGTCCCGGAATGCAAATTACCATTGACGGTAGGTGCCGTGGGAAAATGGGAAATATTATTTTAGACCACTGTTCTTTTAAAGATGTGCGACGAGGTCCAAGGCGGCGCGTTCCAGATAGATATTGACGCATTCGGATATTCTGAAACTTCATGGTACGCGGCTGGAGTTTTAGAACCTGCGATGTATGTATGATTCCACCAGAATTATTTATAGGAGTTCGAGTCCAGTTTAGGGAGCCAACCATTACCAAAACTGGGCACCCACCCCCTCGCGGGGGTTTGGGTGCCCAGTTTTGTTTCTGCAATAGCTGCAGCAAGCACCGCATAACTGCCCCGGACGCATACCGTGTTACCATCAACCCGGACTTCATCCACGAGCAGCTTTAAATATTCCTTGCCGAGTCCGGAAGACTTATCCTGTAGCTTGTTTTTTAATGCAAAGCAGAACGCGGCCACGTGAACCGGTTTGATTTGATCCAAGGGTAATTCCTTTTCACGCCGAAGACCAGCGATTTCGGTCAATAACTCTTGCCGCCTTGCCTGATGCTTATGGACACGCTCCTGCAAGGTAACGTCCATCGGCAGCAGGCCCTTTTCAACGGCTTCATAAAGGCGATCAGACTGGCTCTTGAGGCTGTCCAGCTCCTTTGTTAGTGCCTTCAGCTGGTCATTGTGTGTGGAGCCGGATTTTTTTTGAGCTTGTAACAATTCCGTCAGCATGGTTTTGACCCGCTCTGGTTTAAAGACGCGATCCGCAACAGCCTGTAGTACGAGACTGTCCAGTTTTTCCATGGGGATATTATTACTCTGGCAGGTTTTGCGACCTATCTGGTTGATCCTCGTTGAACATTTGTAATAGTGATACTTCCCGCTCTTGCCGGTTGCAAGAGTCATCCGCGCCCCACACTCTCCGCACCGAAGAAGGCCGGTCAATAGGGTAGGAGAGTTTACGACACGGGGCGGCACGTTAGCTGGTGAACGGTCAACGCGGCGCTGTGCAGCGAGATCAAAGGTTGCAACGTCAATGATCGGTTCAACATTAACTTGCACCCATTCTGATTGAGGCTTTAGCTTTCGGGTTTTCGACTCGCGCTTGTTAAAGAAGTATTCGCCGAGATAGGTTCGATTTGCAATGAGATCATAGACAAGGGTTTTATTCCACTTGCTGCCTCTCATGGTAACGCCACGGTCATTGAGAAGGGAAGCAACGCCTTTCACGCCGAGCGCCCGGCCTTGATGACCATGCATATACAGCTTGAAAATATCTCTTACAATGGCTGCCTCAATAGGGTCTATTTCAGAGGTGATGTTATCGCGGCGGGGTGGTTCAGCGTTATTCGAGCCGCTTTCTCAAACAAGACAAACTCTGCGCGCGCCATTTCTATCTCTGGCACTTTGTCAGATCCAGGATGCGCTCCTTCAATTGTGATCCAAGCCAATCTAGGGGGGTAATCCACACAAAGCCGAGGACAATCCAGCCCCTCACTGTCGTCGTAGCCGTCTACATACGCATTAAGACATTTTGGGTTCCTAATTGGATATTTTCTTTGACTGGATAAACTCTAATATCGATTTGTTAAAATAATCTTTCAAATCTTCCCTAACAAGCCATAGTTTTTAAATAGTTAGGATCGTTTGCAGACAAGCGCTGCATGTTCCCGTCCCGTGTCACGACGGCAAGCTTGCTCACTCTGGCGGTCGCGATGATGAAGCAATCGCCAGGATCGCCATTGCCGGAAACCAGCGGAACTCTCGCGGCCTCCAATGCGATGCGGGAGCCGATCCGGGCGATCTTCGCGCCGGTGGTGGCGCAGGCTTGCCGGAACCAAGTGGCCGCATCCTGGCCATTGAGATTGGGACGCTTGGCTGGGTTTGCTTTGTTCAGCGCCAGCGCGGCCTCCCAAGCTGTGACCGGGGACAGGTACAGGCTGCCAGCTTTCTGCGCCTGGGTTATCGCAACCAATGCCTCCGGTTTCATGAACTCTGCAGCCAGAAACCAGATGAGCGCATTGGTATCGAGCAATAAGCGCACTTAACGCTTCTTGGCGCGCGCCGAACGTTTGGCGGCCGGTAGCGAATTGGCGGCTGCCGCGGTTTTGGTTTTCTTCTTCTCTGTTTGGGCGAAGATAGGCTTTGTAAGGTCAATTCCCTTTTTCACGGAATACTCGCCCTTCAGCGCACCGTATCCTTTGAGCACGAACGTCTCTCCGGTCTCCGTGTCCCTGACGGTGGAGGAACCCTGAGCCGTTTCAAGCACGAACTTGCTTTTCGATGCGATGCGCTTTGCCATTAGCTGCTCTCTGAAAATACCCGCATTATAGCTGCTGGCGGATAGGCTTGGAAGCGGCATCCGTACAAATTAATAAGATTGTTCTCTCCGTGATCGCCAAAGCCATTGACGCAGGCGCGCGTGCCGAGGTTTATTGCGATGACCGGTGGCGAGTGGAAGCTGATCACGCACCCCGTGTTGGCGCCTGAGCGTTCAGCACCAGTTTTCGATAATGACATCCGATGTCACCGCCTCGACCTGTTCGCCGTAGCGGCATCTGAACAGCGCCAGCAGCGCATCATGGCTCTCGCTGGAAGAGCTGCACAATGCGTCGGTCGCGACCACGACGCGGTAGCCCCGGTCGACCGCTCCAAGCACAGTGCTCAACGCGCGAACACCGCTGACAATAATCGTGTCCACATCCCGCTCCCTGAGCCGGATATCCAGCGCAGGCCAGTGCCACGGCGAGTAGACCTGCTTGTCGATCACCGCCGCGGGCGGGACGAATGCCGCCAATTGCGGAAGCAAGCCGACCATCTCCGGCTCGATTTTCTCCATGGTCACGCCTGACCAGCGCTCGTAATAGCGGCGCCACGCGCCCCTGCGTTCCTCGGGATGGCGGGCTGGGATGAAGCGCGTGAAGAAAGTGCGTTCCGGGTACGCGGAAACGAGTCCGCGGACAATGGGAAGAACGCGCCGCATAGTGGGCCTCTTCCATTCCGTGTCTTCGGAAAAGAGCCTTTGCATGTCGGCGCAGACATGGGCGCAACTCGCTCCAAGGGGCCCAAAGCGCAATGTGTTCCGTCCTGGCATGGTGCACCTCCCAGTTCCCGCTTCAGCCGGCACGGAAAGGCGGAAATTGGGAGCAAATGCGTATGGCCGGCCCGCATGGGACGCCGCGGTCTGCTCCGGAAGCTCCAGTTTCCGTGGCTGGACATACACAGCATACGCCAAGCTTTCGCTATATAAACCCTCTTTTCATTTAAAAGCGTATGGTGTTAAATGTAGATATCGTTAATGCAGGAAGCCCATGTTTTCTGTGCGAGGGGGCTTACGATCTTGGGCGTGTTCCTGGCGGCAAGCCCGGAACTTGCAAGGAAGGCTGGTTCTGCGGGCGGTTGCGCGAATGTACGTGCTGCGGCGCATCTTGATCGAATGGGGCCAATAGGTGGGATCGAGTTCCTGCTCGAAAAGCTGCGGCAGAACACGAGGGATTCCGATTTCTTCGATGGAGGCCGGGTACAGACGATACCCCCGCGTACGGCGGCCAAGGAACCGAAACCAAACGCCGCAGTTGCTGTTTTCAATACTTGTTGACATGCGGCGCGATGGTGCTACGATTACTGTAGCTTGCGGGCACAAGCTAAAAGCAAGTAACACTACCATACCAGTTTCTCTTGGCGAACTCTTTGAACATCGCCCTTGATTGGCGGTCATTTCGGGGTTCCGGGTTGTTGACCGGATGCGAACGGCATGTGGATCGAAGGCCACACGCGGTGCTGTTAGTGTGTGCCAAATAAGAACAAAACAAGAACTAACCTCAAGCGATCTTTCCAGAAAGCCAACGGCAGCGGGTGGACGGTGTGGCCATCATTGCCGTGTGCCGGCTCGAAGGGCGGGGTAAAGCCGCCGATGCCGCCATGGATCGCCGTGGCCGCCAAAGGCCCCTTTGCGAAACAGGCGCCGGTCGAACTTGCGCTAACGGCGGCGAATTGGACGGCGCCGCGCAGAGGTTAGCAAAAGGTTTAGCTGCCGTAGGGCCTCATCATGATGAATGCAAAGATGGTAAATTCGAAACCGGCATGTCTCGAATGCGCGGATTTTTGCGTTTAATTCGCCTTTTAGGGCCGATTTCTGAGTTTCCAAAATCCCGTTAAATATAATTGCAACTTGCAAATCAACCAAGATCTGCTTCGGCGATCTTGCGGCTATCTCAATAACATCAATGCGTTACACCACTTAATGGTCCTTTAAGGCGCCTCTGCTATATTATCGAAATGCGGCGCGGGCATCTGGATCCTGGGCGCAAATTGTACAGCAGTGCACAAATTGCCTGCATTGCTATGGCGCTGGTAGCCGGATAGGCGTTGAGGCGCCGCGCTTTGGGTAGGGTAGGGCTCGGCCTGCACCGTTCAGCCGGACGCCGTGTTCCACGGGAAACATTCGCTGCCCTCCGCCTGAAGACAGAGGCACTTCGCGGTGATGGATCATGCCGGTGGTCATAAGTCTCGACTTTGCAATTCAGGGAGCGGCAGACGCAGCGGTATTGGACCGCTGGATCGCCACATCCGCTCACGCGGCCTGGGAAGAAAGAGTTCAGCGCGAAGCTTAAGCGGCGCTGGACTTTTTCATTCAGTAGGGTCGGCCGCCCCGGCCGGTGAGAACTCGCGATGACGGCGCTGTACCCGAACGGTCAGAACTTTTTTGCGCAGGTGTCAGCGGCTCCTTCTCCAGCCGCATTCTGCGGACGCCGCCCTTGGCCGGGCTAAATTGGCGAGGCAGCAACCTGCACGGCGACGTGGCGCTCTTCCTTCAGCTTTTCCTTCAGAAGCTCCGGTTCGGTCAGAGGCATCGAGCAGCGCTGGCCGACGCAAACATAGGCGGTAATCTTTCCGTCGATCTGACTTTTTCCGGCGGCGGGCGTCGATTCGGGGATCGCCTGGCTGCCGTCCACCCACTGCACGATCGCATCGGGAAGCGAAACTTCCGACAGTGCCTTCCGCCACGGCGTGGCATCGCTGGAGGCCTTGTCGCCGGCCATGACGATGTGCTGCGGCGAGATCAAGGTCAGCGCGCCGGACAAGCAGGCCCGTATAGGCGATGGCCATCGTTTGAGCCGCGCCCTGGAACGCGCCCAGAAGCGCATCGGCGCGCTTCAAATAGGCGGTGTCGCCGGTCAGGGCGTAAAGGTCCGCCAAGTTTTGAAGCATGGTGGCGTTGGGGTTCGGCGTGGCGTCGTCGCTCGCCGAAAGCGTCCGCAGCACAAGATCGGCCGTATCGTCGGCGGCCAGGAAGTAGCCGCCGCCCTCCGCGCCGTAATGCGCCGTTCATGAGAGCGGTCCAGACCATTGCATCGTCGAGATAGCGCTTTTCGCCCGTGATCTGGTGAAGCGCCAGGGCCGCCGAAATCATGTTGGCGTAGTCAGCCGATGTCGCGGGCGCCTTGAGCTTGTCCTGCCGGAAGGAGTGGAACAGGCGGCCGTTTGCGAACATCTGGGATTGGACGAAGGCGTAGGCCTTGCCCGCCAGCTCGACCCATTCCGGCCGGCGGAAGGCGTCGCCGGCCTTGGCGATGGCACGGATTGCAAGGCCGTTCCAGTCGGCCAGCACCTTGTCGTCCCAGCCGGGTTTGCTACGCTTTTCGCGCACCTCGAAGAGCTTCCGCAGGCTTTCTTGCAGGGCCTCCTCTTCTTTCCGGTTCAGGAGCGCCAGCGCGTTGAGCCGGTTGAGGATGGTCTTGCCTTCCCAATTGCCGCCCTCCGTCACGTCGTAGACCTGCGAAAAGATCGCCGCCTGCTCGCCATTGCCGAGGATGCTCGTGATCTCCTTGGCGGTCCAGACGTAGAACTTGCCTTCCTCGCCTTCGGAGTCCGCGTCGTAGGATGCCGCGAAGCCGCCGCCGGGCACGATCATGTCGCGCTCGATCCAGCCGACGGTTTCGGCGACGCGGGCCTTCAGCCGGTCGGATTGCGTTTCCTTCCAGACCTCGGTCATCAGCTCAATCAGGAGCGCGTTGTCGTAGAGCATCTTTTCGAAGTGCGGCACAAGCCAGCGCTCGTCCACCGAATAGCGCGAGAAGCCGCCGCCAACGTGATCGTAGATTCCGCCCTGGCAGATGTGCAGAAGCGTGTTCTTCACCTCCTCGATGCAGGTAATGAGCCCGTAACGGAGCCCGGCTTTCCAGAGGAAGTGGAAGATGGTGGTGTTGGGGAATTTGGGCGCACCGCGAAGGCCGCCGTTGGCCGGGTCGATGGCGCCGATGAACTTGGCTGCGATGGCGGCGAACTGCTCCTCGGAGAACTCGGGCGCCGCACCGTAGTTGAGCTTGGGCGTCAGCCTGGTTTTGAGGAAGGCGGTGTTCTGGTTGATGGTCTCCTTTTCGTTGGCGTAGACGCGGGCAACGTTCTCCAGCACCTGCTTGAAGCCCGGGCGCCCATAGCGCGGCTCGGGCGGGAAGTAGGTGCCGCCGAAAAACGGCATGCCGTCCGGCAGGAGGAACATGGTCAAAGGCCAGCCGCCTTGCTCGCCAAGCTCCTGCAGCGCGGTCATATAGAGCGTATCGACGTCGGGCCGTTCCTCTCGGTCGACCTTGATGTTCACGAACAGCAGGTTCATGAGCGCCGCGGTGTCGGGATCCTCAAAGCTCTCATGCGCCATTACATGGCACCAGTGGCAAGCCGCGTAGCCGACCGAGAGCAGCACGGGCCTGTCAAGCCGCTGCGCCTCTGCGAACGCCTCCTGGCACCAGGGCCACCAATGCACGGGGTTGTCTTTGTGCTGCTGGAGGTACGGACTTGTTTCTTCGCTCAAACGGTTAGACGCCATGAGGCAACCTTTAATCCCATGCAATAGAGAGAGAAGCGCCAGCGGCCTGGAGCGGCCGCTGCAATCATAGATCTTTTCGGGCATATGTGCCCTGTAGTCAAAGGTACAAGATTTTTGAACCGGGAAACAACATCGTGACCATCTACGCGCTATCGACGGCGCAAGGCCGGGCGGGCATCGCCGTCATAAGAGTCTCTGGCAAGGCCACGTTCGCGACGCTTGGCGCTTTGTGCGAAGGCGGGGCACCAGAGCCCCGGATGGCTGCCGTCCGGGTCTTGCGCGACCCGCGAGGCGGGCGGGTCCTGGACCGGGCGCTTGTGCTTTGGTTTCCAGGGCCGCGAGCTTCACGGGCGAGGACGTGGCCGAGTTCCATGTGCATGGCGGCCGGGCGGTGATTGCGGGCGTGCTGGACGCGCTTGGCGGCCTTGGCTTGAGGCTGGCGGAGCGCGGCGAGTTCACGCGGCGGGCATTCGAGAACGGCAAGCTCGATCTGACCGAGGCGGAGGGCCTTTCAGACCTCATTCATGCGGAGACGGCGGCCCAGCGGGACCAGGCGCTTTTGCAATCGGCCGGAGCGCTGCGGGAGCGCTACGAGGGGTGGCGCGCCTCGCTCCTGCGGGCGATGGCGTATGTGGAGGCGAGCCTCGACTTTTCAGACGAGGGCGATATCGCGGATAGCGCCTTCAATGAGGCTCTGCCCGTGGCGCGAGCCCTCGCCGCCGAGCTTGAGCGCGCGCTCGCCGACGGCCGCCGCGGCGAAATCCTTCGCGAGGGCATCCGGGTCGCGATTGTGGGCGCGCCGAACGTTGGCAAGTCGAGCCTCCTGAATGCGCTTGCGGGCCGGGAAGCCGCCATCGTCTTCGACGAGCCGGGCACGACGCGGGATATCATCGAGGTAGCGCTCGATCTCGACGGCTTTCCTTTCGTCTTGCACGATACCGCCGGCCTTCGCGATAC
>CAVYLT010000068.1:0-6132 GCA_963769335.1 Nitrospirota bacterium | reverse complement strand
AGCGGGACCATGGAATTCCTCTTCGCGGAGCTGATGCTCTGGGGAAAAGAACAGGGCTATCAGCGCTTCAATCTCGGCATGGTGCCGCTTTCGGGCCTTGAGGACCGGGCGCTCGCCCCGCTCTGGAACCGCCTGGGCGCGCAGATCTTCCGTCACGGAGAACATTTCTACAACTTCATGGGACTGCGGCAATTCAAGGAGCATTTCGACCCCGAGTGGGAGCCGAAATATCTCGTTGCTCCCCGGGGTTTTCTCCTGCCGCGCATTCTGGCGAACCTCGCCTCTCTGATATCCGGAGGTTTTACCGGGGCAATCAGAAAATGAAAAGATCTCTTGCGCGTTTCATCATAATTGCAGTTCTCCTCCTCCTCTCCTGCGACAGCGTCTTCGCGGGTGAGGAGTCCTTTGTTTTTGGCCCGCTCGGACGGGTTTTCCTTTACCGCGGGCAGGCGCAGCCATCAAAGGTTGTGCTCCTCATCTCCGGGGACGAGGGATGGAACAAGGGTGTTGTAGACATGGCGCGTGAAATCAGCGGTCTCGGTTCAATCGTCGTGGGTGTGGACATCTCGCGCTATCTCAAAAACCTCGCATCATCTGCCGGAGCGTGCTCATACCCCGCGGCTGATTTCGAGGCCCTGAGCAAATACGTGCAGAAAAAACTGCATTACCCCCAATACACGCTTCCTGTCCTCGTCGGCTATTCGTCCGGGGCCGCGCTGGTCTATGCCGTTCTGGCCCAGTCCCCGCCGAACACCTTTCAAGGAGGCATCAGTCTGGGGTTCTGTCCCGAGTTGAAGCTTCAGAAGCCGCTCTGCAGGGGACAGGGGCTTGAATCAAAACCGGGCATGCCGGGAAAAGGCGTGCTGTTCCTGCCTGACGATAAGCTTTCGACTCCCTGGATCGTCCTGCAGGGAACGATCGATGAGGTCTGCAGCGCAGACGAAGTGCGGTCCTTCGTACGCAGGGTTCCTGAAGCTGACATCGTGATTTTGCCGAAGGTGGGACACGGATTTTCAGTAGAGAGGGATTGGATGCCTGAATTTAAAAAGGCCCTTGAGCGATTGAAGAACAACGACCAGGCATCGGACACGAGGAACACCCTGAACGACCTGCCCCTTGTTGAAGTCCCCGCATCGGGAAAGGATTCTGATTTCCTTGCCGTCATCATCTCCGGCGACGGCGGCTGGGCCGGACTGGACCGCGAGGTCGGCGGCGCGCTCGCCCGACGCGGCGTCCGAGTGGTGGGTCTGAACGCTCTCCAGTATTTCTGGACCAAACGCACGCCTGAAGGCGCTTCAAAAGACCTTGCCAGGATACTTCGGCACTATCTGCATGCGTGGAACAAGAATAACATTATCCTCGTCGGCTATTCCCTGGGCGCGGACGT
Source organism: Nitrospirota bacterium (assembly GCA_963769335.1). GTDB lineage: Bacteria > Nitrospirota > UBA9217 > UBA9217 > UBA9217 > JAJYKN01. The sequence continues at coordinate 4,745 of CAVYLT010000068.1, read as the reverse complement.
GGTGCCTTTCATGGCAAACCGTCTTCCGGCCGACCTTCTCGGCCGGGTGCGCGAGGTCGTTCTCCTCGGTCCGGGCAGAACAGCGGAATTCGAGTTCCATCTCTCGGAATGGCTGCCCAACACGCAAGATTCGGCTGCAATGCCGATTTTGCCCGAGGTTAAAAAACTGCGCGGAAAAAAGGTGCTATGCCTGTTTGGCGCCGGAGAAAAGAGCAGCCTTTGTCCTGCATTAGAACCTGATCTCGCTGAGTCGGTGCGTATGCCTGGAGGGCACCATTTTGGCGGAAAATACGAATCAATAGCTGGGATGATTCTTAAAAGATCGCGGGCAAGTAATGATGTCGCTCCTCCCCCGCCGGATAACCGGCAAGAAAAAAAGTGAGGAGCTAAATCATGAAGACGCTCTGTGTATGAGCCGCCTTGACACCACCGGTAAGCGTGCTAACCTTAAAGGAAAGATACAATATTCTGCGCTCATATTAGTTTGAGTTGAGAATGCCCCTGCCGGACCTCTAAGCGCGGGCAACATAGCAGAATACTCCACTGCAAGAAAGGTGATTATGCATATGTTCATTCGGAATTACGAATCAGCACGGATACAGGAAAATACGTTACATCGTACGGCATTCCGTGCCCGAGCAGCGGCGATTATCTGTCTTTTATTGTTCCTTTCGGCCTGCGCGACCGTTGGACGGGTTTTTCAGCATCAAAGATATATGACATCCAGATCGGGAAGACGACCCAAGCGGAGATCCAGGCCATGTTCGGCCCGCCCTGGCGGATTGGCATCGAGGACGGCAAGCCGACGTGGACCTACGCCAGCTATCATTACAGCGCGTTCAACGCAGCGAGGACAAAGGACCTTGTCGTCCGATTTGACGAAAACAACGTCGTCAGGTCCTATACCTTCAATTCATCGAATCCCGCGGATATCAGGAAGCAGCACAGCTCCGGAAGGGAATAAACGCCTGCTCACGGTCCGGTTCTGCTTTCGCAATCACGATAGCTCTGCCTGCTATTGTTGCAGACTTTTCGCGGCGTACCGTACCTATCCCACAGCACTCTTCCCGGCAAAAGGGCGGACCCCGGCTTAAAGGACTCTATTGAAGCCGGCATGAGCGCCAATGAAGAGTAAAAAATAGCATGAGGGGAAGGGTCAGATCATTCGGCCGGCATTTCGCAAGTATGAAAGAGTATCTTTAGGACGGATTCTTATGGACAAAAACAAAAGTTTCTTAAATTCAAAAGGTGTTGCCTACTGGCTGCTGCTCCTGATCGCGGGCGTGTTCACCGGCGCGCTCCTGCACAATTATATTCTTCCTGGCCCGTATCCATCAAAAGCCATCCCTCGGGAAGCAACCGCTGACTTCAATTTGATGACTGAGGCGTGGAACGCGATCGAGCAGCAGTATGTCGACCGGACCAGCGTCCGGCCCCGCAACATGACCTACGGCGCGATTTCCGGCATGGTGGATTCCCTGGGGGATACGGGCCACAGCGTCTTTTTGACCCCGGAAATAGTGCGCGTCGAGCGCACCGTGGAACGCGGTGAATTTGCCGGTATCGGCGCCGAACTCCGGATGAAAAATAAGCAGGCGGTCGTCGTAGCGCCCATGGACGGCACGCCCGCGCAAAAAGCCGGCCTTCGACCCGGCGATATCATAGTTCGCGTCGACGGCCAGAACGTGGAGGGGCTGCCGTTGCCGGAAATTGTCGGCAAAATAACCGGCCCCGCCGGCACGCGGGTGTCGCTGACACTGAAGGATCCGCTAACAGGAAAAGAACGGGCAATCGAGATCACCCGCGCGAACATCCCGATCCGGAGTGTCACCTGGAGCTGGCTTCCGGACACGGACCTTGCTCACGTACGAATAGCGCTCTTCAGCAAAGGAACGTCCCGAGCCTTGGAAGAAGCGCTTGACGAAATAGACCAACGCGGGGCCAAAGGTGTGGTCCTTGACCTCAGGAACGATCCGGGCGGTCTCCTGGATATGGCGGTGGGCGTGGCGAGTCAATTTCTGAAACAAGGGAACGTTCTGCAGGAAAAAAACGCCAAAGGAAAGGTCCGGCCCGTACCCCTTGACGCCGGTGCTAAGAAATGCGCACTTCCACTTGTCGTTCTTATAAACTCCGGGACCGCCAGTGCGGCAGAGATTGTCGCAGGTGCGCTCCAGGATTCAAAGCGCGCGACCCTCGTGGGCGAAACCACCTTTGGGACCGGTACTGTTTTGAAAACAATTCCGCTTTCCGACGGGTCGGCCCTGCAACTCGCATTCCTCGAATGGCTTACCCCGAAGGGCCGCACGATCTGGCATAAAGGCATCACTCCCGATGTCGCGGTTTTGCTTCCTGCTGAAACCGTGCCGCTGGTACCCGAAGCGGAGCAAGGGATGACGGCGGCGGCGCTAAGAATGAGCAAAGACCGGCAGCTGCTTCGTGCGATCAACATCCTCCAGGAACGGCAGCCGTCTCAGTGAGTCTCATCTATCTCCTGACCGCACTGTCGGGCGTAAACAGCGAATCGGCAACTGCGGATTTATGCGATACTCATGGATGCGGAGTTCCTCGATCCTTTGTCCCCGGCGAAGTTTGCGATCCGGAAGAGGAAAAGCCGTTTGTTTGGAAGTCGTGAAATTCCGACGACAGCTCCGTGCTTTTATTTTTTTATGGCAACGCCTTCCATGACTTATTGACTTCTGCTGTAAGCTTGCTAAAATTATGAAAGAACATGCGTGCACTCAAATGTTGTTCCACGACTGGATCGAGGCCCGGATCGACCGGAGCAAGCAGATGGGCCGCAGAACTATCTTGTGGAACAGAGAGAGCAAGCCCTGATGCCTGCTGTACCTGTCCGTTTCGTCATCCGGGCAATGGCTTCTCTCCACGGCAGATTGATTTTTCTTTTCCTGCGACAGCCTAATAAAACGACCAGAGAAACATACTGTTCCATTTTCCCCTGGTTTTTTTCATTGGTCCTTCAATCGCTGTATACTAATAAATAATTGCCGAGCTTGCGGGAATCAAAATTCTGAAACCCTGTTAGTGCTTAGTAGAGATGTCCCCAGCAGTGTGAGGAGATTCGTGCGCGACAACGTGTTTATTCTTGTTAACCAATCATGGAGAGGAGGAGTATATGCAAAACATTCTTTGGAAAAAAATATTGGCCTGGTCTTTCCGGGCCGCCGTTTTCGTCGTCTCTGCAAGCATCGTGAACCCCGGTACTGCCGGCGCCATGGAAAAAACCGTCTCTCAGAACACCATGAAGATTCTCAACAACCTGAGCGACGCCCTGGCCGAAGTTGCCGACGTAGCGCGGCCGTCGATCGTGAATATCTCGACTACCAGTATAGTCACGCAGGAGGAAAACCCCAACGAGGATTTTTTCAATGATCCCTTTTTCCGGCACTTTTTCGGCGACCAGTTCGGTCAACCCGGGCAGAAAAGAAAATTCAAATCCGCCGCTCTCGGATCAGGAGTGATCGTGGCCCAGGACGGCTACATTCTCACCAACTACCATGTGGTAAAGGGCGCCGATGAGATCAAGGTAATTCTCTATGATAAGAGGGAGTTTAAAGGGAAAGTCGCGGGCTTCGATTCCAAAACAGACCTCGCGGTGGTCAAGATCAATGCCAAGGACCTGCCCGTCCTCAAGCTCGGAGAATCGAGCAGGCTGAAAACGGGAGACATCGTGCTCGCGATCGGGAATCCCTTCGGACTGAACCAGACCATCACCATGGGCATCGTGAGCGCCGTGGGGCGGTCGAACATCGGGCTTTCGGATTTCGAGGACTTCATTCAAACCGACGCAGCGATCAATCCGGGCAACTCCGGCGGCGCGCTGGTGAACACGAACGGCGAGCTCGTCGGCATCAATACTGCCATTTTCTCCACGAGCGGCGGCTACATGGGGATCGGGTTCGCCATACCTTCCGACATGGCGAAGTCCGTCATGGAAAGCATTCTCAAGTACGGAAAGGTCATCCGCGGCTGGCTGGGCGTCAGCATCCAGACCCTTACCCCGGAGCTTGAGAAGTCGCTCGGCCTGAAGGTTAACGAAGGCGCGCTGGTGGCGGACGTGGTAAAGGACAGTCCTGCAGACAAAGGGGGGCTGAAACGGGGTGACGTTATCACCGGGTTCAACGGGAAAAAGGTCGAAGACTCGACCATCCTCAGGAACATGGTGGCCGCCTCAGCGCCGGGGACCAGGGTTGAGCTCAAGGTCGCCAGAGACGGCAAAGAATTGCCCCTCACCGTGACCCTCGGCGAACTCAAGGAACGGATGGAGATCAGGAAAACGGAATACAAGAACGCACTAAAGGGTGTCACCGTTCAGAACCTTACGGAAACGGTCCGCAACAGGCTGGGGCTGCCGGATAATATAAACGGTGTGCTTGTTACCGGCGTCGGCGAGGACAGCCCGGCGCAGGGGGTTCTTCAAGCGAATGACGTAATCAGCGAAGTAGACCGCAATGAGATAAGGAATCTCAGTGATTATGTACGGGCCGTCTCAAAGATCGGCGAACATGACACCGTGCTTCTGCTCGTCTACCGTGAGGGAGGAAGCATTTATATCACGATCAAGCCGTGATGATGGTCCGGCGCGGCCATCCCGGCAGGGCCAGGGCTGAGCCGGGGGACCAAGGCCGAGCATAAACGGGATGGAATGCCGCTGCTTAGATAAGCGCAGCTTGTTGGAGAAAGCGGGCAATGCGACGGAGTCCGCCCCTGCACCCGTGCAATCGTCC
>CAVYLT010000067.1:0-28655 GCA_963769335.1 Nitrospirota bacterium | reverse complement strand
AAGGCAGCATCTGCGCGATCGCTTCACTGTGAAAGATATGCTTGCGGATATTTAAATGACTGTTATTCGGCAGCGTTGAGAGGAAAATATTTAGATGATTCATATCATCAATAATGGCCTCCGATTCACCCCAATTTTTAAATAATTGCAGGGTTTTGTTGGTCCGTATAGACAGGCTCTCGATATCCCTGTCTTCCAGGACAATGGCGAACTTAAGATAGTAAAGCTTTTGATAGGAAGTTTTTACATCTGCCATCAGCCTCTGCGCATCGGCCGACTTCTTCATGGCTTCGTAATTGCTTTTAAAACCGCTAACTGCATTTATATTCCGCGCGATAGAATCTGTGATAAATAAATCATGCAGCATTGCCTCCAGGTCGCCAGGGGATCACGGCCATTGTTAAATCAGCGTCAGGGGTGATCCGCGCCATTAAATCCATCATCATCACAGTGTTAAGCTGCTCAGGGCGGATATATAAATTAATCGCCCGGTGAAAAAGGCCGTCTAAATAAACACTATCGTAATCATTTTTGCACGCATTTAAGATTATCTGGCTGCGCAGGGTCCGCGCCGAATTATAGATCCCCGCGGGAACAACATCGGCCCGTCCGGGGTTCATCTGCCGGTAGAGAAAATGTAGCAGCTGGTCCTTATTCTGCTTTACCAGCGTAACCCCGAGGTTCTTTATTTGAGAGGTAAGCGTTTCGGCAGCTTCTTCTAAGCGCTTTAAGGTTTGGTTGTGAATTGCCTGGGTAATGGGTTTATGATCTTTAAGAACAATCTGAAAGAATTTATTATCAATCTTCTTCTTATCAGCCGGCTCGGCCGAGATCGTGATTACCAGGTAATACTTCCGGTTCTGGATCATTATCCCCGAAAGGAACTTCTCTTTAGCGTCAACAACCAGGCGGCCGATATCATCGGTTGTTTTTATCGTGTCCTTGTATTTTTGGATCATCCCATCATCACCATGCCGATACTGGACCAAAAACTGGATGATGGTATTGTTTGGGATAGTATCAATAAAATGCCTGGCCTGGTTTACAAAATCCAATAACTCCTGCTCTGACTTCGAAGCTACGTCCGGGCCGACACTTCATACATAAACGATAAATCTAAGCCTATTATAGCGTCGTCCTCTATCGCCCAAAGGTTAAGAAGAGAGTGAATCGCCGGCAGGGATTCATTCTGAAACAACCTCTTAACCGTAATGGGATTTATTTTAGGCATGATTTATAAGTCGGAATATCGTCTATCTTTACCGCCAGCTGCTCCGGCACAATTAAGTACCGTGCAAAAATCTTCCTGGTTTCCATATCGACATTTTTAAACCGCCGCAGAAAGTAATAACCACTAAAAAGGAATACAGCGGTTAATGGAAAACTCGAACTCAGCGCCCAAAGGACGAACGTCAACATACACACAAGGGCCAGGTCTGCAGGGTGCAGCCCAGGATATAAAGCTTTAAGGCTAAACCCTTGTGTGTATCAGCAACCCATAAAAATAGTTTACTCTTACGTTAAACCAACCCTTCATCAGGTCTAAGATCCAGCTCGCGGAGAAGATCACCACGCCGCCCCCGATAACCCATCCCCCCCGCTTTAAGGCGTGTTCATCCCCCATAGACATTCGTATACCGGTAAAGATGATGCCGCCCACAATCGCCCAAAGAGCCTATTGAGGTAGCCACCCATTTCAGTATTTTATTAACACTGTTATATATGTTCTCACCTTCCGCGAAAGCGGAAGATGTGATAGCGCCGTGATCCCCACAAACGCGACAAGATACCAGAAGGTCCGATTGGTGAGTATTTTATACGCTATCTTTTTCATAAGTTCTCCTTGTGTGCTCTGCCTTACTCGACGGGAAGTATTTCGACATTCCTTTTCCGCAGCGACTAAGCTCTCTTTAAATTCCGTCGTGTCGTAAAACGGGTTAAAGCTGCTCAACTCGTTTTGAATGACTTGGAATTTATCATCGGTGGCAAAAGCATATGCCATCTGATAAAAGAGTTTATCCGCGTAAAGTTTATCTTCGACGCTCTGTTTCTTTTTAGCGAAGTATTTATCTTTCGCCAGATCCATCTGATCTTTAATCCAGGTACATTTAAGGCATAGGCGGCCACAAAGTACCTATAAGCGCCCGGCACGTCGCCTTTCTGCATATACCCCAGGGCAGCCGCAAGAAGTTTAGAGACATAAATACTCTTACGATCATCGAGCGTCGCTTGCAGTTGGTCTTTGGTCTTCGTGTCCACCATCGGTTTTACGATAGCCAGCTGCTTCTCTGCTGCCTTAAAGCTGTTATCGCCTAGTAAGTGCTCAAACAACTTAGTCTGATCGTCTATAAACGTTTTCTTCTTGCCTTCGAGCGTCGCGTCCCTGGGCTCCAGGTCGTCAGCGGTATTTAGGAATGTTTCATCCCCCGGAGAGCCGGTAAGCTTCAATGTAATTCCCCCACGCCGCCGGCACATCTTTAGCCAGGACTTCGTTTGCATGAGACACCAAGGCTTTAGTCTTTTTATTAGCGATCGCTTTATCGCTCACAGCCAGGAGATCCCGCGCCGCAGCGTTATTTGTCGGATTCAGCGGAATAGCCTTTAATAGCAGCATTCTCGCGTCTTGCGGACGGCCTTGTTTTATAAGGTCGTCGCTGTTGCGGACAAAGCGATCATAAACACGGATCGCTTTCTGATAAACCTTTTGGAAATCATCAGTTATCGGCATTGTAGTTTCAACGGCATTCGCGCCGCCGAAGCTATACGAAAAGCCTATTCGGTGAAAGTTCGAGAATTCTTTCATCATTAAGGCATAGTCGAAAACAAGATCCCCAAACTTATAGCCGAAGCCGACCGACGCGCCGCGGTTGTAGCCGGCGCGGAGCATGTACTGTTGAAGAAGGGTGTATTGAATGCCTGTCACAATATTCGATATGCCATCTTCGTTCGCAATCCCAACCTCTCCAGCCAGGTTGTCGTAAGACAATTTATTAGTATCTTTGTCATACTTCGGCCAGAGCGTTGTCTGAAAAGAAACCGCCCCTTTAAAACTCGTCGGAAGCTTCTCTTTTTCTATATCCATCTTCACGCCGGTCTGGTAGATGTTTCCGGCGATCGCGCCGGCCGAGATAGCTAATTTCTTCCCCATCGAGTAGGTGCGGTTAAAAAGCGCCTTCGACAACCCGAAGTCCGAGCTGAGGCCGCTGGCGCTTTTATCGAACATCGAATATGATAACCACTTTAAGGAAAGACCATAAGTTAGTTTTAAGCCATCTATGCGCCCGGCATAAGAGCCGTAGGCGGCAATTTGGCTATTCTGTGTCTTTTCCCCAGGATCGGTTATGGTTTGCCTGGCTTCGATGTTGTCCCGGTTAAACTGTGTCCCGGCCAAACCGAATGCCGAAGTCTCATTATTCACAACCACGCCGATAAAATCATATCTGGCGCCGTCTGATAGAAACCAATGAGACGCAGTTACCTGGTCGCGTATGTTATACATCAGCGCGGGGTTATAATAAATCGCGCCGGCGTCCAGGGCGAAGGCACACGACACTGCTGTGCCGCTCTCCGCCTGGAGAAGACCCAGATTATCGAGGAGTTCCTTGAACCGTTTCCGGTCTTCAGCCCGGTCGATGCTGTCCGGCGTCGTGCCGAGGATGCGGACGCCTGCCTTCTCCAGCGGCACCGCCAGTTTAAGCGGCGTCTGGCCGCCGAACTGCACGATCACGCCGACGGGCTTCTCCCGACGTATAATATGTAAAACATCTTCCAGTGTCAAGGGTTCAAAGTACAGGCGGTCCGACGTATCATAATCCGTGCTCACGGTTTCGGGATTGCAGTTAATCATGATCGTCTCATAGCCGTCCTCTTTGAGCGCAAAGGCGGCGTGCACGCAGCAGTAATCGAACTCAATGCCCTGCCCGATCCTGTTCGGCCCTCCGCCGAGGATTATGACTTTCTTCCGATCCGTCGGGTTCGCCTCGCATTCGGCTTCCCCCTGCCCTCCGACTGTATAGAAAGGCTTTTCGTACGTAGAATACAGGTACGGCGTGTGTGCCTCGAACTCGGCCGCACAGGTGTCTACGGTCTTGAACACAGGCGTGATACCGAGTTGATAGCGCGTTTTTCGCACCGCATCTTCCGTCGTCGTAAATAATCTGGCCAGCCTTCTGTCGGAAAAACCGTACTCCTTTGCGCGTCTTAGGGGATGATCAAGAGACACCGACGAATCGTTCAGGATGTTCGCCCCCTCGTCCCGCAGTTCTTTTTCAAGGTCCGTGATCTGTTTGAGCTGGTGCAGGAACCATGGATCGATCTTCGATAGAGTGAATACTTCATCGACTCCCATGCCCTGCCGGAAGCCGTCAGCGATATACCAGATTCGTTCCCAGTTCGGGACACTGATCTTCTGCCGGATCTCGTCTATGCCGTGCTCCACATCGCCGTCCCGGTCGCGGCGCGACTCAAGACCGTAGCGGTCGATCTCGAGCGAACGGAGCGCCTTCTGGAAAGATTCCTTGAAGGTTCTGCCGATTGCCATTGCCTCGCCCACGGACTTCATCTGCGTCGTGAGCGTGGCATCGGCTTGCGGAAATTTTTCGAATGCGAAACGGGGAAATTTGGTGACCACATAGTCGATCGTCGGCTCAAACGAGGCCGGAGTGGCCTTCGTGATATCGTTGGTGATCTCATCGAGCGTAAAGCCGACGGCCAGTTTGGCAGCTATCTTGGCGATGGCAAAACCCGTGGCCTTGGACGCCAGGGCAGAGCTTCGCGACACGCGAGGGTTCATTTCGATCACGACCATCCTGCCGTTGTCCGGGTTGACGCCGAACTGGATGTTCGACCCGCCGGTGTCCACGCCGATCTCGCGAATGATCTTGAGCGATGCGTCGCGCATAAGCTGGTACTCTTTATCGGTGAGGGTCTGCGCCGGCGCCACCGTAATGCTGTCGCCGGTATGGATTCCCATGGGGTCGAAGTTCTCGATGGAGCAGACGATCACCACGTTGTCCTTGGCGTCGCGCATCACCTCGAGCTCAAATTCCTTCCAGCCGACAACGGACTCTTCGACCAATACCTGGCGGACGGGGCTCGCCTCGAGGCCGCGCGTGATCAGTTCCGTGAATTCCTCGCGGTTGTAAGCGATGCCGCCGCCGGTTCCTCCCAGCGTGAAGGCCGGGCGAAGGATCGTAGGAAAGCCGATCTTTTCGAGAATATCGTAAGCCTGGTCCAGGTTGGTGGCGAAGCCGCTCTTCGGCACCTCAAGGCCGATGCTCTCCATCGCCTTCTTGAACAACTCCCGGTCCTCGGCCTTCTTGATCGCAGGAAGTTTTGCGCCGATGAGTTCGACCTTGAATTTTTCGAGCACCCCCATTTCAGCAAGCGCCACCGCCGTGTTGAGCGCAGTCTGGCCCCCCATGGTCGGAAGCAGCGCATCGGGCCGCTCGCGCTCGATGATCTTTGCGACCACCGCCGCGGTGATCGGCTCGATGTAAGTGCGGTGCGCCATTTCAGGGTCGGTCATGATCGTCGCCGGATTGGAATTCACGAGCACGATCTCGTACCCCTCTTCCTTGAGCGCCTTGCAGGCCTGGACGCCCGAATAATCGAACTCGCAAGCCTGCCCGATCACGATCGGCCCCGCGCCGATGATCATGATTTTCTTGATATCTGTCCGTTTCGGCATTTATCCCTTCCTCATACCACGAACTCTGAACTCAGTGCTTTGTACTCTGAAACTTTTATCCTAAAAAAGAGCATTTAACCACGGATGAACACAGATAAACACGGATATTTCAAAATTTTGAAGAGAAAACAGATATCACCTTCCGGGTGAGTTTCTACTTCTCTATAAGTTTTTGTTTTTTTGGTCTTAACCGTGTTCATCCGTGGTTCCAACTGCCGTTTTTAGGTTTATTCAAATTCCTGCACCCAACCGTTCTCAAGACCGTACTTTTGCATAATCCGGTATGCAGCTTCGTATTCGTCCGGAGTAATCCTGCGGGAAAGTTCCTTGATCTGGGTCGCTTTGAACGCCGGAAAGTACTGGGACATGAGGCTGATATACACGTCCTTCGAGATCTCCTCGGCAAGAAACTTCAGGATATCTTCCGTGCCGGAAAGGCCGTTGGGGAGCACCAGATGCCGGACGATGAGACCGCGCTGCGCCAGGCCCCTGTCGTCGATGACGAGTTTCCCGACCTGCCGGTGCATCTCCCGCACCGCTGCCCGGTTGATCTCGGGATAGTGGAGCGCCGCCGAGTACCTGCGGCCGACGGAATCATCGGAGTAACGCATGTCCGGCATATAAATGTCCACGACGCCGTCCAGCAGCCTGAGCGCCTCCAGCGATTCGTAGCCGCTGGTATTGTACACGATTGGCAGGTTGAAACCCCGCTCCCGTGCAATACCCAGAGCCTTTAGTATCTGGGGCATGAAGTGCGTGGGCGTCACGAGGTTCAGGTTGTGACACCCCTGCTCCTTGAGCCACAGCATCTGACACGCCAGTTCTCCGGGCGTTTTCTCCGAACCGGTACCCATCTGGCTGATGGGATAGTTCTGGCAGTAGACACACCGGAGATTGCAGTTGCCGAAAAAAATGGTGCCTGACCCCCCCGTACCGGACAGCGGTGGTTCCTCGCCCAGATGGGAACTGGCGCTGGATACGACCGGATTCAGACCGGACCGGCAAAAACCGATCTTATCGTTCTTCAGCCGGTTGACCCCGCATTCGCGGGGGCAGACGCTGCAGGATTCGAGGAGCTGGTAGGCCGCGTCGATGCGGTTGTGCAATTCAGTTTCCGAAATCATTGAGACCATAATATCTACCACGGAGACACGGAGGAAAGCCTGTAAAAGACATTAATGCATAGAAAAAGGTTTAAAATAATTCTTCTTCAGGTGGTAATCTTTCTTGATCCGTGATTTTTTCAGTGACTCCGTGTTCCTGTAGTGAAATTTATTTCTTGTGTTTCTCCATCATATCGATAAATCTCTGGAACAAATACCTGCTGTCATGCGGCCCCGGCGACGCTTCAGGATGGTACTGAACCGAGAAGGCGGGAAGCGTCCTGTGCTGGAACCCCTCGCAGGTATTGTCGTTCAGGTTCGTATGCGTCATCACGACCTTGTCCTTGATCGTCTCTATGTCCACGGCGAACCCGTGGTTCTCGGCCGCGATCTCGACCTTCCGCGTCGTAAGATCCATGATGGGCTGGTTGCCGCCGTGGTGCCCGAACTTGAGCTTGTAGGTCTTCCCGCCGAGTGCGAGCCCTAGAAGCTGCTGGCCCAGGCAGATCCCGAAAAGGGGCTTTTCCCCGAGGATTTTTTTGATGTTCTCGATGGCATAGGTGACCGGCTCGGGGTCGCCGGGCCCGTTCGACAGGAACACACCGTCCGGGTTCAATTTGAGCACGTCCTCAGCCGGCAGGGTGGCGGGTACGATGGTCACATCGCAGCCGGCCTGGGTCAGGAGCCGTAGAATATTTCGCTTGATGCCGTAATCATAAGCCACGACCTTGAATCGTGTTGCCGGCTTCCTCGCGTACCCTTTGGCGATGTCCCAATCTCCCTGGTCCCAGGTATAGGACTCCTTGCAGGTCACGTCCTTCGCGAGATCGAGACCGCTCATCTTCGGAAGTGCTTTTGCCTTGGCAACCAGGCTTTCCGGATTCCCGTCTTTGGTCGAGATCACGCCCGGCTGCGCGCCAAAATCGCGGAGATGGCGCGTCAGCGCCCGAGTATCAATCCCCTGGATGCCCACGATCCCGTTCTCTTTGAGATAGGAAGAGAGCGACTTCTTTGAACGCCAGTTGCTCGGGATATCGAGGCTCTCTTTTACGATAAAGCCTTCGACATAGGGCTTGACAGACTCGACGTCTTCTTCGTTCACACCGTAGTTCCCGATCTGGGTGTAGGTCATGGTCACGATCTGGCCTTTATACGATGGATCGGTAAGGATCTCCTGGTACCCGGTCATGCTCGTATTAAATACGACCTCTCCCGAAGTCTCGCCCTCCGCACCGAAGGATTGCCCCTCGAATACCAAACCGTCAGCCAATGCAAGAATCGCTTTTTTCATCATCCCTGCCATCCTTTAATACGCCTTCCGTTTACACTTTACACCCGCTCTTACGAGCACATAGCGCGCGTTCAGGTACAATCAAAATCGGTCTCTTATTTTTCCATGAAGGTCAATCACAGTACCATGCACCTTGTCTTTATCGACTGTCACCAGGACAAAGTGATTGAATCCGCCCTCTTCATCCTTTTCATAGAGCGGGGCACCGCCGCCGCCCGTTATGATATGGGTGACGCCGTCCACGGTCTTTCGCTGATAAAAGTGTTCGTGGCCGCAAAATACGGCATCGACCTTTGATTTAGCGAACAGGGCTTCCAGCCTGTCCCTCTCTTTCGGATACCTGTCGAGGCTGTCACCGGAGTGCCTTCCTTTCCCCGCCTCGATATAGAGGGGGTGATGGAGGAAGACAAACTTGTGTTTTTTGTCGGATTTCGCCAGGACGTCTTCGAGCCATTTGTATTGTTCGCCAATGATCCTTTTTTCCTGATCATCGATAAAGGAATCGAGGACGATGAAAAGCGCATTACCTGCCGTAAACGAATAATAAAGTTCATTCCCGGGAAGGTCCACTTCCTGCTTGTACATTCTTTCGCTGTACGGGACTTTCGGATGCGCATCGTGGTTGCCAACCGTCAGGAAGTAGGGGACGGTAATCGGTTTCGACATTTCCCAAAATTTTTTCCATTCCTGCTGGTCACCGGGCGTCGCAACCATGTCGCCGGTGTTGATGATAAAAGCCGGTTTATGATCCATTGCCATGACAACAAGCTTCTTATATATAGTGTCGCCGGAGCGGTTGTCGCCGATGACGATGAAGGAGAATTTCCCATCGATTTTCTCCAGTGCGGCGAGCTTCTGCTGGATCTGCTAGTCCTGGGCGGCAAAGGCAAAGCTGACAACAGTTGCAAAGGCCAGCAGAACCATAAAACTTCTGTTAATAAGCCTCAACCTCTGTCTCCTCACTTACGTCCGACATCTGCAGTTCTCCCTTACCTCAATCCTCTCCCCCCCGGGGGAGAGGAGAATCCCGCGGTTACAGCTTTCCCCCGACGATCGTCCGCACAGCTCTGCCTTTCAGCTTCCATCCGTCGAAGGGAGTGTTTTTTGATTTTGACCTGAAACGTGAGGCGTCCACAACCCATTCCTCGGCAAGGTCGATGATCGTTATGTCCGCATCGGAACCCTCTGACAGCGTCCCCCTCTTTATTTTAAGAATTGTTGCGGGATTACTGCTGAACTTCCGGATTGCTTCGGTCAAAGAAAGAACACCCTCGCCCACGAGTTTCAGCGTAAGCCCGAGCGCGGTCTCAAGGCCCACGATGCCGAAGGCCGCATAATCGAACTCGCCGGTCTTCTCGTCCGCAGCGTGAGGAGCATGGTCGGTCGCGATCACGTCGATGGTGCCGTCCCTGAGTCCCTCCTTGAGCGCAACTACATCGTCAGTCGTGCGCAGAGGCGGGTTCATTTTTGCCATGGTATTGTAACCCCGTACTGCCTCGTCAGTCAAAGAGAAGTAATGCGGACAGGTCTCTGCCGTAACAGTGACCCCGCGGGACTTCGCATCGCGGATCATCCGCACCGCCCCCGCGGTGCTCACGTGGGCAAGGTGCAGCCTGGCGCTGGTCAGTTCGGCAAGCGCAATGTCCCGGCCGGTCATGACGTCCTCGGCTGCGCGGGGTATGCCCCTGAGGCCGAGTTCTGTCGATACGATGCCTTCATTCATCACGCCTTTTGCCGCAAGCGTCGTGTCCTCACAGTGCGAGATGACGAGCGTATCGAAGATCTTCGAATATTCCAGTGCCCGCCGCATGATTGACGCGTTCATCACCGGTTTGCCGTCATCGGACACGGCATAGCATCCTGCCGAATGGAGCTCACCCATTTCGGCCAATTCCTCTCCTTTTGAACCCTTGGTGATGGCGCCGATGGGATAGACCCGCGCTGCGGCATCCCTGGCCTGGGAAAGGATAAATTCTGTGACCGAACGGCTGTCATTAACCGGGTTGGTGTTCGGCATGCAGCAGACCGATGTGAATCCTCCCGCTTTTGCCGACGCCGTGCCGGTTGTGATTGTTTCTTTATATTCGAATCCCGGTTCGCGCAGATGCACGTGCATGTCGATGAGGCCAGGCACGACGAGCTTGTTTGCAGCATCGATGACCTGAACGTTGTTCGTTGGGATCGAACCCGGCTTCCCGAGTTTAGCGATCTGGCCGTCAGATACGAGGATGTCGAGCTTTTCGTCGACCTTGTTTGCAGGATCGATGATGTGGCCGTGTATGATCAAGATATTTTTCATAGGCACCTGATTAAAACCTGATAAGGAGAAAGGGGGAAAGTAACAGCGAAATGGGGATTAATTCGAGTATATTTCTCCCTTTCTCCCTCATTCCCCATTTCTCCTAAATTGATGTTGCCGTCATTGAGCCTCAGCCTTTGTCCCGCCGGACAGCAGAAACATCACCGCCATCCTGACTGCCACCCCGTTCGTCACCTGATCGAGGATCACCGACGTGGTGTCCGCAACCTCTGACGATATTTCCACTCCCCGGTTCATCGGACCGGGATGCATCACGAGCGCATTCTTTGAGGCCCGCTCCAGGCGCTGGGGATTCAACCCGAAAAGCCCCGCATACTCGCGCACGCCCGGGAAAAGGCCCGCTGCCTGCCGTTCAAGCTGGAGCCGGAGCATCATGACCACATCAGCGCCTTCGATTGCTTTGTCCATATCATAATAAACCTTCGCGCCCATCTCCATGCAGTCGCGGGCCGGGGGGACCATGGTAGGAGGACCGCAGACCCGGACTTTTGCTCCCATGGTCGTGAGCCCGTAAATATTGGACCTCGCAACCCGGCTGTGCATGATGTCGCCGACGATAGCCACATTGAGGCCGTCGAGCCTTCCCAGTTTTTCCCTGATCGTGAACATATCGAGGAGCCCCTGCGTGGGATGCTCATGGGCGCCGTCTCCCGCATTGATTACCGAGCTCCTCAGTCTCCGGGAAAGATACTCCGGGGCGCCCGAGCAGGAGTGGCGGACTATGATGATATTACACTTCATTGCCTCGATGTTCTTGGCCGTATCGAGCAGGGTCTCTCCCTTGGTCACGCTGCTGGTCGACGTTGATATGTTGATCACGTCGGCCGAAAGCCGTTTTCCTGCAAGTTCAAAAGACGTCCGTGTGCGCGTGCTCGCTTCGTAGAAGAGGTTGATCACGGTCTTGCCGCGGAGCGTCGGCACTTTTTTGATATCCCGCTCCGACACGTCTTTAAACGTGGCGGCCGTGTCCAGGATAAGTTTGATCTCCTCGGCGCTCATGCCTTTGATCTGAAGCAGGTCTTTTGAACTGAGAGACATGGGTCAACCCTTCCGATAGGTCTCTTGCGCAGGCTAAAGCCTGCGGCTACCAAAATTCCGCAATCCGCATTCCGGATTCCGCACTGTTCCTACTCTCCGAGGATCACAACTTTTTCTTCACCGCCGTCCTCCACAAGCATGACTTCCACCTTTTCTTTGGATGACGTCGGCAGGTTCTTTCCTACGAAATCGGCACGGATCGGGAGTTCACGGTGTCCCCGGTCGACGAGGACCGCAAGCTGGATCCGCTTCGGCCTGCCGTAGTCCATGATACTGTTCAATGCCGCCCGGATGGTCCTGCCGGTAAAAACCACATCGTCAACGAGGACCATGATCTTGTCTTGAATATCAAAGGTGATGTCCGTGGCCTGAGGCACGGGCTGGGACTTGCGCGTTGACAGATCGTCGCGGTACATGGTAATGTCAAGACTTCCCACCGGCACCTCGACTTTTTCGATTTCCCGGATTTTTGCAGCCAGCCGCCTCGCGAGGTGAACTCCGCCCCGTTGGATGCCGACGAGCACCAGATCACCGGCCCCCTTGTTCTTCTCCAGGATTTCGTGGGCCACCCTCGTAAGCGCACGGTCGATGCCCGTCTTGTCGAAGATCAGGGCTTTTTCCTTGATACTCATCGTTTCACTCCCTGCCGGGATTAAAAAAAGACACAAAAAAACCTTCTTCCCGGAAAGGGAAGAAGGTTGGCGTGTGTGTAGTGTGCATGCTTCCGCTAGTG
Organism: Nitrospirota bacterium; assembly: GCA_963769335.1. Classification (GTDB taxonomy): domain Bacteria; phylum Nitrospirota; class UBA9217; order UBA9217; family UBA9217; genus JAJYKN01. The sequence goes on along the minus strand of CAVYLT010000067.1, from coordinate 16,481 downwards.
AGCTTTTTCATGGGGAACCCTTCCTGGCCTCACAGGACCAGACTTAAAGAGGATTGCTGCTTACATTTCTTAGATTACCTCAACTGACCTCTTCCTGTCAAGCGTTTTGTTTCGACGGCAGCGATGAAAAACGATTGTCTCAGATACCTTTTACATGAATCACAGATACCATCACAGGGCTTGAAGTGGACGAGGATATGGCTGCGGGATAGAGACTTTCATTATGAAACTGCAGGGATATATATGTGGAAGGTTGTTCCCTTGCCGACTTCGGATTCGACGGTGATCAGACCGTCGTGCTTCTTGATTACGGAATAACAAACTGCAAGGCCGAGCCCCAACCCTTTCCGGCTGTAGGTGTCTTTGGTTGAATAATAGGGGTCGAAGATCTTTGCAAGGTTTTCTGCAGGAATCCCAACGCCGGTATCACTGAAGGATATCTTGACATAGTCGCCCGCCCGAATAGGCAGACTATCCTCGGCCGATACACTCAGGTTCTCTCCCCGAATGGCAAGTGCCCCTCCTTCCGGCATTGCTTCCCTTGCATTATCGACCAGATTACCGATGACCTGTTTCACTTGCCCCTCATCAACGACAACGGCACGGAGATCGTCGGGCAAAACGATCTGTAGGCTGATGTTTGAGTCCTTCAGCAAGAGCGAGACCGTGTCCGTCAGCAATCGCGACAGCCGTACGATCCTCCTAATAGGATCGCCGCCTGTCGAAAATGTGATCAGGCGCTGACTTAGATCGCTGGCGAGTTTGCAAACTTCTTCTGTATGAGTTAATCGCTCCGCCGCCTTATCAGGTTCGGGGAGCATCATTTTTGCAATAGAGACATTGCCGAGAATAATCGTGAGCAGGTTGTTGAAATCGTGGGCAATACCGCCAGCCAGTAAACCGATCGACTCAAGCATGTGGCTTTTAAGCCGTTCCTGTTCCCCTTTCTTTCGATCGGTAATATCAACCGTGATCGATGCAAAATACCTGACCTTCCGCTCACTGTCCGTGATCGCAACTCCGGTCAGTTCAACAGGGATTCTCCTGCCGTCCTTCGAGAGCCGCACAGACTCATACCCGGAGAAGAATCCTTCTGTATTCAAGAGCGTGAAACAGTGGTCAAGTTCTTTCTGGGCGCAGTCCTCAGGAATAATAGCCGTTATTTTCTTCCCGATAATTTCTGCAGCCTTGTATCCCAGCATCATTTCGGCGCCCCTGTTCCATGATACCGTTTCGCCCTTTGTATCAACGGCACATACGGCATCGGGAAGGTTTTCTATGATCGACGCCAGGAACCTTATCTTTTCTTCCGCGAGTATTCGTTCAGTGACGTCTCGCGCGACCGTAATGATGTATTCCGGTTTACCACCGGCATCAACGATTATTGAAGCGGCACCTTCCATGGCTATACGCCTGCCGTCTCGAGTAAGCATCCTGTATTCGATTCCTTCCATGGGTCGTCCCGTGGAGAGCTTCGCTTCCTGATCATATGCCAGCTGTCGATCTTCCGGAGCAATCAAGTCAGCACTGTTCTTCCCAATTACGTCCTCCGCTTTGTCGTATCCCAGAAGCATCAACGACTGCCTGTTTGCCATCATGACAGCGTGGTTCATGTCCGTGATCATAATCGAGTCAGGGGCCGTTTCAAATAAAGTGCGATATTTTTTCTCTGACAACTGCAGGCGTTCTTCGGATTCCCTCAGTATTTTAAATACGAAGATGGAAATTGCAAATGACAACATCACCGCCAGCAGGAAAGAGACTAGCATGGCAATGATGATTCTATTTTCGGAACTTCTTATGCCAGCGCGAGTCCTAGAGGTGTTGCCGATAGAAATGGAATACAGCCTCTCGAGCGTCGGCTCAACGCTCTGGAGTGATTTCAAATATGCTTCTCTGGCAATTTCGATATTATTCGTGATATTCGCGTACTGCCGAACAAGGTTCATGTAGTTGTCGACAGTTACTATAAGCTCTTTCTTTTGATCAGGTGCAAGAGTGCTTGCGCCGATGCCGGCCCGCAGACGGTCGGCGTTCTGTTGAACGCGGGAAAAGTTTATATCGAGGTTCTGAATGATGAAGTCTTTTTCGCTGTTCCGAAGTGACAGTAACTTTACCAGAAGCGCGTTGTCGTTCTGCTGTCTGAATATGCCTTCCATCCTATCGGCCGTTGCCCTAAAACTGCCCTCGAGGCCCGATTTATCAGTGCCGATTTTTCCGTACATCTCGACGACGCTCACAATGCCTGTCTCATACTGGCTCAGAGATTTGTCTATTTCCCTTGTCAAACGGACCATTTCCGGTTCAGCGACAAGATTGCGGATATTTTCCATATTTTTTCTGATATCCATGATACGCGCGAGGAGCGTTGTGATATATCTTGACCTCGCCTCATTGAAACCGAAATCCCTGTAGAACAGCAAAAAATCCTTTTCGTTTCTTCTGACCCTGGTCATTATAGCAATACTCTTCAGGCTAAGATCGGCTATTTTTTGATCCACGTCGACAAAACGATTCATCACGCGCGAGGAGTGTTCGACAGCCCATTGAGAGAACAAAGCAGGAATAAGCCCCAACAGGATCACCAGGCCGAACCCGCCAAGGATAACGACCTTGCTGCTGAATCGGCTGGTCCAAGCCGCGATTGACCTTTTTATGTCCTTATACCACACGTGCATCAATCCTCGTAAGGAATGTAGTTGAACCTTTCAATGATATCCACGTTCCCCGACGAAAGGGCAAAATCGATAAACTCCTTTGCAAGTCCGGTCGGAAACTTTTCGGAGACTAGCAAAAGGGGGCGCGAGATCGGGTAATTTACCGTAATGATGTTTCTCTGCGTAGGCTTCACGTTGTTCACGGGAAGAACCTTGATCGAAACCCCTGACGCCTCTTGATGCAATGCAAAGCCCGAAGAAACGTACCCAATGGCTCGGCGGTCCGACGCAACTGCTTTGATCGTCACCGGGTTGTCGCCGGCAAAGACCATACCTGTCATTTCTCGTTCTTTGAGTTTAAAGTAAGTACGGAAAAGTTCCGTTGAGCTTTTCTGCGCCTCTCTGAGCACGACTAGGACTTTCACTTTCGGTCCTTGTACCTGTTCCCAGTCGGTTACAGTTCCGGTAAAAATCCCGACTATCTGCGCGTTCGAGAGCGACATCACCGGGTTTTCCTTATTCACAATAATACTGATGCCGTCCCGAGCAACCGGAAAACCATATAAGTCTCTTTCACTGTCCTTCAGCGAGCGTGAGACCATGCCGATATCGGCCCTTCCTTCCCTGATATCCCTGACGCCTCGTTCAGAACCACCGCATTGGACTTCAACACGTACATCGTGATGCAGTGTTTCAAAACGCTTTCCCATGACGTCTATCATGGGGCACATGGTGCTCGATCCGGTGATGAGCAGTCTACCGCCAGAGTTGCCCGAAGGACTTTTTATCTCGGCCGATGCCTGCACCTCGCTTGTGTGCAATACAAAACAACAGGATAGCAGACAAAGAACGTTGAGAAGGAACAGATTTTTAAGTGTGAGCATCCAAGCGCCTCCTATGCCAACTGCCTTTTTTTGAAATGCCGTTCAATGAAAGTGGGCGCAGCGGATGGCTTAGTTAATTCTTTTTTCTTCAACCACTTCGTGTGCGCAGGGCGTAAAAACAGTAATCACTAATTTCTGTGCGCTTGCAGGTTTACACGTGAATCTTCTTCATCAGCCACGCCATGTTCTTGCCAAGGTTCTTCATGGTCTGCACGCCCTCGGCGTCACTGTTCACTTCACCGGGTTGCCTACCGACGGCCAGGTTCCAGTAGCTTGATCCCGGGATGATCATCTCGTTTATCGTGAAGAAATAATTGAGCGAGTTGAATACATGGATGCCGCCCGCGCGCCTGACTGCCACAACTGCCGCTCCGACTTTACGCTTGTACATGTCTGTATTCGCGCGCCCCACCATCCCGCATCGTTCGATCAGCGCCTTCATGCTTGCGGACACATCGGCGAAATAGGTCGGCGAGCCAAGCAAAATGCCGTCGGCTTCGTCCATCTTCGCGATGCATTCGTTGATGATGTCTTTCTCCACGTTGCAGCGCCGGTTCTTCTTTTCGAAGCACTTGAAGCAGGCGATACAGCCCTGTACCGGCTTTCCTGCAAGAGAATACATCTCGGTTTCGATCCCCTCCGCCTTGAGCTCATCAAGGACGAGATTCAAGAGAATTGCCGTGTTCCCTTCTTTCCGTGCACTTCCGTTAAATGCGATGACTTTCATAGAATTCCTCCCGGTTCACTGAATAGAGCGTTGCGCCCTTCTCTTTATCAGGTGTGTTATAACACAAAATAAAATTATTAAAAACAGATTTTCTTTCTCCCGGGAATAAGAGCAAAAATACCTTTACAACGCCTGCCAGTCTTACTACAATAGGCGCGGGGTGATTCATGATTGAACTGAAACAGGTCAGCAGGTCCTATGCTCACGGTTCAAAGGAGATCAGGGCACTGAGCAACGTCACGCTCGGCATCAAGACAGGGGAGTTCCTCGCTGTGATGGGGCCGAGCGGGTCGGGAAAGAGCACGCTCCTCAACCTCATGGGCGGCCTTGACCAGCCTTCCTCCGGAGAAATTTATATCGACGACAAACCGCTCCACGGCATCTCCGATGACGAGCTTACCCTCATCAGACGGAGACGGGTGGGGTTCATTTTCCAGTTCTTCAACCTTCTTCCGATCCTTACTGCCGCTGAAAACGTGGGGCTCCCCCTTCTCCTGGAAGGAACACCTTTCGCAAGAATCAAGCCGAAAGCCGAGGCGCTCCTGCGAAAAGTAGGCCTCGGCGACCGCATCGAGCACCGGCCGGACCAGCTTTCAGGGGGCGAGATGCAGCGCGTCGCCATTGCCCGCGCTCTGGTCACGAACCCCGCCGTGCTCCTCGCTGACGAGCCGACCGGAAACCTGGACTCCCATACGACCGTGGAAATCTTCAACCTGCTGAAAGGTCTTCATTCCGAAGGCCAGACTATTGTGATGGTCACCCATGATACGAAAGCCGCATCCTACGGAACACGCACCATCACGCTCCGGGACGGCAGCATCGCAGAGGACACGTTGGGATCTGTACCTTCGTGAAAGGCTGGGCGAGAAAAACGCAAACAATTTCGCGCAAAGACGCAAAGTCGCAAAGAAAGCGTGATCCAATGACTAAATTATTGACAAAAGACAGCACACAGCGACTACAGAGGTGCCCCAAAACTAATTTATTGTCGCTGCTTCCTTTGTGACTGATGATCAAACAACTTTTTACGGGTACGCGCGTTTGCTCCTTCTCGTAGAATTTCGTAAGCTGTCGCTTCACGCTTTTCTTTGCGCTCTTGGCGGCTTTGCGCGAGACGCACGTTGGTTCTAGGGGTTTCCCCGGATTATTTTATGACCAATCTTCCCAATCTGATACGGCACATCAGCCTTCGGCGCATCCGGCTGCAGAAGGTGCACACGCTCATGACCGTAGCGGGCATCTGCCTGGGCGTGGCCGCGATCATCTCGATCGGCATCGTGAACAAGAGCGTGCTGCGCTCGTTCGAGGACACGATCAATCGCGTGACGGGCCGGGCCGTGCTCCAGGTGACGGGCCCCGCATCGGGGTTTCCCGAAGATTTTCTCGACCGTGTGCAGAAAGTCCCGGGGGTCGAATATGCCGTCCCGGTGATCGATACGCAGGGCATCCTGGTCGGCGCCAAAGAGCAATCGCTCATGATCCTCGGCGTCGACGTGCTCCAGGACAGCAATATCCGCGAATACAAACTTTCCGAAGAGAACGCCGATATTCCCGATCCCCTCCTGTTCCTCGCCCGGCCCGACTCGATCCTGCTCACCCGCGAACTGGCGGATCGTGAAGGCATCAAACTCGACCAGACGATCCGGGTCCAGACCGTCCGCGGCATCAGGACCTTTCGGGTTCGCGGCCTGTTGAATCCCGAGGGACCGGCAAAAGTCGCCTCAGGCAACATCGCCATCATGGACTATCCTGCCGCCCAGATGGCTTTCGGCAAGGAAGGACGGATCGACCGGATCGATATCAGCCTGCTGAAAAACGAAGACCTCGAGACCGTGCGGGAGCGCATCAGGAAAGCCCTTCCAAACGGGTACGATGTCGTCACGCCCGAGGGCAGGACCAGGCAGGTCGAGTCCCTCGTTTCCCGGTTCCAGAAGAACATCCACCTTATCAGCTTCATCGCCGTGTTCGTGGGCATGTACCTCATCTACAATGCCGTATCGATCTCCGTGGTCCAGCGGAGAAAAGAGATCGGCATCCTGCGCGCGCTCGGCACGACGCGGCGCGAGATCATCACGCTCTTCCTGGGGGAGACCTTTGTCCTGTCCCTCGTGGGTTCCGGACTGGGCCTGCTCATCGGCATCTTATTTGCCCGATCGGCGCTCGGCACGGTCGGGCAAGCCGTATCGGATTTATACGTTAAGACGTCGGTCACCGAGCTTGCCCTGTCGTGGACCGATCTTGCGCGCGGATGCATCGCCGGCATTGTTGCAAGTCTGGCCGCTGCGCTCTTCCCGGCGTTGACCAGCACGCGGATCACGCCGGTATCGGCCATCCGTTCGGTCCCCTACTCCGAAGAAGGATTCCTTTCCGGCAAAAAACTGAAAATCGCTTCAGCATCGCTCATAGCGGCGTCACTCATCCTGCTTGTGCTTTTCCTGAGTTCGGGGGCAGGGACGGTCTTCCACGCCACGTCGGTCATGTTTGCCGCCACCATCGGCCTGCTCCTCGGCATATCCCTTGCCATGCCCACGGTCCTGCAGGGCTTTCTCGCCCTCTTCCGAAGGGCCATTTCTCCCTCCGTGGGCGCTGCAGGAAGGCTGGCAGGGTTGAACCTTGCCAAGAACATTACGAGAAACGCCGTGGCCGCCGCCGCTATTTTCTACGGCATCGCCGTGTTCGTCAGCTCCGCGGGCATCATTCACAGCACCAAGGAATCGGTCATGGAGTGGATCGATTCCTACGTACGGGGAGACATCATCGTCACGTCGGGACATCCCATCGCGACAACGGGAGCGCAGAACATCCCCATGCCCGTCGAGCTGTGGAAAGACATCGAGACCGTTCCGGGCGTTCTTTCGGCTGATCCGTTCCGCAAGATCTACATAGACTATCAAGGCAGGCGCATCCTGCTTCTGGCGCTCGATATCACCCGGAGGATGCAGTACAGTCCCTTCAAAGTGGCTGAAGGAAAACGCGAAGACATGGCGCGTCTCATGCCGGATCAGGACGCTGTCGCGGTAAACGAAGCGCTGGCCGCGCAGGAACACATCAGGCCCGGAGATACGATGACGCTCCCCACGCCGGAAGGCCCGGTAAGGTTCAAGGTCGCCGTCATCAACGTTGATTACAGTTCGGACTCGGGATCGGTCCTCATGGACGTTCACACCTATGAGCGGTACTGGAAGGAATATCTCGCCGATTCGTTTTCCGTGAAGATCAAGCAGGGTGCGAATGTCGAAACGGTCCGGGACGAAATCGCGAAACGGTTCGGCAATGACCGGAAGCTTTTCGTGCTCCCGTCAAGGGAATTCAAGGATGAGATCAAAAAGGTCATCGACCAGGGCTTTGCCGTCAACAGCGCCGTCAACATCATCACGCTCCTGATTGCCTGCCTCGGCATCATCGTCACCCTGCTTGCCTCGGTGCTCGAGCGGACGCGTGAGATCGGCATCCTCCGTTCCATCGGCATGCTGAGGCGCCAGGTGTCCCGCGTCGTCGTAATCGAATCAATGCTCCTCGGCCTTATCGGCGGCGCCCTCGGCATCCTCGCCGGCATGGCCATCGGCTGGATGAGCCTCGAAGGGTTCCTGCGCGGCGATTACGGCTCGAGCATGCAGTACCATGCCGACTACCCCTCCCTGCTCTGGGCGCTGGCGCTCTCCACGCTGCTAGCCGCCCTGGCCGGCGTCTACCCGGCGCAGCGGGCGGCAAAGACCAATATCGTGGAGGCGCTGGCGTATGAATAAATCACAGTACAGAGTTCAAAGTACAGAGTACAGAGTAACTGCGTTCAACGAACGCAAAAAGAGTGCGCAAGCCCGCGCTGACAGTTCAAAGCTCTTCGCTTTTTTCACTTTGTACTTTGTACTGTGTACTGTGTACTTCGTACTCTGTACTCTGTACTCAGCCTCCCCAGCCTTTGCCATCTCCGGCCGCGACGTGTACGAAAAAGTCCACGAAGTCCGTTCGAAGGCCCTCGACCGGAAAACCGAAGCGACCATGGTACTCTTCGACAAAGGCGGCGGGAAACGAACGCGTAAGCTCACGGAGTACAGCAAGAGGGCCGATCCCGAGGCCTACAAGGTCCTTGTGGTTTTCAACGCCCCCCCGGACCTGAAGAACGTGGGATTTTTGATCCATGCCCATACCTTTGCGGACCGCGACCTCTGGGCGTATTTTCCCGAATACAAACGGGTGCGCCGCATTCCCACGACTTCTCAGGATGATTCCTTTTTCGGTTCGGTCGAGCCCGACGTGGCCTTCGTCAAGGGCCGCGCCGAACGCTGCTCCATCTGCGGTTCGGAAAGCTGCCCCAATCAGTACCAGATCCTGATGAACGACGACGGTCTCCCCAATCTCACCCTCAATCATCACTACCGCGAAATGAAGTGGGACCGCGACCAGCGCGAAGCCGGCCGTTATATCAAGGAGCGCTACGCCAGCGCCATCCAGTTCCTGCGCAATCTCGAAGGAGCGCAAACGCACCATCGCCCTGGTCTGCCACAAAATCGTCGAACGCCAGGGGGATTTCCTCGACTTCGGCTTGGATTTCCTCAAGCCCATGATGATCAAGGAAGTCGCCGAAGAAGTCGGCGTCCACCCGTCCACCGTCAGCCGCGCCGTCGCCAGCAAGTACGTGCACACGCCGCAGGGCGTTTTCGAGTTGCGCTATTTCTTTTCCGAAGCCGTGCAGGGCCCGTCCGGCAGCGGCACTCCGCTGCTGTTGCTCAAGCGCAAGGTCAAGAAGATGATCGAGGCCGAGGACAAAACCAAGCCCTTCACCGACGAGCAGATCACCGCCATGCTGCAATCCGCGGGCATCGACGTCACCCGCCGCACCGTCGCCAAGTACCGCGAAGATATGAAGATCCCCTCAACCCACCAGCGCCGGGTCCGCTAATGCCTCCGGCACGCCCCCGCAAGCCCGCCGCCGCCGCGCGCCCCCGCCCCGCCGCGCTGCTGCCCGAACTGCACCTGGTCGTCATCACCGGCCTAAGCGGTTCCGGCAAGGTTACCGCGGTCAAAGTCTTCGAGGATCCCGGCTACTACTGCGTCGACAACCTGCCCCTGGACCTGATCCCCCGCCTGGTGGATTCGGTCAGCCAGACCAGCGAAATCCAACGCCTCGCCGCCGTGGTCGATATCCGCGAGGGACGCCGCCTGGACGATCTGCCCAACGTCCTCGACGACCTGCGCTCCCTCGGACAGCAGTCCGGCCTCCGCACCACCCTGCTGTTTCTGGAGGCCAGCGACGACGCCCTCATCCGCCGCTTCAGCGAGACCCGCCGCCCCCATCCCCTCGCCAGCCCCAACCGCGATCTCTCCCGCAAACAGGACAGCGACGTCGCCGCGGCATCCAGGCCGAGCGCCGCGCCCTCGCCCGCATCCGCGCCGGCGCCGATTTCGGTCGTCGACACCTCCCAGTTCAACGTCCACGAACTGCGCGCCTTCGTCCAGCAGCACGTCATTCAAGCCGGCCTGGTCCCCGGACTGCGCCTGGCCTTCACCAGCTTTGGCTTCCGCCACGGCCTGCCCTCCGACGCCGACCTCGTCTTTGACGTCCGTTTCCTCCCCAATCCCACGACATCCCCGCCCTCCGCCTCCACACCGGCCGTGACCGCAAGGTGGGCGAATACATCCGCTCCTTTCCTCAGACCGGCAAGTTCGTTCAGCGCGTACGCGACCTGCTCGCCTACCTGCTTCCGCTTTATACCAAGGAAGGGAAGAGCTACCTCAACGTCGCGATCGGCTGCACCGGCGGCCATCATCGCTCGGTCTATATCGCCGAAGTGCTGCGCCGCGAACTGGCCAAACTGGGTTTCAAGTCCGCCCTCAGCCATCGCGACCTCCGCCGTTGAGTTTCGGGGCCGTCGATGCGTGAACTCGTCCGCCTGTTCCGCTTCGTCGCCCGCTACACCGGCCACTTCCTGGCCGCCCTGGTCCTCATGGGCCTGGCCGGCGGCCTGGATGCCGGCATCGCCCTGCTGTTCATCCCGATCGGCGATAAGCTCCTCAACCCCGCCAGCGGCGGCGGCCCCATCCTCCTGCTCAAGCCGCGGCCGCCGTTTCTTGACCATCCCATCTTCCTCAACTCGTTCATCCCCGCCGGCTTCTCCCGCAACCCCGCTTCCATCATCGCGCTCGCCCTGGTGCTGTTTGTCATCCTCAAGGCGGTCGCCGAATACGCCGGCACCTACCTCATCAACTACGTCGGCTACGGCGCCATCACCGACCTCCGCAACACCCTCTACGAAAAGCTCATCCACCAGCCCGCCGCCTTCTTCCAGCGCCACTCCACCGGCCGCCTCATGTCCACCGTCGTCAACGACATCGAGCGTATCCAGTCCGCCGCCTCCAGCACTCTCGCCGACGCCGTCCAGCAGGGCTTCACCCTGGTGTTCTTCGTCCTGGTGTTGTTGCTGCTGAGCGGCAACGACTCTCTACTCGGTGGTGCTCACCCCCTGGTGATCCTGCCCACCATCTGGCTCGGCCGCCATGTCCGCCACACCACCCGCCAGGGGCAGGACGAGATGGCCGATGTGCAGCACATCCTGCACGAAACCGTCACCGGCAATCGCATCGTCAAGGCCTTCACCATGGAGGTGCGCGAAATCGGCCGCTTCCGCCATGCCGCCCGCCGCCTGCTGCGCTTCAACCTGCGCTATGTCCTGCAGCAGGGCGTTAGCTCCCCCCTGATGGAAGTGCTCGGCGCCATCACCATCATCCTCTTCCTGCTGATGCCCGCAGCGCCATTGCCGCGGGGGCGATGTCGTTGGGCATGGTGATGGCGTTTCTCTACGCCCTGATCAAGCTCTACGAGCCGCTGCGCCGTATGGCCGGCATCTACAACAGTTCCCCCAGACCGCCGTCGGATGCTCCCAGCGCGTCTTCGAGATTCTCGACCTGTCCGACGACATGCTCGACCGCCCCGGGGCCCGTTCCCTCGACCGCTTTCACCAGACCATCCGTTTTGAGCACGTCGATTTCGCCTACAACCCCGGCGAACCCGTCCTCAGCGGTCTCGACCTCGATGTCCGCCGTGGCGAGGTGGTGGCGCTGGTGGGCGGCAGCGGCGCCGGCAAAACCACCCTGGTCAACCTCATCCCCCGCTTTTTCGACGTCACCGCCGGCCGCATCCTGGTGGATGGCGTGGATGTGCGCGACCTCCAGGTCCGCTCCCTCCGCTCCCACATCGCCTATGTCACCCAGGACACCATCCTGTTCAACGACACCGTCGCCAACAACATCGCCTATGGCGTGCCCGGCGGCGCCGCCGCCGCCCCCGACGCTGTCCGCCGCGCCGCCGGTGCCGCTTTGGCCGACGAGTTCATCGCCGCCATGCCCCAGGGCTATGACACCCTGCTCGGCGAACGCGGCCTCCGCCTCTCCGGCGGCCAGCGCCAGCGCATCGCCATCGCCCGCGCCCTGCTGCGCGATGCCCCCATTCTCTACTCCCTGGACGAGGCCACCAGCGCCCTCGACAACGAAAGCGAACTGCTCGTTCAGCGCGCCCTCGCCAACCTCATGCGCGACCGCACCACGGTGGTCATCGCCCACCGCCTCGGACTGTCCGCAGATGGCGAAAACCAGAAACCGATCACGGGGAGACCGACCAGCAATCCAACATTCGTAAATTCCGAATTCCCGCCACCAGCCGATTCAAACGGAGAAATAATCTGGTTGATCACCGCGAAGGAATTTCCCTGACTTATAACCCACACAAGAAACCCGGCGATAGCGAGAGCGATGATCGTTACCTGAACGAGGTTCGCTCGCATTTCTGTCTTGCAGGCCGCCCACGATTACATAAATCCCTGTGACTACCACAAAGAAAAGGAGCGAAGAAAAAACATCTGCCCCATCCACGCTGCTCAACAAGATTCTCCCCAATGTCAGGATCAGCAGAAGTCTAATTGCGATGTTGGACACAATATAAAGCGATGAGAGTAGTCTTCTGCATTTCCTATCGAACCGTTTCTCAAAAAGTTCTGGAAGAGTTCTGACGCCCGCCTGTAGATACTTGGGAGCGAAGAATCTACCGAGCGCAACGAGCATGATTATGGAGACGACCGCATAAAGAACTGGCGCACCGGCAGCGGACCCGCCGGTGACAAGGCCAAAAACGTATGGCCCGAATAACGATGCAGATAGCAACGAAATGCCAAGGGTCGGCCAGTTCGTATCTTGATTGGCAAAGAAGTAGGTATTTACTGTCACCTCCCTGTTGCGCGACCAATAGATGCTGAACGAAATCAGGATTACGGGGTACAGGAAATACAGCAGAAAACCAACGGTACCAAGACCTAGCAACAACAGCTCCTTTTGAAAGTCTTCCAAAAGCACATTTCTTACAACCCTTTAGACCACTCAATGCCTGTGCCGTCATTTTATTATGCAATAAATCGCAGATTGGTAACAAAGCGCGTCCAGCCAGCCCATCTCGTATCATTTAGATAAAGAACCTATAGAGATGCTTGTATCAAAAAGATAAACCCAAAGGCCGGAACCCCCCCAGACTCTAATGGTAAGAGTTGAATCCCCGATGTGGTTGGCTGATTATCCTCGTCTCGACTTGTGATGCTTGAGCCCCAACTGACTGCACATTCGATGAAAGTTCGACGGCGCCAAGCCCAATTGTCGAGCAGCTTCGGAATCAGATTTTGCCTTTTCCTTTACGTGGTTAAAGTATCTCCACCGAAAAATGCTCTCCATCTCTTTCCACTTCAGAATATTGTCTCCAAACCAAAATTCGGGCCCGGAGATCGTTCCCACATTCTTGGAACTCATTACACTTGCAACATCGCTCCGTTTTATCTTCCCTTCGCACGAGATCAAGACACGCTGAATGACATTCTGAAGCTGGCGAATGTTGCCCGGCCATTTGAAAGCTTGCAGAGTCTCAACCGCATCGCGGTCTATCGAGGGTTTTTCCAGAGACATTTGCGCACTATACTTTGAAAGGAAATAATCAACGAGGAGCGGAATATCGCCCGCTCTTTCACGCAGAGTAGGTACATAAATGGGGAGCACGTTCAGCCGATAGAACAAATCCTCCCTGAATCGTTTTTCAGAGACTGCCTTTTCAAGATCAAAGTTGGTGGCAGCTATGACTCTCGCATCAACTTTCAACTTTTCTGTCCTGCCGATCTTATCTATTTCTCCATCCTGCAACACCCTGAGCAATTTCACCTGTGAAGCCGTGGGCAGTTCGCCAACCTCATCCAGGAAGACTGTTCCGTTGTTGGCAACCTCAAATAGTCCCTTCTTGGAATTCACTGCTCCAGTGAAAGAGCCTTTCTCAAAACCGAACAGCTCGCTTTCAATTAGCTCATGCGGAATGCTCCCTGCATTGATCGTGACGAAATTCTCGTATTTCCTTTTGCTCAAGTAGTGAACGTGAGTCGCGACGAGTCCTTTCCCCGTCCCTGACGCACCCGAGATCAGCACCGTTACATCCTGCTGGGCTGCTTTCTCGATTTGTTTGATTAGCTTCATGACCTCCGGTGATTCCCCGATGATCCTCTTTTCGCTTAGCATCCGGTTGATTGACTGGCTTAACTGTAGGTTTGATTTAGACTTTTCAAAACTCAGTCGTTTTTTTTCGTAGGCGTTCAAAATGGAAAGAAGGAGGTCCGTCGGCTGATAAATGTAATCTTTTATGTCCGATGGATATTTCGTGCAGAACCACATGGCGCCAGCTTCGATCAACCGGTTCGCGAATTCAAAATCAGTCAGGTTTATTGTCATCTTAGTGATCACAATGATCTGGATGAACGGATCTACCGCCTTCAACTTCCGTATCAGCCTCTCTCCATACAGAGGGCCGACAATCTGATAGTCCATTATGACAACGTCGTAGTCCTCTTCACTCTTTGATAGTATGTCAAGCGCAGACTGACCATCCGCAACAACTTTCCTTATTATCAACCTGTCTTGAAACGGTGCCAGGGTCCTTTTTATTCGATTGACATCGTAGGATTCGTCCTCAATCAGAAGCAGGTTAATGGGTCTATCGAACTGCATAGCTTCGCTCCGTCATGCTTGTAAGTGTTGTTCACATCAAAAAATCACTGGTAATCGACTCGGCCGTCCATTCTTTCACCAAGCAAGAAAAATGCCACGTAGAGTGTCCAGTCTATGAAAAACGGGTTAAGGTTAACGTAAATCTACTTCCCCCTCCCTCGCAATTTCCTGCGTCAAGTTCCCAACCGCACCTTTTTGAAATCTCATAAGCAAGGTAACACCCATAACCCGCATTTTTCCCTTCTTCTTTGGTAGAGATGTTCTCGAGAAAGATTCTCTTGATTCCATGCCCGTTCGTCTCCAATAGTTCGGGAAGTATTCCTTTGCCGTTATCCTCAATAGTGAGGATGGACTTGTTTTCCTCGACGTAGTACCGGGTCGAGAGAGTCACAACGATTCCCGTTTTGCCTGAATGATCAATCGAATTTTGAATCAGCGGCTCAATAATCTCCCAGACTACAAACTCGTTCACTGATACTTTGGGCAAGTTCTTGTCGAGGTGAAAATCAAACTTGATGGCTTTGACGGGATTGGAAGTGCGAAGGAAAATATTATCAACTATGAATCTCAGCACTTCGTTCAGATCGGTTCTGAAGATTCGGTTCCTGATCGTCTGAATTGGAGGGTTGTACCATTTCATATCATAGATAACTCTGGAGATGAAATTCGCGTACTTCGAGATCCGGTATTTGATCTCCTTGATGGTCTTCTCATCCGCATTCTCAACGTCTTCGTTGATAAATCCCATCACTTTTTCAGCTTTATGATATGTATGATAAATCCGCTTTGTGAACAAATGTTCCTTCTGCTGATCAATATGCTCTCGCAAGTGCGACTCTCTCTCTTTGTACAATAATTCCCACGCCTGATCCCTCTCCACCAGGGAATAAGTTGAAAGATAAAATATCGCGAGCAGCCCAAGTATGATCAGCGAAGAAAAAAGAAGAACGGTATCATTGAAATTGGTCTCTATCTGTTGACTGATGACCGAAACGTCGGGATGCATTTTGAGGTAAACGGCGCCAGCATATTCTCCATAAGGCTCCAGAGGAACATAGACATGAAAGATATTCTGCCCTTCTTGAAAACTGGTTATCAAACCGGACTTCATAATTTCGTTGTGAAGTCCCGCATATTGAGCGACAGCATACTGGTATCTGGGATCAACAACAGTATCCGGTTGCTTATGATCGTAAAAATAGGAATACAGGGTCTGACCCAAATCCATGGCAACAAACTTGTTCTTGTACGGCAGGATTACGCACATTTGCTCCACGTTCCGGTTCATCAAAGGCTGTTTCAATATGCTGTTCAGTGCGTGGACAAGATTACGTTGTCTGTCTATATCGTCTCCACTTTTGTCGATTGGATCGGCCTCCAGAAGCAGTTCCAGCGATGAAGTCGTGAGATTTCCTATTTGCGTGGCAGAATTCTGTTTGTACCAGACCATTGTGTCCGAGATCAGATTCTCGAAGGGTATTCTGTTGAAGATGAGAGACAAAAACCTGGAATATCATCAGCGCAATGAATACAACCAAAATTTGTTTCCAGCCGAATCTGACATACCTGGGTTTCTTCTCCAGACTGATCCCCTTGGAAGATGTCTTCATTAGATTGTACTCCCCTCCATTCTACTTGAGTCTTTCCCCGTTGATCTGCTTGGACGCGGAGATCAACGCTTCATCGACGGAGATTTCCTTTTTTAGCGCCTGATGGAAATAGTGTGCCATGATTTCCGACAATCGTGTATAGTTCTCCAGCGACGGACGAAATCTCCCCCAAGTCAAAAGTCTCTGTATCCTGACCAATTCCTTGTGCTTTTTCAAGAATAGAGTATCCCTATAGACATCTAGATTTATCGGTATGTATCCTCCATTTTCGTAAAGGAGTCTCTTGATTCTCCTTTTCAAACATGAATTTGACGAACTGCATAGCTTCATCCTTCCTTTGAGAGAACTCAGAGATCATAAGACTCCAACCGCCAAAAACGCTAGAGGTTGTATTTCCGTCGAAATGTGGCAAAGGCGCTATATCCCATGATGTCGATGTGTCCTTTAAAAAGGAGTTGTATTGACGTCTGTAGCCAATCCATCCTCTGAGAAAATCCGCCTTCTTGTCATTTGCGTAGAGGAAACTACTGTACTCGTCGAATTGAGTCACCTCCTCGGGAGAAAACTTGTAATGATGGAC
>CAVYLT010000066.1:0-69769 GCA_963769335.1 Nitrospirota bacterium | reverse complement strand
CACGGACAGCCGGGCGATTGTCCGCTAATACTCCCGGCCGATGCAGGAAGATGCCGTAGTAACTGACGCTGCACCAAAAACGCGGGCGCTCGCTATTCGTTTTCTTTTGTCGTTACTGCCGCTTCTGGTTTTCGTCTGGCTGCTACGAAAATCCAGTTACCTCTGCTGCCCTCCGCGCTTTCGCTCAGCAAGGTGAGCACCGTCGGGCTTCTGGCTTACGCGCTCTGGTTCGCCCTCGCCTTGCTCGTGCGTGGCTTTCGTTGGCGCTGGCTGAGTCAAACCCTTTGCGCCCATGAGTCTGCGCACTTCACTGGATCTGTGCCTGCCTTGAATAATTCGAGCGCGACGGGTCTGTCCGGCTTTCGAGGGCCGTTATTCCGGTTCGAGGCCGTACTTCTTAAGCTTTCTCCAAAGCGAGACGCGGTCGATGCCGAGGATCTGGGCGGCAAGGGTCTTGTTGCCGCCGACCTCGGTCAGCACCCATTTGATATAGGCTTCCTCCTGCTCGTCGAGGGATGGAATTTTGCCGTCCTTTTTCCGGAACGTCTTGATGCTGAGTTCCCGCAGGTCCTCCGGCAGATGGCCGGTCTCGATCAGCGCGCCGTTCGTGAGCGCCACACCCCGTTCGATGATGTTCTCCAACTCACGCACATTGCCCGGAAAGTCGTAGTTCATCAGCAAGGCGATTACGTCCTCGGTGATTTCGCCCACCTCTTTTTTCATGAGCAGGGAATATTTTTTCAGGAAGTAGTAGGAGAGGAGGGGAATATCGTCCTTGCGTTCCACGAGGGGCGGAACGCGGAGCGAGACGACGTTCAGCCTGAAATAAAGGTCCTGACGGAAGGAGCCGTTTTTCATCGAATCGTGAATGTCCCGGTTTGTGGCCGCCACGAACCGGACGTCTACCATGACCGGGTCGGTGCCGCCCACGCGCAGCACTTCCTTTTCCTGGATCACGCGCAGCAGTTTCACCTGCATGGACGGCGGCATCTCGGTCACTTCGTCCATAAACAGCGTGCCGCCCGTCGCCATTTCGATGAGCCCTTTCTTCATGGCGTTCGCGCCGGTAAAAGCGCCCTTTTCATGACCGAAAAGCTCGTTCGACAGGAGCTCCTCGGTAAAGGCCCCGCAGTTGATGGCAAAGAACGGGCCTCCCATGCGCTTGCTGTTCAGGTGGATGTACCGCGCGAAGAGCTCCTTGCCCGTGCCGCTTTCGCCGGTGATCAGCACGTTGCAATCCGTGGGCGCGATCTGGCGGGCGGTCTCAAGCAGCTTCTGCATCGAGGGGTCCTGGGTGATGATTTTGACCTTGCCCTGATAGCTCTCGAGCTGCTCGCGGAGATGGCGGTTCTCGGTCTTGAGCCTTACCTTGTGAACAGCTTCGGTAACCACCTTGCGCACTTCTTCCAGTTTGAAAGGTTTTGCTATGTAGTAGAACGCGCCGTGCTTCATGGTTTCTACGGCGGAATCAAGCGTGGCATAGCCGGTGATCATGACGACTTCCGTGTCCGGGTAAAGTTCGCGGGTTTTCTTCAAGATCTGCGTGCCGTCGACCTTCTCCATGCGGAGGTCGGTGAGCACGACGTCGAACTGCTGGTCTTCGAGAATCTTGAGGGCGTTTGCCCCGCTTTGCGTGGCCGTAACGTCGTACCCTTCCTTTTTCATCACATGTTCGAGGTTTCTGAGGGCTATCCGTTCATCGTCGATGATAAGCAACTTACCTGCATCAGACATGAATATGACTCCTTGGAAAATCTTATTTGACCACGACGGTCAGCAAGGCTGCAATTTCAAGCATAACTTACTCCGCGGTCTGCGCGGCAGGTATGCTTTCTCCTGCTTTATTCCTTCTCATTTCTTCATCGGCAGCCGAATCAAAAAGGTTGTTCCCTTGCCGGGTTCGCTGTCAACGGCGATGCACCCGTCGTGTTCTTCGATAATCTCATGGACGACGAACAGGCCCAAACCCGAGCCCTTGCCCACGTCCTTGGTCGTGAAAAAGGGATCGAAAATCTTCGAAACGATATCTATCGGGATGCCGGAACCGGTGTCCCGTATCTCGATGTCGACGGTGTCCTGGTCGAGCGTGCATTTGCCGCCGTATTTCAGATAATTATAAATCCCGATCTTCCCGTCTTCGCTGTCGTCCAGCGCCCGGCGTTTCTCAGCCTTGATCGTGACCGACCCCTCGTCCGAGGTGATGGCTTCGACGGCATTCTTGATCAGGTTCAAAAAGGCCTGCTGGATCCGTTGTTTGTCGGCGAAGATAACGATGTCATCAGGAACGGCCAGCGTAATTGCTACTCTCGTCGGAACCTGCCCCTTGATGAACTGGATCGTCTCCTCGAAGGTCTTTTTGAGCGAAAACGATTCTTTCTTAAACTCCCGGTCGCGGGAAAAATCAAGCAGGGAGCGGACGATGTTCCGCGCCCGGTCTGTCTGGTCGTTGATCTGGTTGACCAATTCCTGGGCAAAACCAGGGTCCATGAATGGTCCTGAGGTCGCTTTTCTCTGACCTTTGCCCTCTGACCCTTGACCCTCTTTAAGTTCTTCCGCAAGGATCTGGTTCGACGTTGAGATGTTCGAAAGCGGGTTGTTCAATTCGTGGGCCACTCCGGAGAGGAGCGTGCCCAAAGACGCGAGCTTTTCGGACTGTATCAGGTGCCGTTCGTGCAGTTCCAGTTCCTTCAGCATCTTATTGAAGGCCCGGGTGAGCGAGGCGATCTCCCGGTCTTTCGAGC
Source organism: Nitrospirota bacterium (assembly GCA_963769335.1). GTDB lineage: Bacteria > Nitrospirota > UBA9217 > UBA9217 > UBA9217 > JAJYKN01. Next base: position 67,028 of record CAVYLT010000066.1, on the reverse strand, counting down.
CGATGGCGATGCGTTCGAACTTTCCTTCGGCGATGATCCCCATGCTTTCTTCGAGGGCTTTCAGCGGTTTTACGACCATCCGCGACAGGACCTGCCCGATCACGATCACGGCAACGGACAGGATCAGAATCGAGATGACCAGAACGAGCTGGGAGGTGTTCAGCATCAGCTGCAGGCTCTTCCGTTCTGTTTTTGCTATCTCCTCAGCGACCGTGATAATGTCTTTACCCGTTGTACGGATACTGCCGGCGAGCATGGCCTTCCGGGCGCTTCCCCGTCCACCTGCCAGCGCGTACTCTTCCATAAGTTCCCGGTAGGTCTTCAATCCTACCTGGAGTGATGATAGCTGTTGCGACGAGGCGAAAGCCCTGAACCCGCGGATGTTATGGTCGATGAGGTCCTGAGCGCGAACGACATATTGGACGTTCGCTTCATAGTCGGATCGCTGCTCGTAGAGAAAAAAATTCTTTTCGAACCGCCTGATCTCCAATGTCGCGTCAAAAAACTCGGAGATCGCCTCACCGACGATGATCTTCCGTTCCACGAAACGGAGTTCAAGATAAGTGAAGATCGTCAGGCCGATCATCAGGGCGACGATGGAATAGTAGCCGAGGGTGATCTTCTGTCTTATGCTGGGTTGATAGTTGAACATGATTTAGCGAGCTTCGCTCGGACCAATTAAAAGCAAAATCAAAAGCGTTTCTCGACGAGCGCAGAGAATACAAAGAAAATCTATAATTCCCGCTCGTAAAACTCAAAGGGCAGGCCTTTTTTTTGCAACCGTTGCTTCTTTGCGAGAAAACTGCTTTTTCGGTTTGGTTCAAAAAAACGTGAGCTGAATCAAAAATTCTGATCAGCAGAGCACTCTCATGAGCGATGCCGTCAGGACAGGCGACTCTGTGCTGGACCAGTCCGCCGGCATTAAACCAACACGGCATTCACCGCCTCCATGACGCTGTCGACGAGGCGGATCTCGATGTCTTTTCTCAGGTCTCCATCGAGCTCTTCCACGTCGTCACGGTTGCGGACCGGCACAATCACGGTTTTGACCCTCGCCCGCTTGGCTGCCATAACTTTTTCTCTGATCCCGCCGACGGGCAAAATACGTCCGGTAAGCGTTATTTCGCCGGTCAGGGCGATGTCCCTTCGCGCCGGACGGCCGGTGAGCAGCGAGGCGAGGGCAAGAAGGATGGTGATGCCCGCCGAGGGGCCGTCTTTTTGGATGGCGCCGGAGGGCACATGGATGTGGATGTCGCTCTGTTCGAAAAAATTGTCGGGAATGCCGAAAGCGCCCGCGTTGCTCCTGATATAGGAAAGGGCCGCCTGGGCCGACTCACGCATGACATCGCCCAGGGAACCGGTGATGATCAACTCTTTCGTGCCCTTCATCGTTGCCGCTTCAACGAATATGATGTCGCCGCCGGATTCGGTCCGCACGAGTCCGGTTGCAACGCCGATGCGGTCCTGCTCCTCGATCACATCGACGTGATACTTCCGTTTCCCGAGATAGAGCTCGACCGATGCTGGAGTGATCGAGACCGGTTTCAACAGCCCATGGCCGTCGACAGACGCCTTGGCGATCTTTCGGCAGACCGTCGCGATCGTGCGCTCGAGGTTCCGGATGCCGGCTTCACGCGTGTATTCCCGGATGATCTTCGCCACGGCCTCGTCCGTGAACAGGACCTGATCCGGGGAAAGCCCTTTCTCACGGACCTGTTTCGGACAGAGGAACCGCGAGGCGATAAGCGCTTTTTCCTCCTGGGTGTAGCCCGAAAACTCGATTACCTCCATGCGGTCCCGCAGGGGGGCAGGGACGGATTCGAGCACGTTTGCCGTCAGGATAAACATGACGCCGGAAAGGTCGAAGGGAGCGTCCAGATAGTGGTCTACGAAAGCGCGGTTCTGCTCGGGATCGAGCACTTCGAGCAGCGCCGATGCGGGGTCGCCCTTGAAGTCGCGTCCTATCTTGTCCAACTCGTCGAGCATGATAACCGGGTTGGCCGATTCCACGCGGCGAATCTCCTCGATCACCCGGCCTGGTTTCGCGCCGACGTACGTCCGGCGGTGACCTCGAATGTCTGCTTCGTCTTTGAGGCCGCCCAAAGCGATGCGGGTGAACCTCCTGCCCAGTGCCCGTGCGATGGAACGGCCGAGAGACGTCTTGCCCGTGCCCGGGGGACCGGCAAAACAGAGGACCGATCCCTTCGTGTTTGCCCGCACGGTTTTTGTTTCCAGTGCCTTCTTGATGGTGTCACGCACTTCATCAAGCTTGAAGGGTTTGGCAATATAGTGGAAAGCCCCCTTCTGCATTGCCTCAATTGCTGACGGGACCGTTGCAAATCCGGTCATCATGATGACCCTGGTGTCCGGATATCGAACTTTGATACGGTCCAGGAGGTCCATACCGTCAACCTTCTCCATGCGAAGGTCGGTCAGCACCACGTCGAACTCGGCCATATCGAGCTCTCTGAGCGCTCTCTCACCGTCTGCCACTGCGACGACCTCGTACTCATCTTTGGTAAGCACGTGGGCGAGGTTCTTGCGCGCGATTTCCTCATCATCGACGATCAGGACCCGCGCTTTTTTGCTCATCCTGAGCACCTTGACGGCCAGGTGCTCCAGGACCCGCTCCTTGATCGTATGGAGACCGTGGTGGTTTTCGTTCAGAATCCGTTCTGCCCGGGACAGGTCGAGGTTATCTTCGGTTTTCTTGCTCCACGGCAGGCTGGATAAGTAATCAATGTAGGTGATGCCGATGGTGAACTCGGCGGACGAAGGGCTGATCTTTGCAAGAATTGCGAGTTCTTGAGCAGCGATCTTCTCCACCGGGCCGGGCATGCAGGCACAGGAGATTTTCTGGCGCAGCTCGTCAATTATCAGTTCGTGCTGGTTGTCGTCCTTTTTTTTGAAAAATTTCATTGGATACCATAGAAAAAATTAAGTGGTTGCATTTTACAACGTTTATATCAGTAATGCAACACTCAAAAAAATCTTTTTTATTCAAATAGTAACATGACATTATTGATACGGCATTGCATTCTAAAACGATTGATGACGAAAGTACGATCCCATCTCTTCAGACATTGTATCATTTTTTCAATGCATTAAAGCGGAATATGTTTTTGGCACAGAGGTTGTAATAAGGAAAAGCAGAAGAGTTAAAAAATATCAGGAAAGGAGGAATCTCTTATGAAAACCCTGATGGATAAATTAGAAACCACCATGGCGGCGGCTGCATTTGCAGAGGCAGGTGAATTCGAGACAGCCCGCCAGATCATGAAGGAAGACCAGCCGAGAAAAAACGATAGACCGTCAGTTCGCGACTATCAGAGGCCGACTGCCAGAAACGAACTGCGCGCCGACTGATCGTGCTGACGCTGCGTTTCAAACCGAAAAAGTGACTGAACCGCCGGCTGAAACCGCAATCGTTTACAGAGGAACCATGGAAACGGCAAAGATAAAAAAAATGATGAAAATGGTGGAACACGCGCTCACCGCAGCGTCATTTGCCGAAGAGGGGGAGTTGGAGACGGCGCATTCATTATTGCGGGAATCGCGGCGGGTGCTGCTCGGGCTCAAGGCGGGACAGATCGATCCCAAAACCTTGAAATACGCCTTCAACTCGGCAAAGCGGATCAATGCGGAGCTGGATATCCTCTACGTCGCGGGAGCGGGGAGTGTGGGAAGACCCGGTCCCGTGCTTGCGTCTTTTGTCTCGGAGCTCGTTGCGGCAGGGGTCCCTTACCGATTGATCTCCCGGTCCGGCTGTCTCAAACAACAGATCATCGATTACACGAACAGCGAAAAGGAAATTCTGTATGCCGTAATCGAGTCCCCGGCTACGCTTGACGACGATTGCGCCAGCCAGGACAAGGTACTCTCGGAATTATGGCGGCAATTGAAGTGCCCGCTCGTCGTGGTCATGGACGGGGCGAAGGCATGAAAAGTCAAAAAACCTTTTGACTGGATTGCAGGATAAAGGCGGATGAACAAGAGGCTGGCTGCAGAAGAGCATTCCGTCAATCCTGTTATCCCGTCAAAAAAATTCAAGGAGGAATTATTATGGCACAAAACACCACAAGAAAGAAGCCGGTCGGCGCGCTGATCGTTATGGGCATCATTTCCGTAGCGCTTTATGCGGCGCTCCTGCTCAATCAGGACACAGTCAACAGCACCTTTGCCAAGGGCGGGTTTTATGCGTTCCTGCCGATCATCACGGCATTTGTCTTCTCGTTTTTTCACGGCTCGTTTACCGGCCACTTCTGGAGTGTTCTCGGCGTAGAAGCTTCAAAAAAGAAAATGGAGGTAAAATAGCATGCACGACATCATGTCGAATTTCATCAATCTGGACGCAATCACCATCCTCTATCTTTTCGGTGTCGGATTCGTGGGCGGTCTCGTCAGTGGCTTTATCGGTTCCGGCGGCGCGTTCGTTTTGACGCCCGGGATGATGAGCCTCGGCGTTCCGGGGCTTGTCGCCGTGGCCAGCAACATGTGCCACAAATTCCCCAAGGCTCTCGTGGGTTCGATCAAGCGCGCAAAATACGGGCAGGTGGACGTGAAACTCGGCATCGTTCTGGGCATTTCGGCTGAGGCCGGCGTGCTCTACGGCGCCCAGATCCAGGAAAACATCAAGAAGGCTTTCGGCGACGCCGGCTCCAATTTGTACGTGAGCGTGGCCTTCGTCGTGATTCTGGCGACTGTCGGCGGTTTTGTGCTTTACGATGCCTGGAGAACCTACACGTCCGGCAACTCCCGGACAGAGGAAACTACGGGGAAACTGGCAACGTGGATCCAGTCAGTCAATATTCCCGGGACCATGGTTTATTTCAAAAGCATTAATGCCCGCGTTTCCATCCTGTTCACCATCCCGCTCGGCTTTGCCACCGGCATGCTCGCGGCAACGATCGCGGTGGGCGGTTTTATCGGCGTTCCTGCGATGATCTACGTCCTCGGTGCGCCGAGCCTCATGGCCTCGGCCACGGAGCTCGTCATCGCGTTCGTCATGGGACTCGGCGGTTCTTTAAAATATGCCATGCACGGGCTGGTCGACATCCGCCTTGCCATGATCATCCTCGCCGGGTCTCTCTTCGGGATTCAGCTGGGAGCGATCGGTACGACTTATGTGAAGCCTTTCATGATCAAGGTTGTCATGGGTCTTATCATGGTGATCGTACTCTTCAGCCGCGGTCTCATGGTCCCGGTGTATCTTGCCCAGCTTGGCCTGATCGATAAGCTCGGAGACGGCACGGTGTCATGGCTTAAGGCGACCAGCTTTGCTATAATGATTTTTGCATTGCTGCTCGGCGCCTTTATCGTGCTTCGTGCCATGTGGCAGGGACGCCAGGCCGAGCAAATGCAGCATGCCGCTGGAGCGCTGGAGCATGGGAAAGTATAGGAAAATTCTTGTAGCCGTAGACGGATCGGAATCGAGCCGGAACGCCCTGCATCAGGCGTTCCGGTTTGCTGTTGATGAGAAGTGCTGGATCACCGTGACGTCGGTCGTGCCTCCGTACGAGGGCGAAATCGAGCTCCTCGGCGTCAAAGACATCCGCGCGGCTTTGCGGAAACCCTGTGAAGACGCACTGGGAGAGGCCCTCCGGCTTGCGGACAGGGAGCGCGCTCTCATCAAGACCGTCTGTGAAGAAGGGGAGGTCCACGAGCGTATTGTCGATCTGACTGATGCGGAGAACTGCGATCTCATCATCATGGGGCGACGGGGGCTTCGGCAGGTCGAGCGCATGCTGGTCGGCAGCGTGACAGCACGGGTCATCGGCCATACCCAGCGGGACGTCCTGGTTGTTCCGAACAATACGTCGGTTGGTTGGAGAAAGATCGTGCTGGCAACCGACGGTTCGAAGTACAGTTCGGCAGCCGCGGTGCGCGCGATCGCCTTTGCCAAATCCTATGGGGGGGTGTTGAAAGTCCTGTCGGTTGTTGACGTACCCCCCGAATTTTATGCCGAGGCGCCCGGGGTTGTAGAGGATCTTGTGCGCAAAGCGAAAGGGTTTGTTACCGACGTAAAAAAACAGGCGGAATCGGTCAACGTGCCCGCAGAGACGTTCATAGTTGAAGCTGAAGCCTATCACGCGATCAATACTCTTACTATGGAACAGGGGGCCGATATCATCGTGTTGGGGTCACATGGCAGGACCGGTCTGCGGCGTCTCCTCATGGGAAGCGTTACGGAAAAAGTGATCGGCTACGCTTCCTGTCCCGTACTAGTTGTAAAAACGTAAGGACACCGTATTCAGGAGCCCGGAAAGAGTACTTTTTCCCGCCTCCCCTGCAATTTTTTTACTCACCTATAGGCCGCGGCAGCGGGGATAACGATGAATGGCTCTTTCAGCATTTATTGTTATCCTTTTTTTATTTCAGTTGACGTCTTGTGGAGATTTTATGAATTGACAGCGCGGCAAAAGGCCGATATAATAAAATATACATTTTAAGGAGGGTATCCCCAAATGTTTGAAGGAATGTTTCAACCCATGCATCTGATTCTCATCCTGCTTATCGTGCTCATCATTTTCGGACCCGGCAAACTTCCTGAACTCGGCGAGGGACTCGGTAAGAGCATCAAGGCTTTTAAAAAGGCCATGAAGGACGAGAAGAGCGAAACGCCGCCTATCGAGCACAAGGAAGAAAAAAAGGCATAGCCCTGCACTCCATCTTATCAGTTCCTTTTGAATAGTCAGCATACCGAAGACACGGGTTGAGGCAGTGTCCCTCAATCCGTGTCTTTTTTGTGCCGCACCGTGTGTGCAGTACGCAAAAAAATAGCTGCATCTCGACAGCGTGCCGGGTAGCTTCGGCCACTGAATATGTTTTGTCCGTTATCTTTATGCCTGACACCGTCTCTCCTGTCAAAGGAATCGTAAAATCACTCGGCCTGGTCTTCGGCGACATCGGCACGAGTCCGATCTACACCCTCACGGTCATTATCCTCCTGACTCCGCCGACGCAGGAGAATGTGATGGGTGTCCTGTCCCTTATTTTTTGGACGCTTGTCCTTCTCGTGACGGCACAGTACGCATGGCTTGCCATGAGTCTCGGTAAACGAGGCGAGGGCGGGACTATCGTGCTCCGGGAACTCCTGACGCCGCTCCTGAGGTCGGGCCGGCAGGTAGCGTTCGTCACGCTCCTGTCCTTCATCGGCATATCGCTTCTCGTGGGCGACGGGGTCATTACGCCGGCCATCAGCATCCTGTCGGCCGTAGAGGGCATACTGCTCATCCCGGGGTTAGAGTCCACGAGTCAGCGGACGCTGATCTTCATCGCGGGCGGCATCGCGGTCGTTCTCTTTTCCTTCCAGCGGAAGGGGACGGACAAGGTATCGGGCGCTTTCGGGCCCATAACCCTCGTTTGGTTCGCGGCACTGACGCTATCCGGAATCGCCTCCATCGTCCACGTACCCGGCGTGTTGAAAGCCGTCAGTCCGTATTATGCGGTCCGTTTTTTTCTCGATAACGGCATATCGGGGTTCTTTGTCCTCTCTGAAGTTATTCTCTGCGCGACCGGCGGCGAAGCGCTTTACGCCGATATGGGGCACCTGGGCCGAGAGCCGATCGTCCGTGCGTGGAATTTTGTATTTATCGCGCTCGTCCTGAACTATTTCGGTCAGGGTGCGTTTATCATCCAGCACCCTGAAGCAAAAAACGTCCTCTTCGAAATGGTCTTCACGCAGGCGCGCATGCTCTATATCCCATTCCTGCTTCTGAGCATTGCCGCAACGGTCATTGCCTCACAGGCGATGATCAGCGGGATGTTCTCCATCGTGTATCAGGGAATTACGACGCGCATCATGCCCATGTTCAAGGTGGAATACACGTCCGAGCAGCGTCATTCCCAGATCTACATCGGGTTCGTCAACTGGTTCTTACTGGCAGCTGTTCTTTTTATCATGCTGGAATTCAAACAGTCCAGCAACCTGGCCGCCGCATATGGTCTGGCGGTCACCGGCACCATGACCCTGACCGGCATCTTTATGATCTGGATTTTCTGGATCAGGAAGAAGTTCGGTCGCATGGCCGCCGCCGTCTTGGTCACCATCGTCAGTTTCGTTTATCTCATATCCAACACCTACAAAATTCCCCATGGCGGCTACTGGTCCCTCATCATCGCCACCATCCCGTTCTCGATCATCATGCTGTATCGCGTGGGACAGCGGAAGCTATATACTGCCCTCCAGCCGCTGCCGATAGATGTGTTTCTTCTCAGCTACAACCAGATCTATCAGCGGGCCAGCAAGATAAGCGGTACAGCACTCTACTTTGCAAAGGACGCGATGGAGATACCGCCTTACATCGTCCACACGATGTTTAAGAACAACATCCTTTACGAGGACAATATCATCGTGTCGATTGTGAAGCGGGAAGACCCCTTCGGGGTTACCGGATTTTTCAAGGGAGAGCTTGCACCGGGCCTTCGCGCGTTCGAGATCCAGATGGGGTACATGGAAGTGCCTGATGTCGAGGAGATACTGCGCGAAGCGGGGATCCAGGAAAAAACCATCTTTTACGGCGTCGAGGACATTCTTCCGACCAATTTCATTTGGCAGATTTTTTCGGTGATCAAGCGACTGACGCCGAACATCGTCCAGTTCTACAAACTTCCCTACAATAAACTGCACGGCGTCGTGACGAGGGTTGAGTTGTAATTTGTTCCCGAACGCGACACAACTCTCCCCGGGGGGGTCGTTTTCTGACCCCATAGTATTCTTTTTTGCGCTGTGGTATATTAAGTTTAAAGGTGGTGATTTCCCATGGTTGACAACATATATAATACGTCGTTAACGGCGCTGAATGCTTACAGCACGCTGCTGAGCAACACGGCCAACAATGTTGCCAATATCAATACCGATAATTACCTCCCTCGTGAGACCACTATGATGGATGTTGCTCCGGCAGGCGTTAGGGCAACAACGCGGAACGAAAATACTGACCGTGTCGATCTTTCGCAGGAGGCGGTGAACCTGATCACCTCGGAAACCGGTTTCAAAGCGAGCATCCAAGTTTTAAAGACCGCTCAGCAAATGCAGAAGAGCGTCATAGACATTATCGCGTAGGAAGATTGCTTAAAGGGATTCCGGTAGGGGGATTATAAAGGCAGTTTCTTCGTTTCTTCAATGACCGGCTCGGCCTCGGCGCCGGATAACGACAGCAACCGCTCTCCGAATTTTTCCAGTCTCTTGTCCGCATCATTGTATTTAGATGCTGTGTTTGTCAGATGTTTTCCTACCAATTCAAAGTCGGCCTTAAATTTTTCAAAATCTCCCGATAGTCTCGCAAGGCTCTTCAGAATTTCCTGGGCCTGCTCCTCGACGTGCATGCCTTTAAGGCCGAGCAGAATGGTCTGGAGGTAGGCATAAAAACTGTTTGGAGAAACGGGGATGACGCGCTTCGTAAACGCGTAGTTCAACAGCGCTTTGTCCGTGTCCACTGCCTCGTCTTTGATGATGAGCTCGTAATACACGTTCTCGGCCGGAATGTACATGAGCGCGAAATCGAAGGTGCCTTCATCGGGAAGGATGTACTTGCCCGCGATGGCGTCCACATGCCGCTTCACGTCGGCAATGAACTTCTTTTTTGCAGTCTTCCGGTCTTCTTCCGAAGCCATCTCAACGACACGTCTGAAATTTTCGAGCGGAAACTTGGCATCAACCGGAACGAGGTTGTGCCCGAGCTTAATCACGGCATCCACGGACTCGCCGCTCTTGAACCGGTGCTGCAGGGCGAAGTGCGCCGGCGGGAAAATTTGCGCCAGCAGGTCGCCGAGGAAGAGCTCCCCGAGCCCGCCGCGAAGCTTCGGCGACCGCAGAATTTCCTGCAGGCTTGCGATGTCTTTTCCTACGTCGAACACCTTTTTCGTGGCTTCAGAAAGGCTTCCCAGTCCCTTGCTGACCTCCTGCACCACGCGTGCGGCGTTATCGAGCCGCGTATTCAGGTCGCCCGTGGACTTCTGGAGCTGCTGCGCCACTTGGCCCAACTGGGCATTGACCTGAATCGTCACCTGTCCGAGCTGGGTGTTCACCTGGTTCGTGATCTGGCCCAGTTGCTGGTTCACGGTTTCCTGGTTCTTCATCATGGCGTCCGTGAGCTGGCCGCGGAGAGACATCACTTCCTGCTGGAGCATTCCCACGGTGGGGTCAACGGTCTTTTTCTGCGACTGGAGAACGAGCCAGAGGAGGATAAGGACGGCTGCGGCAAGGAGCATGAGAATAATTATGTTCATGATGAATAAGGCTCAGTTCGGAGTTCAAGGTGAGTTCGATGAAAAAATAACGATTTTATTACTTTAAACGCCGGGCGCTCATTTTATTTCCAGCATTCTATCCAGCGCTCGTTTGGCTTTAACGCGGATCTCCTCAGGAACCTTGATCAAATACTCTTTCTTTTCCATGGCCCGGAGTACGCTCTCAAGCTTCGTCCGCTTCATGTTGGGGCAGACCATTTCCTTGTTCAAGACGTAGAACTTCTTGGCCGGGCTCTCTTTCCTGAGGCGGTGGAGGATTCCTTCTTCGGTGCCGATGATGAATTCCCGGTGGTTCGATTCCCTGCAGAAGCGGAGCATGCCCGAGGTGCTTGCGATCTGGTCAGCCATATCCTGCACTTCGGGAGGGCACTCGGGATGTACGATCAGGACCGCGTCGGGGTGTTCCGTCTTGGCGCGTTTCACGTCTTCCACATCGAGATGCGCATGATGCACGTTGCAGAACCCGTCCCAGGAAATTATTTTCTTTTTTGTCCTTTTTGCTGCGTAGGAAGAAAGGTTGCGGTCGGGAATGCAGATGATCGTGTCCTCTTTCAGGGACTCGACGACCTTGACGACATTGGATGACGTACAGCAGATGTCGCTTTCAGCCTTGACTGCTGCCGAGGTGTTCACGTAGGCCACGACGGGAACGCCGGGATATTGTTTCTTCAGGTCCCGGAGCGTGAAGTCATCGGCAAACTGAAAGGCGATGCCCATGACGTCCGTGTAGAGGTCGCGGCGCGTCTTGCGCGGGCCTGTGGTCGTGACCATGTCCGCCATGGGGCATCCGGCGCCGATCTCCGGGAGGAGCACGGTCTTGTCCGGCGACAGGATCGATGCGCTCTCGGCCATGAAGTGTACTCCGCAGAACACGATTACCTCATAGTCCGTCTTCGCGGCCGCACGCGAAAGTTCGAGGGAATCGCCGGTGATATCGGCGATATCCTGCACCTCGGGGCGCTGGTAGTTGTGCGCGAGGATGATAGCATTCAGGTCTTTTTTTAGTTTGAGGATTTTATCGCGGAGAGTGTCGGCGTTCGATTTATCAGCTGTCATAAGTACGCTGATAATACAGAGAATCGCTGCCGCTTGTCAAATGGAAAGTGCGGAACGGAGCAGGGACCATGCGCGCGTTTCGCCTTTGCCCGGACCGAAACGGTGTTTCCTGCTTTATTCGCGAATATTCTCGTGGAATTCAATCGGGCCGGCCGGGGGCCTCATGGCGAGCGGAACCGTGACGCAGACACACGTCCCGGCATCGGTCGAGACGGTGACCGCCCCGCCTATTTCAACCGCCCGGGTTTTCATGTTGGTAAGCCCCCTGCCTCGGTCGAGGGCAGCGGTACGGTCCAGTCCGCGGCCGTTGTCCTGCACGGAGAGGGACAGGTTCCCCTTGTCGACCCGGAAGCGAACGGTGACCTTGGTCGCCTGTGAATGCTTTACGACGTTGGTGAGCGCTTCACGGTAAATTCTGAAGAGGTTCAAATATAAAATGCTGCCCGGTTCTCCGGCGTCATCATCAACCTCCGAGGTCATTTCAAAGGATATTTTGTGGGCCTTAACGATCGACGTGCCCTGGCTCCTCAATTCCGCAATACACGTGTGCCAGCTCAGGTCCTTGGTGTCAAGGCTGTGCATCAGGCTTCTGATCTCTCCCAAACCCTCCCGCGACAGGTTTGAAATGGTCGTGAGCGCTCTGTTAACGTCTTCGGGGGAATGCGCCTTCTGGGCCACCTCGGCAAGCAGGCTTATATTGGTCGTTATACCTCCGATGCCGTCATGAATATCCATGAGGATCTTCTCTTTTTCTTGTTGATGTCTCTTTTCCTCGTCTATCCGCTCACGGTATTGACGGACATTTTCTTCGTACAAGCGTGCACGCTCATCATCCGCCTGCTTGTGTTCCGTTATGTCCAGGAGCGTCGCGATAGTCGCCGGTTCCCGACCGTAGTCGATGAGCCCTGCCGTGGCCAAAAGCCACCGTGCTCCGCCATCTTTCCTGATGATCTTGAACTGGTACTGCCCGGGGACCGCCTGCCCCTGCCGGCGTGCGATGGCGCGTTCCCGTACTATGTCCAGATAGTCCGGATGGATGATATTGCTGAAGTTCATGGAGAGAAACTCCGAGTGCGTATATCCGGCAATTGATTCCGTCGCTGGATTGACATAGAGGAACTTGTCATCGCGGTAGATAACAATCCCCGCTTTCATGGTCTCCGCAAGGGTCCGGAATTTTTGTTCGCTCTCTTTCAGCGTTTCCTTCACCCGCCTGGCCTCCACGTACAATGCGGCATTCTCGATCGCCACGGCCGCGTGTCCGGCCAAAGCCTGGAGCAGGTCGATATCGCTTTTCACGTAGGGCCTTCCGTCCCCTTTCGGTCCCAAGGTCAAAATCCCCTGTGATTTACCCTTATACAGGAGCGGAATGATGATTTCTGCGTTGATCCGGACCATGGCAGCGTGCAGATCCCCCGGCCCCCCCGTATAGGAAGCCCCCTCGATTTCTTCTCTGATGATCACCTCCCGGATCATCCCCACCCAATGCGTGATCTCGTTATCCGGATTTTTCGCGTGCGCGGCATTGCTTTCGTTCTGGGGCGTGCCGCGACCGGCATCCTCCATCAATAAAAGGTGGACCGTCTCGACCTTCAGGCTCTTTTTGATGCTTTGGATGATCGTGTCCAAGAGGAGATCGAGGTCGAGGATTGTGATAATTGCCTGGGTCGATTCTTTAAGCACGTTCTGATAGTCATACATGCCCCTGAGAACAAGCGTATTTATCCGGTCTATGACCGTTTGGGCCAGGGGCGTTGCAAAAAGAACAACGCCGATAACGGCGAGGGACAGCAAATCCGCCGGGATGTCGCCGATCGTCGGTCCCAGCAGCTTGTCCAGCCACATGTGAATGCCCTCGAACAGGGCAAGGAGAAGGGCGATGCTGATTGCTTTTGAGACCATGAGTGGTATGTCGAACAGGCGGTAGCGGGTTATGGCATAGAACGTGAGGAGCACCCAGGGGAAGCTGAAATAGGCGGAGAGGGTGGGGTCGAATTTCCCCCAGCCGAAGACCTGCAAAAAAGCGCCGATGATCGACCCGCCGAGGGCGAATACGAGGGTACCGTAGAAAAAATAATCGAGCTGTGCTTTCTTCATCCCGCTCACTTTTTTCCTGAGCAGGTAGATCTCGACGATAAGCCACAGAATCAGGCTCCCGTCGAGAAAACGCGCGGGTGTATCGAGGAAGCCGGGGTTGTAGACGAAGGGAACGAGCGTATACGGCCCGGCAACTATCCAGTCCGTCAGGAGCGAGATGAGCAGGATGAGCGACATCAAAGGATACAGGACCAGTCCGATACGCCGCGCCTCCCGGCCCTTTTCATCCTTGAGATAGTAGATAAACTGAAGTGCCGGCGGGATGCAGAACCAGCCCACCCAGGTCGCTTTGGCGAAGAAAAGGAAGTTGAGACCGAGAGAAGCGCGGATGTACATGATTGCCGTCAACAGCGAAAAAGCAGAGGAGAAAAAGGAAAAAGCTGCGATCGATTTATTGAGGGGACTGTTGCGCGGGTTATGTCTGATCAGAATGATCCCGAGGATGCTCTCCAGCGCTGCAACGAAAAACAGCGGATACCCGATTATTTCATGCAGAGTCATGTTTTATCCATTCCCCGGAGTTCCCTTCACAGTACTATCGCAAAAGATACGCAGTGCGTCAAGTGGATTTTTCACGAAGCGATGATGGGCGCTTTGGCCAGGGTTCGATCCACGCACCGGCGAAAATAAGTGTGTGGGGTTTGTCATCATGGACAGAATACGGCGCCATGCGCGGCAGCACATCGCTTGATATCAGGCCTATAGCAATGGAGCGACCCGTGGCCGGAAGAACCAAATCCGAATATCGGATGAACAATGTTTATTGCAAAACCGTGTCGAGGAGAATGACGTTAAATCCGTCTTTGCCGCGCAGCTTAAGCAAAATGGCAAACACAAAATTCAGAACCGATATTATTCCCAATTTCAGATGCCTACGCGGCATGTGCGATTGACGGGAAACGATGCCTTATCCCGGCACCGTTGTCAGCTGATGTCAACATGACTGTTTCCGGGTAGTTTTTACACGCTGGCTTTATCCTTTTCTCTCGATCCTGTCAGTGCGGCCTAAAAAAACAACTTGAGATAACATGGTGGACAGAAATAGAATTTGACACTATTCATATCGAGTGTTATAGATTAAAACAGCAGAGAAAAAAGCTGTCAACGATATAAAATCCTTCGTGAGAAGGTAAGCGGCGAGTCTTTCCTGGGGGAGAAGGCCGAGCTGCCGAAGGATACAACCTTGGGTAAGCCCGGCTTTTTTTATGCCTTGAACGCCAGCCAAATGAAGGAGGTAAAGCCTATGTATACTTCAATCACAGTCGGTCAGGTACTGCGAACGAAAGGGCATGGTTTCATAACAATTGGTCCCGCTGCCTCGGCTTTTGACGCTCTCGATATCATGGAAGAAAAAAATGTCGGCGCACTGCTCGTTGTGGAAAACGGGAGGTTGGTCGGCGTGTTCTCTGAGCGGGATTACGCCCGGAAGGTGATCCTGAAGGGAAAGTCGTCAAAAAATACTCTGGTCGGGGAAATCATGAGCAGCTCACCGGTTACGGTCAGCCCGGCAACATCGCTGCGGGACTGCATGGTGCTGATGACGAGCAAGCACATCCGCCATTTGCCGGTCATGGCTCATGACGCACTCACGGGTGTACTGAGCATGCGTGATGTCGTAAATATGATCATCTCTGATCAGGAATCCACGATCGAAGAACTTGAAGAATATATCGCCGGGACCGGTTACCGGGCGTAGAGGCGCAGAGCAGTCGGTGCAAACGCAGGTTTCGCCGCGGGGTCATCCCGCTTGTGGTGGGGAGAGGTTCAGTACCTGGAGGAAATAACCTTTTTCCCGAGTGGGATGTGCTCCGTGTTTCCGCGGCAGATTTTTACTATTGACGAATTCATTACACCTTGAAACGATGCATGATTCCGGGTCAAAAACCCGGAATGACGAAAAGGGAGGAGAAGTTCGTTATTTCGCGTTGCTCTACCCAACCTGGCTGCAGTTCGGTTTTCTCGAAGCATTCCTTCTGTATTTCAGGTACAGCTCTTCGACCTTCGTTCTCGCCCAAGGGGTCCTTCTCAGGAACTGCAGGCTGGACTTGATGCTCGGGTCATTATTAAAGCATCTGATATCGACGACCTGCCCCATTTTCTTCCACCCATAATGCCCAACCAGCTGGGTAAGCATCATTTCCAGTGTGACGCCGTGAAGGGGATCGTTCTGTTGTTGGCCGTTCATATTCACCTGATTTTTTTAACGCTAAGCTGACAGGCCGACCTGTTTTTTGCGGTCTGTAGAGCGCTTAACCCGGCACGGGCGGGAACTTATGGGTGCAAGTCCCTCGTTCTCATTGCGTTTTCCCGTTCATCGCGTCCCCCAGCGGCCGCGACAGATCCATCTGACGCTCGCGCTCAGTCAGCCACGCAGATAGTTCTCTCAGGCTCAAGGGTTTTTTGAAAAAAGCACATCCCAATTCACGAATAGTCCGTGGTTCTATTTCATAACCAGACATAAGAGCTTTGTTCTCTATGGACAGTTTGCATCCTCTGCCGGCTTGGGTCTTGAGCAATTCGATGCCATTCATTTTGGGCATCATATAGTCGGTCATAATAATATCGGCGCAGGTCTTAAGGCTCGGGCATTCAGCTTTGTCTTCGACAATTGGGCAGTCCACCGGCTCCAGAAAGGTCAGAACCTCATACCCCTTAAACAGGAAAAACTCCTTCAACACATTTAAGATAATGATATCATCGTCGAAAATAACTGCTCTCTTTTTTCGCAAATCGCGCTCCCCTAATTAATGCCCATTGAATTCTAACACTCATCCTGGCAAGTTAGACGGTATAACAATGACGCTTAATCACATAGAAAAAAAAGATGCCCTGACAAACAAGGGAAAAACCGTTCTCAAACGATACTTCGGATAGAATTTATATATAAGATGTGATCATGTCGCTGCGAACTTTTGCAGCAGAGATGGCATCATGTTGTATACATGTCAGGCAAATTTTACTTCTTGAAGTGAATATAAACGAGATGTTCGTTGGTTGAAGGTAATACTATCGAGCATATGGGCAATTTGGAAATGTTTTATACTATAATCAAGCATTGCTTTAGAAGTCAACAGAAATTGGGACGCACGAAAAAAATGCCTTGTCAATATAATCCTATAGTATTATATCTTGGAATAAGAATGTCTTGCTGAAACGCTCGAATCAGGATCGGTACTTCCAGAGCCGGACGCGGCTCCAGAGGTTTCAAGGCTGGCTTGAACGCTATCGGCAATGTGTATACGATGCAGTCGATAAAAGCGACATGGGGCGTAGCAAAAAGGAACCGGAAGGTCGATTAGTAAGCGCAACGGCTGTTCAAGACATTTCATAATCTGTTTTCTTGCCCACAATGCGATGTTTTATTTTGCTTTTTCTCGGTGTCTTACTCAGAATATCATGCATTGCTTCTTTCACTTCGCTAACTGTACAAGGTTTTATTAAATATTTTATCTTGTTCTTCTTAACGAAATCCAGACGACTGGGTGTGCTTTTATTCATCAAGAACACAAACCGATCTGCAATGAGTGGATCATGCTGGACAGCCTTTTTATAGAACTGAGCTCCGTTCATTCCAGGCATGGAATCGTTCAGCAGAACAATATCGCGGTATTGTTCGTTGATTTTCATAAGTCCGGTTTCACCGGTATTCGCTGTTTCTACGACGCCTTCATTCGAGAGTATCTCAGACATTAATAAACAGAAAGGTTTATTGTAGTCTACTATAAGTATCCTTACATCCCATATCTTCGCAATGTTTCGTATTTTTTTTATATAGTTTCCGTTGTCCGGTAGTTTTTCGATATAATGTTCGATCAATTTTTTGTGATGTTCTATCGTTGAGGCGGCATATTCAAATTCCCGTTTTTTCCCCTTTAGGGCATTTATTACGTAGAGAAAAAAATAATTCCATTCCGAAAACTCCGTCGTGACAATGCAGTCAACCAGGGAATCTTTCGTCAAAATTCCTCTGGTAATTCTTGCTCTATTTTTGTGAAAAGGGGCTTCTATCCTGGCCTTATGAGCTTCATCCAACGCAAGAGTCCGTAAAGGCTGTTTCTCGCGTTTGGTAAAATCCGCCGCACTGACCATAACATGATAATGCCACGCTTCATCTTCTATCAAATGATCCAATAACTTTTTCAGTTTTGTATCTTTCTTAAAAAAAGTGGAAGCATCATGGTAGACTGCACCAGCCATCTGCTCCATGTTGATCAGCCACTCGATGATTTCCTCCATGGTCTGCCCTTTCAAGAGTATAAATGTAGTGTAGGTAGTGGTCAGATGGCTTTTTTTATGTTAGTTAAAAAGAATCTGTGTAATTATACCTCCTAGAAAAACTGTTAGGCGGAATAGTTTCAACAAAAAGACTGAATAAATAACCCTCCTGATCGGTTATCCTCAAAAAAATCATTATTCTGCAGAAGGAATACAAAAAAGTGAAGGTGAATTTAGATTGAAGTATGGACGCTTGAAATGACTTATAAATTATCGCATGCCATCGTTTGCCGGTAATCCCTTTTAAAAGTATGTGGAATTTGGCGGAATCAGCAGCAGAAAAGCATTTTGACGTGAAGGAGCATGGCGACCTTCGTAGGGCCGGGTAAAGTACTTTTCTTGAGAACAAAAAAGGCCGCCAATGCGGATTTGCACCGGCGGCCTGTTGGAAGGTCCTGCTGATCCTTCCTAGTCCTTCGTCTTGTTAAGAAGGAAAATGACGATTCCCATGCCGGCAAACGCCAGCATCAGGAAGGCGGAGAAGTTTTTCCTGAACTTTAATTCCCGGTAGGTCGCATGGATATTGTTGTCGATCTGATCCAACCGGGCGGTAAATTCGTCGGTCCTGTCCTTGACAAGCTTGACATCCACCGTATGGAAAAGCGCCCGGAACTCTGCCTGCGTGCTGAAGAGGTTTCTCTCATCGGTTACCGGGTAGATCCCTTCCTGTTTTAAATCAGCGAGGTCCTTTTCGAGCTGCTCGATCCTGTTTTCGGTCATGAAGAGCGCCTGCTTCATGATTCTGGCCCGCTCATAGGTATGGCATTTGGTGCACAGCTGTTCGCTGATGATGCTGATGCTCGCCTTCTGGATATTGTGCGAACCGTGGCAGGTCACGCAATTGGGGGCCTTATGACCGGCCTTGAGCGCCCTGCCGTGGCCGCTTTCCAGGAAATTGGTGACTATCGCGATATGGCATTTCCCGCAGAACTCAGGAACGCTCTTGGGCTGCGGGATGCCGACGAAACCCCGTTCGGGCGACATGGCCATCGCAGCGTCCTTGGGATCGCCGCCGTGGCAGCTTTCACAGGAGATATTGTTTTGGGCGTGCCAGCTTGCCTTCCACGCTTCGGTGATGTCCCTGTATTCGGGTTTCATCTTGTCGGACGCGTGACACGAGATACAGAGGTTCTCCTCGATCTGCACGCCTGCCCAGGTTTTGGTAAGGAATTCGCTTTCGAATTCCTGTTTATACCCCGCTGTCCCTACGGAGGGAAGCACGAAGAGCATTATCAGGGAAACGATAAAATATCTCATTATGACCTCCCCCAGAACAACAGTACGACCCATGAGGCGAGCAGGAACAGGAACACGCCGCGCAAAACGGGCCGTTTCATAACATTTTTTTCCTTTTGCGTGTCCAGGAAAGGCCAGACGAGAAAAACGACGAGCAGAATCACCTGAAGCGTTATACCGAAAAACTTATTCGGGATGAGTCTCATGAGCTCGTACGGCGCCAGCAGGTACCAGGCCGGCTTGATCTCCAGCGGCGTCCGGAGCGGGTCTGCCGGAGAATTTACCGCGTCGGAGAAGTTCAGGGTCGGCAGGAAGGTGATGATAAAGAACATGACGGCGAAGTACGCCATCATCATGTACATCTGCTTCTGGAAAAAACTGGGGTAGTACGGATAGCCGTCGGGATAGTTTTTTCGCTTGTATTCCGTCAGAGGCCGCGGCTCTTCATCGATCTTCCCGAAGGGCGTCGCGGAAATACCCGTCCGGTTTATCAGGAACAAATGGATGCCGACAAGCATCAGGAAAATAGCAGGCAGGATGGCAACATGGAGCGCAAAGAACCTGCTGAGCGTCGTGGCCGTAACCTGGTCACCGCCCCTCAGGATCTGGGCAATGGGCTCACCGATGAGAGGAAAGGCCGTCGGCATTGAGGTAACAACGGTTGTCGCCCAGTAACTCAACTGGTTCCAGGGAAGGAGATAGCCACTGAATCCGAATATGACGGTAATGATAAGCGCCAGTCCGCCTCCGAGCCAGGTAAGTTCCCTCGGACGTTTATAATTGCCCATCAGAAATACGGTAGTCATATGCAGCAGCACGACCAGTATCAAGAGGTCGCTGCCCACGGAGTGCATTTCCCTGAACAACCAGCCGTAGGGCACCTTTGTCATGATCGTTTCCTGGACGCTGCTGAAGGCGTGGTCGGGATGAGGGATGTAGTAGATCAACAAGATGATCCCGGTGAACGCCTCAATGATAAAGCCGACGACGGCCAGAAAACCGAGCGTATAGAAAATGTTTGTATTTTTAGGGATCCGATAATCGATCACCTGTGTCTGTACAAGATTGTCCAGACCGAACCGCACATCAAGCCAGTGTCTTAAATTTTTCCACATAGTCTCACCCTATTATGATAGTATCGCCGTCAATTTTTAGCGGAATAGCGGTCAGCGGTTTCGGTGGCGGCCCTGATTCGACGCTTCCGTCGAGTTCGTAGGTGCCGGCGTGGCAGGGACAGATCAGCTTCTGCCTGGTTTTGTTGTATTCAACGAGGCAACCGAGGTGCGTACAGGTGCGCGACAGCGCGATGAACCCCTTTTCCGGCACGTTGATCAGTACCGCAGGTGAGTTCTGGTAGATGAAATTTTTTGCCTCCCCCGAAGGAACCTCGCTCTTGCGAATGACAAGCTTTTTCGCATCTGCAGCTCTGGTGGGAAGCGCTGTGAGAAATTTCAGGATGGAAAAGACAAAAGAAAAAACTGTTATTGATCCGAGAAAGGCCAGGATGACTTTTAAAAAACTGCGCCTCTTCATCGTTCCTCCGATCCGTGTCAAAATTTTTTTACGTGGGTACAAACTAACAAAAATGCAAGTTTTTGTCAAGTTAATAAGTTGCAGTACAGTTATAAACGCCGTGAGAAAAGACCCTGAAAAGTGGTGAGAAAGTGTTGACATTAACTTTTTCGTATGTTATAAATGGTCGCTTGCTTCTTCGGAATCTCAAGCTACAATTTTGGTTTTTTTCTGCACGGGGGGGAAAATGAAAGTGACCGATTGGTTTAAAGGAAAAATTGCCGTATTTGCCGAGCGTCTCAAGGAGCCTTTGACCTTGAGAGCGAAACTTGTCATCACCGCACTACTCCTCGTCATTGTCTTCGGCGGGGGATTTGTTGCTTACAAGTTTTATGATTTCACCCAGAATAATCCCAAGTTCTGCGTGGGCTGCCACCTGATGCAGTCGGCGTATGACAGCTGGTCCAAAAGCGAGCACAAGTCCTTGAACTGCCACGAATGTCATCATCTGACGATTCCCGAACAGAACCAGCTGCTGGTCAGCTTCGTACTGCATCGGCCGACAAGCGTTCCCGAACGGCATAAGGGCCAGGTCATCGTACCGGAGAAGACTTGTGAGAAGTGCCACGCCGGGGGCGAGGGCGGCACCGCACCGCGTATCAACAAATCGATGTTCCACGCCAAACATGTTTTTATGGAGCAGATTGAGTGCACACAATGCCACGGCGAGGTCAAACAAGACAAGAGCGGCCTGCATCGCTTCCTCCCGACTGAGAAATTCTGTACCAAGTGCCATCAGGGCAGGCAAGTGCACGGTATCGGCATGGGAGGCCTGGCCTGCATCAATTGCCATACCGACCGGACGAAAGATCTCAAACCCGGACGTTTAAAGTGCCTTTATTGCCACAGTGCCGACGAAAACATCAAGAAGCAGCTCAAGAACGGCGACACCATGGATGTGAAGTTCTTCACTCCCACCGCGGAGACCGTCAGCAAGGCAAAGAAGATCACGTTCGAAAAGAATTCACCGATGCAGTTCTACTGCTATGAATGCCACAAGCCCCACGAGCAGGGAAAGGTCAAACCCAACAACGAAGTCTGTCTGTCGTGTCACACCGGCATACCGAAGACCAGCAAGCACAAGCTTCACCTCGGTATGGACATGAAGTGCAAAGACTGCCACAAGCCGCACCTCTGGAGGGTGACCGAAGCATCGGCCAAAAAAGACTGTGTGACGTGCCACGAGTACCGGAGCCCGAAGGCGTTTCTCTAAGGCTTTTGTTACCGGCGCAGGATGTTCAGTGTCTCAGCTGCATCCTGCGCTTGAACGTATGAAATAATTTCAAAGCGGAAGGAGGTGAAACCAGAATGAAAAAAGTTTTCGTATTAGCACTCGCAGTAGCAATGGTGCTCGGCATGGCACTTGCGGCATTCGCAGTTCCGTCAGGCAAAACGCTTGAGTTTGAGCCTAAGGGCGCCGGCAAGGTCGTGTTCAGCGGCAAAGTCCATGCTGAAAAAGGACTCAAATGCGCGGATTGCCATCCGGCTGTCTTCAAAATGAAGAAGGGCGGAGATGCCATCAACATGGCAGCCATCAATGAGGGCAAGTTCTGCGGCCACTGCCACAACGGCACCAAGGCCTTCAGCGCGAAAGACGCAGCAAATTGCGCAAAGTGCCACCAGAAGTAGAATGTCATTATCCGAAGTAAACCCTCACGAGTGTCTCGTGAGGGTTTTTTTTATTTCCGGTTAAAACAGAAAAGCAATTTTTCTCAACTAAATGAAGACGAAATGAAACCGCCGCACAAACCTTCGCTCAAATGTACTCAAAATCCCCCCTCTTCCTTGACAGGTCCTCATTTTTCTATTAGGCTTTTCTAAGTGCAATCGCAAATAAAAAAAGCCGCAAAATACAGTGATAGAAAAAATCCTGAAAACATGGTTTTTCTTTGCATTCTTTGCGTCCTCTCCTGCGCCCGGCGTCCACGCGTGCGCATAGCCTGCTCTTGCTCGTGGCCGCAATATGGCAACAGCAGGTCACGAAAAATGCAGCTATAAGCGAGTGCCGGCGCGGTGAAATGTTTTTACACAAATTTCTCAAAGGAGAGGGGGTGAAAAAATGAGAAAAAATATCATTATTTTTTTTGCATTCCTGGTTCTGTTCTGTTTGTCGGCATCGGCATTCGCCGTCGGACCGGGCAAAACGGTGGAATTCCAAAAAGGCGGCAAGGTCATTTTTGATGGGAAGATCCACGCAAAGGCAAAATGCAATGAGTGTCATCCCGCCCTCTTCAAAATGAAGAAGGGTGCGACAGAGATGACCATGAAGGACATGGAGGCAGGGAAGTACTGCGGCGCTTGCCACAACGACACCAAGGCATTCGGCGTAAAAGATTCGACAAAGTGCGGCAAGTGCCACCAAAAATAAGATGTTAACCATCAGAAAAAAACCTCACGGGAAACCATGAGGGGTTTTTTTTCGGTTCAACGCGAACCGGCGCCATGACGTGCCTCACAGAACTGTGCACTATTGATCGGCTTAGGTCGCTCGAAAAACTTGCGAAGGAAGTGAAGAAGAGACACTACTACGGCTATTGAAGAAGACGAAACTGATCCCCGATGATCAGGAGTAAAACAGCTCGACAAAGCATTCGGCTTGATCTTCGGAGGGTTCATACGGAACGGCAGGTGCAAACCTCCTTGCCGACGATGCCGGAGAGGTGAATCACGATCGGCATCTGGGCCATCGGGCATGCGCAGCAAGATAACAATTACCGTGAGAATCGAGACAAGAAGTATTGAAACCGAACATTAACAACCTCGGCTTTTATCCCTTTACGGTTCCCACGGGCCGGTAGTAGCCTGCGGTTCCTTCTTTACCAGGAGAATGGAGCAGGGCATTTTGCGGATCAGGTCCTCATTGCTTCGGCCGAATAGGAAATGTTCCAGATGGCCCTCCTCATGGGCGAGCAAAACGACGAGGTCGATATGCTCGTCTTTGACAATTGAGAGTATTTCCTTTGTGGGCTCTCCCTCTCTGATGGACACGTCTATATCCATGCCGGCCTGTTTTTCCTGCGCGATCAAGCTGTCCAGTTCCTTTCTCTCCCGAACCAGAAGTTTCTGGTAGTCCTTTTCCAGAGAGGGCAGGGGCAGGTTCCATCCCTCGATACCGAAGGGATCATGGACCACATGAGTGACATACAATTTGGCGCCATACTTTTTTGCCAATGATATTCCGTAATGAACGGCCTTTTTACTGTATTTGGTCATTCTGCTTACCACAAGAATACGTTTGACGTCTTCCATAATAATGGACTCCTTTGTTCGATTGGAGATAGTTGTCGAGCGATCTTCGTTCTCTTTCAAGCATAGCACATCAGGATTGATTCCAGCGCAGACGCATTAGTATTTGCTTTGTATTGACAGATTCTTATGCAGCGCTATGCTAAAATAGAATAGGAGTATGAGAAGAAGCGGTTTTGACCGGGAAGGCGCCACTCTTCTCCTTCGAAAATTGTCAAGATTAGGGAAAAAGTATGCGGCGAAAGGTGATCACTATGGTAAAAATCAAACGTGTCTATGACCCGCCATCGCGCGATGACGGCAAACGAATCCTCATCGACAGGTTATGGCCGCGCGGTCTTAAAAAAGAAGACGCCCACATTGATGAATGGGTGAAGGAAGTCGCGCCGAGCATCGAACTCAGAAAATGGTTTGGCCATGATCCGAGCAAGTGGGGGAATTTCAAAAGACGCTTCTTTTCCGAATTGTCCGAGAAACAGGGCATAGTCGGCGGAATTGTCAGCGAAGCGCATCGAGGCACCATAACTCTGCTGTTCGGATCGAAGGAAAAGCACTTTAACAACGCGGTAGCCCTCAAGGAATACATTGAAACCAGGATGCGCGGATCTGAGCGGAACAAAGCCGCATGAGCCGCCGTGCGGGAACTCGAAGGGAAAGGCCAAGTTTGCCGGACCTATGATGAAGTGGATTGAAGGTTGGTACCTATCATACGCATTTCTCGGACTCGCGGCAGCCGGGCTGATGCCGATCTTATTGCCGATCCTCGTCGGGCGCACGGGCGGAGCCGCGAACATAGGGTTCGTCATGGCGGCGTTCAGCTTGGGAGGGCTCACGGCGCCAGTCTGGGGCGGACTTGTCGACCGCTACCGGTTACACCGGTTGTTTCTCATTGCCGGCATCATCTGCACAGCCGCAGGAGCTCTGGTGTTCCCTTTTGCGATGATGCTGCGCGCCCGCATCGGGCTGGCGCTTCTATCAGGCGTCGGCCTGGCGGCAGTCTCTACGGTCGCGAACCTCTTTATCGTCGAGGTCCACCCGGAGGCGGAGTGGGACGCGCGCATCGGCTGGCTCCAGACTTTTTACGGCGGCGGTCAGGTCATAGGACTGGTGCTCGCAGGAGTGATCGGACAGAGCAGGGCTGAATTGGGTCTTTGGCTTTCCGGAGGGATAGGAATTGCTGCGCTCATTCCGGCCGTGGTCGGAACGCGCCGGGAACCTCACATTCTCCTCACGCGCCGGCCTGTTCTCGCACACCCTGCGCGCCATGCCGAGTGGCCTGCCAGCTCGCCTCAGCATCTTTACCACCATCTGACCTTGCGGGGAATGAGGATGCTCTTCGCACCTTTCAGGACGTCCTTCGGAATATTTTTGATCGCCTGGCTGCTCAGCTTTTCAGGCAGCGCGGCATTCTTTTCCTTTTATCCCGTTTTGATGCAGAAGGTATATGGAGTTCAGCCGGGTCTGTCGTCGACCGGGTATGCCTTGGCTGCGGGGTTGGGACTCATCTTGTATGCTCCGGCGGGAACGTGGTCTGCGCGGAGGGGGCCGCTGACCATACTTCGGGGCGCACTGATTCTTCGTATTGCAGCTTTTATCGTGTTGACCGTACTGGCCGTCGCTCCCTTGCCCGGACGTGGATTGCTCTCCCTGCTGTTCTTTCTTTTTGTCGTGCTTGCGTGGTCCTTGCTCAGTGTGAGCAGCACGGCAGTGGTGGCTTCCCTGTCCCCCGAAAACGAGGGAGAGGGAATGGGCATCTTTAACGCGGTTACGGCGCTGTCCGGCGTCATCGGGGCCGTTCTGGGAGGCTGGGCAGCGGATCTTTGGGGGTATGCCGCAATTCCGATCATGGGCATTATCGGAGTAGGCGCGGGATTCATCGTACTCGTTACTGTGCGATTCAATTCCTCTACTGTCATGCAGGAACGCAAGGAGGTACATCAATGAAAGCAGTCGCCCTTACACCCGGCACACCTGTGATCAGGCTGACCGATATTTCTGAACCCTCGGTCACTTCTCCCGATGACGTGAAGGTCCGCATTCTTCGCGTAGGCATCTGCGGCACGGACCGTGAAGAGGCGTCAGGCGGACGGGCCTTGGCCCCGCAAGGTAAAAAAGAGCTGGTGCTCGGTCACGAGATGTTCGGACAGGTTGTCGAAACGGGAAAATCCGTCACCCGGGTGAAACCGGGCGACTATGCGGTGTTCACGGTCCGTCGCGGATGCGGCGAATGCCTGCCTTGTTTGATGAACCGCTCGGACATGTGCCTGACCGGCAACTATCATGAGCGGGGTATCTGGGGAATGGACGGGTATCAGACTGAATTTGTCGTGGACAGGGAACAGTACGTCGTCCGCCTGCCTGCTGAGCTTGAGCCCGTGGGCGTTCTTACCGAGCCGCTCTCGGTTGCGGAGAAGGCCATTGACGAGTCTGTTCGCATCCAGGTAGCTCGCCTGCCTGAAGCTGCGGCAACACCCAACTGGCTCTACGGCCGGCGCTGTCTTGTGGCAGGGCTCGGCCCCATCGGGCTTCTCGCGGCCCTCGCTTTGCGTCTTCGCGGGGCCGAGGTCTATGGCCTTGATGTCGTGGACGGGGACGGCGCGCGGCCGCAATGGCTCGCTCATATCGGCGGCTCCTACGTGGATGGCCGGAAAGTCCCCCCCGGGAAGGTCGAGCTCGAATTGGGGCAGATGGATTTGGTCCTTGAGGCAACGGGCGTGGCGGCACTTGAGTTCAACCTGCTCGATGCGCTCGGCAAGAACGGCGTCTATGTGCTTACCGGCATTCCCGGCGGAGACCGTCCTCTGCAGCTCGACGGGGCCGAATTGATCAGGAAGCTCGTGCTTGGAAATCAGGTCATGATCGGAAGCGTGAACGCTTCCCGCGATCACTTTCAAATGGCCGTTGACGACCTCGTCCGCGCACGGCGTGCCTGGGGAGACCATGTAACCCGCCTTATTTCACATCGACGTCCTTCTACGGAATTTCAAAATGCATTAACGCGGCATGAATCGGACGAAATCAAGGTCGTACTGGAATGGACGTGATCGAGAGGAGAGCCGATAATGGATGAACGGAATGACTATGCACCTGGATGGCCGGGCAGCCCTGCCCGCTGGACATCAAGCGCAAAGAGCGGGGTGGGCACGTCCTTAAGCCCCGCAAGCCGTGTCTGGTTTACCCTGAGCCATGGCATCCTGAACGAGATCTTTTATCCCCGCGTAGACCAGGCGTGCACGCGCGATCTGGGTCTTATCATCACCGACGGACAAAATTTTTTTTCCGAGGAGAAACGACACGCCTCATCGCTCCTGACGTATTTAGCCGAGGGCGTTCCCGCCTTTCATCTGGAAAATACCGACAAGGACAAGCGCTATCGGATAGAGAAAGACATCATCGCTGATCCCCGACGGGACGTTGTGCTCCAGCGGACCCGCTTCATTGCTCTCCAGGGGAAAATGCAGGACCACCATCTTTATGCCCTGCTGGCGCCCCACCTCGGCAATCATGGCGCCGGCAATACCGCGTGGGTCGGAGTTTACAAGGGCGTGCCAATGCTATTTGCAGAACGGGAAGGAAATGCCCTGGCTTTGGCTTGCTCAGCATCATGGCTTAAGCGTTC
The DNA here is from genome assembly GCA_963769335.1 of Nitrospirota bacterium. Classification (GTDB taxonomy): domain Bacteria; phylum Nitrospirota; class UBA9217; order UBA9217; family UBA9217; genus JAJYKN01. The sequence goes on along the minus strand of CAVYLT010000066.1, from coordinate 39,676 downwards.
TGTCGGCTTTGTAGGGGCGTCCGATGGCTGGCAGGACCTGATGCTACACAAGGAGATAACCCGGGAATACAAACGCGCCGAAAACGGCAACGTGGCACTGTGCGGTGAAGTCGATCTTGGTGCATGCGCCGGCACGTTTTTGCTCGCCTTGGGGTTCGGCAGCACGGCTGCAGAGGCAGGGAACCGCGCCCTGGCAAGTCTCTACGATGGGTTCGAATCTGCGCTGGCCCTTTACATCAGCGAGTGGCAGGCGTGGCAGCGGATGCTGCCCATCATGGACAAAGATAAGAACGATGCTCATAATCTTTTTCGGGTGAGTACGGCTGTCCTCAGGACCCACGAATCAAAGCGCTTTCCCGGCGGACTGATCGCGAGCCTTGCCATTCCCTGGGGCTTTTCCAAAGGAGACGATGATCTTGGCGGATACCATCTTGCGTGGCCGCGGGACCTGGTAGAATCCGCTGGAGGGCTTCTGGCCGCGGGTGCGCGGGAAGATGTTCATCGGGTCCTCCACTATCTTCAGGTCACGCAGGAAGGGGACGGTTACTGGCCGCAGAACATGTGGCTCGACGGTACGCCGTACTGGCACGGCATCCAGATGGACGAGACCGCGTTCCCCATTCTTCTCGTTGATCTGGCGCGGAGGGAGAAAGCGCTGGACAAGGATGACCTCACGAGACTCTGGCCCATGGTGCGGAGGGCGGCAAGCTTTATTGCGCGGAATGGCCCGGTAACGCAGCAGGACCGTTGGGAGGAGGATGCGGGCTATTCCCCGTTCACGCTTGCAGTCGAGATTGCCGCCCTTCTGGTCGCCGCGGACCTTGCACAGCTGAACAACGAACCCAGGACCGCCGTTTATCTCCGCGAAACTGCCGACACCTGGAACGAGAACATCGAACGCTGGGTTTACGTGACGGGCACGGAGCTGGCAAAGCGCACGGGAGTGGAAGGCTACTATGTGCGTATCGCGCCGCCGGAAGAGGCTGACGCCGCGTCTCCTGCAGCGGGGTTCGTGCCGATCAAGAACCGGCCGATCGGCCAGAGTGCAGAGCCCGCCGTCCATATCGTGAGCCCCGACGCGCTGGCCCTGGTCCGCTTCGGCCTGCGCTCTGCCGATGACCCGCGTATCGTCAATACGGTAAAGGTCATCGACTCGCTCTTAAAAGTGGAGACCCCCGGCGGCCCTGTCTGGCGCCGGTACAACGACGACGGCTACGGTGAACACGCGGACGGATCTCCTTTCGACGGCACGGGCATTGGCAGGGTCTGGCCCCTGCTTTCAGGTGAGCGAGCCCATTATGAGCTGGCTGCAGGACGCAGCAGGTCAGCGGAACGTCTCTGCCGGTCCATGGAGGCCTTTGCCAACGAAGGAGGAATGATGTCCGAGCAGGTATGGGACGGCCCTGATATTCAGGAGAAAGAGCTCTTTTTCGGCAAGCCGTCGGGTTCGGCCATGCCGCTGGTCTGGGCCCACTCCGAGTATGTGAAACTGATACGGTCTTTGCAAGATGGACGCGTGTTCGATACGCCGCCCCTGACCGTCGAGCGCTATCAGGTCGAAAAGAGGACTACTCCGTATTCGATCTGGCGTCATAACCACAAAACGCGCACCGTACGAGCGGGCAGGACATTTCGCATCGAGGTGCTGCAGCCGGCCGTGATCCACTGGAGTGCGGACTACTGGCGTACGGCACAGGATGTTGAGACGCGCGATACCGGCCTCGGCGTTCATGTGGCAGACCTGCCCACGAAAGGTCTACTTGCAGGAGGAATGATTATTTTCACGGTCTACTGGCCTGGTACGAAAAAATGGGAGGGCGTCGACTATTCAATTGCCATTGCGGAGGGATAAGCACGTTTAATTCGGCTTCTTTGTGTATGCAACAAGCCGCCGAAACAGTACGGTGCTACGTATCGCCTGCGAGCTTCAGAACAGATTCAGAGTCCTTCATGCTCTCTTCCTTGAGATTATTGATGCTGGCTATAACCTGATGCGATACGGATTGCATTTCCACGAATAACTGCTCCGCTCGTGCCGTGCCGCCTCCATTATGGGCCGCAACAGCCTCCTTTGCCAGTTTGTGTATTTTTTCGTGCGGCCCCTCAACGGGTTTGTACCCTTCCATTTGTCCGCAGATCCTCAAGCCTTCCTTATCGTACCATTTTCCGAAACGGCAGGTATGGTGATCAGGCAACTGGTTCTGGTCCATCGTCAACTCCCCTCGCAGGCAGGAGGCGATCTTCCCCACGAATCCCCGATGATCGTTTTTCGCCAGTTCGAGCATGATTGCCGCACCGCCTTGCGTCCTCACGCCGGCAGTGGTGACCCGAAGTTCGTCGGCAACTGCGGTGAGCTTCGTCACTTCGGTAGCGACATTGTTCGCCAGTTTTTCGATTTCCTGGGCGATGGAGGAGGTCTCCTCAATATTTTTAGTGACTTCGTCGGTCGTTGCCGACTGTTCTTCCACTGCTGCCGCTATTTTGGTGACCTCATCCCTGACTTTTTGGATCTCGTCCAGTATTGCCTTAAGGGAATCGCCAACGCTCCCTATGCTTTCCGCCGCCCCTGATGATTTGTTCGTGGCTTCCACCATAAATGCGGCCGTCTGATGGGATTCCGTCTGGACGGTCTGAATTTTTCCTGAGATTTCGTCCGTTGCTTTAATCGTCCTCTCTGCAAGTTTCCTTACTTCGTCTGCAACAACGGCAAATCCTCTGCCCTCGTCTCCCGCACGTGCGGCTTCAATGGCGGCATTCAGAGCAAGCAGGTTTGTCTGATCGGCTATGTTTTTAATCATGATCGCAATGTCGCCGATCTCTTCGACGCGGTTGTTGAGCTTTTCAACCATGCGGGAAAGCTCAACAGACGATTTGTGCACGTCGAGAACGCTCGTGACGACATGATCGGTTATTTCTTTGCCTTTGGTGGCGATTGCAAGAGCCCTCGTCGACGTGTCGGCGGCAATAGATGCGTTTTTTGCAATGTCGCCGATGCTCTGGCTCATTTCTTCGGATGCAGTGGCTATTTGCACCGACTGTTCGGTCTGCTTTTTAACGCCCCGCGAAGTTTTTTCTACTATGTTATTAAGGACATCGACGAGAGGGAGTGTTTTACTCGTTGTGAACATGACCGTGTTGATCATGGCGCTGAGATGCCGGACAAGCTTTGTGACGCTGCCGGACACATGGGATATTTCATTTCCCCCTTTGTACGAAATGTCCATATCGGAATATTTACGGCTTACCTCGCCGAGGTCTGCGATGAATTTTACGAGCGGTTTGTGCGTAATGCTCACTACCGCGAAGATGAGGACTATCATCGCGCCGATGCCGGCAAGACCTAAGAGCAGAAAGGTGTTCTGTAGGGTCCGTACCCTGGCCAAGGGCCCCGTAAGTGGAATGCGAATGCTCACTCCTCCGAGGACGTCTCCCTCTTTCACCTGGTGGCAGGAGAGGCAGTTTTTGCCCATGAAATTGCTCCGGGCTGTATACGGGTAAACGCCGCGTATATACTCGCCTTCAATCACTGTACGTTCGACGCCTTGCTTTATGACCTCCTTTTCAAGTGCATCGGAAGGGTACTCATATGTTTCGTCCGGTTTTGGCGGAAAGTCCTTGTCCACATTGTGTGTCCGCATGATTTTTATGTCGACGATTTTCTTCATCTGTTCGAGGAAGGACGCCTGAGACGCCCCGTAATTCCCCGTAATCATCATCGAGGTCAGCGCATTCAAAACAGTGTCCCGGTAACCCTCGAGGCCGGAGTGCCTCATTTCTTCAAATACGATTTCCCTTGTTTTAAACCCCATAACGGCAATGGTCGCTGCCGTGCCGATCGTAACCAGGAGAATGATCGGAAGGGCGGTTTGCCATCGTAGAGATAAATTATTGAGTTTCATCGGGGCGCTCCAAGTTTTTCGAAATAACAGCTTTGCTTATCAGGATTACATTGATCTTATCGGAATTCTGCTGCATTACCTTTAAAACTTAAAATAATTTATTTTGGATAACGGATGTTTCCAGTGTGATTTTGCTCTGGGTTATTCCGTTTTGACTGGACAAACCTGTTGGTTTATTGACAGATATTTATTTTAACATTAATTGATATTGAGTAAGGCCGACACTATCATAAAAAATATTTGCCATGAAATAAATTTATATTATATTTCAAATTGTTATCCATCACCCGTTCTATTTTACGATTGCCGACTACTTGGCATATAATATGCAACTATAAAAACAGCAAGAGCAAATTATATTTGTCAGTATATTGAGAAGTACTGGCAAATACATGGGCGAAAAGGTTTAATAATGACGGAGAAAAAAAGTATGAACATACTCGTAGTAGATGACGATCCCGCGATTATCGAGTATGTGGCCCATGCTCTGGGGACAACGGATTTTCGAGTCGTCCATGCTCATGACGGGGTGGCGGCATTAAGGCTGATTGACTCTTCGCCTGAAGTGATTGATGTGCTGTTGCTTGACGTTGTGATGCCGCGATTAAACGGTAATGAGCTGGCACGTGTTGTTCAATCGTGGTATCCGAAAATAAAAATAATTTTTATGTCGGGATACCCGGAAGATTGTGTTGATCGCCAGGCGACACTAACCGGGGAAGTTAGTTATCTCAGAAAACCTTTTACGCCCGCCCGCCTCATGCGGGCAGTTAAAGAAGGGCCCGGCCCATGGGCTAAGGACCCGAAGGTGTGTATAGGTCAAATCCGACCTGAAGGGTAACCATGATCGCATTACCGGTGCGATTTATGGTCGGTGAAACGTAGAGACGGCAACGCCAGTCAAGGGAAGGGCGACTCTTTCACCGGGGAGGGGACTCCAGCACAAAGACGAAGAGACTCCTGCACCTTTGAAGCCGTTTCAAATAAACTTTCGCGGCTGACTCGTCAAGCTTTTCGATGCGCGGTTTCAATGCATCACACCGTTCGACGAGTTTCTTGATCTCGTCCTTCGGGAGTGACATGGCGTCAGTGGTCTTCGAGCATATGTCGTCGAACTCCGCTCTCCAGTCATCCTGTGCGGAGGCGAGCGCAATTTGGGTATGAGGGTAGTGCCCGGCCCCCATCACCAGAATGCCTGCTGCCGCGATTAGCAGTGCCTGCCGGATGATGTTCATTCTTGTAAACTCGAACGGTTGGTATGGCATCGTCTGCAATCATCCATGGGAAAGGCCACGGTCAAGTGGCAGACACCGCAAAATTCGCGCTTCAAGATTCTTTCCATGGAAAAATGCTTCGTGGTTTTCTTTTTTATATTAAAGATATCGGGATGACAGTTGTTGCAGTCGAGCCATTGCGTGTGTACTTTGTGTGAGAATATTGCCGCGGGAATGCCGGACCATTCCGCTTCCAGCATGAGCGGTTTGATGATGACAATATTGTCCGGAGGCTTGATCGTCAGATAGTTAACGGGGTGGATCAAGCCCTTGTCCAGGGCCGCTACCCAGTTGATCTGGTTCCCGAACTTCGACTTCGGAAATTTCGACAGCTTGCCAAATTTTTCTTTTCCATAATCCAGGTTGTCGTTGTGGCACGTATCGCAATGAGGCTGCTCATGCCCGAATGCGGCCTTTCCGTCATGGCACCCGCTCGCTCCGCAGTACCTGCCTGATTTGTTCGCCGCCTCGGTTATTTCCGTTGAGTTCGCCAACATGTTGAACTCAAGCTCAAAATGACATACCCGGCAGGTGAATTTTTGCCGGTGGATCCAGTGAGAAAACGTGACGGCCTTAACACCGTTGCCATCTGATATCCGATTTATCAATATATTCCCGTGCTCCTCAGGCGGCAGCAACGACGGCATCATCATCTCCCAGGACGCGAGGGCGTGTTTGGTTGTCAGCGACAGAAGCGCTATTATGACAAAGCTGAAGAGCACTGCGGTCTTGATCTTAGTATTCATCCTTCGCGCCTCTCAATAAAATTTCGGTGCATCGCCGTTCCTTAGACCGCCTTTGTATGGCAACGCTGGCAATCCAGGAGCGGGAAAGCGACTTTTACATGACAGGCGCCGCAGTATTTTCCGTCAAAGATCTCCGGCATGGAATATTTTGTCAGCCCTTTTTTTACGCCGATAAATATCTCCGGGTGGCAGAGCTCACAACCGCACCATACCGTGTGTTTCGTGTGGGAGAACACGATGTCGGGCATACCCGCGACTTTCGCATTCAGAGTGAAATCCTTCTGCACTACCATGGGTTTTCTCTTGATGGAAACACCTTCGATATAGTCAATCGGCTTGACGGAACCTGATTCCTCTGCTTTTTCCCAATCCAGTCCGTTTCCAAACCGTTCCTTCGGAAAGCCTCTCGTAAACGCGTAAAAATCGAATTCGCCTATCACGTTTTTCCCTACAGAATGGCACCGTTCACAGCGCTTGGCATCATCCTGCGTGTATTGGGTAGAGCAGGACTTGAAAATCGGCTTGTCATTGTATTTCATCTTCCCGTTGTGACAGGTCCCGCAATAGAACCCCTTCTGATTGTCGGACGCCTTTATGTTGGTGGAGCCTGCCTTCATGCCGAATGCGATATCGACATGGCAGAGCCTGCAGGTATATATGGCCCGATGCAGCCAGTGGTTAAACTCTACAGGGGCCAGGTCCGCCCGCTCGGAATAATTATTGATAATCACATTGCCAAACTCGTGGGGCAAAGCCCTCTTTTTTTTCACCCCTGTCTGGCCTGACGCTAAACCCGATAATATGATGAGACTGAAAATGAGAAAGAACATTTTTTTCATATTGAACTCCTTTTGTTTCCAGGATTACTTTTGAAAGAATCCTTAAAGCAGTCTCGATCTCTTCACTGTGTGTTGACTCAATAAGAATATGAAGTCATTTTTCAAACATACTAACCAAGTAGTGATGCCGTGCTGAAACGTTTGTACGGCTTGTCAGGGAAAGATTCAAACGGGGATATGCCAGGTTTTCCAGAATGCTGCCCAACCATAGCATATTTTGTCACTTGAATACAAGACCCTTGAATGGGTATTTTAAGGGTAGAGCCATCCTGTGACAGTTCTGCAAGAATGTTACATTTTTAGCCAAAATGCAACAGAACAAAAAATTGCAGGAGCTATTATCGAAATTATTTTCAATGGAGAGACAGCGAACCACAGGGCGGGAGCTTCTGTAATGTCAGATGAAGATGATGATGAAATGTGGATTGAAGAAGTAGAAAAGGTTGCTATTCAATTCAAACGGAAATCATCTCGTGGACTTCTCTTTCTGCTACAGTGTGTTCCTGCTGCCTGATCAGTGCAAGCAGCTCTCGATAGTCAATAGGCTTATCAAGGAATATATCAGCACCCGCTGCGAGAAATGCATTTTCCCTCGATTCGCAACTTAAACCGATGATATAGGAATCTGCGAAGCGGTAACGCATTAATCTCGCTAATTCAGCCCCGTTCATTTCCGGCATATTGTAATCAGTCAGAATTATCTCAAAATTGCGTTCCTGGGCGAGGGTTATTGCATCCGACGGTTTACTACAGCTTGAAACCGTGTAACCTTCGTCTTTCAAAAGGCGGCTAAGGATGACGCCGAATATATCTTCATCATCTACAATTAGAATAGATTTTTTATTTTCCATAATTTATCAATACCTTGTGGCCTGTGATGATCAATACTATACACACTCCTAGCTCACGTATCGACACAGAGAACAAAAAACTTTAATTTTTTTTTTAAAATTTACTCATGGATTGGACAAAATGCCAATTGGAAAAGGGTTGAAAGGGCTTAACCATTTTGTTGACAGTATAAGTCTCTTACGTTATGATTATGCGTACTCGGAATGCAATAATGAGTGCACAAACTACGCAGTCACCGACGCTCGACTCATCCAGGCCGTCTCCGCAATAAATCCATCGGGTATGGAAGCGGGATTTCCGAACCGTCATCATTGATGTTCATAAGTGATTTGTGCCCGGCCGCACTTATCGGCACCTGCATTACCGCACAACCAAGATGAAAAAGAAAATCATCATAATTTTGAGTATCGCTTGTCTCGTCGCTTTTGCCGGGGGCGCGTACCTTCTCTTCGAGATCAACCACAGCGAAGCAAATTATCACCACCTGATCGTCCTGCATCAGGTTGAGATCCTGCGGGAAGGCCTCCTGCTGAACATACGTTCGGTTGAGGCGGACGTGCATTCACAGAGCACTTCACATCCGGAATCTCCCGAGTCGGTTGAGGGGCATGTGCTTAAAATGAAAGATTCGATTCAACTGTGCACCGAGTGCCACCACGAAGAGAACGTGCTCATGCGACTTAAGGATTTGCAGCGGCAGACCGACAAATACAGTGCGGCGGTAAAAACGGTGATGGACCGGGGTATCGTGGGCAGCCGGCGCAGGGCCGAGCGGATGCGGGCGGATATGCTCGGAGAATCGCTGACCAATAAGATCAGTTCTATGATCATCCTTACGAAGAAGATACTCGACAAACGGACCGAAGACGCGCTTAAGGACGCGAAACGCACGAGGATTCTCGTGATTGTCATTGTATCCGCCGGTCCTCTCTTTGTCGCGCTCTTCGGCCTGCTGGCGGCAAGAAGTTTTACGAAACCGATCAATAAGCTCCTCAATGCAACACGAAAATTAAAGGCGGGCGATCTGGAGCATCGGGTCATGGGGCTCAAGGACGAGTTCTCCGAACTCGCCGTCTCTTTTAACGATATGGCATCGTCTCTCCGAGACCATGTGCGGACGATCAGGGAAAGCGAAGCCCGATACCGTCATTTGTTCGAAAGCGCGGCAGACGCCATTTTCATTATCGATATCGACGGCGACCGTATCGGTAAAATCCTTCAGGCCAATCCGGCCGCGGCGGCCATGCACGGCTATTCCGTTGAAGAGCTCCGTTCGATGGATGTCAAAGACCTGCTCGCGCCGGATGCCCTGCTGGGTTTTTCGGTCCGTACGGAGCGGATCCTGGGAGGGCAGCGGGTCCGATCAGAGATTAATCATCGCAAAAAAGACGGCACGATATTTCCCGTGGAAATCGGGATAGGGGTGTTCGAGGTCGGTGAGAATAGATATATTCTCGCCATTGACCGTGATGTCACCGAGAGAAAAATGGCGGAAGCAGCGCTTCAGCGGGCGCAGCAGATACGAATTTCGGGAGAACTGGCAACCGGCCTGGCACATGAAATTAAGAACCCCCTCGCAGGCATCAAGCTCACCATCCAGATGCTTTTGCAAACACAATGCCTTTCCACGGACGACAGGATCATCGTGAAGAAAGTGATCGATGAGATCAAACGCATTGAGCTGCTGATGAAGGGCCTCTTGAATTTTGCCAAGCCTCCCCAACCGCAGTTGACCAATACCGACGTGAATGCCGTTCTGGAAACCGTCGCCAGTCTGACTTTACATGACCAGACCTGCTTACGGGACGGAATTCAAATTGTGAAAGACTTTGAAGGAAGCCTGCCTCAGATCCTTGCCGACCCCATGCAGTTGCACCAAATCTTTATGAACTTGATCCTGAACGCTGTTGATGCCATGCCGGGCGGCGGGACCATTGCTTTTAAAACGGCATACAACCGGGCATTGAATATCATTCAAATCGATATATGCGATACCGGACCGGGAATTGACGCAGCAACGGCGGACCAGATCTTTAAACCCTTCTTTACGACAAAGCCGAAGGGGACGGGGCTTGGACTTGCGATTACCAAACGGCTGGTTGAAGACCACGGAGGGAAAATCCATATCGAAAATAATGCGGAGAGAGGCGCCGTGGTGCGGGTCAGTCTTCCGGCGATGGAGACGGAACCTGCGGCGCCGGGATGAGAGCGGGTGAGGTGCGGTCCGTTTTTACCTTGTGTTATCCTAGAAAGAGCATTTGGACATTGAAAAATCGGATTAACTTCGGATAAAGGCAGATAAAGATCGAACTTGAAGCCTCACCAAAAGGTGAAGCTTCTTTTTTTGAATTATCAGCTCTGATCCGCTTCTTATCAGCTTTTATCCGTGTCAAATGCTTTTTTAAGGGTTATTCATGCATTCCACAAATTGAATTCCCGCCCGGTAAAGTTCGCCCCGCTGCTCCGGTTTGATCCACCGAACAATTCCATGAATGTTTTCACGGTCGTTTTTTAACCGTATGATACGTCCCGGTTCGAGCAGGACATTCGTTCTGATTCCGATGCCGTCCCTGCAGAGGTCAATCGTGACAGCGAAGTACCCCTGCCCGTCGAATTCTGTTTCGGCAGAGAGGACGGTATAATTGACATTGTTGGTAAACGGCTGCCGGTCCTGGAACCTCTTCTCTCCGGCAATGCCCCTCATCACGGACCTGCTGTTAGCGTTTACGTCAAAATGTTTTTCCATGGCTCTCACGACGCGCAATGATTGATGGAGAAGGGTTGCAGGTAAATCAGAGTCCAGGCCGTGGGACATTTCTGTCGTGCGGCAAGAACTCCGGTGGAACAAATTGAATTCCAGCCCGGCATGAGTCCTTAGTGTTGGAAAACTCGCTCCAGCGGACGACTGCCCTGTTCTGCATTGGAATGTCGCTCAGCATCAGGATATGGCCCGGCCTCAGCTCGAAATCCGTCCGGATGCACATGCCCATTTCGCTGACATCGAGAACGTCTGCAATGAGGAAAGCAGCGGGCTTGTCGCTCTGCGGGGTCACCGCCCAACAACTGATGCTGTCGGCAATCGGTTTCCGTATATGCTTTCTTATGTCGTCAGCGAGCCAGGTAATGAACGAGATCTGGTCTTTGATCGCCGCGCTCTTATGTTGGTTCAGAGGCTTGTCCTTCCTGATGAGCAGGTCTACGAGCTCTTTAACCTGCAGCAGATCGAAGGATTTGGAAATCAGGCAGTGCGCATTTTCCCGAATGGATTTCATCATGGCATGAGAGAGCTCGCTCCCGGTCATAATAACGATAATAGTTCGGGGAGAGATGTTCCTGAGCTTTTTCATAATATCGAGACCGCTCATGTCGGGCAGCTGGACATCAAGAAGGCACAGCTCGAAATTACCCGAAGTGATCGCCTGTAATGCTGAGGCCCCATCGGCGGCGGTTGTAACTTGCGTCTCCTCATTTTTGAAAATCGAAGAGAGCGAATAGCGCATCAGATATTCGTCATCAACGACCAATAATGACATCATACTAAGCAATCCCCGATCTTCATTATTTCCCTCGCACGAAAGAGTATCGTCTATATGGCGCAGAACCGTATAAATAAAAAGCAATTACTATGCCATTTGTACAGGTATTCACCATGAAATCCAGTCCTTTGACTTATCAGCTAATTAGGTAAATTCTTGCTCGATTTCACAGAGGGGGTAGTTTGCGTGCTTTGCTGAATGTGGTGAAATGACCCAATAAATGTAGTTAGATGGTGTTTTTAACGCTCATGGAATGCGCCCATGATCCAAAAATATCAAAGAGCTGGAAATGGGGCCTCCCTAATTCCGTGTAATTGTGGATTGAATTTATCTTCATTTTTCTATTTAGCAATCGAGGCACATACTTCGTTTCAGGTGGTCTTGAATACAGTGCCCGATTTTTTAAGTTAAGCGTTTGGGATAGACGTATTTTTGTCGTAACATATTGTATTCTTTATATATATTTATCTTGACAAATTGTTTGAGCTATCATAAACTTGCTTAACTATATAAGAAAGTAACGCAAAATATTTAAAGGAGAAACCTATATTATGTACAATAGAAACGGTGTGTTAGCGGTGGCGTTTATTGCCGCCATCACTCTTACCGCGTGCGGAGGCGGGGGGGGAGGGGCATCATCTTCTTCTTCATCCTCTTCGTCTTCCTCCTCCTCTTCTTCCGGGACGGGTGCAATGTTGATTTCTTCCCCGAGTGTGTCACCCATCGTTGCATTCACCCAAAGCGTTGCCTCAAATGGAAGCGGCACTTATGCTAAAGAAGTTTTCCCGGGGCAAGCGAATGTATGGTCCCTAGATCAGGATTTTGCTCTCGTCGATGGTTTTGATGAGCAGTTCAATTACGCTTTAGTGTTGACTGTTGGGACCGGAACCGCTACATTCCCGGCGGACCAGGATTACAGCGAGTTGACCTACTATACTCCCGTCATGGGAGCTGCGGAAGGTGTCAAGGTGGCGGCGGTATCCAACGGAGCGTCAACTGGATTGACGCCGCTTTCGGGTACTAATTCAGCCTATCTCAATGCCACATCCGATTCACGGTTGCAGCAAACCCTGGATCTGACCTCTGTGCCGTCGGGGACTGCAATAAATCTGAGCTGGTATGAAGCCGTATCACTCGATCCGGGCGGTATTCCCGGCTTTGATCCGAGCTATCGAGTCGTCGTCAGGAGTACGGACGGGACCCAACTGAGAGAGCTATTAGCCAATCCGACTTCCCCTAATAAGGCTGCCGGGCATGCAGATTTGACCGCCTACGCTGGACAAAAGATCGTTCTTTCTTTTGAAGAACGCAGCTCGACCAGCCCTTTCAGCCAATCTTATGCTGTTATAGACGACGTATCTGTCTATACCGGCCCTGCCCTTGCCAAGACTCACGAGTTCTTGACGAACGGCGATTTTGAGACCGGTGATTTGACCGGATGGACGACAAACACTCCTGCTGAAATACAAAATGTCACTTCCGGCGCGCGGACCCTGGAGGGTCTCGTTGTCAAGAGGTCATTTTACACCGTACCGAACAAGCTATGGGGTCGGTGGGTGGATGTCTTTGAAAATCATACTGCCAGTCCCATAACGAAGACCATTGATTATCAAACGAGTCTCGGATCCAATGGAGCAAATGTCATCTACGATCCTGTTACGGGCAGCACAGGTTCGACACCCGTTCCTAAGGCCCTCACGTCATGGTCCGAAATGGGGTCCCGGGACGTCGGACTGGTCTTTGGTAAGGCGGTCGCAACGGACTTTGTCTCTGACGACGGGACCGGGGGCGTCGGAAGCGATCTTATTGACGTTACGTACTCGATTACCGTGCCGGCCGGCGGCAGAGTGGCCCTTGTAAACTTCGTCATCATGGACGGGACGGATACGGGCCTGACCGCTGCCGGAAATGCAACGGTCAAAGCCACGGATATCGATACTGAGGCCGTGAAGATATTGAATAACTTCTGGACCGACCCGCAGTATACAGTCGGCATGACGCAGGAACAGATAGACGCAATAAGTAATTTCGCCAATTAACGTATTCCGAAGAGAATGTTTCCGGGGCTGCCGGTGTTCTATAGAAGCTCCCGCGCCCAGAGGGTCCCATGCTGAAAATGCCTAATTTGTCCTGTGAAACGCCTGTTCCTCCCAACCGGCCGCACCCAGGGAAGCTGCAAAGGTGCGTTTTGGTCATCGACGATGAAGACCTGATCAGGTGCTCTTTGCAGAAGCTTATCGAACGGGAAGGTTTTTCCGTTTTGACCGCCGACAACGGACTTCAGGCATTACAAACCTTCGAGAGAGAAAAACCGGAAATCGTTTTTTTGGATATTCGTCTCCCCGACTCAAACGGTCTGGTCATCCTGAAAACGATAAAAGAAATCAGCCCGTCCGTGGTCGTTGTGATGATAACGGCCTGTACCGATCTGCAAAGCTGCGTTGAAGCAATGAAGATAGGCGCTTATGACTATCTCGACAAACCCATCGACCTGGAAAAACTGACAACCATTATTAAGACGCTCAAACAGGACAGGCAGCCGGAGAAAGCTGCGCAATCGAGGGACAGTCTTGCATTCACGAGCGACGCGATGAACGAGGTGTTCAGAATCACCGAGCGCCTGGCGAATAAATCCGATGTGACGCTCCTGGTGCTTGGCGAAAGCGGCACGGGCAAGAGCTTTCTGTGCAAGAAAGTCCACGAACTCAGTTCCCGGAAGGACCGGCCGTTTGTCGAGATCGGGTGCTCAACGATACCCGAGCACCTCATCGAGAGCGAGCTTTTCGGTTATGAGAAGGGGGCATTTACCGACGCGAAGACGTCCAAAAAAGGGCTCATCGAAATGGCTGAGGGTGGGACGCTTTTTCTTGATGAGATCGGCGATATGCCCTACGCGATGCAGTCCAAGATCCTCAGCCTGATTGAAGAGAGGAGATACAGAAAAGTCGGAGGACTGCAGCAATACCAGGCAGACGTCCGGATTGTCGCTGCTACGAACAGAAAACTGCACGCTCTCGTGCAGGAGGGTAAGTTCAGGCTTGATCTCTATTATCGCTTGAATGTGGTCACGATAGAAATGCCGCCGCTCAGCGAGCGGGGACCGGACATTCAGATCCTGATCGACCATTACCTGAAACACTTCAGTGAAAAACATTCCTCCCAGACAAACAGCCTGACTAAGCCTGCGTTGGACGCCTTGCAGAATTACTCCTGGCCCGGCAATGTGAGGGAATTAAAGAACCTTATTGAAAAGCTCGTTATCATGTCGAAAAACGAAAAGATAGGCGTTGACGACCTGCCCTCATGCATCTTCTCGACGAAAGCCAGGCCGGAGACGCCGAAAACAGGCAAAGAGGCCGTTCATCCCGACGAACTACCCCAAGATCCTGCTCATCCGAATACGCTGTCGCTTAAGGTGCTGGAAGAAGAGTCCATCCGGGCGGCGCTGAAAGCGTCGAATGGCAATCAGCGGTTGGCAGCCAAACTCCTCGAAATAACACGAGACACCTTGCGCTATCGCATGAAAAAGCTGGGCATCGATTCGATGTCGTGCCTGGTCCTCTATTATCTGATCAGTTATCCGATTTTCGAAAACATTTTTTACTGATCCGAAGACAACTGCCGAAAGGGAAGGTGTCCTGAAACCGGGCCTTCCCGTAAAACACACTTGAGTCCACTTCTGCCTGATATTCTTCCCTGTCGTTGATCAGCAAAACAGCCGGCGCCATATGTTATTCAGGACTTGCCCTATCTCTAAAGACCAGTGTAGTGCGTCCAACAGTTCTTTACTTAAACCACCTCCCCAACCCCTCCTTGGTAAGGAGGGGTAGTAAAGGGTCCCTCCCCTTGCTAAGGGGAGGTCAGGTGGGGTGTGATTTCAGTTGAATTGCATAGGTAAATAAATTACGACGCACTACGCTAGGGATAACTCGTTGCGTTATGTTGTACACCGTGGCATACAAGCGTGCAGCTGCCGGAACGGGGAGTGCCGTTATCGGTAAAGATCGGGTAGGCATTTCCCGACCCGGGCAGTGCGGTCACGTATCGTGTATCAAAATTTACCAGGTGTGTGTGTGAACCCGATGTACCGTTGTCCTGTATGCCGTGCGGGTCATGGCATATGGAGCACGGGGCATTTACCGGGATTCCGGCCGTCGTGGTCAGATGCCCGCTGTGTCCGCCGTTTCCGGCGCTGTTTTTTCTGAAGCTGTCATCCCGCAGGATGCTCGTCCTGTTATGACACCAGTAGCAGAGCGCGTAAGCGGACGGGCTTTCGGGGGTGTTGTCTACGGTGATGTATTGCTGCCGGATCAAGGGGCTGTACTGGGAGCCATGGGGGCCCCGGGAACCGAGACCGCCGATGGCAGGGCTGTCATCGCTATCGTGGCAGTCGGTGCAGTAGATCATGCTCGCCGTGGTCATCGCCGGCATATATGCAGAGGGGATGCTCGGCACATCGAGGTTCATCGGCCCCTGCGCTGCAACGGGGTGATACGACGGATTCGATGATTGGAAGGCCACACGGGTGTTCACGCTCTTTGCGACTCGGGGTATGGGTGGAGTGATGGACTGTACGCTTGAACTCGCATGGCATTTAAAACAGATTTCGTATTCGTTCAGGGCGTAATTGGGCGGTACGATGCCCGCACCGTTGATGTCCACACCGCTCACCTTTGCCAATTTGCCGGAGAGAGCAGGGGCATTGGCGGTTTGATCGTTTACGGCATGCGGATTATGGCAGTCGGCGCATTCCACATGACCGGTGATCATGACCGGGGACTCGCCTGCTTCATGGTGATTCGATGTGACCCCGATCGTCGTCGCTTCCACCTCATGCCGGGAAGGCTTCACAAATTCCGCCTGGATGTTCGTTTTCGCCACATTGCCGTTATGGCATGGATAGCAATTGTATTCCTCTTCGAGGTAATTGAGGAGCCGTTTGGGGCCTGTGGCGTTATGGGGCGTGTGGCAGTTCTCGCATCCATTCTGCTGCACCGTCGTCCATCCGAAATCCGTGCCGATGCCTGTCCGGGGCCAGGGGTTCGGGAGCGTGAGATTCCAGGAGCTTTGCGAGGTATTGTGCGGAGATTGGTCCCATCCGTTCTTCAAGTGACACATCGTGCACAGCCCGGAATTTTCACTGCTGACTCTGAGAAATTTTTTATTGCTGTTGTCGTGAGGGTCATGACAGGTGGTGCACTGCAAAATGCCGTTTCCGTAAAACAAAAGCCCCGCAGGAGGACTGGGAAACAGCTCCGGATTCGGCAGTGCCGTGTAGTAGGAAAAAGACACCGGATGGTGACTGGCAAGGGACGTTCCGAAGTACGAAGCACTCGTGGCGGGCATCCCGCCCGCTATCGTCATTGAGATCGGTTGTGAAGGCTGGAGGACCTGCCCCAGTGCGATGGTGCCGTCGTGGCAGCTCAGGCAGAGTCGCGTTGCCCCCGTCGGGCCCGTCAGCGGCGGCGAACTGAGCATGGTGCTGCTCGTGTAAGGCGTATAGAGGGAGTAATTGACCCCGTTGATGTTTTTGTTCCAGAGCGGCGTCAAGGGGTTCGCATTATGGGGGGCGTGACAGAATACGCATATTCTGTCTTCGGTAAGCGCCTTGATCTGTCCGGGCCCGCTGACCGACAGGTTATGCTTGGTGTAAACGACGCTCATTTTCGCGTCCGCGCCCGGCGCCGGCAGGACGACGGCGATAAATACCAACAGGGCAATGATAGAGATATGCTTATTCATTGCTCTCATTCCTCGTCAGTTTAAAGATTTGCAAACGCTGGTTGTAGGTGTCGCAAACGTACAACCTGTTCCGGGCGCCGAGAAACAATCCCGACGGCATGGAAAATTGCCCGGCATCCGCTCCTCGTCCTCCGATGGTGAAAAGGAAATCTCCCCGCTGGTTGAACATTTGGACGGTGTCGAAAAGCATGTCGACGATATAGACAACTCCCGCCTCGTCCACGGCAATCCCCTTCGGCATGGAGAAATCCCCTGAGCCGTTGCCGTGACGACCGAAGGAAGAGAGAAACTTGCCTGATAAATTGAAGATCTGGACCCTGAAATTCATGGCGTCGACGACGTACAGCTTTCCCTCGGGCGTCGAAACGACATGGGTGGGGAAATTGAACTGTCCGTTCTGCTCGCCCGGCTGACCGATGGAAAAACGAAATGCCCCGTCCGTAGTGAAGGCATATATCCTGTTTGCAAGTGTGTCGGCGACGTACAAAAGTTTGCTGACCGGCGAATAGGCCAGGCCGGTCGGTCTCCGAAGGGGAACATCTCCCGCATTTTTCATCGAAAACAAAAATTTACCGGCATGATCATAAACATGGACGGCCCCCCTCGTCGAGTCGGAAACGTACAGCCGGGCCTGGTCGTCGAAGGCCACGCTTACGGGCGTCATCAGCGTCTCGCGGCCGGCAACGACGATTCTCTGGTAGCTCTGTTCCGACGGGATATAGAGGTGCACGCAGGCCCTCCCCATATCAGCTACCGCTATTCTGTCATCAGGCCCGATTGCTCCTGCCACCGGCTGTCCGAACAGGGAGTCCCTGGTCTGCTTGCCGAAGACCAGGTAGCGCAGGATGTTCTTGATCGTCGTCCTTGTCTGCTTGAATCCGGTTATCGTCTCGATATGGACGACACGGGGCATATTCGAGTCGTCACGCCATTGCGGCGGCTCCGGCGCCGTCACGACGTCGGGCGCCCACTTCGAGGCGCACCCCCCGCCGAGGACAAGGACCGAGCAGAGGGCCAGGTGGAAATACATGATCTGATGCCAGGTACTTTTTTTTAGCACGTCAGAACTCTCACACTCAGGATAACACCAAGGAGCAGGAAAAATTCAGTATCCCTGTTAGTTGGGGGAGAAATCTGCCTGTACTCAGCACCCCCAAATTGACCGGCCTTCCTCAAGGTTTACCGTGGTCCGGCGACTCGGGTGTCTGCGCTTTCTCAGCTTCCACGACCTCGATCTTGGCGTCTTTCCTCAGCTCCTTCTCCCAATCGAGGAACCGTTTTATTTCCGCGCCACCTTTGATTCTTTTTTCGATGATGCCCTTGGCTTCATCAAAGGTCATCTGCTTCTTCGGCGTATACTTGACCAGTTGTATGATATGGGCCCCCACGGGGGTCTCTATCAATCCTGAAATCTCTTTTTCCCTGAGGTGCAGGGCGGCGTCGTAAAGATAGGGTTCTTTCCCGTTTTCTATGTCCAGATCGCGCACGGTATAGGCGTCGTCGGACGGAAGGTTGTGTGGATTCTTGTCCTTGTCGGCGTTGAGCGCGGCAATGGTTTCCTTTACTTTTATGAGCATTTTTTCAGCGCCCTGCTGCTGAGAAAATGCTATATCGACGACGGAGACTTTGTCCGGGACCTGATACGCGTCCTTGTGGAGCTCATACTCCTTTTTGATGTCATCCTGTGCCGCCGAAACTTTTGATTTTACTTCCCTGGCGTAGATCCGCTGGATGAGCAGCTGTCTCTCCACCTGGCTGCGCATTTCCTGGTCGGTCATGTGGCGGCTTTTTAAATAGGCTTCATATCCCGCTTCATGCCCGAGGTTTGTTATGACCTTGTTCATGGCGCTGCTCATGACACTTGCTTCGATGGTTTCGCCCAGCCTGGCCGCTTCCTGAACTGCCAGCTCCTGAATGATCATTTGATCCAACGCCCTCTTTTTCATTTCTCCCGGTCCTGTTGAGGTCGTATTGTGTGTATTCAAGCTCATCCGCGTCATGATCTCTTCGAGCACATCACTGCAGAGCTCCACACCGTTGACCCTGGCGACTGCGACATTCGGCGTTGCGCACTTCACTGCGAAAGGGGGGAAGACCACGGCTTCCGTAACCGGCGGTTTTTTCGCGCACCCGGAGAAAACGCTCGCAGAAGCGCATGCGAGGACAAGGATTGCAAAACGTCGACTGATAACCTTCATACAAAAACCTCCTCTTCTGTCTATTGAAGCCGCATGGAGCGGAATTGCCAACGCATTCAAAGCGAGCAGAGGACCTTACCCCCGCCGCGGCAAACATTAAAACAGCTTTCTATTCAAGGTCACGTAGTAATATTGCGCGACAAGGGAAGTTTTCCCTTCGGGCAACATCGATTCCGAGCGGCTTAGTTGCATCCCTCCATTGAGGGAAAGCAGGCCGACATTCCAGATCAAGTAGGAATTGAGTGAAAGCATATTCGAGTCGATCAACGACCTGGTTTCATAGTACGAGGTCGCAAGAAAGTAGTTGAGATTATGAAGGGGAAACTTCATGTCCATTCGTACATCTGCTCCGGTCCTGGTTTCGCGGTATCCCGAACTTGCAAACGCCCCGGAGGAAGGAAGATAATGGGTGTGGACCGTGGAAAGAAATACGGTGTACGTGATGTTGTTTGCGGCCGGAACGCTGTATTGGGCAGTCGTTTTCCACGAATCCGACGGATTCAGACGGGACTCGAAAGTCTGGTGTTCGATCAGACCGGAATAGGGGCCGCTCTGCGCGCTCAAGCCCTCGACCTGGGTCGTCGTACGATCGGGCCCGCCGGCGATAGAGCCTGACTCGATCTCCTGGCTTGTGTTGAAATAACTGTAATAAGCGCTGAGGAGGTTTTCAAGAACGTCCAGTTTCATTGAATACCCCATGGAATCAGTGTCGATCGTCGATTGGTCGGCGAGGGAATAGGAAACGTGAAATTCATACACATAGGCCTGGTCGAGCTGTAGTGTTGCCGGCGCCACACTATTAATGGTGACGATGCCGCGTCTTTGGTCGTAGGAGTAGTCTGTGTAAGGCATCGTTATCAGCGCCCCTGTTGCAGGATCTTTTGCTGCAGGATCTTTTATCTTGATTACAAGGGTGTTCGCGATGATGTCCGGCGTTCCCAGGGGGAAGCTCCCGTATAACGCGACGTTGTGCGGTTCGTCGATGATCGTCAGCGTTCCCTGACGCTCCATTTTTGAGGTGCCGTACTGGACCCCCATCGTAAGCCTGCCCACGGGAATTTTCTTCATATAGGTGCTGCTGATGGAATCCGACCACCCCGTTATTTCACCCAATGTGGACTTGTTGGAAAGAAGACCATAGGTGAAGTTCGTCGTCAGGCTCTGATAGAGGTGATGAGAGAGGTTGAATGTCGTAGTGGTCGAGCGGTTGAATTCTTCCGTGTTTGCCGCTCCCGTAACGCCGTTGCTGGTCCGGTCAACATCGTCCCGATACCAGAAAGAGCCGTTGGTGCTGAAATTCCAGGGAAGGGGAGCGGTCAGTTCTTCCGTCCAGGTCAGCACATTCGAGTTAAAATTAAGTTCCTGTGGTCTCTTTTGGCTGGTTTCGTCGTTGCCGATGCGGCTGTTCAGTACCACGTCGGCATAACGGATTGCATTGCCGTAAGCATATTGTTCCGCCGTCGTATTGATGTCCAGAGACGAGTGGGTTTCCGAGTGTGCATAGTTTGTCGAGTGAGACATTATCACACCGTTGTACGCGCCATGCAGCCGGTATGCATAGGTGTCCGACCGGTTAACGGATGAATCCACGCTTATCGTGTCGTAAACCATGCTCAAAAAATAAGGGTTGTCCTTGTAATTGAAATCCGCGCCCTTTTCAGTCGTTGCCGCTCGTTGGCCCGCCCAAAAGGCCCCGGGCGCGGAAGCCTCTTCGTGAATAGCATACAGCTCAAGGTTATAGGGGTGTTCAGGGAGAAAGATAGTCCTCAATTCGTAATCGAGTGCCGACGTCGTACGCGAACCATAGCTGGAGCTTCCGGAAACGCTCGACTCGGTCAAATCTCCGGAAACCCTTGTTTGAAATTGCTGGAACCGGGGATGGTAAACATAGCCCTCTGCGGCGGCATTGATCTTCTCCCCGTAAAAATCGCCTCTCGTGGTCGTTTTCGTGCCGCCCTGTGTGTACTCGTTGGTCTGTGATGTCATGTCAAGTTCCAAGTCTGCTTCCGATCCCGTCAGACTGGGAACAAAAGACAGTTCCTCGGCCGCCGATATCGAAGGGAGGTTCAGCAATACTGCTACCAGCGTCGCGCAGGCGACGCCTGTGAGAGAGAACTCTCGCATGACCGGGAAAAATAATGCTCCTTTTGCCGATATCGGTTGCCGTGTTCGTGCGGATAATAAAACAGTGGTTCTTCATGACTTCTGATACGGGTACTTCAATAAATACTGGTTGTCCGAGCCATGGGGATTGTGGCATGTCGTGCATTGCACGCCCTTTGCATTCCGGTGAATGTCCCGTGTCCCGACCTCGTTTGGATCGTGACAGTAAAAGCAGAAGGTCGTCGGTTCAGCCACGAGCAGATAGGGCTTTCCCGATCCATGGGGATGGTGGCAGACCCGGCACCCGCCGGATGAGACAGGGCCGTGAATGTGTTTTGTTTGTAAGTTCAGGACGTGACAGTTAAGGCATAAATCCTCTACGGGGAGGATGAGTTTGCCGCCGCCCGGCAGGTGGCAGGCTTCACACAGTTTTGCCGCATAAGGACCGTGATTGATCGCGCGGTGTTCGCCGGCCCCATTAGCCGGTGTGTCGACAGGTTCCCCCCCCCCGCTCGCTGACGCGCGCATCTCCACCGGTTCGGGAACTCCATCGAAAAAAAAGCTGAGTGTGTTATAGCGGGCTTTCGGAGAGCATCCGAAGACCATAAGTACTGCCACGGCGCCTATAATGAACGTCAGCTGCGCAAACTTCATTTCTTCTCTTTATCAGGTTCTGCCTTTTTCCCGGATGGCTGCTCCTTGTTGGTCTTCTCGATCCTCGTCTTCAGTTTTTGAATGAGCTCCTCTTCCGAGGGATAGTTTTTACCCCGTTCCTTGCCCAACGCGTAGACGCTTATCATCCTGTTGCCGAACTGATTCGCCACAATCACGAGGTTTTCTATCACGAAATTCGGATCAGCAAATTTCTGAAAATATTTGATGTTGTCATAATCTACGACGACCTGGGAGGGGAGATTCATATCGCCGGGATTGTAGCCGGTGGTGCCGAAGAACCCAAGCAGGAAACCGTCCTTATCGAAGATCTGGACATTGCCGAAGGCAGCGTCAACCGCATAGATCCGTTGTTTCCGGTCGATGGCGATCCCCCGCGGACGCGCGAAGGTGCCGCTTTCCTTGCCGATTTCTCCGATCGTGCCCATGAAATGGCCGTCGCGGTCATATTTCAAAATCTGAAATCTGCCTGCGTCGGAAACGAAGAGATGACCTTCCGAGTCGAAGGCCAGGTTCGTGGGCCGGGAGAGCCTTTCTTTAATCTCCCCGATCTGGCCGAATCGCCTTTGCAGAGTTCCATCCTTTTTATTCAGGACGGCTATCTCGCCGTTCTTCATGTCGGCAACGAACAACTCGCCCTGATAGGGGACCGCGTCGACGGGCTTCCAGTTTTCGGGCATCCCGAAGGCGGTGACGTAAAAATCGTTTTTATCGAACACGACCACCTGGCCCCGTATGGGGTCGGATACGTACTTGTTCCCCTCGCTGTCGATGCGGATATTGATGGGTTGAACAAGCTTGCCCATTCCGCCGGCGCCCTGGAGACCGCCGTATTCCCTTTTTTCCAGGTCAAAGACGATGACCCCTTCGTTTACATCGGCAACGTAGATTTTCCCGTTTGCGACGGCTAATCCATACGGTTTGTCGAGTCGTCGCTTGCTTTCCTGCGCGCCTGTTATGAAGGCGGCAAAGGCGGATTTTTTGGCAACGATGTCGGTTTCCCCGTTGAAGTGCGTAAGGTATTGCAGCCGGGGTGCATCGGGCGGTGGAGGATAGAAGACCTTATTGATTTCCTGCTTTGGGGCTGATGCGCATCCCGCAACCAGCGAGATCAGCAGCGCGATGAAAATATATAAGTGATCTGCAATTTTTAGATTTTTCATGCTTCTATATATCATGACCATTCTTTTTTTTCAAGAGAAGAAGATAGAATATATTCTTTTTTGTGAGAGTCGAAAACGGCAACATGCCGTGAATGATTCAGATTAAACACTGACAGTTATAATAATCAGCCGAATTTGAAAACAGACAAAGTTTTTTGATGGGCGTGACCGAGGTGATTGTATTTTTTTTGGACGACAAAAAAACATAACAGCTGTGCAACCCTATTAAGAAAAAAAGAGGGAGATGATATTCATCCCCCTCTTTATGCGTTCCCTAAATATCCATTACTTCAAGTGGCAGGTGAGGCAAAGGGCGCTGCCCGTGTCCTCAACCCACAAGAACTTCTTGCCTTCGTTCTTCGTGTTATGAACATCGTGGCAGGAAGAGCACTCCATCTTGTTGTTCCACAGCAGATCGCCGATCGTGAGATTGTAGGTGCCGAGACCGACCTGCGTGTCCGTCGGGGCGATTTCATCGTCCGCTGCCAGGACTTGTGTGTAGTCAAAGCCGATGGGATGATGATTGGTAAGATCGTTTGATCCGCCAATCAGGATTCTGCCGCTCGCTTTGATGGATCCGGCATGCTGCGAGGAAGAAGTTCCGCCATCGAAGTGGCCGTAGGAGCTGATGGCAACTGAACCGTCATGGCAGCTCAGGCAGAGCCTCGATACGCTGCCAGGCTGACCGATATTGGCGTTCAGCTGATGCTGGATGCTGGTCGGGGAATCGGAGCCGTCCGTGAAAGTTGCATATGACTGAACCGATACCTCATGGTTCCAAAGAGGATAGTACGACAGTTTTGCTCCACCAGTAAGCTGACCATTGATGCTCGTAACGTCAGTCTGGTTGGCCGAGTGGTGAGGAGCATGGCAGTAGATACAGATGCGGTCCATGGAATCGGCTGCCGTACCTGCACCCCAGGTTGCGCCGACGCCGGTTGCGCTGCTCAAGTCATGGGAAGTTCCACGAATGCCCGTTCCGGGGGCCTGATTGGTTGCCATGGCGACCGTACCGAAGACCATCACCAGGCTGATTGCTAATAAAACTACGATAGACTTTTTCATTACCTGTTCTCCTTTATCGTTGCCTTTCCCGAAAGAAAGGCTAGAAATATTGATGTAGGGTCGACCAACTATGGCCGACTCACCAAAGTGAAACCGCGAGCACGCATGTTTGGCACATGGGCGCCCTCTTCGTTGTATTCCCCCGAATACAGTAAAGATGCGGACGATAGATGTGACAGGCAACTTATGTTAAAGCAATTAAAGTGCCAGCATTGAACCGTTTATAATACAACAAGTTGTAAAATGAGTTGGTTTACTAAGTGGCGCCCCATGGGTGAAATGCCCCTAACGGGCGTGTGATGACCCGATATCGTTGGTTTGAGTATGAGAAGTTGTGATAGAGGCTTAAAAAAAATGATGGAAAATTAAAAAATGTTTAACTAAGGAATGGTGAAGATGATGTGGGCAAATAAAAATGGTTCGGTTCCTGACGAAGCGTAACGTCTTAAAACTTGGAAAGAGCATTTGGACACTGAAAAATCGGATTAACTTCGGATAAATGCGGATGAAAAACGAGGATAAGGCCCTCACCAAAAGGGTGAAGTCCTCGTTCGCACTAAGCTATTGATTTGAGTTCTTAACCGTGTTCATCCGTGGTTCCAACTATCTTTTTCAGATTTATCCGTGTCAAATGTTTTTTTAGGGTTTGTAGGGCGCGATAGAAAGAGTGAAATAACGCCAAAAGTTGGGGTCATTTGGCTCAAAGTACGCATTGATGGGGTACTGCATACTTTGGATAATGAGTTAAAGAATACTGACAAAGGAAGTTATAAAAAGACAAGTAATTAAAAGTCATCAGTATTTCTGGATGACTAAGCTAAATAAAGCATACTAATCAGGAGTGGCATTAATTGTGCATTTATTACAGATGAATATCGGCAGCATAACATTCCCCCGACCTTATGAGCTGTTGCCGATGTCTGATGTGGCAGGCTGAAACACTGTTCAAGGAGGTAAGAACCTGAAACAAGCTTGGCAGTAAATTTGGGTTATCGGGTCCTATATAATGTAGGCCTGATAAGGGGGTTCAATTTCCGAATTTCAACAAAAGGAGATGTAACATGTATGTAAAAAAGAATTTACTATTATGGGTTGCCGTATTTGCCCTGGCGCTTCCACTTATGTTCGTCGGAACTGCCAGCGCAAAGTACCAGAGTGACGGCGCCGTTGCTGACCCGGTCGGCGGGTGGATTGCACCGACTGACGGTATTTGCGTCGTCGGTTTGCATGCTGATGGCACCTTAGATGTTGCTGATGGCATAACCAACAAGAGAGATTGCGATTATCTCACTAGTGGAACAATGAATGGCGGGACAGCCTTCGATCTCAGAACAATGACTGCTTCGGCAGCATGCGCAACCGCCGGCGCAACAGGAAATGACGGGGCCAAGCATTCGTGGACCACCAGTTCAACTCGCGGTCCTGGCACTGCCTGCCTGGACAGCAACGGCAACGGCGTTTCCTTGAAGGACTTAGATAAAACTCAGGCCATGTGCCAAGCAAAAGGCGGCACGTGGAATTCCTACACCAGCCCGGCAGGGGTTTGCGTCGCCTATGGCTGGCAATTTAGAGGCCAGGACGCTTCAGGTACGCCGCTGCCCTTTGGTGCGACAGGCGTTGCTCCGGCAGCCGCGGGTACAGGCTTCTGCTACACGTCTATCAGAACCGGCATCACGGTGACCGCAAGTTGTTCTTCCGCACTGACCGGTACTGACATTACTACCTCCAATTCCAAATTAGGCTATTCTATGAGCAACGGCAATTGCCTCTATGCCTATGGTACGTCTGGCGTTGCCAACGCGGCCCTGACGAAGGCTGACGGCACGGTTTATGCCGCTGCAGGCGATCCAGTCGATCTCACTACTCTTACGCAGGGCCAGTGTCTTGCCTATGGCGCTTCATGGGCCAATGGCTGGGGCTTCGTCACCACCGGCAATACTTATGGAACAGCGGACGGGTGGACGAGTGGCACGGGTGTAAAGTTCGATCAGCGGATGCAGGCTCTTAATAGTGACGAGGGTTGTCTCCATTGCCACAGCACCAAGGTCCAGTACAACGGTCCTGCGGAGAGATGGAAAGACAGCTACCTCAAGACCGGCCACAAGAACATGCTGAGGGCGGCCAAAGCAGGTAATCTCTTGTCCGGTCCCGACGGCGTGGCTTACACAACCGATGGAACGAACGCCATCAACTTTATGACTTCTTCAGATTCCTATGCGAAGATCACAGTTGGTGGAGTAGATCAGAACCTTTATTATGTCTATGGCGACTGGATGGCGGCACTGCCCTCAGTTGTATACGGGAAGAACGGTTATGGATCTGCACCAACCGGAACAACAGCTGATAATAATGGTTACTCCTGCTATCCCTGCCATACCACCGGCGCAAGCGACAAAAACGTCCCGGGCATTCAGGGACTCGGCACTCCCGGGTACGCTGGCCAGGAACCGAATGCGACATTCCCGGGCCTCATGGTCAATGCCAACAACCCCAAATGGGACTTGAACGGTATTACTTGCGGTAGGTGCCATAACGCTACCGTACCTTCAGTATCACAGACTCAGATTAACTCCAGCGGGACCTACACCGGAATTCCCACTTCCGGCGGCATGGGCGCGCTTGCGTCAGGCACCGGCAGGACCAACCTTTGCTTCGGTTGCCATGGCGGCGGCTCTATGGCCAAAGTATGGCCCAGCGGCGCAACCCAGTACGACCCGACGCTGATTGCTACAGGCGTTAGCCATGGTGCAAATGCGGGCCGTGACTTTAACGGTCACATACTCGGCCAATCTTTCCTGAACAGCCCGCACGCGTTGTACAGCGGCGTCAGCTCTACCAGCGCCAACGGCGGTACAACGCTGAATGCCCTCGGGGAGTATGACCTGCATGACCCCAACGGGGTAACAGAATATGGCAGCATCTTCAAGGGCTACACTTGCTGGCAGTCGCCTACGAGCAATAGCCCGGCAAAGACCAAGGCCGATGGCACTGAAATCAAGACCAAGGCGGATTGCGAGAGTATCTATGGCGTCGGATCATGGCGCGCGGATCAAGATGGTTCACTTGCCGCCACCTCGATGCAGGGTACCTGCACCACCTGCCATGATGTTCACAACAGCCTGTTTGTCGCTTCTCAGAAAGAAGCGGCCATCAGGAAGACGTGCGAAGATTGCCACGTCAACAATGCAACGACGGGCGCAACGGACGCAGCAGCTCCGCAAGTCGTTATTTCTACCATCGCCCATCCCGTGGGTCTTGGCACGCCCTTTGACACGAGCAAGTATGAATCCTCTTGCGTCGTCTGCCATATGGGTGAGCAGGCAGTAGCGAATGGTGACCAGACTTCAATGTTGGCCCATGTGTGGAGAATCAATACTGATCCGAATTACAACACCTTCCCGTCAGTGGCCCAGTTCAACGGCGGCGCATGCTCCGTACAGGCCGGCCCAGTGCAGAATGCACCGAGCAAGCCTGTTGTGTACTGGTCTGATCTCAGTTCGGCCAATTGCACGAGCACTCTTTGGTCGGCAGGAACTTGGTCAGCTGTAGCGAAGGACAGGAATGCTCAAATTGCTGCTGACCCCGGCACGTATAACAACGCTGTCTGGGTTGACCTCGACCTGGCATGCGGCCAGTGCCACGGTGGGGGACTCGGTGCTGGTGCTACGCACAATGGAGCGCCCTATAAGTCCAGGACGGATCTTGCTCCAATGGCAGCGAATATGCATCTCCAGTCGACGGCGACAGCGACAACGCCACCGGTCAATAATCCGCCCAACGGCACCTACAACGGCAACACGATCCCGACCCCGACAGTGGGGATCAGCGGGATCCCGACTGTCAACAACTGGACAGTAACGGTCCAGGATGCGTCCGTATCAACCGGTGGCACAGCTACGGTCACCATGAATTGGGGCGATGGCACAATCTCCACTGGGCCGATCAACACGCTCTTTAGCCATCCTTACACAAAAGCGCGGACGTACAAGATACGGCACATCGTTGCCAATGGAGCCGCATCCGCTTCCGTTGAGACGCTTACCGTCGCTGTTCCGACGAAGTACACTGTTACGGGCACCATCAGTGTTACCGGTGCGAGCACAGACAGGGTGAATGTGCGCCTCAAGAAGAGCGTGAACGGCGGTCCTTACCATGTTGTGAAGACGGCCCTGTCGAGCAACGGTACTTATACCTTCTCTAACGTGCCTGCTGGCTTGCCAACAGACACATTTATCGTGAGCGGATATAAGTATAACTATAGTATCCCAAGCTCGACCTCGTTCTCAATCACCGGTCCCACAGTTGTTACGCAATTGACCGCATCACAATTGAAGTAAGTTTCTGAACCGGAATTGCATCCAACAGGCAGGCGGATTTATTTCGCCTGCCTGTTCTTTTTGATCACAAGCAGTTGATGCTGAAGACCCGATTAAAGAGCAATGAGGTGAGAGGATGAATAAAAGAACAATAATCATATTATTTATGGCCTTTATAATTTTACCTATCACGCTGTTCGCCTGCAAAAAAAATGAGACAGTACCAGCAAAGCAATCACCTGAGCTGCATCAGCAGGAAATGCTCACAAGGAGTTTTGCCGAATCAAAGAAGGTCATCGCCGCCAAAGTGAACAACGAGCCGATTACCGAGTTCTCGGTCCTGCGCGAAATGAACACGCTCGCCGCTCAATACGTGAATCGCGGGAAGGACCCGAAGCCGGGTCCCGGGCTTGATAAAAAAATCAGGACCGATGCGCTGAATATTCTGATTTTCCAGACACTGGCTGTCCAGGAGGCGAGAAAACTCGGTATGACGGTCAGGCAGGAGGACGTCGACGGTGAGATAAATAAAATCAAAACAGCAAAAGGGTCTGCCGGCGCTTTTCAGGCGTATCTCGACGCGAATGGCCTTACCGAGGATGAACTCCGGAAAATGATCGAGCAGGACTACCTTTTTGAGCAGATCGCCACCCGGGAGATCGATGAAAAAATCACGGTCACCGAAGCGGACTTGCGGGCTCGCTTTAAAAAATACAAGGCCCTGCTGAAAGGAAGCGCACACGAGCAGATGACCTTTGAAGAGGCCAAAGGCCAGCTTGAACAGAAAGTCAGGGAAGAAGCGGCAGAGAAAAGAATGCGGGAGTGGGAAAAAGAACTGAGGAAAAACGCCCGCATCGAGATCATCGAGCAGATGCCGAAACAGGGTTAGTTCTAAAAAAGCATTTGACACGGATAAAAGCTGATAAGAAGCGGATCAGAGCTGATAATTCAAAAAAGGAGCTTCACTCTTTTGGTGAGGCTTCAAGTTCGATCTTTATCTGCATTTATCCGAAGTTAATCCGATTTTTCAGTGTCAAACGCTCTTTCTACGTTAATGCAAGACATTGGGAGCCCCGCCATAGGGGCGGGCGGCCGTGCTACCGCTAAAATTCGAACAGCAGCCCCCCCAGGTAAGCTGTACCGCCAAGGTCGGCAGACACGGCCCGCACCACGGCATGCGTGTATTTTGCCTCGAAGAAGAAGGACGTATTGGAAACACCGTAGTCTTCATACATCCTCGTCGTCGCATTCTGGTCAAATCCATTAAGGGATATCTCCAAACCGAGCTTTACATGGTATCCGTCCGCGAAACCGCGTACCGTCCCGCCTTCCTGGATGCTTTCCCGGTAATACACCCGGGTCCACCCCCCGCCGATATAAGGGATCAACAGTTGGTCGTCGACAAACACGCCGCGCAACGTGCCAAACACCTCCAGCGGAAAGAGATTATAGGTCGCGCGGCCGGACAAGTCTCCATGGAAAAGCTCGCGGCCCGAGCCTTTTGCCATGCTCCATCCGGCGCCGGCGCCGAGTTCCAACTGCGACGAAAACCGGTATGCCAGCGAGGCCCCATACTCGGGGATGTCCGTTCTGCCGTAGTAGCTCGACCAGTCCTTGAGCGCCGGCTTAAAGATGCCGCCTTGCACTTCAAGCGCCCAGCGGGGCTGGTCCAAAAGCGGCTCCGCGGCCAACGCCGTTGTCGGAAGGATCAGCAGGATGAGGAGCAAACAGATTTTCATCAACAGGGGCCTCTCGGAGCTGAACGTTTTTTTCTTGTGAAGCCATAGACCGTTGCGAGCCCGATGAAAAGCAGCACGCCCGCCTTGAAGGCCGTCGAAGTTTGTGTCAGGAAAAAGGCCGCGCCCACAAGGGGCAGGAGTGCGGCCCTCACCGCGGGCTTGAAGGCAGGGTGATTATTCAGGAGCGCCGCTGCATAGGGACCGTAGGTGTAATACCACTTCACGAACAGCCTCCCCGGCGCGGAAGTCATGAGGCAGGCATCGCGAAAGGACCGCAGGACTACTACTTCGGGCGCCGAGTAGGAGCCGTATGCCGCTGTGGCGACAAAGCACCCCCCGCCGGAGTTCGGTAGTGCGGGATAGGGGGCAACCGCATCGGGATAGTCAATTTGCATGTTCGATAAGCCGCTTTCCGCCAATGGTCCTATCTGGACGGACACTTCGTTGGAAGGTGCGCTCTCATGATCAGTGCCCGTAGGCGAGCTCTCAAGGACCGTGTTGAGAATGTCGTAGGCGGTGACGACAATATAATACTTCGGAACGGAATACGACGACACGGCAACCCGGTAAGGCTGCCCGTTGGTGAGTCCCGTGATCGTGTAGGATGTCGTATTGCCGGCGTCGACGGAATTTTCGCCCGGCGAAGCAGCGCCGAAATGAACTTTGTAGCCTGTCGCATCGGCGGCCGCGGACCACGTGACGACAAGCCCGCCGTCGCGGGGGACCAGGGCATTGAGAACCGGCGCCGTCGGGGCGCTCGAGGGGCTCAGATCTGCCAGGGTAAACGTCGTATCAGGCCCGACATCTATCGGCGACGGCGAGGTCCCGCTGTCCGCGTCCGTGCCGTTGTAGATTCCGGACGCATACCCGTAGTAGAGCGCATAGCCGGCCACGAGATAGCTGTTGTTCGGCAGCCACGTGAGATCAATCGACGTACCGGTGTTTGATTGTATGGTCAGCCCCGAAACGGGGAAAGGAATAGCATCCGCGAAGGGGCCTCCGTAAGCGCCGACGTCGGGCGTGGTATCGTCGATGAAGTCGTTGCCGACGCTTGGATCGCCTGCATCGATGCATGGTGAATTTTGTTGAAGGTGAAAGTCATGCTGTGCCGGGTCCACGAAGAGCGGGTCCCCGCTCAGGACGTTCGCGCCGATGGGGCCGATGCTGACGTTGTCGAAGAAATCGTTGTTTTTGATGTTTGCGGAGCCGACTGATGCGCCGGCGATCGCAATCACCTGGCTCCCGGTGAAGATGTTGTTGGAGATCGTGATATCTGCGTCCCGGCTTACGGCGGTCCCGTTCCCGGAGAACGTGTTATTGACGACAGTTAAGGCCGGTGCATTTTGTTCGATGATTGCGGCGCCGCTCGTCCCGACCTCGAATACGTTATTGGTGATATCGAATGCGGAAGGATCGTTCGAAACCTGGATCCCGACCGCGGTATTGATAAAGGTAAAGTTGCGGATCGCGGCGCCGATGTCGCCGCTGACCGAGACGATCGGCCCGGCGCCGCCCCCTGCGCTTAAGAATGTCCGTGCTGTTTCTCTTCCGCGGACTTCGACATTGTCTTTCAGCGTGAGGCTTTCCTGGTAGACCCCCGGATCGACGACGACCGAATCGCCCGGCGCTGCGGCGTCAATTGCCGTCTGGATGAGCGCGTAGTCTTTCGGGACGTGCAGTTCTGCTGCGTCGGTCTCCAGAGGGGAGAACGAAAGAAAAACAACGAGCACAGTGAACGCCGTGACGAAGGGCGGATGAAACCACCTTTGCTTCATAGTTGTTCGTCCTTTGCACATACAAGAGCTATCGGACGGCGCCGCGAGAACGTTCTTCGGAAGTTTTTCTGCTCCCGACGCCCGTTTAAGGCCGTCGCTTTTTCGGTATATCCTACTTTCATCGTTTGTCTTTGTCAATTACTGATTGCGCCGCCCTATGGGAAACGGTTTTCCAACACCAGGTCGGCAGCGGGGAGTACCCACCCCGTAATCTGGCGGCGCAGAATTGAGTCTTCAAATGCTGAACAGAGTGCTTCAAGCAAGGCCAACCACGATTCGGGGTATGTGCGACGGAGTTGCTTGCAGGTTGTTAAACCGAGAAAGAGCATTTGGACACTGAAAAATCGGATTAACTTCGGATACATACGGATAAAGATCGAACTTGAAGCCTCACCAAAAGGGTGAAGCTCCATTTTTTTGAATTACCAGCTCTGCTCCGCCTCTTATCAGCTTTTATCCTAAAAGGAGCAGTTGGCCGCAGAGAACGCAAAGATCACACAGAAAGATCAGATGGTTGAGTAATAAAAGCGTTTCACCAAAGTGGTGAGATTGCTTTGCGCATTAAGAATCTGATTTTCTTTGCGTTCCTTTGCGGCTAAAGAATCAACTGCCTTTCTAGGTTTATCCGTGTCAGATACTTTTTTTAGGTTCATCATACATCCACGCCGATGGTTTAATTACCGTTGCTGAGGTCCCGGCAGCATTTTGTGACAGCTGTAACAAAAGGCTTTTCCCCGGGGCCTTCTCAGATAATATTGTTTATTGCCGCTCTCATCCCGATATTCCCCGTGAAAGGTATGGCAGGTGACGCATACGATCTTGTTTTGGCCGTTTTGCATCATATCGGGGGGAATGCGCATGGATGGGACGACATTGATGGGATGTGACCGCATGGCATCGGTGCCGTGGGACTTCTGATGGCACCTGTTGCTGCATACGTCGCTGACATCAGTGCGCAGGGAAGGCACGCCTTTGGAGAAGGGGAGATGGGCGTGGCATTCCACGCAGGGCACGTTGAGTATGCCGTCATGCGCTGTGTCCGTGCCGGCCGGTGAATTGGCGGCGAGAACGGCTGCCAGGATGAGGGTGGATGCGATCATAGTTTAAACGACCCTGTCTGCTCGTCCAGGGATTTGATCGCTCGTCTCATGCGTTGGGTAAGATCGCCGCGTTCCGCGTTTTTCGGCAGGGTGTTCAACGCGCGGGCTGCTTTCGCCAGGTCGTCGGTTGAATCCCTGAGGATCGTGAACCGGCTGTTGAGCGCCTTGACCATGGTATTGATCTCCCCGGCAAAGTCCTTGAACTCATCGTTCTTTCTCGGGGTGACCTGGCAGCATAGATCGCCGGCGGCGATTTTTTGAAGGTCAGTCCTGATGTGAAAGAGCGGCCCCGCTATTTTCTGATACAGACCCCGCGACGCCCACAGGAACATGACACTGACGATGGCAACCGCCACGATGCTTGCAAGGAAAGCCGTCGTCGAGAGGAGCGCGCCTGCGCTGGCGTGGGGCATTTGCATCGAGTACAGGAAACCGTCGATTTTATTCCTGGCCAGAAGGATGAACAGGGCGGCGGGGACGATATTCGCCACGGCCGAAGCCAGCAGGAAAGGCAGGGCGAAGCGCGTCTGAAAATCTTTTTTTGTAATATAGTTTCTTCTTCGAAATGCTTTGGCCATAGTCCCTCCTTGGCTCATTATACAATATGGCAGGTGAAGCAGAGCTTGCTGTTTACGTCGCTCATGACCAGTTGTTTCGGGATGGTCGAATAGGGGTCGTGGCAGGAGCCGCATCCCACCTTCCCGTTGAAAAACCGGACCCTCCGGTCGACTTCGGTAATGGGCCTCAAATCCGTCTTCCTCCCGCGCTTGATCCGCACACTTTCATAATCGATGCCCACGGGATGGCTGCCGCCGCGATCGTGCTGCATAAAGCTGCTTCCATGCGTCCACGTGCCGGCCCGGATGGAAACTGATTGAGCGTAGGTCCCGTCGTGACAGGACACGCAGTTCCGGGACATGGGGTCGAGTTCTCCCCTTGTATCGGTCGCGATATATTGAGACCGGAAATGGGCTTCGCCCAGCGATGCCGAGTGCCCCTGGCTCAGGGACTGCAGGTCCCCGTGACAGATTTTGCAGAACGTTTTTCCGCTTTCCTGGCGTCTGAGGAAATGCGTGGGGACCCCGTAGGGGGTGTAATATTCAGCGTGAATGTCGTGGCAGGTGGCGCAAGTGATTTCTCCGGAACGGGAGAGCGGCATGTCAGAAGGAATAATGACGTTCTGCGGCTGGACATCCACCGGGTGCATGTACCCCTCGGAGAGGGTCTTTGCATGGCATTCGCTGCAGAGGTACGTGATAGGCCGGGTCATGTCTCTGACCCCGCTTGAGGAGCCGGAGGGGTTCGGCAACAGGTGACATGATGAACATTCCTTGAATGCATGGGGGTCGTTTCCCAGACCGAAGACAATCAGGACCAGGAAAGCGGAGGCCAGCACAATAAAGGCAATCGCTGTCTTGTGCCTCATAGCTTGATGTGGTTCAGCAACTGCCTCATCTCTTCTATCCCTTCAGAGATTTTGCCGGACCGCTCCGGACCGGGTCCGTGCGGGTCGTGTTTCTCAAATTCGTCTATGAGCTTTGTCAGTTCGCGGGTTTTTGCTTCCATCTGCAAGAGCACGGTGCGATAGTGGCCTGAGAGGCTGTTCATATCATCGGCCAGCACATGGACCACATCGGTGCTTCTCAGCCTTACCGGTTCTGCAAGTTCCCCGGCGGCTATTTTACCGGTGTGCATGCCGAGTTTGTGGAGCGCACCTGCTACGCGGTGGGAATAGACGACGGCAAGAAGGATGATTGCTGCGGCACTGAGCAGCAGCGTGAATAAAAATACAATCGATGCTTTGTGGACCAGCACGCTGTTTAAATCGGCCAGGATTTTATAGCTATCCGCATAGGTCCTCCCCTGTTCCTGGAAGGCATAATAGAAGATCGCCGCAGTGGCCAGTGCCCCACCGGCAAAGAGGAGTGTGCTTTTGAGGACAAAGTTCTGTAAAAAGGATTTTGGCAACGGATTATGCATAGGTCAAACAAGCCTCGTTTATATTTCGTATTTGTTCGATAACTCGACAGGCGTGTCGCGCGCGCCTCTTGATGACCCGCGGAAGAAACGCTTTCCGCGGAGTCAGTCATTTATTTGCTCTTCTTTTTATCTTTGGTTTTTTCCGGCGCCTTGCCTTTCGTCGGAGACTTCCTGTCATAGGTAACCGGCTGATGACAGCCGGGCGAACAGCTTCCGCCGTTCTCAGTCTTGACGAATTTTATGGGAAGGCTCCACTTTCCGAAAGGGACTTTGTCCGCGATCAATTTTGGGTTTTCACTGGCATGAACCATGTGGCAGACCCTGCAGCGCTTTCCGCGGTCCTTCCGGTTGACATGGAGATAATGCAGGTTCCGGTCCCCGTCCCTGAATCCCGTAGCATAAGATGTCGTGGGGAACCGCAGCAGATCGCGGTTATGACAGTTGAAACAGAGTGGAAATTCCGCATCGGTGTAGGGGGATACATAGAAGTCAGGCGAATAGGGCTTGATCAGAAGCCGGTCGTTCGGGGTGCCGTGCGGGTCGTGGCAGGCCGTGCACTTTCCTTCCTTGATGGGTCCGTGGAGAACGGTCTGATTCTTTTTGATCAAATCCTTGTGGCAGCTGAGGCAGAGGTCCTTGCCGACCTTCGACAGGAGCTTCGGCGCATCGCTCGAATGGGGGGCATGACAGGTCGCACACCCGCGCTCCGTTTTAATGGGGGGATGTATGGTCTTTGCCGACTTTAGTTTGTCCTGAATCTCAGGATGGCAGGTGAAGCAGAGCTCGGCGCCTTCCGCCGGAAAGAATTTTTTCACCGAGGAACCATGCGGGTTATGACAGGAAGGACAACCCATCTCCAGCGCGGGGTGGATGAATTTCTTCTTCATGATCTCCGCCTCCATGTCCACGTGACAGGTGAAACAGAGGCCGGGAACCGGTTTGACAAGCATGCGCTCGTTATCCGACTCATGGGGGTTGTGGCACGACGTGCAGTCGCCCGTTGCCGCCGGACCGTGCTCGTACTTGAAACCTGTTTTATCGGGATGGCATGAGGTGCAGAGGTCTTTCAGAGGTTGAGTAAGGAGTTTCTCCTCTGCCGAGTCGTGCGGATTATGGCAGGTCGTACACATCCCGTCTTTTACCGGCGGATGGATGTGTTTTTTGGTGCCGAAGCGGGGATGGCACTGATAACAAAGGTCAGGTACTTCTTCCGAGAGTTTGAAGGTCTTTGCCTTTTTTTGAGGATGGGGCGAAGATATGGATTGATGGCAGGTGTCGCAGGGCTCGGCCACTGGATGAATATTTTTTGTTTTTAACATCTTCGCGTGGCATTTTGCCGTAACACAGCCTTCTGCCGCCTCTGCCCGTCCGTAAGACCAGAGCAGACTTCCGGAAAACAGGGTTATTAAGAGCGGGATGACAAATGTTTTTTTCATAGTTATAGTCATTGTTATCATGGTTTTTATTGCTATCTGAATACAGCAAGAATCAGACCATATCTTGAAAATAAATCAGCTTGAATATCCCTCGGGCTTACTTGTGACAATGTGGGGCAATGATACGATAAATAAAAATTAGATTCAAGAAAAAAGGATAAAGACCGCCTAGGGCCGCGCAGGGCATGCCCTTTGGCGGAATATGACGCTTAGTTTTTTTGCTTACTATTCACCACGTTGCCGCTTTTCGGACTCATTACGCTTAATTTGCTGCTTATTAGACCGTTTTTTGCGAAGACTATAATCCTGGTAACCGTAGCATCGAGTTTGCATTTTTGCTCGATGTTTTTTAAATGCGAGTGCATTGACCGCGGAAATCCATTGGCTTCCTCGGAAAGTCGCCTTGTGATACGCTGAACAATCTGGTGATATAACGCACCCGGGGTGAAATCACCCCTCCAGCCGTATAGTTAACGTCATCTTGCCACCGCTGACTGGGTGATGATGTGGAGCGGCAGCTTATATTTTACCAACGTGTTGTTATGTAAATGTATTTATTTTCATTCGGCTTTATTATTGTTAGATGTCGAATGGCGTAAAAATTGCTTCTGTATCTAAAGCGTTTTCTCAGCCTGCAACACCTGATTTGTAATAACGTGAAGCATCTGCAATAAATTAAGAATATATAAGGAGGAAGGGAAGAGATGAATAGGCTATTGTTTTGTTTCACCAGTGTCGTCATATTGTTGATCGTACCGGTTGTAGTATTTGCAGCAGGCGCGCATGATGGTTTGACCTGCACGGGTTGCCATGCGCTCCACACGGCAAAGGATAGTATGTTCATCTTTGCCGTCGAGTCAAATAAGAAGGACGTCAACCCCAGGACCAAAATGGCGTATTCCGGTGTCAGCGCACTTTGCCTCGGTTGCCATCAAACGCCGGAAAAAGGCGGACAAGGCATGACCCCCATTAAGGGACACATGAGCCATCCTTTCGGACTTAGTTCAATAAACCCGAAAGTCGCGCGCGTTTCAGCGGACCTGCTGCGGGATGGGAAATTCGAATGCGTGAGCTGTCATGATCCGCACCCCTCGAATACAAATTATAAATATCTGAGGATTGATACGGCGAACGGTTCCAAGATGGAGGATTTCTGCGCATCCTGCCATCC
Source organism: Nitrospirota bacterium (assembly GCA_963769335.1). Lineage (GTDB taxonomy): Bacteria > Nitrospirota > UBA9217 > UBA9217 > UBA9217 > JAJYKN01. The sequence continues at coordinate 2,070 of CAVYLT010000066.1, read as the reverse complement.
CATGAAGGCTGATCCGAAAACTGCCGCCGCCAAAGTGCGGATTTTCAGCAGCATGGATGAGCGGAGCTATGGAGGAGCATCAGTTTCAGCGCACACGACCACCGAAACAGCAGCAAACAAGAAGGGTAAGTAGACGCGGACGCCGGGCGGATTTTTCGGCGTATATCGCTTGTTGCTGAAGAATCAAATCTGCTCAACATCGATGGTAAAGCTTTCCATGATCGGAGCAGCCTGCAGAAGAAAAAAACTTGCCATCACAGGTCCTGTGGAGACACAGGGCCTGTGATTACCAAAAAAATCGTCTCTTCTTTCCGGAAGGTTCAGAACGCAACTGCTTCACCAGTGCTTTCCGACAGCCACCTCTACAAAGAGTACTTCTCCAGTTTCTCCAGAACCTTGATATGCAGAAATTCAGAAGGAATGATGCGGAACTCCACAATATTCTCCATTCCCTCGCCAGGATGCGACAGTTGGGCAGCGCTGGCAAAATAGGCAGCGTATTGCGTGCCAAGCTCGGGCTCTAAGCGGAACAGCGCATCTTGAATGGACCCCGTTATCCGCTGTATCTTCATTCGTTCCCCGTCGATTGCCTCGTTTACACCGGTAACGGGGAAGTGACCGATGATCAGGACGAGGCTTATATCCGCCCGAGTACGAGTATCCTTCATGAGCGCCAAAAAAATACGGGCGATCTTTTGTAAATCGCTCTTTGGCGCATAAAGCGCACCGTGACTCGAAAAGATAAGAGATTTGTCCATCAAGATGGAACTCGATTTGACCTTGAAGCCCGGGACCGCTCTTGCTCCGAACTCTTTTATGAAAAGCTCGCTTACGTCCCGGGCGAATTCATTGCGGGGCTGGGTCAGGGCAAGAGCGGGTTCCAGAAACCGCTGGATTTTGACTGACCGGTAATAGAGGAGGCCGCTTAAGAGCACCAGCCCGATCAGCGAAAGGCTCAAGAGGGGGCCCGGCGGCGGGACAAATTTCCCGAGGGACCTGACGGTCATAGCGTATTTTCCTCCAGGAGTGCCAGTTTTTTTATTGCGGTATGGAAGTCCGTTTCCGAGACGGTTGTCGGTTGATGAATGGCCTTGTTTCGCAGTCCAAGCAATCCGCTGAAAAGATCCGCTTTGCTGCGGCTTATGCGCCTGTTCTGCTCCATCTCCTTCAAACCATCGGAAAGCATCGGGAACGCGTGGTTCAGTACGGAAACAGTGAACGCTCTGAGCCGGTTTTCAAGATAATAACCCAGCAGGAGGGCGGCGACGACCTTCTCTCCGGCCCGGTAATATTCCAGAGCCTGTTCAACAGATACATCGCCCCGGACGATGCGGATGTTCTCCTTTGACTCGGTTTCACCGGGCGCGAGACTCTGTATTTTCTGGTAGACTTCGATGCATTTGTCGAGCATGTTCTTTTCGAGATAGGATTCCGCAAGGAGAAACAACTCCCGGATGTTGTCCGCGCTCTCCCGTTGTTGCATGGCAAACTCATAGGCGCGCCGAATAGCCTCCGTCTTGTCGTCTTTCTTGTCGAGGACGTCGAAATGCCTTGCCCAGCGTTTGCCTTTCAGCACATTGTCCCGGGTGAATCGGAAAAGCCGCTCCGAAACCTCCCGTTTGTCGAGTTTACCGCTGACGACGATGATGTTCAGCGCAGGATGCGTTTCGAATAACTCAGGCAAGGCATCGATGCCCTCGTTCATCCGGTCGAATTCTATATCGAGCGTCATGAGGCTGAAAATCTGCGTCGTGAGGATTCTGAGCGCTTCTCTGACGCTGACTGCTTCATGGAACCGGAGGTCAGGTCCCGCATCTTTGAGCGCCTGCTGGATTTCAAGCTTGAGGAGTTCCCGGTCTTCGAAATCGTCATCGGCGATCAGCACCTTAAACATCTACCATCTCCTCGACATAAGGAAGATTTATGATTATCTCCGCTCCGATTCCCGGGGCCGTATATTCTTTCCCGACCCTGATTTTTCCGGCATGCAGGCCGATGACGTATTTCGCATAGTAGAGCCCCTGTCCCCAGCCCTCACCGGTGGTCCTTCCTTTGTAAAAACACTGGTCC
>CAVYLT010000065.1:0-9711 GCA_963769335.1 Nitrospirota bacterium | reverse complement strand
TTGTCGCCTGGGGCTGGACAAGATGGCAACCGTGATATTGCCGAGGATTGCGGTGAGCAGGTTGTTAAAATCGTGGGCAATTCCACCTGCGAGAATACCGATCGACTCAAGCACATGGCTTTTAAGACGTTCGTCTTCCGCTCTTTTGCGGTCGGTGATGTCCACCATGATTGAAGCATAGCTCGTGATCTTCTGTGCCTTGTCTTTAATTGCCACACCGGTGAGTTCGACAGGAATTTTCCTGCCTTCCTTCGTGAGCCGCGCCGATTCATAACCTGAGAAGTTTCCTTCGGCATTCAAAACAGTAAGACAGCGCTCGAGCTCCTTGCGGGCGATTTCTACAGGTATGATCGTTGTTATCGGCCTGTTGATTATTTCGTCTGCCTTATATCCGAGCAATTTTTCCGCGGCGCTGTTCCATGCAATGATTGTCGCGTTCAGATCAATTGCGCATACGGCATCGGGAAGATTTTGAACGATTGAAGCCAGAAACCGGATTTCAGCTTCTGCCTTGTCGCGTTCAATATGTGCCCGATCCAAGTCCCCTCCGATTGTCTTCGCAATGCGTGAGATGATCACCCCAACAACAAATATTGAGACGAGGGCGATGAGCGATGCTCTAAGCGCGGGGTTGCCGGACCGGGCGAGTTCCGTCTTATACAGCAACCCATCGAATAAAACATATGCGATAATTACCGGGAAAAAGGTCCTCATGAGCTTGCTCTGGACCGTCGGGCTGGTAAATGCACTGACGGGGATGACCTCCTGTCCGGAAGCGACTGTCAGTCCCAAGCCGAGGAGCACGAAAGCCAGTGCCGTGGGAATAGCCACGGGAATGATGTTCCCGCCGTATAAAAAAGGCGTTCCGTAGAGATAGCCGAGAATAACAACAAATCCGCTTAAGCTCACAACCGTTGAAATAAGAGCAGAAGCTTGTTTGAATCGTTTTCCTCTCTTGGAGGAAAACAATAAGGACAGGATTCCCGCCGTCGCAGCCAAAAAGGTTATCGCGGTAATCCGGGACATATATCCTGCGGAAAGAGCGTTGCCAGTCAGCAGCGGCTGCAAACCCAGATGTTCAGCTTCAAATCTCGTGCCCAGGTACCTACCGATGAGTATGATGACGGAAAAAATAAAGACCAGAAATGCACTCACCGCGACTATCATCCGCCTGACTCCGTCCGCGGGCCGGCGGGAATGAGCGAACAGAGAAGTGCTCAGCAATACAAAACACAGTGCAGTGCTCGGAGCGATCGATATGTAATTTTTCCCTATGCTCGTTACAATGAGCATGCCGGAAATCCATCCGAATAATGAGACAAAGCTGATAACGGCTGTCAGCAAAAAGCTCCACTGCGATATTCGCCTTAATAAAGGCGCTAAATGTTCCTCAGAGTTCAATAAAGTGCTCCTTCGCAAACATGCAGGAATATGAGGACCGCTTAAGAAAAAGGATTACGGGATAACAGACGGGGAATAGAATATATGAAGAAGAAATACAGTCTGCTTCATGAGTGTTTACTTTTCTATAGTTCCGTCAAGTGCTGCAGTTCTCATGGGTTTGGATTCCGCCAGCCGTATCTCGCTTACGGACGATGTCGGCAGTGAAAGCCACTGCATCGACCCTTTAAGATACACTTCGACATCCGAGACCTCTATCAACTCTCCGCTGTAGATTATTCCGTTTGCGGAAACTTCAACTTTTTTCCCGATCATTTCCTGTATGCCGGGCATACCCTTCTCCTTGATTCATTATACATTATACACGAAGCGATGAGCGCTAGTATATCACATTTCAGCATTTTCCGACGTTCTTTGCGGGCATCGCCGAAGAAAAATAAACATCACATGACCCGTCCGGGGTCATCACGGCCATACAGAGCGAATTTCCCATCTTGTCGATTCGCCGAAGGCTGTAGGGATAATTGCCGTCTTACTCACCCGCCCGCTCCCTCCTGTCCGCAACGAGAGGATCTTGCTTTTAAACGTTCCCGGATCAAGTACGCCTGGCCGAGAGAAATACAAGCGTCGTTACAAGGAACGTTCTGATTCGTCAGAAGACGGAAACCTGCCCGGGACATCGCCGGCCAAAGTCTGTTCAGGAGATAGCGGTTCTGAAACGTGCCGCCGCTTAAAGCCACGTCATTCAGCCCGGTCTTATCGCGAATGCGTTTGACCATCGTCAGAACGATCGCGGCAACGGTATTATGAAACTTCGATGCAATAATTTCTTCTGGTATTTTCCGGCCCAAGTCATCGATGATTCCTATAAAGGTCGGAGAATAATCTATTACGGTTTGTCCCTGTTGGATGGTGATCGCGACAGAATATTCCTCCTCGATCCCCTCCCGGGCCAAGGACTCCAGAGCCATGGCCGCCTCGCCTTCGAAAGTATTACAGTCGCAGATGCCTAGCAAGGAGGAAACCGCATCGAACAATCTTCCTGCACCCGATGAAAGCGGCGAAAATTCACGAGCGCGGGCGACAAGCATAATTCGTTCAAGACTGTCTTTTCCGTATCGCTGCACAAATCCGGACCGTGCGAGATACTCCCAGACCTTACCACCTGCAGCGGTCATAACAAAACTTACCGCAATCTTCCAGGGCTCTTTTATCGCCGCTTCGCCTCCGGGGAGAGCGACATAATTGAAGTGCCCCGGTCTCTCAAATCCGGCGGTATCGGCGATGAGAAACTCCCCTCCCCACAAATTGCCGTCAGTGCCATAGCCCGTCCCGTCAAAGGCAACGCCGATCACTTTGTCTTTCAAACCATGCTCAGCCATCACCGACCCGATATGAGCGTAGTGGTGCTGCACCGCAAAGAGTTCGACGCCGGGTTCCTTTGCTCCTTGCTCTATTGCCCATCTCGTCGAGAGATAGCCGGGGTGCAGGTCGTGTACGATTGCTTCTGGTTTTACGCGGTAAACTGCTTTGAGGTTCGACAGGCATTCCTCATAGAACTGCAAAGTCTCATAGTTCTCCATGTCGCCGATATGCTGGCTGGGAACGGCAAATTCCCCTTTCGTCAGCGTGAAAGTATTTTTCAGATCAGCGCCGCAGCCGAGGACCTCAGGTCCCTCGTCGTGAAGCGCCATCGGATCAGGCGCATATCCGCGCGAGCGCCGGATAAAAGACAGTTCATAGTTCATAGTTCGTTGTTCAAAGTTGGATGAAGAAGACAACGTCCCTTTAATTTTTGGTTCTTTTTCACTTTGAACCTCGAACGTTGAACTTTGAACTCGTATTACCGAATCATCAACCCGCATGAAAATATCCCGGTCGTGCATAAGGAACCCGTCAACCATGGGCGCGAGCTTCTGCAGGGCCTCGTTGTTGTCACGAACGATGGGCTCCTCAGAGAGATTGCCGCTCGTCATTACCAGTGCCTTAAAGTGCGGATAATCGCCCGCAACGCGTGAATCAAGCGGGTGATGGAACAGGAGATAGTGTAAGGGCGTGTACGGCAGCATGCACCCCAGATGCTGATTATTCGGCGACACGGCATCGGAAAGCTCGCCCCCGTCCTTTTTATGCAAGAGGACGATAGGACGCCGGATCGACTGCAATAAACTCCGTTCAGAATCGGAAACCGAACAAAATCTTTCTATGCTCGGGATATTCGACGACATCACGGCAAAAGGCTTGTTGCTTCTTCTCTTCTTTTCCCGTAAACGGGCAACAGCATTAAAGTTCGCCGCGTCGCAGGCTATATGAAATCCACCTATCCCTTTGACAGCCACGATCCCTCCCTGCTTCAGAACGCTAATGGCCTTCTGGATAGGGTTGACCTTATCTTCGACTCTGAACTGTGAACTCTGTACTCTATACTCTACAGTTGGCCCGCAGGCCGCGCACGCATTCGGCTGAGCATGGAACCTCCGGTTTCCCGGATCACCGTATTCTTTGCTGCATGCCGGACATTGCGAGAAGCCCGCCATGGTGGTATTTGGCCGGTCATAGGGCGTTGCCCGTGTGATTGAATATCGCGGACCGCAATTCGTGCAGTTGATGAAGGGATAGAGATAACGACGATCAGAGGGGTCGATCAACTCGTGGAGGCAATCATCGCAGATCGACACATCGGGTGATACGAGTGTAAACGGCAGGTTTTCGGCCGGATCGAGACTTTTTCGAATAGTGAAATCAAGGTAACCGTGAACAGCGAGCTGCGTTACCGTAAGATCAGTGATGCGGGAAAGCGGAGGAGCATCAGCCCGAAGACGCTCGATGAATCCGGGCACACGCTCGCCCTCGACATCGATAAAGACTCCCTCGCTCGTATTCGTTACATATCCCCTGAGACCGAGAGCGCCGGCAAGGTTATAGACAAAAGGCCTGAATCCGACGCCCTGGACAATGCCCCTGACTACGATCTGAGCCCGTTCAGCCATTGAGTCCATTGGTCGACCCCGGCGCCGGTGGCGCAGGAGACTTCGAAGACCTTCAGTTTCGGATTGAGTGCCAGGGAGTCGTTCCGCATCTTGTTGATGTCCGTGTTCATGTACGGCAACAGGTCCACTTTGTTCAGGACCAGGGCCGCGGATTCCCGGAACATGAGCGGGTACTTGAGCGGCTTGTCGTGCCCCTCGGCCACGGACAGGACCATCATCTTGACGTCTTCGCCCACCTTGAACTCGGCCGGGCAGACGAGGTTCCCCACGTTCTCGATGATGAGCAGGTCGAGCTCCTTAAGCGGCATTTCCTCCAGGACTTCACTAATCATGTTCGCGTCCAAATGGCAGGCGCCGCCCGTATTGATCTGGACCACCGGGATGTCGAGGGCGCTGATGCGTTCGGCATCGTCCGAGCCCACGATGTCCCCTTCGATCACGCCGATCCTGATTTTGGGCTTCAGGGCCTTGATGGTCCGCTCGAGGAGCGAGGTCTTGCCTGCTCCGGGCGCGCCCATCAGGTTTACGACGTAAACGCCGGCGTCGTCGAACCGTTTCCGGTTCTCTTCGGCGATCCGGTCGTTCGCTTCGAGTATGCGCGTGACTACCTTGACTTTCATGCAATCCCCTTCTTTGGAAATGTCAACCACGGGTTCGCTTCGCGAACACACGGATTAACACGGTTGATTCTATCTGTGTGGCGAAGCCCTGTGTTCCCGCGTCTTCGCGGGACTGTGGTTACAATTCTTGGTGAACCACGGGTTCGCTTCGCGAACAATACGGATTAACTCGGTTAAACTCTTGAGGTTTTAAACCTGGGGCTTTTGATTCTATCCGTGTGGCGAAGCCCTGTGTTCCCGCGTCTTCGCGGGACTGTGGTTACAATTGTGTGATTTAATTCGTCTCCATATCGAGGATCTCCATCTCGCGGCCCTGGGTGATCTCGTAGGACGTGGACCCGCAATGGGGGCAGGACAAGACGTACTGGGCGTTGTCCGGGGCCTCGAACTCTTTCTTGCAGTCTTTGCAAATCCCGCCCACCGGCACGGTCTCGATCACGAGCTTTGCGTTCTTTGCGACAGTCGTGTCCTTGGACGCGTCAAAGGCGAAGACCAGGGCTTCCGGCAGGATGCCTGCGGCACGGCCGATCCGGAGACGGATGGAATCCACGGAGGCGCACCCCTGCTCCATGCATTTTGCCTGGACAATATCGATAATGCTCAAGGCTATGGATGCTTCGTGCATGATCTCTCCTGATGCGAGGCGTTCTTTCTCGAGCTTCTGGATCGCGAAGCCCGCGTGGACCAGGACGTAGTCCCCGATCCTGGGCTCCTCGGGCAAGAGCATGAGGCTTACCTGTCTCCGGGCCCCGAAGACGTCGATGGTGGCGATGAGGCCGTCGGTGCTGATGACCCGTGAGGGGATGGCGAGGCACATATAGATAGAATCCTGTCCTGGATCAGTGGGAGACTTTAACGGAGGGAATCCGTTTTGAAACTATCCCACAGAATACCGGTTGTGTCAAGGCTTTGTCGAGAGATCAAACTTTTTGAACCACGGGTTCCGACTTCGTCGGAACACACGGATGAACACGAGTGAAAGGAGTCGTTGGATCATAAAAACCTGAAATCTATTAAGGGGAAAGGGAGAATTTGAAATGCGAAAGGGGGAAAACAAACTATTCAAAAGCCTTCTCCCCCATTTCCCCATCTTTTCTCCCCATTTCTCCTGGAGAGGTTTTCAAAGCTTTGATGCCTTAACCGTGTGTTCCGCGTCTTCTGCGGAACCCGTGGTTATTATGTCTTTTGATGTATTTTCAGATTGCCTGGATTTTTTTCAGCTCTTCGAAGATGAGTTCCCTCACCTTCGGGATAACGGCCTTGACCGGGTCGGTAAGCTCCAGGGACCAGTTGGTGACGTCCTGGGGCTGGACTGCGATGATGGTGGTCTTGGGTTTGCCGCCGGTCAGCTCGGCCATGTTGAGCACGTCGATCAGGCTGATCTGGTGGAGTGATACCATCTGCTCTTTGGTGTACTGCAGGTCTTCCGGGCTGAAGCGGAAGATGGACCCGGGCGTGTCTTTGGCATCGACCACATCGATGATGATGAGGTGGTCGAGCTCCCGGATCAGCGGGATGAGCTGATGGCTCACCGTCCCGGCTTCCAGGACCTGGACGTTCGGGGGAAAGGGGGTGTCCGCGAGGGAGTTGATCAGGTGTACGCCGAATCCGTCATCACCGAGCAGGATGTTGCCGACGCCTAATAGTAAAACTTTGCGGGAGGCGCCGTAACGCCTCCCCGGAGCTGTTCTTCTTTCTTCATTTAATGTTTTTTAAGCTTGTAGCCTGTAAAGATTGACGTCAGGGTCTGGTCTTTGTTGATCATGCTGATCGTGATCGCCAGATACACGTGGACCAGCACAAAGACGATGAAGTACCACATGGCCAAAATATGCCAGATCCGGGTGTACGACTCGCCGCCCAGGATGTTGCTTACCCACCGGAAGCTGTCCGGGCAGGTAATAAACCCGAAGGCGTGGCCGTGGTACAATGCCGCTCCGGTCAGGGCCGTGAAGATGATCACGAGCCCCGTGAAGAGGTAGGCCAGCGCCTGGAGCGGGTTGTATCTCCGGTAGTCTTTGTGTGAACCCTTGATGAAGAGGTAGTACCCCAGGACGTCGGGGATGTTTTTTATGTTCTCTATGATGCTGAAGTCTTTCCAGTCGGCGTCGAAGGTGGACTTGAAGGCCATGTAGATCCTGATGACCAGGCCCAGGACGAGGGCATAGGCCGCGACAAAATGGAAAAACCGCGTCGTGGCCATGATGGTGCTGTCCGGGCCGCCGGCAATGAACGGGGTGTGTATGTAGATGCCTGTAAACACCAGTACGGCGATGGCAATGACCCGTATCCAGTGGTCCAGGATATAGCCGAGGCTCCACTCCTTTACCAGTTCTTCTTTCATGGCATCCTCCCTAGGCGACCTTGAAGTCCATGATTCGATTCGACTCCGGATGGATCACGTGCACCGTGCAGGCAAGGCAGGGGTCGAAGGAGTGGACCACGCGCAGGACTTCGAGCGGCTTTTCCGCGTTCGATACCGCCGTCCCCACGAGTGCTTCTTCGATCGGGCCCCGTACGTTGTTGTTGTCCCGCGGGCAGACGTTCCAGGTCGTCGGCACCACGCACTGGTAGTTCTTGATCTTTTTGCCCGACACGTCGATCCAGTGGCCGAGCGCCCCGCGCGGGGCTTCCCACAACCCGATGCCCTGGGCCTTGTCCGGGATCTTGTAGTCGTTGTAGACCGCCGTGTTGCCTTTCTTGATGTTCTCGATCAGGTCGAGGCCCCACTGGTGCATGGCGTCTGCCACCATCTTGCACTCCAGCGCCCGGGCCGCGATTCTGCCGATGATGCCGAAAAGCACTTCCGGATGCCCCGGATGCCCTATCTTGGCCAGGGTGTCGTCGATCAGTTTCTTGGCCGTGGGCTGGCCTGAGGCGTAGGCCACGACCATCCGGGCCAACGCTCCCACTTCCATGGGCTTGCCCGAAAGTCGCGGGGCCTTGGCCCAGGTGTACTTCTTGTTGCTGTCATATCCGGTGTAGTCCGGCTCGGTTACGCCGACTGCGGGATTGAGCGGTTTGCCGTCCTTATACCAGCCGTGGGAGGTGTCTTCGGTGACGTCTTCGGCCTTGGCATCGTGGACTTTCGGGAAGTCGGCGGCGAAGATGGCGCCCCGCGGCAGGAGCCTTTTCTTGGGATCGAAGGACCCGTCTTCGAAGACGCCCCAGGACAAGAAGTTTGAGTAGCCTTTGCCGACTCCGGCTGCGCCCAGGTAGTACGGGGCGATGGCGAGCAGGTCTGTAATAAATACATTGTCGATCCAGTCCTGAAGCTCTTTTACCCTAAAGAGGTAGTTCTTGAGGTCGTCCACTGAGGGCACGTGGGTCACGCCGCCCGGAGGGCTCGTCATGGTCATCGGCATCCTGCCGCCGAACAGAGCGGATACAGACGCCGCTTTGGCCTGCATCTCGAGGGCTTCCAGGTAATGGGCTACGGCAAGGAGGTTGACGTCGGGCGGCAGCTTGTAGGCCGGATGGCCCCAGTAGGCGTTGGCAAAGGGCCCGAGCTGGCCTGATTCGACAAAGGACTTCACTTTGGCCTGGACCCGTTTGAGCGAGGCTTCTTTGGGCGATGCCTTTAAGGCCGAGACCACGTCTACGTAGTCCAAGGCATTCAAATGGTAGAACCACAGGATGTGGGAGTGGACGAACTGGGCCCCTTCGATCATGTTCCGGATGATGCGGCCGTTGTCCGGCGGCCTCACCTTGAAGGCGTCGTCCATGCTCATCGAGGAGGTATGGCCGTGGGAGGTCGGGCAAACGCCGCAGATGCGCTGGGTGATGTGCCAGGCGTCCCGCGGATCTCTGCCCTGCAGGATGAGCTCGAAACCTCTAAACAGTGTTCCCGTGGTCCAGGCGTCTTTCACCTTACCGCCTTCGATCTCGACATCGATCCGCAGATGTCCTTCGATTCTTGTCATCGGGTCTATGGTTATTCTGGCCATTATTTCTTACCTCCCTTTTCTTCTTTGGTCCTGCCCGATCCGGCGGTGGCTACTGCATGGACTGCAATGCCGACTGCCGTGGCTACTGCCGCGACCGCTCCGATCTTGTCCGCTCCCGCTTCAACGCCGCCCAGGCCCGGAATCTTGACGCCCGGAAGCGGCTCGTAGAACCCGGCAAACTTGTCCGTCCAGCCCCGTTCGGCGCAGCCGATGCAGGGACCGCCGGCCTTGATGCACCAGCTCGTCCGGTCGTTGTACTGGATCTTCGGGCAGGCCGAGTAGGTCATCGGGCCTTTGCACCCCATCTTGTACAGGCAGTACCCAAGGGCTTCTTCTTTGGACCCGAACTTCTCGACGTACCGGCCTGCGTCGAAATGGGCCCGACGCTCGCAGTTGTCGTGGATCGTCTGGCCGTAGAACATCACGGGACGGCCCTGGGAGTCTAAATCGGGGATCTTGCCCAACAGGAGGAAGTTGACTACGACGCCCACCAGGTACTGCGGGTTCACCGGGCAGAGGTCCATGTTGATGAGCGGTTTGGTGATTCCCAACCGCTTCAAGGCTTCGCCCGTGCCGATGATCTGGGAGGGGTTCGGCTTGGCTGCGGGCACCCCGCCGTCGGTGGCGCAGCTGCCGATCGCGAGCACGGCGATTGCCGGCGCCGCCATCTCTTTCAGCACGTCGAGCATCTCTTTGTTTCCGATCATGCCGTGGCCTTTTTTGGTCGGACCCCGCCTTCGACGATCAGGACGT
>CAVYLT010000064.1:0-52710 GCA_963769335.1 Nitrospirota bacterium | reverse complement strand
CCCTCGCCCCGTCTCAGATCTTCTCGGTGCTGGGGTTTTCGATACTCTTCACACTGGCCATCGATTTCCCGAAATATTATTTATTCAGACGATTCGGATTGTAAAGAAGGACTTGGCAATTACCAAGGCTCAGACCGCTTCCGTCACGGAATCGGAACTGCGGCATGCCAAAATTCTTCTTGTTCGGCAATTGCCTCTCTCGGAGGAGAGCATGGACAGCATCCCAAGAGGATTGCTTTCCCGTTCCGAGTTCAGGTTGAAAACTACACATTCTTGCATGCTAGCCAAGATCACATTAACAGGAAGGACGGAGCATTCAATGTTACTGACAGCAGTATATTCTTCAGTATTATTAAGCGGCTTTCTTAACCTTGGAAGACCTCTTCGGTCGAGCCTTGGGCTCGATCGAGAGTTTCAGACCCATTGTGTGTAGTAGAGTAAAAATACTTTTAATCTCGGGGTTGCCTTTTTTAGACAGCATTCGGTAAAGGCTCTCCCTGTTTAACTTAGCCTTTGCGGATACGGCAGTCATGCCTCCATGTGCTTCGGCGACATTCCGCAGGGCAAGTAGGAACAGCGTTCGGTCTCCCTCCTCCATCGCTGCATTCAGATAAGCAGCAGCTTCTTGAGGATCTTTTAGGGCCTCAATAAGGTCCTCCTGATAAGTTGTGATTCTTTTAGCCATTGCTACTTCTCCTTTTGTAGTCCTCCCAGAAAGTCCTCGCCTGGGAAATATCTTTCTTTTGAGTTGCTTTGTCGCCGCCAAGCAACAGTAAAACTACAGTTTTCTTATCTACGCCGTAATAAACTCGATATCCGGGTCCATAATCAATCTTCAATTCAAAAACGCCCTCGCCAACTGAACGATTTTTGCCGAGATTCCCGAGACAGACCCGGTCAAGCCTAATACGTATTTTCTGACGGGCTACAATATCTTTAAGGCCGTCTAGCCACTCCTTAAATGGTTTCCCACCCGATTCGGTCAGATAATAAGATATTGTGAAGGGAAAGTTTTCCACTGACGAAATGTAGCATATAAGCTACAAATATGCAAGCGTTTTGTTGTCACAATAGAGATAGCATTTAAGAATGCACTTTTATATTTATACCCCAGAGGAGGCAGTATGAAGGGAGGATGCCATGAATATCAACGAAGCCATTGAATTTGTGAAGAACCACCACTTATCCGCACTAAAGCAGAGTACAAATGTGGGGTACACGTTGTTTTTTAATCGCCTCAAGGAGTATTTTGAAAGCCGGTCCGTTGAATCGATAACAGCTGACGAAATAGGGCAATTCCTTGATTCGTTCACATCCGGCGTTGCCAAAGCCACTCGCTACTTGCGCTATGCTCAGACCAAGGCGTTCTTTAATTTTCTCATTAATGAATGCGGCTTGGACATCAAGAATCCCTGCGCTCACTCGCTATTGGTGAAGCAGTATAAGAACCCGAAGCCAGCAGCAAGAAATATCTTGGATAAGGAACTGGTCGACGAGCTGATCTATAGCACGACGTCTCAAAGAGATAGGTTGATTCTGGAACTACAGGCGCGATGCGGTCTCAGAATCGGGGAAGTCCTAAAACTCAAGATGGCTGATGTGACTGACAGGAAACTCCTCATTCAGGAGCCAAAATCGGGAAAGGAAAGCGAAACAGCTTTTATGCCTGAGCAAATTGCAAAGCGGCTGGCCGAATATATAACGATGAACGAAATCAGTCCTGGGGATCGGTTGTTCCCTGTTTGCTATTCAACGGTCAGGTCGCTAATCAAGAAGCTTGGAGATAAATTTCACGTCAAGATATCACCACACGATTTCCGGCGGCATTCAGCGACCTATGCAAGCCGAAATGGCGTCCCTTTGGAAATAATATCCAAAGTGTTGTTGAGACACCATGAACTGAAAACCACCCAGGTATATCTTGGCAAGATCACCGATTCGGAGGCCATTCGCTGGATGGATGTGTTGCACGGCAAATAAATGCAGTGGGATCTCGCGTGAATAATCGCCTCTGGGGTAATATTTTGTTTTTACGAAGATACTGATGGCTGCTCTTTCCCGAATGAACTATGTTCAAACATTACGCCAAGAAATTGTTATTTTATTGCATTCTGAGTGCCGTTGAGGACACCTACAACTTGTTAGGGCCACCCATTGGTAATTTTAACAACTTTCGGTTGTAGTGTGCAAAACGCGGAGGTGAGACGTGCGCTTTTTTGCGCGTCGGTCTCGACCGACAAATCAGAGCACTCTTTGGTTGTCACGTCCAATGCTGGAATTCTGACTGCACACTTCCTGCAAAAATTCTGGATCGTCTGCGCTGATCGTGGAGTTCAGATCAGCGCAACTGTGTACAGACACTTAATAATAACAATTGGGAAATATAGCAACATATATTAACTATTGAGCATCTTATTTAGCACATCCTTTAGCACTTCAACATCGTAGGGTTTCTTCAAAGACGAAGTGAACCCCTGCGACAGATAATTTGCGATTGCCGCATCATCTGAGTATCCACTCGACACAACGGCTTTAATCCGAGGGTTCATTTTGAGCATTTGCTTAACCGCTTCTACACCGCCCATACCACCCCTTACCGTAAGATCAAGGATAACGATGTCAAAGGGACGTCCTGCTGTAATTGCACGTTGGTACTTTTCCAGTGCTTCCTGGCCGTGTTGTGCGACCTCAATATCATGCCCAAGCAAGCTAAGCAGCTCGCTGCTGAGATTCCTGATAACCTCCTCATCGTCCATAACGAGGACTTTTGCTTTCTTCAATTGTGAAGGCCCTTTTTGTTTTTCTGCTGCTTCTATCTTAATCTGCCCGGCAAGCGCGGGAATGTAAATCATGAACGTAGTTCCTACTCCTGATTTCGTCTTTACATCGATCATCCCGGCATGATTTCTGATGATTGAGTAGGATGTAGCCAACCCCAGACCGCTTCCTTTCTCCTTGGTTGTGAAATAAGGATCAAAGATCTTGCTCAAATACTGCTCCGGAATGCCGATGCCAGTGTCCTGGATGGCTATCATGACATAATTATCCGGTGCAAGTCCAGAGGGCAGAGATGCATCGCCCTTTGCCATGTTTGCTGAGGTGATCTTAATTGTGCCGCCGATCGGCATGGACTGGTCCGCGTTTAGCACAATATTCTGAATCACCTGGCCCAGCTGGCCTCCATCCGCGTCTATCTGCCATAGGTCTTCTGGGATGTTTATACGAAGATCGGACCGGGAGCCGCTTAACGTGAATTTTGCAGAGTTTTCGATGACAGGTCGAAGATCGATCTGTTTCTTGGCTGGTTTGCCGCCCTTGGAAAAGGTCAAAAGCTGTGTTGTAAGATTGACCGATTGATGAAGGGCCTTCTCGGCCTGTTCCAACGCTGCTGTGCTCTTCTCTCTATTATTCGCTGTCATTTTCGCCAGGGAGATGTAGCCGAATACTCCCTGAAGCAGGTTATTAAAATCATGGGCAATACCGCCGGCTAAAGTGCCAATAGATTCGAGCTTTTGTGTCTTGAGGCGTTCTTCCTCGAGAAGGTGTTTTTCCGTTATATTATTAATCGTTTCGATGACAGACGTTACGGCGTCGAAAGCGTCTTTAATGGGGAAAGCTGTGGTCTCTACGTAGATAATATTGCCACTTGCGTCTTTGTGGCGATGAAGTACTGAATAGGGTTTGCCCGTTTCAAATACGTGGCGTGTTGCGCATTCCTCACCCTCTTCATAGCAGGGCCGGTTGGTCTTATGTGATACCTCATAGCAGTGCTGTCCGATAATCTCGTCATCGCAGCCGCCTACCTGTCTGCAGTATGCCTTGTTGGCAGTCTGGATGCGGTAGTCTTTGTTAATGACGATGAATCCTTCATCTACAGTATCGAGGATGCTCCTGATGAACTTCTCACTTTGCTGGATTTTATCTTCGGCCTGTTTACGTTCCGTGATGTCCTGGGCTGTTCCGAATATCCTGATGGCTTTGCCGGATGAATCACGTCTGACAACGCCGACTGCTTCCATCACCCACTCGCGTCCTGAATCATTGACGATCCGGATTGCTACATGGTATGGAGATGTGTCGTTCTCAAGCGCTCTGTAAAAATTCGACTCCATGGTTGAACGGTCTTCAGGATGGACCACGCGGGCGAATTCATCAAAGGACGGCACATAATTTTCAGGAGACTTATCGAAGAGCATGTACGTTTCGTCCGACCATTCAAGCGTCTGTGAAACAAGGTCTAGGTCCCAGTTCCCCAGTTTTGCTACCTGCTGGGACTCGCGTAATCGACTTTCACTCTTCCTGAGCTTTCGCTCAGCCAGCCGTTGCTCGGTGACGTCATTGTGCACACCAACAAGGCCGACAACGTTGTTTTCTTTATTTTTAAAAGAATATGCTCGAAGATAAATATCCCGTTCTTTTCTATCTTTATCCAACATTTTTACTTCGCCTATAAATGAACCTCCATTCATAATAATGTCGAACACCTTTCGTCCTACTTTTTCATCGGCATATACAGTTGCAGGCGGCCCTGAAACACCATCTACTTCACTGACAGATAATCCAAATAACTTAGTATAAGCCTCATTTTGATAATAATGCCTTCCAGCAGGAGTAGACATGCCAATTGCATCTGTGGCGCTAGCCACAGCCATTTGGAAATAAAGAAGCTCTTCCTCAGACCGCTTGCGATCGGTGATGTTGCGCATAAAACAAAAAAACTTTGGCTGTTTCTCTAAAAGATAATTAACACTAGCTTCAATATCAATAACTCTTCCATCTTTGCGCCTATGCTTGGTCTCGAAGCGGGCAGAGCCGGTCTTTATAATTTGTTGAAGGCGTCTTTCAATTACTTCTTGCGTATCCAGCACTTCAACATCTTTTACACTCATCTTAAGCAGTTCCTCGTTGCTATAACCTATCATTGAGCAATAAGAATCATTCGTTTCTAAAATTCGCCCTTCCGTATCAACAAGATAAAAACCATCCATCGCCATGCGAAGAATTGTCTTATCTCGCGTTTCCTCTTGCTTCTGCGCAGTAATGTCTTCGTTGGAAGAATGATATTTACGATTTTCGGTCATGCTTCATCCCGTCTGCAGCCGACATTCATTTTTGTCAGTTAATGTATTGAACGAAGAGGGTATGCCAGCGACAGAATATTTTAAGGATAAATGCCTAAGAATACAACTTGGAAATTACACTATTGCAAATAACAGAAACTCCACGAAAACAGGTAGAACAGCACACCACAATTTTTAACTGTTATTGTTCACCTCAGTCAAATTAGGATCTATGCGAGAAATCCTACAATGGTGTGGCGATGTTGCCTAAATTTCAATGCAGGATACTACTTGAAAATTGTTTAACCACTGTCTGCCCTTCCGTCTCTCAGGCAGCCTGGACAACGGCGAGTTCGTCTGTTATGAAAACACTATCGATGTCCAGGATGATAATAAAGTTGTTATTGTGCTTGCCCATCCCTTTGATAAACTCCGTGTCCAGCCGCGCCCCGATCTTGGGCGCGGGCTCGATGTGGTCCGATTCGAGTTCCATCACTTCCTGAACCGAGTCGGCAAGGGTGCCGAGGATCGTGGTTTCGCCGTCCACGTTCACCTCGACGATGATTATGCACGTATTCACGGTTTTCTCAGTCCTCGACATATTGAACTTGAGTCGCAAGTCTACAACGGGTATCACACTGCCCCGAAGGTTGATCACTCCGCGCATAAATTCCGGCGTGCGCGGGACTTTCGTGACCTTAGTGAAATCCAGCACCTCGCGGACCTTCGCGATGTCGAGGGCGAACACTTCGTCGTCCAGCTTGAAGGTCAGATATTGCGTTGTCTCCATTATGCTTGCCACGCTCATAGGCGTCTCCTTGTTGAGCAGAGGACAGATGACAGATTCTAAGAAGATAAACTAAGGCAAGGATACCTTTCAGTCATTTGTCTGCTTTCTGCTCTTAGAATTTTTCAAATTCCGCATCCGAGGAATCCCCGTTTCCGAACACCTTTGCGGTCTCGTTAGCCATCTCGAGGTGAACGCCGGGACGCTTAATGTTCTTCGCGGCTAATGGAACTACGGTCTTTCCCTTGGAGACCATTTGCATGAATTGCGACTTGTGCGGGGGCGCTACAAGCTTACCTGCAAGAGCCCGTTTTGCATGCCGTTCCTCGATACCCTCAACCTTGAAGAAAGATATCGTGCTTTGGAGCTGTTCAGCCTGCGAGGAGAGCTCTTCCGCTGTCGATGACATCTCCTCCGCGCCTCCCGCATTCTGCTGGATCACCTGGTTCAGCTGCTGAATTGCAGAGTTGATCTGATCCGCGCCCGTGGTCTGCTCCTTGGATGCAGCGCTGATCTCCTGCACCAGTTCAGCGGTCTTTTGGATATCCGGCACGAGCTTGGCTAACATCTGTCCTGCTTTCTCAGCAACTTCAACGCTCGTTGTGGATAGCTCGCTGATTTCGGCAGCGGCTTTCTGGCTGCGCTCGGCAAGCTTTCGCACTTCCGATGCCACCACGGCAAAACCCTTCCCGTGATCTCCAGCCCGTGCAGCCTCGATCGCGGCGTTCAGGGCCAGAAGGTTGGTCTGGCGTGCGATCTCCTCTATGATGGTAATTTTCTTTGCGATCTCCTTCATTGCCGTAACGGTTTCGTACACGGCCTTGCCGCTATCGGTTGCGTCATTCGCCGATTTGAGCGCGATTTTCTCGGTCTGAGATGCATTGTCAGCGTTCTGTTTGATCGTGGCATTCATTTCTTCAACAGAAGATGATGCTTCCTCTGCCGACGCCGCTTGCTCGGTAGTACCCTGCGAAAGTTGTTCCGAGCCCGAGGATAGCTGCTGGCTGCCCGAGGCGACATTATCAGCCGCGCCTTTCACGTCCGAAACAACGCTCTTCAGAATCGCAATCGTCTTGTTGAAGGCTTCGACCAGGTGTCCGATGTCGTCATTTCGTTCGGCTGTCAACTCCAGCATCAGGTCACCGTTGCTCAGCCGGTCCATGCTGTCAACCAGCGTCTTCACCTGTTTTTCGAGATATACTCGCTGCTCGTCCGCCTCTTTCTGCAGCCGCTTGATCTCGCTGATATCGATGATCACTTCCATGCCGCCGTAGGGTTTGCCGCTTTCGTCGAAAAGCGCCGAGCAGGCCGCCTGGATCGGGATCTTTTTCCCGTTTCGCGACTCGGCAATGGTTTCGCCGATGATAGGCTTGCCGGTCCGCATGCAATTCTGGAGCGTGCATTGGTCCGTGCCGCACAACGGCGTGCGAGACAACTGGGCGCAGGTCATTTTGCCGATCACTTCCTCGCGGGTGTATTCCATAGCCCGAAGCGCCGGTTCGTTGATGGAGGTGATGGTTAGGTTGGCATCCACGACAAACATGGGCGCGGCCACCGACGTCAGGATGTTTTCCATCTCGCGGCGGGCGCGCACCGTATCAGTCTGGTCAATGATGACCTCCATCCCGCCGTACACGGTCCCTTGCTCATCGATCAGCGGCGAACAGGCAGCCCTGATAGGAAATTTCTTTCCCTGCCGCGTCTCAGCTACAGTATCGCCGATGACCGGGCGACCCGTGTTCATGCAATTTCGAAGCGTGCAGTTAACGGTGCCGCAAAGCGGCGTTCTGGCGAAGTCAGAACAGGCCATCCTGCCTTCTACCTCTTCTCTCCGGTACCCCATGGCACCAAGTGCGGCTTCATTGATGGATGTGATCATAAGATTCTTGTCCACAACCAGCATAGGGGCCGCGCTGCTGTTCAATACGTTTTCCGCCTTCTTAACCCGCATCTCAAGCTCAGCGACCCGCTTCTTCATCCCAGTTGAACGATTTGCAACATTCCCGTTACCTTTCTTGATTGTTTTCTTTTGCATAGCAGCACCTCCAAGAGTGCATTTTTTTATTACGGTCATGTTCGAATCGGATTAAAATAATTTTGCTGTCAGTTCGATTTACATTTTACAATCCTGATTTGGATTCTTAAGTTTTTAAATACCCTTTTATAATAAGTACTTATAGGCTTTCAGTGCCATTGCACAAAAGTTTCTGTAGTGTTAATCTCAGTCTTTTTTATTTATCGGTATTATTACGTAAAAATTTAGATTTATTTTTTATATTAATTAAAAATATAGAAGACGAAATCTTTCTGAAGTCTTGTGTTTTAACGGGTCTTCTAAAATGTGCTACTTGAGGACAAAAAAGCAGTCTGGAAAGCAGGAGATGTTTGTAGCAGTTTAGGAAGTATTGGCGGTCTCAGACCTCAAAAACTGAGATTTCGGACTAGCAGAATCGACATGAGGTTGTGACTGTTGCGAAAAACGAGAACTCCAACGTGCCAGGAAGGCAGAGGGCGTACCGCAAGTTTTATCGTGTTTTCGGTCTTTCGGAATCTAGCTCAAGCTTTATCCAGCTCGTCGAGTGTTAGAGTGCTTATTTTGTCCCGTGCAGGACGCGATGAAGCGTTTCGCTTAGCTCCTCTACGCGGAATGGCTTTTTCACGACATCGGTAAAGCCGTAGCTCTTATAATCGGACATTATGGGATCGTTAGAGTATCCACTCGAAACAATCGCTTTGACCTCCGGATCGATCGCTACAATCTCTCTGATTGTTTCTTGTCCTCCCATTCCACCGGGAACGGTGAGGTCCATAATGACTGCGTCGAAGCTGTTCTTCCTATCCATTGCTTCACGATAGAGTCTTACGGCTTCATTGCCTTCCTTTGCGAAAACGGCCTCATACCCCAGTTCTGTGAGGATCGAGCGTACAACCGATCGTATAATCTCTTCATCGTCCATTACCAGTACCCTGCCGCTGCCGGTCTTGGCAAAAGTTGCGGCGCGGGAGGGGGCCGTTACAGCCTTTTCTGATGCTGGCAGATACACGGTAAAGGTCGTTCCCGTTCCGAGTGTCGACGTCACATCGATGTGACCACCATGGTTCTTTACCACCGAATAGGCGACGGCGAGGCCAAGGCCACTCCCTTGTTGCTTGGTCGTGAAGTAAGGATCGAATATCTTCGGCAGATGCTCCGCCGGAATTCCAATCCCCTGGTCTCTGATCTCGACGCAGACGTAGTCTCCGACCGGAAGCGACAGTGCATAGTTCGATCCAATAGTGCAGTTCGAAGCAATCACACAGAGGATCCCGCCGTTCGCCATGGCCTGGCAGGCATTGATGACCAGGTTGCTGATTAATTGACCAATCTGCCCCTCATCAACCTCGACGGGCCGGAGTTCATCAGTAAATTGGACATCGACCTTTACATTCACTCCATGGGCAGCAAACGTCGATGAGTTTCGTATGAGCGGCTCGAGCGAGATGACTTTCTTGACAGGCGTACCGCCTTTCGCGAATGTTAGGAGTTGCTGGGTCAAATCCCGGGCAAGGAAAGACGCTTTCTCGGTCTGGTCGATCCACTGGTACACCGCGTCGGTCGGGGAAATCCGCATCTTGGCGAGGGAAAGATTGCCGAGAATCCCCGTCAGGATGTTATTGAAGTCGTGTGCGATGCCGCCGGCCAGGACGCCAATGGACTCGAGTTTCTCTATCTGCAGCTGCTCAGCTTCGAACAGTTTTCGGTCTGTAAGATCGATGAGAATGCCACGCAGGCCCACTAATCGGTCATCCCGGACGATAGGGCTCGAATGGACCGTCGCCGGGAAAATCGTGCCGTCTTTCCGGAGGGCGGTGTATTCCTGATGTCCAGATCGGGCTCCCCGCATCCTATCCTCCATGTTCTGCTTGGCACGAACACGGTCCTGCGGAACTATCACATCCATAACTGTTACACCCTTCGCAAAGTCCTCCAGGCTATAGCCGAACATCATTAAGGCAGCACGATTGACATAGGTAAGCCTCCCGTTGAGGTCGGTTTCAAAAACCGTCTGGGGAAGAGAATCCGCGAGTTCCCTGAACCGATCCTCGCTCTGCCGAAGCTGAACTTCTGCCTGTTTTCGTTCTGTAACATCGAGAAGCGTCCCGATAATTGCAGGATGTCCGCGGTAGACTGTTGATGAACCGTATACTTCGATATAGATGACGCCCTGCTGTTTCGTCATTCCCCTGAAAGTATAATGAACAAATTTGGCCTCTCCTGCCATCCGTTGACGTATATATTCCTGTTCGGTGGGCCAGTCAGAAGGAGCTGTGAGCTCTTTCGGTCCGAGCTTATCTGTAATTTCCTCAGCTGTGTAGCCGAATATTTCAGTAAATCTGGGATTAACGTAGCGGAATACGCCATCCTGAATCAGGTAAATGCCGACGACGGACTGTTCGGCCAGCGTTCGGAACAGGGCTTCCGATTCTTGAAGCGATTCCTGAACTTTGATGTGATTTAAATAAAGGCCAGCCGTGAACCAGAAAATAAGAACCTGCATGAGACAATTAATTAATCCATAATAAAATGATAACGCTGGAGAGGAATATTCAAGCCCGACAAACATGAGTAATGTGCAAACCGACGTGACTCCGAATATATGTTTTTTTCTTGCGGTCTTTGAAATCAGCAAAATAGGGAGGAGATACAGCAAGGATACGACAAATCCTACTGGCGTTGATAAATCGAGTATAAAGATACCCGCAATCAGCAAAGCTATCAATAAGTATCTAACTCTAGGGAAGATAAGCTTCATAAAGGCTCCACAGGGGCAATTGATTGGCGCTCAGCAATCAGGGTAAACTCTTACTCGCCTGTTCTTCTGGACAAATATGTTCTTGATATAAATTCGTGTCAACAGCGGAATGGGTATGGGTGAGTTTACAATTTTACCGAATGAACTTTTGACTGTATATACGGCTGTTAACTTAGACTTTTTGATGGCAAACTCCACTACAACCGGCTAATCATACCTCAGCAAGCCACTGTCGGGCTTCGTCTGCAGTTCGAAAGGATTTGACGGTGGAAAGGATATCCGATTCTAGAAAAGATTCATACAATCGGCCCAAGCCGAAATCTGCCTCTCTTCCAAATACGACTGCAATTCGGCTGCATCCAATCCGGGTGTTGTATTTTCTATGAATTTCCGCCGATGCTCTTATGTCTCCCGAAGTCGTACCGGTAAGATCCAGCATGCTGAAATCGATGAGGCGATCCAATGTTGGCTGCCATTGCACATCTGATTGAATATTCCTGATCATTTCCTCGAACGAGGCAACCGAGAACTTCCCCGACCCACGTACACTGATAAGATTCCTATCTTTCAGAATAACATACTCCCAGTTCATTGCCCGCCTCCTAATTTCTTTATGACGTACAATAATATCAAGCTGTGCGGGAACAGTCAATAGGCAGATAAAGAATGAACTAGAGTGATTTGTAATTGATCCATGCTTTCGATCAGGAGAATCAATCTACTTCTTGGCCCAAATATAGACGCCCTGTTGTGCCGGATCGACTTGTTCAAAGCGTTTTAGAGCTTGAATCTTCTTTGCATCGAACGTTGTGCCCTTGCTCACCAGAAGAATGCCGGTGCCGCTCTTGATGTCCCGGGAGGCGACCATGCCGACCGAGAGGTCCTTGAGCGGGATTTCCATTTCTGCTATCCCTGCTCGGGGAAGGGCTTGAGTGTAATTTTCATAGAAGGGTTTTTCCATGAGACGGCAAATCTTCGGGTCGAGTGCTTTCCCTGCAGCCGCTTTGGCGCTGAGTATGGTCTTTTCAATCGCCTGCGCGTCCTCCGAGGCCTTCATGAAGGTCCGGTCATAGAAATCGGCGACGGCGATAATGCGCGAACCGAGGGGGATGCCGTCCCCCTTTAATTGGTCCGGGAAGCCCGTGCCGTTATACGCCTCATGGTGGTGTCGGATCAACACGCCGGCAGCACGTAGATCTTCAATACCGTCAAGCGCCGTCTGTCCCCGTATCGCGTGCAACATATAGTCTTTCCGTTCATCTGAGTTCATCTTTTCCGGACTTTTGAGCAGGAGAAGATCCGGCATGCCGATCTTTCCGATTTCATGGAGCAGGGAGGCTACGGTTATCTGTTCCACATCCGCAGCAGGCAGGCCCAATGCCCATGCCACCTTGACCGCCAGTTCGGAAACGTTTCGCGAGTGGTTCATAGTGGTCTTGTCCCGCATCTCCAGCAAACCGGCCATGGACTCGATGATGTCGCGAAAGTTGCTTTTCAGACGTTCGTTGAATCTTTTCAGCTCGTCGTTTTTCCTGGAGATTTCCATCGTCTGCTGCTGAACCATGATCTCAAGCTGGGAGTTCCATTGGCGCAGTTCGGCATTCTGGCGGTGTACAATCTCGGTAAGGCGTTTGTTCTCTTCGCTCAGATCATGACGCGAAACCGCCTCGCGGACGATGCTAAGGAGTTCATCGTCATTCCAGGGTTTGCCGATATAACGATAGGCGCCGCCTTTGTTGATCGCGTCCACTGCCGCCCTTATATCGGCATAGCCCGTCAGGACGATCCGTACAGCATCAGGCACGAGTTCCCGCGACTTCCCGAGGAATTCCGCGCCTGACATTGCAGGCATCCGCTGGTCCGATACGATTACGGCAACCTCACGGTTGCGGTTCAGCAGATCGAGAGCTTCCTGGCCGGATCCCGCAGTAAAAATCTCGTAGGGCTCGTCCAAAAAAAGACGCTTGACCGATTTTAGAATGTTCTCCTCATCGTCGACAAAGAGTATTGAAGATCGCTTGGCAGTGGTTTTACTCGTTGTTTCCATGGTTTTCTCCGATTGAACAAGTACTTTTGTACGGTAAGAAGCTTTCGATTGTCCACGAGCCTGAACGATAAAGGTAAAGGAGCCGTTCTGAACGGCACTTCACTTATACAACCGGAATGCTGACCTCGAAGGTCGTCCCTTTGCCGATCTCGCTCTGAACGGTAATCTCTCCATTATGTTTTTTTACAATATCGTAAACAATGCTGAGCCCCAGCCCGGTCCCCTTGCCCACTTCCTTCGTGGTAAAAAAAGGTTCGAAGATTTTCTGTATGTTCTCCGGCGGGATCCCGCATCCCGTGTCCGTGACTGATGCAAAGATCGACCCGTCCGTGCTCCAGGTCCTGATCCTGATCTCGCCATAGTTCTCAATGGCTTGAGCAGCGTTCACCAGGAGATTCATGAACACCTGGTTGAGCTGCTGCGGGTAGCACCGGGTGAGAGGAAGCGTCCCGTACTCCTTTTTGACCGTGGTCTTGTACTTCAGCTCATTCCAGACAATGTTGAGCGTAGTGTCGATACATTCATTGACGTCAGCGCTCTGTATATCCGCCTGGTCGGTGCGCGAAAAGCTTTTCAGGTTCTGCACGATCGTCTTGACCCGTTCCGTGCCGTCGAGCGACTCGGCAACGAGCTTGTGCGCGTCGTCGAGTACGAAGTCCATCCTGAGCCTTTTTCGGGCGAGACTGATCTGTTCACCTACCGCAGGATCGGTTATTTGCTGCGCGGATTCCGCAACGAAACGGACGTACTCAAGGATTTTCTCAAGATATTTGTCCAATGAACCCAGGTTGCTCGAAACGAAACCAATGGGGTTGTTAATCTCGTGAGCAACGCCCGCTGCCAACTGGCCGATGGAGGCCATTTTTTCCTGCTGCAGGATCTTCGCCTGTGACAGTTTGAGTTCGGAGTAGGCCTGCTCGATTTCGCGGTTCGTCTGTTCGAGCTTCTGAGTCATGACTTTGATCGTTGTGATGTCGTGCAGGGTAATAACGCTGCCATAGAGATTATGGCCGTCGATCCCATGCACGGGATAGGATTTGATGCGGAACCACCGGCCCGTGGCCTGAGAGAATATCTCGGTCTCCCGGCTTTGTGCGTCGGCGATGTTGATGCCAGAGCCCGCAAACAGATCTACGCAGTTTCTGCCCAGCACCTGCTCGTAACCTATCTGGAGAAAATCCTTGAATGACCGGTTGCAACGCTTGACCGTGCACTGCCTGTCCGTCAGTATGACCATGTCATCCAGGCAGTCCATTGTTTTTTCCCATTCCCGCTTCGCCACTTCCACGAGGGAGAAAACCCGGCGTAGCTCCTCATGCTGTTTGGCAAGTTCGGCCTTGCTTCTTGCTATAGTTTCCTCAGCCTGTTTGCGCTCTGTAATGTTAGCTGCAATCGCGATATTGTATAAGACTTTTCCTTCTTTTCCAAATACAGATGTGGCTGAGAGATTGACCCATACGACGGCATTGTCCTTACGAACGTAGCGTTTCTCATAATTGGAAAGCGGAGGGTAACCATCCAGTGATTGCACGAACGACTTCCTGCTTTGTTCAACATCTGCCGGGTAAGTGATGCTTTCGATGCTCATGCCGGAAAGCTCTTCTTCGGTATAGTTCAGCATTTCGCAAAAGGCCAGGTTGGGTCGAAGAATCTTAAAGTCGGGGCTGACGGTGACCATGCCCACCGGACTTTTTTCAAAAAAACTTCTGAACCGCTCTTCGCTTAACCGAAGTTCTTCTTCGGTTTGCTTGCGAACGTCGATTTCCTGTAAGAGTCTTTCATTAGTCAGTCCAAGTCTTTTGTTGCTGAGCTTATGTTTTTTTGCGCGTCTGCCTTCTATGACCAGGAATCCTGCTAATAACCCTGTCAAAATCAGCCCAGTTGACAGGACCCCCCAGGGCACCCATGTCGTTTCATTTGCAATATATTCCCGACCGGGAACTAACAGTACGTTCCATTGTCTCCCTGCTACGGCGATTGTTTTGCTTTGTATCAAATCTCCCCCCGGCCGCCTGGAGTCGTCCCCTGTAAAAGACGTCCCAGCAGTGGGTCCTGATGATGAATAATGATAAAGGAAACTATCGCGTTGTGGCCCAGAACCATCATAAAGATAAACATCTATTGCTTGAGGAGACAGGTAGGTCAAGGACTTTTCTACCATATCGGCGATTCGGAATATGCCAAGAGCAAAACCCATTATGCCGACACGGCGATCTGTTATTGAATTGGTGAGTGATTTGGCCCCATATACAGGAGCGATAACCATAAAGCCGTATCTTCCATCCTTATTCTGCAGTTTTATCTTAGCAGTAGATACCAATTGCCCGGAATCACGCGCATTGTCTAAATCTTCTTTTCGAAGGGGATTCGACGCAAGATCAAAACCGAGAGTGTTCCCGACCTCTTCAGCTGGCTCAACATAATATACAGGATAGTATTCATATTTCACGGACTCTTGTGCCAGGCTGCCGTCGGCTTTCTGCTCAACAAAATAAAAGTCCTTTAGGCCATCGGTCCGGGCTGCGTTCTCAAGCTCTTTGCGTTTTCCATACGGCACCTTGGGAATCCATTCAAGTGACTGGATATCGGTATGTTTCAGCAGCAGCGGTTTGGTAAAATCGCGGAATTCCGTCCGGGTAATCACTTTTGCATGTACAAAGAATGCCTGAATCGATGACAGAACTTCCAGGTCAGAATCAAGGACTCTGCCCAAAACAGAATAGAGGTTTTCTGCGTCCTCAGCGAATTCCTTTCGAAGTTTTTCATGCTCC
This sequence comes from Nitrospirota bacterium, assembly GCA_963769335.1. Classification (GTDB taxonomy): domain Bacteria; phylum Nitrospirota; class UBA9217; order UBA9217; family UBA9217; genus JAJYKN01. The sequence goes on along the minus strand of CAVYLT010000064.1, from coordinate 37,252 downwards.
CAATGACGAACCAGGGCGAAAGCCGCTATTGATAGCGCAAGGCCTGCGGTAATGACCAGTAAAACAGACCGAGAAACATATTTATATTTTCCCCGAAAGAAAATCATTGAACGCTTTTTAACAGAATAATCGCATAGGTCGTCTGCTGTTTTTTAACATATTCTTACAATCTTATCGGTTTTAATTAAAGGAATCTTTAGCCTGAGACTCACATTACAATTTGAAACAATTTCACCATCTTAAATCTCGCGCAACAAGGCAACATCAGAAGAGTTCTCCGCCTTCATCGCTCAGTTATTCAGAACTTGTCTTACTTTTTTCAGGATATCGTTGAGCGATACGGACTTCACCGTCTTGAAGGGGCATAGGGCTTGGAGGCAATCGGGATTTCGTCGCGGTCAGTACAAAAAATTGAGGGGCCTGCCGGACGGGTAGACTGAATGTGCGTTATATTCTAGCCCTTGCAGGCAGCGCCTTTCTGGGCAGCGATTATCTGAACGATCTGGGTTTCCTCGGCAGGGACACGGCCATTCGGAAGTCCATCGGACGAAACAATGTGCCCCCACGACTGCGGGAGACTTTTTGTCGGCTCTTCACTTTGGGCATATTCATCAGATGAACCGGGCCTTTGCGGAAATTCAACTTGCGGTGCAGATTCCGGCGAGATTCGGACGCAAGTTACGATTTACTTCGGACATCCATTACGGACGCTTTCGGACACCGATTACGAAATATCCGGACAGCGGTTAATTCAAAATGATTGGAAAATCGTTACGGTCATTTAGGACACTATATCCAATAATCGTCTTATGGCACAAACTATACCCTATAAATTTAGTATCGTGCCGCTGATGATTTATTAAAGAAAACATCTACAATCTTGTATTGATGTTGACGAATGATCAATACAGAATACAACTTCAAAAGTGAAAGCTACCGGGACTGCTGACACTCCAACATAAGCCGATCGAGCAGACTCCCAATTTTATGAGATTCTTTTTCCATCTGATTATAAAGCTCCTTCGCTCGATTATCATCTCCTGCATACTTGACAGTCACTGCTTCTCTGGCAAGAGCATGAATTGCCTCATGAGGAGCGTTTATCGACCTGAAGCTGTCCAGATTGCTGCAGCGTTCTTTGCCCTCGCCTTCATACCATTTACCGAATCTGCAGGAATGATGATCGGGCAAGCTTTCTGGAGCCAGCTGTACATCCCCTTGCAAGCAAGCCGCGACTTTGCCTACAAAGACACGATGGTCCCCCTTTGCTAAATCCAGGATCATCAGTTCACTGCCATTTGTTTTGAATCCCCCTGCCGAAGTGCGTAACTTCTCGGCAACCTCAATGAGTGCACTTACCTGATGCATAACATCTTTGGACAGATTTTCCATGTTTTGCGAGATTCGTGAAGTTTTTCCAATGTTGTTCGTAACCTCTTCGGACGCCGCCGATTGTTCTTCAACGGCGGTAGCAATCTGCGTTATCTGGTCGCGTGCCTTTTGCACGGCGTCGACGATTTCGTTAAGAGAGCTGCCTACGTTCTTGATATATTGCGCTGCCTTTGTCACATCTTCTGACGCATGGGTCATGGAGGCGTTCGTCTGGTCAGACTCAACCTTGACCGCCTTGATCTTATCCGATATCTCCGCGGTAGCTTTGATCGTCCGCTCTGCGAGTTTTCTAACCTCATCGGCGACAACGGCAAACCCACGTCCTTGTTCCCCTGCCCGCGCCGCCTCGATAGCGGCATTCAAGGCGAGCAGATTTGTCTGATCTGCAATGCCCGTGATTACCGACACAATCGTGCCTATTTCTCCCACGCGATTGTTCAGTTTATCGATTAGCGTGGCCAACTCAATGCTTGACTGGTGAACTTTATTGACCGTTTCAACGGCTCCCTCCGATATTGTTTTTCCTTTTGACGCTATCTCCATTGCGCTCGCAGAGGTTTCCGCTGCTAATGATGCATTTTTAGAAATATCGACGATGGTTTGACTCATCTCTTCGGATGCTACGGCTATTTGTGATGCCTGCGCCGACTGTTCTTTGGCGCCGTGTGCCATTGTATCTCCGCTGGTGCGAAGTGCATCCACTGTAGATACGACATTATTTGCGTTTGTTAGGATCCCGTTAATTACTGCGTTAAGCGATTGAGTCATCGAGTTCAAATCATCTGATAATGAGCCGATTTCGTCCTTATTATCTGATGTAAAGGTTGTTTGAAGATCGCCCGACTTTAATCTGTTTACACTTTCAACAATTCTTTTTAATCTATCAAGAACCACTTTTTTTACCAGCCAATAAATAATCATCACTCCGCATGTAAAGCCGATAATTGCTGCTCCAGCGAGAAAAAAGATTTTTGGAGCGACCAAGTTAAAAATCATGGTTGTCGTTTCAGTACCGAGAATTAGGAGCGCAGCTAAGGGAAGAACAATTACACCGCAGAAGATGCAAATTATAAAGCCTGCTACGATTTTTATCTTTAGGCTTGCGTCGCTAAGTAGCTTCATTTTCTCCATCTCCGTCTACTTTTTTTTCAGAGAACGTTGGCAAAGCATATTCAACCCAATTGCTTATTATATCGGCTATATTATCTAATTCTTTAATTTTAGATGAGTTTACAACATGGACTCTTGCTGCTGGAGACTCAAAAAATTCGCATATACTTCGGTAAGAGCCGGGAGATAGCAAGTCGCGGTTAAGGTCATTCCACCGTGGATGCCAAAACGTGACGCAGAGCGGTGATATCGTAAGGTTTTTTGAGATACGCCTTGAATCCGAGGGACATGTAATTTGCAATAGCCGTATCATCAGAATAGCCGCTTGATACTATGGCCTTCACTTGTGGATCTATTTCCGCAAGTTTTTGCATTGTATCGACCCCTCCCATGCCACCCCGTATCGTAAGGTCTAGGATAACTAAGTCAAATGGCGTTCCTGCGCCTATCGCTTTCTGATACATTTCTAACGCTTCTTGTCCATGTTTTGCTACTTCAACATCATGGCCAAGTGCGCCGAACAGTTCTCTACTCAAATTTCGCAGAATCTCCTCATCGTCCATCACCAAAACCCGCAATTTTCGCATGGATGACGCATCTGTTGGTATGGCCACTGAGGTCTTCGCGTCTCGTCCGGGTATGGCAGGGAGAGAAATCATAAAGACACTGCCTTCATCTTGCTTCGTCCTGACATTAATCAGTCCGCCATGGTTCTTGATGATTGAATAGGAGGTTGCCAGCCCAAGACCGCTGCCTTTTTCCTTGGTAGTAAAATAGGGATCGAATATTTTATCAAGGTATTGCTCGGGAATGCCGATACCGAGTCTTTAATTGAAATCACGATATAGTTTCCTTTGGCAAGTACGGAAGGAAGTGCTGGGTCATTTTTGTGTAGATTTGTCGCAGTTACCGTCACTAAACCGCCCATAGGTTCAGCCTGGTCAGCATTTAGCACAATGTTCTGGATAACCTGTCCTACCTGTCCCTCATCTGCTTCAACCTGCCACAGATTCTCCGGAATATGAATGCGGAAGTCTGCGCGGGAACCACTCAGTGTGAATCGGGTAGAGTTTTCAATAGCGTGACGGAGGTCGACTAGCTTTTTGACCGGCTTACCGCCCTTGGAAAAGGTCAAAAGCTGGTTCGTAAGGTTTACTGATTGGTGAAGGGCGATTTCAGCCTGTTCCAACATGGCAATTGCTTTGTCTTTACGATCAAAGGTCATCTTAGCCATCGAAATATAGCCGAATATACCCTGCAGAAGGTTGTTGAAGTCATGGGCGATGCCTCCCGCAAGGGTACCGATGGATTCGAGCTTTTGACTCTTAAGCCGCTCATCTTCGAGGAGATGCTTTTCTGTAATATTGTTGACCGTTTCAATAACAGAAGTGACCTCCCCATCAGCATCTTTTATGGGAAAACCCTTCGTCTCCACATAAAGCAAATGTCCTTCTCTGTCTACGTGTTTATGAAGCACCGAATATGGATCACCCGTCGCAAAGACTTGCTTAACCGAGCACTCTTCGCCTACCTCATGGCACGGTTGGTTCGCTCGATGAGATACCTCGTAACAATGCTTGCCAATTACCTCGTCGTATGTCAAATTTGCTTGAACACAATAGGCCTTATTAGCCGTCATAATTTGGTAAACTCGGTTTACGACAATAAATCCTTCGTCCACAGTATCGAGGATTTTCCTAATGAACTGTTCGCTCTGGCGTATTTTCTCCTCAGCTTTTTTGCCCTCTGTGATATCCCTAAATACGATGACGGCACCGACTACAGCGTTGTTCTCCCGCATCGGTGTACTGACATACTCGATTGGAAAAGCCGTTCCGTTTTTTCTCCAGAACACCTCGTCTTTGACATGGTAAATGGTTCCATCTCTTAAAGCCTTATGGTAGGGACATTGATCATCGTCGTACGGAGAGCCGTCCACTCTGGAATGATGAAAAACAGCGTGCGATGGCTTGCCAATAAGCTCTTCGATAGGCCACCCTACCATTTGGACGGCAGCCGGATTGATAAATGTTATATTGCCTCCTCGATCCACGCCGTAGATGCCCTCGCCCGCAGAATTAAGGATGAGATCCTTTTGCCGGCTAATTTTTAAAAATTCCTCTTCCGCCCGCTTACGTTCTGTGACGTCTCTGCTTATACCAACCAGCCCCAGAGGATTTCCTTTCGAATCATTAACGCGAACTTTAACGCTCTCAAGGTATATCTTTCTCCCATCATGATTAACTAACGTATCTTCGAGGTATATAGGTTCTCCTCTTTTCATGATGTCTTCGTCGCTCTTTCTACACCCCTCTGCAATGTCCGCAGGCATGAAATCTGCGTCGGTCTTTCCGAGAACCATTTCTTGCTTTGTGCCGGTGTTTTGCTCGAACGCCTTGTTTACCATCAAATATCTGCCTTCTGTGTCCTTGAAAAAGACCGAATCCGGCAAGGCTTGCAGCAGGGCGAGCAATTTTGCATTAGTTTCTTTAAGGGCCGCCTCGGCCTGTTTGCGCTCGGTGATATCTCGTGCAACGGCGTATATAAGATTATCCTTTGGGGGCGCAGCTTTCCACTCCAGCCACTTGTATGAACCGTCCTTACACCGGTAGCGGTTTTCAAAATACTCGGTAGAGCTGCCGTTGGCGACTTGCCGGTCTATTTCCGTCACGGTTTGCATTACATCTTCGGGATGAATAAATTCCACGAAGGGCTTTTGCAGTAACTCCTCATTGGTGTAACCCAATACCGTTGTCCATGTCGGGTTTACGGTCTTGAATAAACCGTCCAGTCCAGCGATGGCCATAAGGTCGTTTGAAGTATTGAAGAATTTAAAAAATTGTTCCCGTTCCTCCTCCGCCCTTTTGCGCGCCGTTATGTCCTGAACTATGCCAAACATGGATACGGGACGACTCGCCTCATCATACCGGACCTCAAGTGACGTATGCGTATAGCGGACTTTGCCGTCTAGAGCGATCATCCGGTATTCTCCATCGAAGGGTGCATCATGCTTCACTGCGTTTTCGATCGCCTTTATAAATTGGTCACGGCACTCCGGCGCTACGGTCCGAGTCACGATGTCAAATGTGGGTTTATCTTTTAGCTGATCGAGGCCGTATATCCGATAAACTTCATCGGACCAGATGAGATCGTTAGTAACGATATCCCACTCCCAGTTGCCGAGCATGGCGATCTGTTCGGCTCTTTTAAGGTTTGCCTTGCTCTTTCGCAGCTTGTTTTCAGTTACCTTGTGTTCGGTGATATCTCGCCAGATCGTGTGCAGAACGCTAACACCTGTTATCGTCAGGCGCTGATTGATGATGTGAACATCCCTGATCTCGCCGTTTTTCGCCCTATGTTTGACATCCAACTCCGACCGTTCGGACTTCATCGCTATCTCTATTTTAGTCCGAATATCTTCGGGGCTCTCAACCGGGTCGATGTCGGATATACGAAGCTTGGCGAATTCTTCTCTAGAATAACCAAGCTGACGATGGGCTGTCTGATTGAACTCAAGAAACGAACCGTCCGCGTCTACGATGAGAATTCCGTCAGGAGATTCATTGAATATTCCGCGATAGAGCAATTCAGTTTGCAGTGACGTTCCAAGCGTCTTTTGTCCTTCTGTACTGCCTGAATTCAATTCCGAGATCTCACCCGCCATAATTTTCTCCAAAAATGCGACCAAGGTATTAGTTATTTTTAGCACGACAAATTTGTCCTGTAATAAAAATAGGTCAGGGCAATCAATCTGGTTACGTGTAACCAAATAATTTGGGCTGCCTCCGTTAAGGTAATGAGTGCCTGAATCCTGGTTATGTCAACAGTGGCTTTAAAGCATGGGAAGAATATGCAGTTCTTAGTTCGTCTGCAGCAGCCTGGCGTCATAGGAGGCAAGTAACCGTTTCCAGTCCACGAATTCTCTCCCGTCTATCTATTTTGTGCTATACCGACGAGAGTATAACCGCTTCACGACGTGGGTTCAAGGAGTAAAGGAGCGAGAAACTGTGACGCAAATTGAATCATGAAAATCAGGACGTTTGAATATTTTGACTCTTCGGGGATCGCTTGGCTGGATCTATGACAGAGTAAGAAATAGACTGACAGAAGTACTCTACCGCAGAAATCTGTACCACCCCGAGAGTTTTATTTGTGGTGGTGTAATGCAAAAAGGAGCCTGGTGACTTGATCCTGAAGGTATTGAAGTTGCGGCTCCTTAAAAAACCAATACTCCACTCGCAATCGATATTCATGGTTAAAACTGATGTCGTTGCCATTCTTAGCAACACATAATGTTTCACACGTATTCGTTAGCTTCTACCCATATATAACCCATTCGGCAGGGATCGATGTTGAGATTGCAATTTCGCCACAGGTAGTGTATATATCGCTATGCGCCACGTTTTGAGGCCCTCTGATCTACTAACGCTTTCTTTTCTTGTCCTGCTCTCCGGCCTTGCGGTTTTTTCCGCGCGCATGAACCCGTCGTGGGCCGAACTTCTCGCTACGTACACGGTGCTGGCGGTTGCAATCTTGGCGGTTGCCGCGTACCGCACGAGGGTAGACTCCGCTAAGAAGGGTTTCTACCTTTCGGTTGTCGTCACGGTGATCACGGTTCTCTCTATTTTTAACAGTCTGGGGGCCCTCATCGCCGGCATTCATACGACGACATTCGACGCCAGTCTCATCTCCGTCGATCATGCGCTCTTCGGCGTTCACCCCACGGTATGGCTCGAACGACTGATCAGCCCGACCCTTTCGGCCCTCCTCCAGTTCGCCTACATCAGTTATTATTTCATCCCCCTCTCGCTCGGCGTCGTGCTCATTGCCAAGGGCAGGTTCGGGGAATTCGAAGAGGCCCTGTTCGGCATCCTGCTCTGCTTCTATCTCTCCTACGTCGGCTACCTGCTCGTTCCGGCAATCGGGCCACGTTTTACGCTCGGCCATCTCCAGACCGGTGGCCTGCAGGTTTCCCCGTTTATCGAAAAGATTCAGGATGTCCTGAACAGTCTCGAAAAAAATAAGACCGATGCCTTCCCAAGCGGCCATACAGCCGTCTCGCTTATGAGCCTCTATTATGCATGGAGAAAAAAGGAGAAAAGACTTTTTGCGGTCTTGATTCCGGTGGTAACGGGACTGCTCATCTCGACCGTGTATCTCCGGTATCATTACGTTATCGATGTCATCGCGGGAATCGCCCTGACGATCCTGACCGTTTATCTGGCGCCGATACTGTTCGCGGCGCTCGCACGCGTAGCCCGGAAAACGGATGGACGGGTCCGGCAGGCCCGCTGATGCATTCGGGAAAAATGATAAAACATACGAAATAACGGAGACGCAAAGAAAGACACCTTGCGATAATCGGTTTTTTTCCGCTGTCTGCGTAAGCTTCGCGTGAAATACGTCTTTTTCCTGGACCATCTCCGTTGAGGCGGATAAAGGTCACATGCCCTTCTCGTAGATCCGGTACTTCTTGTACAGCTTGCCGCCCATGAGTTCGCAGCCGCGCTGCATCAGGACGTTGTCCTCGAGGATCCACGACATCTCCGCCCGTTCGTAGCCTTTCTTCACGGCAGCCTTGAAGGATTCGAGATAGAGCAGGCCCTCAATGCCCTTTTTCCGGTACTCCTCTTTCACACCCATGGTCAGGACGCGGATGTCGCTGATCTTCCGGGAATACCACAGGAATTTCGCGATCCCCACGGGCCCGAGCCTGCCGTTGATCTTTCCCAGGACCTGGTTGTAATCAGGAACAGCCATGAAGAACGCGGCCGGCTTGCCGTTCACCTCTGCCATGATCAGCAGTTCCGGCACGATGAGAGGCTTGAGCCTTTTCGCCATGGACTCGATCTCCTCGTCGGTCATGGGCACAAAGCCCCAGTTGTGGCTCCAGGCGGAGTTGTAAATGTCCTTTACCACTTTCAGCTCCCGCTGGAACTGCTTCATGTTCGCTGGCCGCACGGTGAGTCCCGGGACCCGCGCCTTTACGGCCGACGCGAGCTTCTCGAGCCTTCCGCCTGCCGCTACGTCCCTAATGACGGATATGTAGGCGTAGAGGTCCTTGGCCTTGGTCAGGCCGCAACGCTCCATGTAGTCGAGGTAGTATGCCGGCGTGTAGGTCATCATGATCATGGGAGGCGAATCGAAGCCTTCGAGGAGAAAGCCGCACTCGTCGTTCGTCGAGGGGTTAATGGGGCCCCTCATGATCTCAAGGTCGCGCTCTTTGAGCCATCCCGATGCGGCGTCAAGAAGCCCCTGCGCGACCGCGACGTCAGGCAGGCATTCGAAGTAGCCGAAGAACCCGGCCCGCTCGTTGTGGATGCAGATGTGATTCCGGTCGATGATCGCCGCGATCCTGCCGACCGTTTCTCCGTTCTTGCGCGCAAGGAAACAGGCGGCTTCGGCGTGTTGAAAAAAAGGGTTCTTTTCGTTCAGGACGAATTTTACTTCGCTCACGAGCGGCGGCACCCACTTGGAGTTTCCCTGATACACTTTCCACGGAAATTGGATGAACTCATTCAGGCTGCCTGCTCCGTTGACCTGTTCGATGTTCACAATCCCCCCCTCATCGACTACGAGATCACGCCGAGCTTTCTTCCGGCTTTCTCGATCACGCCGAGCACCCGGTCAAGCATTTCGTCGGTATGAGTGGCCATATAGCTTGTGCGGATGAGGCAACGGCCCGGCAGCGTGGCCGGCGGGACTACGGGATTCACGAACACCCCGTCATCGTACAAGATCTTCCACATCAGGAACGTCCGCTCCATCTCACCCATGACGAGCGGGATGATCGGCGTCTCGGCTACGCCCGTGTCGTAGCCCATCTGTTTGAGCGCCCCCATCATCTTGCGCGAGTTGTGCCACAGCCGCTCCCTTCGTTCCGGTTCCCGATCGACGATATCCAGCGCTGCGATGACCGCCGCCACCGAGGCCGGCGGAGGGCTTGCTGAGAAAATGAGCGGACGGGAGGTGTGCTTCATGTAATGGATCACGTCCTCGTCGGCCGCGACGAAACCGCCGATGGACGCCATGGATTTGCTGTAGGTGCCCATGATCACGTCCACTTCCTTCTCGAGGCCGAAATGTTCGGCGGTCCCGCGTCCGGTCCTGCCCAGGACCCCGATGCCGTGGGCGTCGTCCACCATGAGCCGCGCTCCGTATTTCCTGCAGACCTTGATAATGTCGGGCAGCGGCGCGATATCCCCCTCCATGCTGTACACGCCGTCCACGACCACAAGTTTGCCGCGGCCCCCGCATTCCTTGAGGATATACTCGAGACTGTCCATGTCATTGTGCTTGAACTTTTTCACTTCGGCGAACGACAGCCTGCACGCGTCTACGATGCTGGCGTGGTCGAGTTTGTCGATCACGACTGCGTCGTCCCTGCCTGCCAGGGCGGATATGATCCCGAGGTTGGTTTGATATCCTGTGGAAAAGGTGAGCGCCGCGTCCTTGCGAAAGAACGAAGCGAGCTTTTTCTCGAGTTCCACATGTATGTCGAGGGTCCCGTTCAGGAAGCGTGAACCCGCGCAGCCGCTGCCGTATTTTTTCACGGCTTCGATGGCCGCTTCCTTCACCTTCGGATGGCTGGTAAGCCCGAGATAATTGTTCGACCCGAGCATGATCATCTTCTTGCCCTCGACGATAACCTCGGGGCTCTGCTCCGATTCCACGACGTGGAAATAGGGATACAACCCGGCGGCCATAACCTCTTTCGCGGCCGAAAACTTCCGGCATTTTTCGAACAAATCCGACGTTCTTGCCTCAAGAACCCTCAGCGGTACCGGCACTACAGCCATTTGTTTTTTCTGTACCATTGCCATGTGAGTTCCAGCCCTTTCTGCAGGGGATACTCCGCCCGAAAGCGGAGGTCACTCTCGATCTTGCCGACTTCGCAAAGCCAATATCTCTGTGCGGCTTCCCGCATTTTCTGCCTGTTCGCAAGCGCCGGCCTTTTTGTGAACAGGCTTCCGATTTCGGAAGCGAGGCCGATCAGGTAGGCCGCCCCGTAGGGAATTTTTATCGTGCGCGACTTCACACCACCTGTAGCGAGCAGCAGATCCCTGAATTCCGACCACGAGTAGGGCCTGTTCTCCGCCACGAAATATACACTGCCGCTCTGCGTCTTGTTTTCGGCTGACAGAAGAAGCGCCGCTGTCAGGTCTTCGACATAGCACAGGTTGAGATATCGATCTCCCCCAGTCATCTCGAGAGTCAGGCCGCGACTGGCCCAGCGGAACAGTTCGTAAACATCCACATCTCTCGGTCCATAGACGCTTGATGGCCGGAGAATCACGATAGGAAGACGGTCTTTGTAACCGTGCACTTCGTTTTCGGCAAGCAGCTTGCTCTTGCCGTAATCAGACACAGGATGCGGTGTGTCGCCATCTTTTACCGGTCGTCCGTCCGAACTCGGACCTGCCGCTGCCTGGCTGGAGACCAGTACAAATTTCTCAATGTCGGGATTATATCGTGCGCATGCTTCCAGAAGATACTTCGTGCCGAGATGGTTCACGAGATAATAATCATGAGCATGTGTTGCTTTGGTAAGTCCGGCGCAATGAAATACGACTGAGACGCCCTGCACGGCGGAGGCAAGCGATTCGGGCCGCGTGCAGTCGCCGTGCGCGAGTCGCACATCCAAGCCCTCAAGCCAGCGCAAATGAAGAGGATCCCTCACCAGGCAGGTTACCGCATAACCCTTTCGGAGAAGCCGTTCAACAAGATGACTTCCCACAAAGCCGGTTCCACCCGTAACCAGTACCCGTCGTGCCCCCTCTTGCGTCATCCCCCCCCGTCCAAACATATATCTCAAGTGTATCCAGATTATCGGTAATGTCAAGACGTGGCCGCAACATCTCAAGGTGCCTTTAACATGATCATCAAGTTTTTCTTCTTGAAGTTCTAGTGTCCGCTTCTACGACTAGGAGATACTTTAGAGTCTCAGCTAGCGATATGCTCTTTATTGTTACAAAAAGTACAGTATAGTCCGCCATCTGTTCCAGGGACGCTACAAGACAATTCTTCAGGGTCCTTACTGTTTAAATATTACTACCAGATGATCGCACGAGTTATTTGACCACACGAGATTCTTAGCGCGATTGTCACCAATTACCGGTAGAAAGGTGGAATATCTTGCGGAATCGCAGAACAACAGTTCAGCTTGCTATATTGGAGAAAATAGTAAAAGCCAATTAAGAAGGCTATACTCATTCTCGATTTAAACCAGCTGGCGAGTTGGTAAATAGATCAGAGAAAGGAGCATAGCCTTGAAAATGATTAAAACAAAAAAGCAACGGATGGTCAATGGGAAAGCTCTGATTGTAACGGTGGACATTAGCAAGGACAAACATTTCGGTTTGTAGCGCACCCGGTACCCTGGACACAAGATAAAATTTACGCAGCCGCTTTCAGTTGAAACTCGTCGAAAGCCTGCCGTGGACTTTTAAACCCAAGTTTTTCAACGTGCCAGTACGTATTGTATCGATCCATGAAGTCCGATATTGCGATTCTGAATTCCTCGATGTTTTGGTACTGGCGGCCATAGATAACCTGTTCTTTGAGAGTTCGATTGAATCGCTCCACAACGCCGTTAGTCTCCGGCTCCGCTACAAACGCGAAGCTCGGCGCAATACCCCAGTGCTTGATCTGATTCTGGAAATGATCCGAGAGATACTGGGTGCCATTGTCCATCCGGAGCGCCAACCCTCGGGCAACATCGGCGCCGACCGATTCGAACCGTGTCATCAGGGCCATAGACAGCGGCTGGAGCGCCGCAAATCGGTCTCCGGTCTTGGTTACATGCCATCCGAGACACTCGGCGTTCCAGTGCTCCACGGCGGTAAAGAGCCAGCACCAGCCATCGTCCAGGGTGAAGATCTTCGTCCCGTCCGTGCCCCACAGGACATTGGGAGCAGCCGTAATGATCTTTCCCTTGTGCTCTATGGGCTGCCCTTGGACAACCCGGTGTGGAGATAGCAGGTGATGTTCGCGCATGATGCGTAAGACTCGTTTGCGGCCGATTGTGCCCTTTGACGAACCGCAGACGATACCAAACCTTGCGATGACCCTCGCCGACGAAGCGGGAGGTTGCCAGGTCGGCACGGATGAGCGTGAGCAGCTCATCATCGGAAAGCAGAGTCTTTGGTCCTCGCTTGCGTACCGCCGCAGGCTTGGCAAGCCGCTCCTTTTTTCTATAAAAGGAGGATCGGGGCTCTTCCCAGGCATGGCAGACGCGCTGGATGCCATAGAGCTTGCCGGTAGTCGCTGAGATCGTAGCGCTCATTTCTTCGATCTCTCCGGTGCCAAAGGGCGTGCTTTCCTCACTTTGTACCGAAGCAACTCGTTTTCCATGGTGATCTCGCCGATACGGCGCATGGCGGCATCAAGTTCCGCGGCCAAAGGATCACCATCCCGGGCCTTGAGTGCGGCTTCTATCCCCTGGAGGGCTTTTCGGTGCCATTTCTCCAGGCGGTAGGCTTCGATACCCAACTCCCGGGAGAGAGCATCGATTGGTTCACCGCGCATCATCCGAAGGACAACTTCCTTCTTGCGGTTGACAGTCCAGCGGATAACTTCGGTTGAATCGGACGGCTTAACATCTTTTCCCATTTAACGGCCTCCTTGAACATATGTTTTAACATAAAATCGTGTCCAAGAAAACCGGGGCCGCTATACCTCCTCTTTTTCGTTTATGATTTATTCCGTGTTCGGAAATTCGTTCCCTTCTTGGATGCTGAGAACATCGCGAACTTTCCAACAGGGATTTTCGACACTACTTCTATCTTTGCAAAGTCGATTTCGACCATATTGTTGATAATACAATATGCCAAGGTTGCAGATAAGACTCGCCGTGACGATCAGAAGTAATACCTCGCCCTCAGCTCCACGCGATAGTCATACGGCTTCTCGCCGAATTCGCTCAACCGGCTTCCCGCCAGAACCATGGCCTTGAGCCTCAGTTCGAGGTTCGTAACCCCCGTATAGGTAGTTTCGGGCGAGAGCGAATAACTTTTATCCTCGACGTTGACCATCCACGTCAGCGCAGGCGTCCAATAGAGAATATCGAAGGGGTCTTTTTGACTGATGCGGAGGTAAAGGTAATCCCGCATGGGATTCATTTTGCCGTAATTGCCTGCGGTCAGGGACGAAGCCTTGTTTAAAAGTGTTGAGTTGCCCAAGGAAAGGAACGAGTTGTATCCCGTGTTTATAAATGAAAAATAATCCTTCATTTGATCGACACTATATCCGGTGTCGTTATGATAATATTCGAGAATATAAGTAGTATCCACTTCGGTAAGGTATCGCAGCCCAAGGAGATAGCTTTTAGCATCGTATGTTTTTTGAAACATATATCCGGAACTGTCGATAGCATTCTCCGTAAAATTATTGATCCAGGCAAACTCTCCATGAAACTCGAAATTAGTAACGGTGTTTCTCGAAAAATCAAAACCATATCGCGTGCTCTTGCTCCCACCGGTAAAGGCCATGAAATCTATATCCGTGTCGTACAGCAGCAGATAGAGCTTTCCCGCGATGTTTACGTTATTGATCGTGCCGAAGTCTTCGTTCACATGCGCGTATACGGGAACTACGGCGGGAGTGATGGACAGGGTTTTAAGCGGCCCGTCAAAACTTTTGATGTAGTCCGCCGAAGCCACAACGAATCCCTCAAGATTGAGTTCCGGGTCATTGGGGTCTTTGGGCCTGTCGATGAATGCCGCGGGGTTCCATGCGTAACCCTTGCCCCACTTCAATGTTTTTTTCCCTGCATCGATGGTGAGAGAAGGAGATGGCTTAAGAGAAAGATAACCTTCATAAAGCGTGGTGTTCGATGAGGTCCCGAGGTAGGAGTTCTGGTAAACCGAGTTCGTCCTCGCAAAAAGCCGCGAGATGCCCTTTTCAAGGCTTCCCTCCAGTTGAAGCGTGCCGTCGTATTCGGCAAGAGTAGCACCTTCATCACGGCCGTAGAAGTTTAGCTTGTAGAGAGCAGCGTCCCTGTCCAGCCTGAAGAAAACAGGTTTGATCTCAGCGTAACCGCCGAGATGATAGGGCTTCTTTTCCGTTTCCGACGTGTCAAAGGGGTATTCTTCCGCGCGAAGGACACCAGAAAATAAGAAAATCACAAGAGCGCCAAGCAGAACTGTCAGTGACCGAATGAATCGCAAGGATGACCTGATTCTCTTTTTTACTGCCACGACAACCTCCGCGCGCGCTATAGCAGGATCATTGATACGACTGCGCCGATCAGGACGACATATAGTACATCGGACTTCTTCAACAACGCAGTCAATGCCGCAAGTCCCAGGATGACTCGCATCATGTCCCACGGAACATTGAGGAAAAATTTTACTGTAACAAAAAATAGCAGGCCGATAAAGGATGCAAGTATCCCTTTTGTCGCCTTCAAGAAATACGCTGATGTCTTTAATCTGTCGAACAGGGGGGTGACTGTTATCAATAGCAAAAAAGAAGGCGTAAAGATCGCCGCAGTCGCAACGATGGCGCCGGTGAATCCGTATGCAAGGTACCCCACAAAGGTCGCAGTAATAACAATGGGACCCGGGGTGACCTGACCGAGAGCCACCCCGTCCATGAACGTCCGATAGTCCAGCCATCCTTGCACATTCACGATTTCATGGAGCATCAGCGGCAGCGATGCAAACCCGCCTCCGAAAGCAAAAAGATCTATCCTGAGCATCATCAATGCCAGTTTGAAAAGTTTCGAATTTGCAAAATACAGCACCGCAAGGCCCGCCAGTACGATCAGTACGAACAGGGCTATTTGCTTGACCATCAATCCGCTATTTTCATGATGAGAGGTTGACTGAATTACAGGTTCTACGTCTCTAAATAAAACCGTGCCTGACAGGGCCGCACCTATAATCACCAGAAAAGGGCTTATGCCTGACCAGAAAAGGAGAGCTGCCAGGGCCGAGAGAATAAATTCCTTATAGCTCTTTACGGTGTCTTTGCCGAAAGAATAAAGTGCATTGGCAACGATCGCAACCACAAGCACCTGAAGGCCGTTAAACACCGATACGACTTGCGATATGTTCCGGGACTGCTTATAAAACACCGCAAGTATCAGCATGAAAACAAAAGCAGGCAACCCGAACCCGATATAGGACAGCAATGCGCCGCAGATCCCTCGCGACTTTAGCCCGGTATATGCAGCTACCTGCATGGCCGTTGCGCCGGGTATGGACTGGGCCAAGGCCACGCCGTCCTTGAAGGTCTTTTCATCTACCCACTGATTGCGCTTTACGGACAGGTCCCGTATATAGGCAACCATGGCAGGCCCGCCGAAGGCGGTCAGGCCAAGCCTCAAGAATGAGGAAAACAGTGTTGATTTTGACGGCGTCGTTTTTGGTCGAAGTTCCAACTTTTTGTCCTATCTCATCGACTCCAGGTTCGGCATGAACGTGAGCGTGAAGACCTCGTCCTTGAACCCCCGCGCCTTGATCTTTGCCAATATCATGATCGATTTATAGTTCTTATAGAGCGGGCTGTCAGTCTCGATGACTGCGGGCCGCACGATGCCTTCGCCAAAGTCCTTAACGTCCTTGAAGTAAAGCGTCTTGATCAGCATGCCGGTTTCCGTGAGGCACTCGATCTTCGTCGGGAGCTTTCGCTCCTTCTCGGCCCAAAGCCGTATCCGGTCGTAGGCCACGGTCTTCGTCTTCGCCTTGAGGTGAAGGAGGTATTCGTTCCTCTGCTCCTCCACCTTCTCGACAGTGTACTCCGCCGCGTAATCGAGCTGCAGGATGTCGGCGTTGTTGAACACCCCACCCACCACGGACTGAAGGCTCGTGATCCTGATGGGCTTCCCCACATTCGGGATGTAGAGCCACATGTTGTCCCCGAGCCGGAGCGTGCTTCTGCCTTTTTCGCTGGCAGGCGCGATGAAAAGGCCCGCGACCTTATCGAGGCCTTTCTTGACGGTAAATAGCGTGTATTCCTTCTTCCTGCCGTCGGGCTCTATGTTGATGAGCTTCCGGTACGACTCATAGGATGTCGGGTTCAGGTTCCGGTCGATCTGCTTCAGAAGCTCCGTTCCGTCTGTGGCGTATGCGGGGACGGTAAAGAGTGCCGTTATGATGACAGTCAGTATTTTCAACATGGCAATTCTCCTATACATGCCTCAATGCCTCGATGGGCTCCATCCGTGACGCCTTGAACGCGGGCTGAAGGCTGGCGATCACCGAAACGATTATTACCGTTACCGATATCACCAAAAGATCGGACGGCTTAATCGCTGCCTGCAGGACCAAGCCTTGTTGCATTCCAAAATTGAAAATGATCCTTGACATGTTGATGATGAAGACTAGCGCTATCCCGACAATATTACCGATGACCGCGCCCACAACGCCGAGGCAGAACCCCTCGATCACGAACATGTTCAGGATTTTTCCCGGCAGCGTCCCGATGGCCGCGATCGTACCGATCTCGCGTATCCGTTCGTAGACTGCCATGATCATCACGTTCATGATGCTGATCAAAACGATGGCGATGAGCATGAGCTTGACGAAGAACGTCATCACGTCGATCATGCGGGCTACGTTGTAAAAGGGGGTAAGCTGCTCCCAGGTATGGACTTCGAAAATAGGCTTACCATCTTTATTCAACTCCTGAGCAAGCCTGGCCCCCAGCGCCGCAGCGAAGCTGTGAAGCGCGTCGAACTTTTTCAGCCTGATCGCGAATTCACTCACCTCCGGCTCTTCCATCCTCAGGACCTCCACGGCATCGTCGAAGTGGATGTATCCGTCCCGGCCGCCGGGGCCCGAAACGCTCTGGAGAATGCCGCCGACCTTGAACTGCTTGCCGTTCACGGAGCCGTCCTTGTTCGTGGCCACGATGACCACCATGTCTCCGACTTTCACTTTCATGCCCTTTGCAAGGAGTTCGGGAATAAGTATCTCGCCCCGTTTTATTTCCTTCTCGCCGTCGATGATCCGGGACATAAGCAGCGGCACGGTGGCGACCTCCTTTTCGGGGATGACGCCGTTCAGCCTGATATTTGTGGTCTCCGCGAAGTTGCTGAACATGCCGCCGAACTTGATGCGCGGCGACCAGGCCGCGATCCCGAGCAGATCGTTCAGGACCGCCTCGACCCGTTTTACGGCGCCTGCCTTGAGGTTCAGGTTCAAAGGCAGGTTGTCGATGGAGGCGACGTAGCCCTTGCGGTGCACCTGCACGTGGCCGAGCATGGAATCGGTTATCAGGCCGATCATCATGTTTTTGAAAGAGCCTGACACGGACATGAACACGAGTACGAAAACCACGCCGATGGTGATAAGCGATGCTGTGAGCAGCGTCCTTCTTTTATACCGCAGAAGGTTCCTGACGGCTATTTTAAAGAGATTACCCATTGTTTTTTCCTCCCTTTACCTGCCTGTCCTTCAGTTCGCCGTCCTCAAGGGAGTAGATGATCTCGGCCTCTCCCACGATCTTCTGGTCGTGGGTCGAGAAGATGAACGTCGTATTGAACTCGTCCCGCATCTGTTTCATCAGATCGATCACCCTATACGCCGTTGTATGATCCAGGTTTGCAGTCGGCTCGTCGGCAAGCACGAGCTTCGGGTTCGTGACCAGCGCCCGCGCCACTGCCACCCGCTGCTTTTGGCCGCCCGATATCTGGTCGGGGTATTTGTCTTTCTGCTCGGCCATCCCTACCGCCTGCAGGAGAGCGGTAACGCGTTTTTTCCTTTCTTCGGCAGGCGTGCTCTGAACCATCAGCAGGGGGTACTCGATGTTCTCGTACACCGTGAGCACGGGGATGAGGTTGAAGTCCTGGAAGATGAAACCAATATTGTTTCCCCGAAATGCCGCGCTCTGTTTCCGGTCAAGGGCCGCCGTGTCCGTGTTGGCGACGGAGAGCTTGCCGCCTGTGGGCCTGTCGAGACAGCCGATCAAGTTCAGAAGCGTGGTCTTGCCGCTCCCCGAAGGCCCTACGAAGGAAACAAAGGAGGCGGGCTCGATCTCGAAGCTGAGCCCTTTCAATGCCGATACCGTAACGTCTCCCATCCAGTAGTCCTTTTTGACGCAGTCCGCAACTATCAAACTCATTGTAGTCTCCTTTCGCGGAACGATTACGTACGGTACACCGCCGTGCGGCTCTCGCTGTCCAGGCGAGCCCGGAGCATGCTCATGATGGGGATTGAGGATCACCCCAATGCCTCCACGCGGTTGCGTCCAGATTCTTTCGCCTTATAGAGGGCACTGTCGGCATGGCGCAGTGTTCCGTCAATAGTATCTTTTACCTTTAATTCAGCAATACCGATCGAAATCGTCACAGGGATTACGTTTCCACCGGTCAACGGCATTCTCATTTTTTCGACTTTTTTCCGTAATCGCTCCATGATTTTCTTCGCGGATGAGAGCGCGGTATTGGGGAGGCAGAAAACAAACTCCTCGCCTCCGAACCTGCCCACAGTATCGTACCCTCTCAGTTGTTTGAGAAACAAGTCCGCCAACCCTTTCAGAACAGCGTCGCCGCCGGCATGACCGTAGGTATCGTTGATGTTCTTAAAAAGGTCAATATCCACCATTGCAACGGTACAGCGCCGCTTATTTCTTTGCAACATATTGAACTCGTACTCCAGTATTTTTTTAAAGGCCCTCCGATTCAGAAGCTTTGTAAGGGGATCGAATTGATATTGGGCAAAGTTTGTCTCCTGAATGAGCTCTGAGAGTCTGTCCGTAAAAAGATTGTACGTTTTCAGGAAACGCTCGTAATCATCGGCAGCGATCGGACCGTCATTCCGGGCCTTTCTCAACAAATCCCTCATGGCGACGTGTAAATCCTCGTGAATCTTCCCAAGTTGAATAAACTCATTATTCTCTTCTATCTCCGGAGTCGCCTGGGAGTAATACCACTCTCCGAACGTGCAGGCCCGGTGGGTATCGTCTTCCTCATAATCGTAATCTTGAAGGAGTGACTTCGTTATGAGCGCCTTGTGAAACAGGCCGATCCTTCTAAAGTGGCTGTACAATATTTGTTGAAGCTTTACAGCCAGTAAATCGAACTGTTCCGAATTAAATTTTTCGAGCAACTGAACGAGCATAGCATTTTTCCAGACACCGGGAAGCAGTTATAACCGCAGGCGCAGCTGATGGCTCAAACCGGTGATAAAGCCCCACCCCGGCTCACAGTGGGGCTATCTTTGCCATCTGAACGCTATCTTCTCCATCCCGCCCATGCGGGAATCCCCGCACTGTCCCGCAACACGAGCGTACTGTCGCCCTTCTTAATCTTTTTAATGCTGATACCGTTACGTCGCCCATCCGATAGTTTTTTTTGACGCTTTCGCAATAATCAAACTCATTATCTTCTCCCTTCATGAAACAATTGCCTACGGTTCACCCGGTATGGGTGAGAAATAAACGACTTGAATATCAAAAACTGTGATTTAGCCCTAGGGAAAATACCGACGGGTCTTCACCATCGTCGGGTACATAAGCGCCGCCTGCGCCACCGGTGCCGATGCCGTAGGTGGCGTTCACATCATTCTTCACAACTGCATAAAGGGCATAAACAGTTGTCCGCCTGGAAAAAACATGGTCTGCGCCGATCACTATCAGGGTCGCACCGGTCTTTGTGGACGGATCTTTGCCGTCTGCGGCAATTCCGTAGGCGAGCTTAATCGTTTCCTTGCCGAGGGTATGGCTCACAGCAACATAATAGGCATCGCGGCTGTTCGCTGAATCAGCCGTGGCGTCCTTAAGTGATTCGTATACAAGTCCGATTTTGGTATCTCCTGTGACAATGCCTAAACCCGCCTTTGCACCAGTGTTTTGCATTCTGCCTGATTTATCCCCATCGGTAAAACCCTTCTTATGTATTTCGTATGCCAGCGAAGCGTAAAGAAGTCCAGCGGTATATGCTGCCGAGGCCGAGTACGCGCTGGGATTGCCTGTTGCCCCGTTGTTTGTTTCCATACCCGTTGTACTCGTCGAAGCCATGAGCTGCAACCCGCTCCAGGCAGGCGATAGGTAAACGACCGTGTCCTTGAACCGCAGGTCGAAATTTACCTTGCCGTTGACGCTCGATATGATGGAATTGTAATCGCCCATTGTCTCTAAAAAGGGGTCCAACTTGCCAGTCGATATCTTGTACGGTGTGTCGTATGTTCCTAAAAGCAATGTACCCCACCTTTCTGAACGCAGACCGGCAAAGGTGTTTCGAAAAGATATGGTATTTTCATCCGTTGTTTTTGTGCTCGCCACTGACCCGCCTGATGTCGTGACCGAGGACACGACGCTCGAAGTTGTCCCATCCATGTTGATGCCGAGTTCTACTTGGGCTATTGCGCTCAGGCCGTCCCCGAGGTCTTCGGAACCTTTGAGGCCGAAGCGCGAAGAGTTGGAGGAAACTCTGTAGAGGTTTGTGTCCGCCGGCGTGTGTGCTCCCGTGTTGATAAAATCCACCGAAAGTTTTGCCACACCATACATTTCAATCTTCCCCCTGACAAGTGATGGTTCTTCCTCCGCGGCAAAAACAATGGATACGGACATGCTCACGAAGAAAGCCGCAAAGCCCGCCAGAACTTTTTTCATCTTCTCCCTCTTAGCTTTGTAGTCATGGTAATGGATATAACGTAGAAAGACAAATTTCAACCAAAATTTCCGCGACAACATTGTATGTGAGCGCGGCAGACAGAATGAATAATAACGAATGATCATTTATTTCATAATTGGATCTCCGCGAAATTCGGCCCCGCCCCGGCTCACAGCGGGGCCATTTTTGTCATCAGAACGCTATCTTCGCCATCCGGCCCACACGGGAATTCCCGCGCTGTCTCGCAACACGAGCGTGCTGTCGCCCTTTTTGACCTCGGCCGCGATGATCGCGGGCTTGCCCGCGAAGGTCACCCGCGAACCCTTGACCTCGATCTTGTCGCCCTTCTGAATTTTCGTGTCGAGCCGTTCGATGTACCATTCCGGACCGAGCTGAACGGAGATCGTCTCCTTGTCCGTCTTGAGCATGATATGGATGCCGGAGTACATGCCCTTCATGGGCGTAATCTTATTCACAGCTTCAACCATCCCTTCCAGCGTTTCTACTGTTGCCGTGTCGTACATCCTGTTATACTGCGACCCCATGCCCCAGCCGCCGCTCCCGCGCCAGCCTTTCCAGGGTCCTGCCGTTACGATTGCCGTAGTGAACAACATTGCTACTGCAACCACCAGACTTATTATGCTTTTTCTTCTCATCGTTGCCTCCTTTGAGCCGGTTTTAATGTGATGTTCAATCTTTCCATCATGCCTGCTTGACTCTACAGATCAGCACCGAGTGTTCAGAACAGTCACTTGTAAGCAAGAACTTCATGGATCACCTCCTGATCGCTCCCGATGTCAGTTCACACGCCGCAGCATCAAAGGCCTCGGTGTTGAGATCGCACGGATAGCCCTTCTCCTTGCAGTATTTCACTAATTTCCCGATCGCGTCCCGAAACTCCTCGCGCAAGGTCATGAGTTCTCCCGTCCCCTCACAGCCCTTGTGCCTCTGTGTTGCAAGGACGTAAATCTGCGCGTACTCGCGGGCTTCGTCGAGAAGCGCCGCGAGCCGGGCATCCGATTTCGAAGCCTGCAAGACGGTATCAATCACGTTTCGGCGCCGCCTTCAGTTCTTCCGTGCGCACCTTCAGTTCCAGCATTGCCTTGGCCAGGACTTTTTCCTTCCGGATGAGTTCCCTGACGCCCTCCACCTGCGGAAAACTTATCGCATCCTGCAGACAGGTGTTCGCGCAGGTAACACACGCCACCATGCAGTTTGCCGGCTTCAGCACCACCGGTTTTTTTCTCTCATAGTCGAATCCGTAGACCTTCCTACCGCAGCCGGTGACGCACATGCCGCAGCCGATGCACTTCTTTTCATCCACTGTCGGGTGCCATACGATCGCTTCACGGGATATGCCGTGCCATGGTTTCACCCCGATGCCTTGTTCCATCGTCCCACCTCCCTCAGATATGCACGTCGAAATAGGCGGCGGGAACGCCGCCATAGGTAACTTGGTTCCGGTTTCAAACCGATATCAGGAAAGCTCAGAAATCAATTTCTTGTTGTGTCAAGGTCGAGATGATAAAAGTCCGAAGAGATATCCGCCGAAAACAGTGAACACGATGATCAGGCCTACGTAGGCAACCGTTCTTTTGGTCCCCATGATTTTGCTGACTACCAGGATGCTCGGAAGTGAGAGCACGGGGTCCGCGAGAAGATAGGCCATGAGCGGGCCTTTCCCCATGCCGAGATCAAGAAAGACCTTTGCCATCGGCACCTCAACCAGTGTCGGGAAATACACAAGCACGCCAAACAGAACGGGGATGATCAGGGCGGTCAGGGAATTCGATCCCATGTAGGCCGTAACAAACTTCTCCGGCAATAATACTTTGACCATGCCCGATACGAATACACCAACAAGAAGAAGCGGAGCGATCTTTTTCACAAAACCCCACGTTTCCCCCATCCAGCCCGCGACTTCTTCTTTTGTGTAAAGCTTCCACGAGATCAAGGCGCTCGCGGCGATCAGCAGGAGCACAATTGCATACTTGACCCAGGGCGTGTTTACCCGCGTTCCCACGAGTAATATCCCGACAAGAGCGCTGAAAAGATAGACCAACCGCCTCATATCGTGGTTGTTTGCACTTCTGGCAAACGCATCAGAAGCCTGCACCACTTCATCCTCTTCGCGGAACATCTTACTGATGATCATTCCGATCGAGACTGCAAACAGAATGGACAAAAAGATCCGCGCCGCTGCCACGTCCCATCCTATGTGACTGCCGGTATAAAGGATAGCGACGATGTTCGTTGCCGGCGCGGTGTAAAGAAATGCAATAGCAGGTCCTATGCCTGCTCCGCCTTTTCGTATTCCGGCAAAGAGCGGAAGGACCGTACAGGAGCAAACGGCGAGCAAAAGGCCTGAGGCCACTGATAGGGGGTAGGCGATATGCCTGGGAGAGCCTTTCCCGAGGTACGGAAGAAGCAGGTCCTTGGGGATAAGCGCCGCCATTGCTCCTGCAATGAAAAAGGCAGGGACGAGGCAGAACAAGGTGTGCGCCAGCACATAGTCGTACACCGCTGCCAGGCCCGATGACAGTATCGCAGTGATATTCATACTACCTTCTCAGCAGGGAAGCAATCTCCTCGACGCTGGGTATTTTCCCGCTTGCCACGGTTTTACCGTCAATGCCGGTGCGTGCAACCGCGTCCTTTGCCCGCTTTTCGAGTTCCGCACACTTGCTGCAGCCAGAACCGCATACTTCGATCTTCATGGTTCACCTCCTGATCATGATGCATGAACGGCTTCCCGTATCCGGGCAATCGGCAGGATGTGTTCTACCGGGGTCTTCAAACCAGAACCGTCTGTCGAGAGCAATATCTTCATGGATCGCCTCCTGATAATTTCGATGCTGTGACTGCCGCTCCTAAGCATCACGATGCCACTGATGCATAGACTCTTATGATTATGACACAAGCTGTTTTATCCTGTTGATTTTCCTCTCGCTTTTACCGTTTTCTAACGCCGAGCGTTTTCTTTTGTAACAAGTATGTCAAACAGCGTAATGCCGCTACACAGAATAGTGCGCTTCGTTCCACCTATCTGCCTTTTTATGCATAGCGCCGAGATCAATATGATCGTCATTTTTCTTCCGATCATCTTATATCCCCTCTTTCTCCCTGCGTCTTTTCTTTTTCCGTCATCGGCTTGATGTCCAGGACAGGCGTCCCGTCCCGCATGTCCAGACCTTTGATGCGGATAACGCTGCCTTCGACGCCGAGCACTTCCACAACCGACATGCCGATGGGGTTCGGCCTGATCGGCGAACAGATACTAAACACGCCCAACGACTCGTTGCGGTGCGGAGGCGTCTGTACCAGAAATGCCGGAGTGAATTGCGGGCTTTGATGGAAATAAAAAAGCACAACAATGCACTGCCCAGCCTCGACGTCCTTAAGTCCTGCGGCATACTCTTCGTTGATAACTATCGCCCCTTCCGCGTCGGAAACGGACCAGTGCCTCGGGACCTTCTCAACATCGGTTTTAACGAACCCTATCGGCTCAAATTCTATTTTCATGACGGATCCTTATAAGTGTTCATTGCTTTCATAGTCTTTACGCTCCCCATGACAAGGCATCGAATACTTGCCGCACCCCGATACTCCCATTGTGTTTTCCGGCGTGAAAAGACAACTCCGGTTTCCGGGATTTCCTACCCTTCCAGGGTAATAGGTCCGCGCACCTGCTATCCTCAATTTGGTTCGCGTTCGGTTTTTCTGGGCAGCACTGCCTTAAAGACCTCACCGATTTATGCAGACATATTGATTGCTAAAATCCCAAAAGCTTCCGTCAACGTAGGGTGCGGGTGGATTGCCTGGGCCACATCCTGGAGAGTTAATTTCCTGGACACAATCAAAGCAGCTTCTCCGATAATCGAGGCAGCACCCCGGGTGAATATATGGACACCGATAATCTGCCGGGTTTTCTTATCAACAACAAATTTCAACAAGCCGAAGGGATCTCCGGATATTTGAGCCGCGGCATCGATTTCGTAGTTGTAGCTTCCCGTAATGACTTCATGCCCCTGATTTACGGCTTCAGCTTGTGCATATCCGACGGATGCCACCTCAGGGTCCGAAAACAAGACCCAGGAGTTTTTCGAAAAATCCGCCTTTTGGACATTGCCCTTCAGGACGTTTGCGGATGCGATATTTGCCTCATAAGTGGCGGTATGCGCAAATTTCGGGCCTGGGATAACGTCTCCCGTAGCATAGATTCCTTTCACCTGCGTTTCAAGGTATTCATCTACAGCAATGCCTCTTTGGGAAAATTGTATGCCTGTCGCTTCCAGGTTGAGGCCTCCCACGTTGGGCAACCTGCCCGCTGCAACCATTACCTGTTGGGAATGAATGGTCTTTATGCCGCCCTGTGCATCTGTGAACGACGTGCTAAAATCCTTGCCCGACCGCTCGATCTTCAGCACCTTTGAGGAAGCGTAAACACCCACACCTGAATCACTAAGCTTTTGCGTAAGACGATCCACGAACTCCGGTTCGACGATTCCAGACAGGATGGTGTCCAGCATCTCGATAATGGTGCATTCGACGCCTAATTTTGCCAGCATTTGCGCCATCTCAATGCCGATCGGGCCGCCGCCGATGATCACCAGCGATTCGGGAAGGGCATCCTGTTCGAAAAGCATTTCACTGGTGAGCACATTCTGCGCGGCATTTCCCTTGAACGGCGGAATTGACGGCACCGAACCGGTGGAAATGATCGCCTGCTCGAATGTGCAGGATTTCTTTTTTCCGCCGTTTTCTTCAATTTCAACCATGTGGTCTGAAATAAAACGCGCAGTCCCGGCGACGAATGTCAAACCCGGGATTCGATTGACCCTTTTCAGGGCAGCGTCAGATCTTGAGGACAAAATCCGGTCCATAGTCGCCCTAATATTCCTCCAGACAGCGCTCCTATCTTCTAAAACTGCCTGTCTGCCAAAAGCAGCGCGACTGATCGAAGCGTATTCATCTGCAGCATGTTTTATGATTTTTGATGGAATGCAACCAACAAACAGGCACGCCCCGCCCAATTTGCCTGACTTCTCGACCAATAATACTTTCTTGCCTCTGGAAGCCAGCTGCATGGCAGCAGGCGTTCCACCCGGACCGCCCCCAATGACCAGTACGTCGTAATTATCGCTCATCATAATGCCTCCCTGACTTTTTAACGCTGTGAATTACAACCTATCAGGCCGAGCTGGCGCCGCGGTGGGTTTCATGACTCGCCTGCCACATCAGGCATGTTCTTTTTCCGTCGCCGGTTTGATGTCCAGGACAGGCGTTCCGTCCCGCATGTCCAGACCTTTGATACGAATGACGGTTCCTTCGACGCCGAGGACTTCCACAAGCGACATGCCGATGGGATTCGGCCTGATTGGCGAACAGATGCTGAACACGCCCAGTTGCTCGTTGCGGTGCGGAGGTGTCTGTATCAAATATTCATGAGTGAATTGCGGGCTTTCGTGAAAATAGAAAAGCACGACAATGCGCTGTCCGGCCTTGATGTCCTTAAGCCCTGCGGCATACTCTTCGTAGATAATTAGAGCTCCTTCCGCGTCGGAGACGGACCAGTGCCTCGGAACCTTCTTGACATCGGTTTTCACGAAACCTATGGGCTCACACGTTATTTTCATGACGGACCCCGCCTGGTGCGCATTTATGCTAATGCAGATGGTCTGCCAGGCCGTTTTCTGTGTTCACATTGCAATACAGATCATTGTTGCAGCAGTCCGCGCACTCCATCTGTATCACTGCGTGTTTTATCCCTTGATCAACAAGCAGACGTTCTATTTTCTTTCTTATGACATCAGTCTCGCTGATCTTCTGGTCCGGGACCTGCACATGCCCGGAAAAGGCCGGGATTCCATGCCCGATGGACCAGATATGTACGTCATGAATGCTCCGCACCTCCGGCATTCCTGCGATCTTCGTCGAGATATCCTCCGCACGAAATCCCACGGGGCTGAGGTCGAGAAGTATCCAAAGCGTTTCTTGAATAACGCGGGTCCCGCCGATAATGATCATAACACCGACAATGCCGCTGGCGATGGTATCAGCAAGCACCCATCCCGTTAGTCTAATGACCAGCCCGGCAACGATGACGCCGACCGACGATATGGTATCGCCGAGCACGTGGAGCCAGACGCTTTTCATGTTCAGATCATCGTGCTTATGCCCGAGAATCCATGCCATGATGAGATTCCCGAGAAGGCCAGCCGTAGCAATGGTCAGCATAACAGAGGTATCGATCTCGGGAGGCGAATAGTATCGCTTATATGCCTCAAAAAAAATGAACAGGGCTATGACCACGAGGCTGATACCGTTAATGAGGGCCGCGATTAGACCGATCCTCTGATACCCGTAGGTTGCCCGATGGTCGGAAGGTCGCTTCATGATGAGGAACGCAACAAGGCTCAAGCCGAGTGCGAAGGCGTCGGTGAGCACATGCCCTGCATCGCTCAGGAGAGCAAGGCTGTGGCTCATGATCCCGCCGACTACTTCGGCGATGAGGATGACAATGGTTACGAGCAGACTCAGGAAAAGTCTTTTTTGAGATTTGTCGTCCATGATACCCATGTCCTTTCGAGCATATTTATCAAAGTCTGATTGCTATAAGGTTCCGGAGCACACTATTCGTGGGAGCCTTGAATCAACCTGTCGCCTTTGCCTACGCCGGGTCGCAGGGGCGTTCGTTCCACTTCACCGGATATGACCGGGTTCATCGGATTTCAGAAAAGCCTCCTCTACAGGCGAAAGGTCCACCTCGTCGAAACCGGTGATCATGGGCATGACATGCCCTATGAATGAATGTCCTGTCGTGAGCATATAGACATGGATGGTTACGAACGCCGCGATGGCGAAAGCGGCGGCAGTATGGATCAGCGCAACAGTCTCGACAGGAGTGCCGGAGGAGATGAAACGCTCCCACAAACCATATGTCAGATAAGCAACTCCCGAAAGCCAGATTGCCGGGAACAACACCAGCTTGAGCGACAGATAGGTCAGTGCCTGCAATGGGTTGAGTTTGCGCTTATAGGCCTTTTTGAAAGGATGCGATTCGCCTTTGAAGATGCCGTAGGAATAAAACCGGACCACGCGCCAGAGACCCTGGCTGGTCGGCAGGAACTGTTTCCAGACGCCCGTGGTCAGGATCCATGAAATGGCGAACAACCACAGGACCATGACCCCCAGTGCGCTGTAAGTGTGGATCCTGTCAGCGAGTTCAACACTGATCAGGTGATGAAAGCCGTGGATGCCGAACCCGGTAAAGAGCAGCGTCACGATCAGCGCCATCTGCGTCCAGTGCCAGAACCGCTCGAAGCGGCTGTAGATCATTACTTTTCGCATACTCATTATTTTTTCCTCCTCTTGGCCAGGAAACCACGGACAGCGGCATGAACCAGCACGCCGAGGAATGTTGCGAAGACAAGGAACAGTCCGAAACCTTCAACCCACCTGTTGTAATCCCGGCCGGGCAGATAAAAGCCGCCGACATTTTTCAAACGGCCTTCCCTCGCATGGCATTCTCCACAGGAGAGCGCATCCTTCTTAGGCGGCACCATGTGAGTAATCGGCCAGTAGGAATAAGTCTCGATAAATCCGAATTGTCCGCTATAGGGCTTTTTGAACTCCTTCATCCCGTATTCGATCGCTTTTTTCATATTGAAATTCCCCCAGAACGCCGCGTCATCGGTGCCCCAAAGATGGGTGTAGACAAGCGTGTTGTTGACCTTGTCATATTGCTGCTTTGTATGCATGCGCTTGAACGGCCAGATACGCGATTTCGGATCGCTGTAGGAGCCTTTGAAGTGGTTGATCTCAATCGGCTGTTTCGAGGGGTCGAACTTCGTGTCGATGGTGGTATAGTGCATCTGACCGTTGAACCATGCATAGTAGGGGACGACGTTCTCCGCGTACTTGAAATCGCCCTTGATGGACCAGTAGGTTTCGCGCTTTTCTCCGTTGCCCTGGGTATAGCCTTCGATCGTATAGCCCTTGCCGTTTCTCGTCCTTCCCGCGGTGCTCCAGTCCCAGTCCGTCTTGGTGGCGACGCCGCCCCGCGCGAACGCGGGGATATGGCAGGTCTCGCAGGCCACTTTGTCCACGTGGCTGTTCAGTTTGATGCCCTTGAGAGAAAGATTGTTGTGCGGATAAGTCCCGTGACAGGCCTCACAGGTCGTCACATCGCGTCGAAGACCTGCCTTGCCGATTCCCTTCGTATCTTTGGCGTGCACTGCGTAGCGGCTGCCCGCCCAGATATGGTTCTTTGTTACATGACAGGCGGTGCAGGACAGGTTGAGCCCGTCTTTCGCCATATGCACGTCAATGGACTTCGGCGGGTCGTTCAGTACCGAGGAAAGATCGCCGTGCTTTACATTATCTCCCCCGCCGCCGTAGAAATGGCAGGACCCGCAATTTTGCCGTTTCGGCAGCCCCACATGCCGGGCGACGTTGTTTAAATCAATCGGCTTTTTTGCCTCGGACAGTATGGAGCAGGCCGCATTTCCTTTTGTGGGCGGCAGCCGGTAATAGGTGCCGGTGCTGTCATGGCACACGAGACAGTCGATCTTCGTCTGGTCTTTAAAATCGAAATGGTCGTCTTTATACCCGTAGCTGGGATGGCACTCGGCGCACATGCCCTCGTTCCCCCGGGCGTTGGTGCAGAAGTTATTAACGAGATATCGCTTGCCCAGGGTCTGGCCGGTTTCCGGGTCCTTGTAGGTCCATGTCCAGTGAATGTTCTTGATGAATTGTTTGCCTGCCTCCGTGTGGCAGCTCAAGCAGGCCTTCGTCACTTCCGGACCGGAGGTAAAGCGTTTTTTGAGGTCCTTGAATTTCAGGTGATCGGCCGAGCCTCCGGACAGTGCGCCTGATATTTGAAGTGCCGGCGTTGGCGATGCATCCTTTGCTGCGACAGGATATGCCGCGATCGACGCTAAAAACAATATCGCCCACATCCCCGCAAATGACATTCGCATGATTAAACCCTCTGACTTTGCTTTCTTTTTAATTTGATGCATCCTTTTCCTTATGCCCGGTCCGGGGCGCTGACGGATTCTTGAGGCCGCTTCCCGCGTGATCCGATTTTCAACTTCATCAGAGCAAGCCAGGCGACCAAATCCTCGAAAATCGTATAAAAGATCGGCACGTACAGCAGTGTCAAGAAGGTGGAGACCATCAGCCCCCCGATGGCCACGACCGCCAGCGGAGACAGCCGCTCAAGGCCGATGGCCCACTCCATGGCGATCGGCACCATGCCGACTGCCGTGCCGAAGGCGGTCATCAGGATCGGACGGGTCCTGACCCGCACGCTCTCGCGCAGCGCGTCGAAGGTGGACATTCCCTGCTCCTTGGCCATCTCGATAAAGTCGATCAGCAGGATCGAGTTCTTCACCACGATCCCGGCCAGGAGGATCAGCCCCATGAACGAGCCCATGGACTGGTGCTTTCCGGTGATCAGCATGGACCAGAGCGCGCCGATCAGGGCCAGGGGGATGGCGACCATGATGGTGAGCGGATGGACGAACGATTTAAAGGCCGGGACAAGAGAGAAGTAGAGCAGCACCATCCCGATCATCAAGGCCGCCATGAGTGCCGAGAACGATTCCGCGGCCTGTTTGGCGTCACCCTCCTGGGAGATGCTGTACCCCGTCGGGAGTTTCAGCCCTTCCAGCGCGCTCTTCACGTTATCCATGATGTGGGAAACCGCGGCCTTTTCACGGTAGCCGAAGACATCGATCGTATTCTGCATGCTCTGCCTGGTCAGGAGCATCGGGACGTAGGAAGTTGTGGTGGTCCCGAGGGCCGACAGCGGCACCTGGCCCAGCGGGGTCCGCACCGTAAGCGTTGCCATGCGGGCGATGCTGTCCCGGTCCGCGGCTTCGTACCTGGCGCGGATGAGGAAGCCGTCCTCGCCGGCGATCCGGAAGATCGAGGCCGGTCCTCCCTGGACCGATGCCTGGACCTGCGAAGCGATGTCCTTGGGAGAGATGCCGTAGAGGGCGCACTTTTCCCGGCTGGCGATGAAGTTGACCTCCTTCTTGTCAGCGGTCCAGGAAAGGGAGACCGACTTCAGCCCCCGCACATTCTCAAGCCGGTGTTCGATGTCTTGGCCGATGTGGGCGAGCACCTGGGGATCGGGGCCGCTCACCATCACGTCCACCGTGGAGCGGATGGAGGAGAGCGGCGTGGCGCCGTAGTCGAAGACATCAACCGATTTCATGCCGGCGATGGCCAGGAACTTGCGCCGCATGTCGTCCTCGATCTGCCACATGGTTTGTTTGCGGTGGAACCGGTCCACGAGGTTGATGGTGATGTTCCCCTGTTGGGGATTCTTTCCGCTGCCGAAGGAGACCACCGACGGCTCCGAGCCGAGCGTGGAGCTGATGGCAACCACCCCCTCTTCGCCCTTGATGATCTCCTCCATCCGGCTGAGAATGGCGTTGGCCTGGGCCAGCGACGAATTGCTGTCCGCCTCGAAGTTGATCTTGACGATGCCGGTGTCCATGGGGGGCATGACGTCCTGGCCGATCAACGGCTTAACGAACTTGCCGCTGATCACGAGGAGCACGAATGCCGCGATGACAAAGCCAACGCGGTGTTGCAGGGCGAAGTCGAGGGAGTTGCCGAAGAAGTCCCGGATGGCGCCTACGAAGCGGTCGCTTCCCCGTTTGATAAATGCCTCGAACCGGTTTTCCCGCGCCTCCTTCTTCAGGATGTACGGCGCCAATATCGGGATGATGGTGACTGATACAACGTAGGAAGCGATCAGGGCGATGGTGAGCGAGAGCGACAGGGGACGGAGCACAGTCTGGACATAGCCGCCGATGAATATGATCGGCACCAGTACGACCACCGTGGCATAGGTGCCGGAGAAGATGGCGAGCATGACCTCCTCGGTCCCTCCTGCCACCAACTCGACCAAATCCTTCTTGGATTCGTGATAGTGCCGCTCAATGTTCTCGATCACCACGATGGCGTCGTCCAGCAGCATTCCCACCGCCAGGATCACGCCGGTGAGGGTGACCATATGGAACTCGAACCCGAACAGCCACATCACGGCAAAGGTGATGAGATAGGTGAAGGGGATCGAAATGGCGCAGAGGAACATCGTCCGCAGGTTGCCGAGGAAAAGGAAAATAACGATGACCGTGATGATGATTGCGTCCCGGAGCGCACCGAGCATGTTGTCGACGCTCCGTTCGATCAGGTCCTTCTGCGTATAACTGACCGCGAAGTCGATGAAGGGGTATTTTTTCTCAAGAGCTGGGATGTCGGCCATTGCGGACTGGACAGCGTCGAGAGTGTGTCCGTTCTGTGCCCGCAGGATGTTGATCCCAATCGCCTCCTTGCCGTTGCCGTGGTAGGCTGACTGCGGCTCCTGGACCCCGGCCGTGATCCGCGCCACGTCGCGCAAATGGACCGTGCCCCCCTCCTTGCGGCTGATCACCAAGTCGTTCAACTCCTCCGGCTCTTTGACCTCGCCCTCGGTCTTGAAGAGGTACTGGCCTTCTTTGCGGATAATGAGCCCCTGGGGAATATTCTGGTTCTGGGCCGCCAGGGCCCCGAGCACATCTCCCATCCCGACCCCGAATCGGCTGAGCTGATCCTGGTCGATCGAAACCCCCACCTCAGGCTGGTTGGCGCCGAAAACCTCTACGTTGGCCACATTGGGAAGCCGCAGCAGCTCCTCTTTGATCTGGTTGTCGGCCAGCTCACGGATCTTGCGGAGATCAACGGGGTAGCCCTGCTTGGGCGAAAGGGCAAGCGTCATGGTCGGCTGGGTGGCCTGGCTGATCTTGAAGATCTGGGGCGGCCGTATCCCCTGCGGGAGCCGCGCAATCACTTTGCTCAGAGCGTTGGCCACGTCGGTGGCCGCGGCGTCCAGTCCTTTATCATACTCAAACTCGGCAGTAACGACAGAGACCTCGTCCTTGGACGTGGAGGTGACCCGCCGCACCATGTCGAGGGTGGAAAGCTCCTTTTCAACAGGCCGGGTGATGTCCGATTCCACGTCGTTGGCCGCGGCCCCCGGCATGACCGTGATCACGCTGATCTGCGGGCGGTCGGTGTCCGGAAACAGGTTGAAGGGCATGCGCTGATACCCGATGATGCCCACAACGGAGAGAAGCAGCACCACGGAGAGTACCAGGTGAGGCTTACGGATATAACGCTCCACGAATTTCATGGCTTGCCCCCCGCGAGAGCCGACGCGCCTTCCAATCCGCCTGCTGACACTCCGGATTTTTCCTGTTCCGCCAGGGTGACTCTGCTGCCTTCAGCCAGGGTGAGGAGTTTGTTCTCCTGGGCCACGGCTACCTGATCGCCGGGCTCCACGCCGCTGATCGCCGCTTTGCCGTTCCCCATGCCAAGAAGCGTGACCGGCACGATCTGGACCAGGCCGTCTTTTACCTGGTACACAAAGGTTCCCTTATCGGTCTTCACCACGGCTTGGTCCGGGACGATCAGCCCCTTGACCCGCCTCGTGACCAGGTCAAAGCCGACGGTGGAAGCCGAGGGCAAATTGAAGGGCGAT
Source organism: Nitrospirota bacterium (assembly GCA_963769335.1). Lineage (GTDB taxonomy): Bacteria > Nitrospirota > UBA9217 > UBA9217 > UBA9217 > JAJYKN01. The sequence continues at coordinate 3,653 of CAVYLT010000064.1, read as the reverse complement.
GTCCTGGTCAGCACCTCCACGGTTGCCAGCATGTTCTTGCCCAGCGCCGGGTAGACCCGGTTGACCGTTGCTTCGAGGCTCCGTTCGCCGCTCGTCAAGTAGACGCGCGTACCCCAGCGTATTTCGGCCAGGTCCTCCTGCGGCATCTGGGCCAGGACTTTATAGGTCGAGGTTTTCTCAATGGTGAGAAGCGGTTTTCCCGGCGCCGCCAGATCTCCGGGATCGGCCCACCGCTTGGACACGATGCCGTTGAAAGGGGCGGTGATGTGAGCATAGCCGGCCTGGGTCCTGGCCACGGCGCTGTTCATGGAAAGTCCCTTGATGCTTTCCTCGTAGGCGTCCACGGTCGCCTTAACGCCGTCTAGAGTCGCGCGGGACCTCTCCAGCGCTTCCTGGGAAATCGCCCCGATCTTCAGCAGGGCCACGTCCCTCTCATACACAGACTTCTGGGTCTCATAAGCGCTTTTTGCTCCAGCCAGTTTCTGCTGCGTGGCCAGCACTTCGGCATGCACGGCCGTGGAGCGGTCCACCAGTTCCCGGTCGTCAATAACGATAACCTCCTCTCCCTGCCGGACCAGGTCCCCTTCCCGCTTGGAGATGCTCACGATGTTCCCCGATATGCGCGCGGAGAGATCGCTTCTGGTAAACGGCTCTATGCTGCCCAGATAGTGGGTCGTTATCTCGAGCGAACCCTTCTCCGCCGGGGCAACTTGCACGGCCGGAGGAACAACCTGAGGTTTGGGCAGGGCCGCGATCTTTCGCGCCTTGAGTACGACGACGGCTGCACCGGCGATCACTACAATGCAGATAACAGCTATGAGAATGTTCCGTTTCATTTGAGATACTCCTCCAAAGTGCCGGTCGCCTTTCGATAGGCGACAACGGCCGCGTTATAATCGTAAAGGGCCTGAGTGTAATTCGCAACAGCCGTCACGTCGGCCGCCTGAGCAAGAAGCAGGTCAACCATAGCGCCCGCGCCGAGTCTATACTTCTCCTGTTCGATGCGGAATGACTCGTCGGCCTGCTCCACGACCCGTTCGGCCGTTGTCACACGGCTCCTGCTGTCCGCGAGGGAAGAAGAGGCCGTTTCAATATCGAGCCGCAGCTGGTTGTCGACGGTCTTGAGCCGCTGCTCGGAGCGAAGTTGCAGGATTCGTTCGCGGGCGCGGTCGGCGTAAAGTGACCGATCGAAAAGAGGGATGCTTAGAGTGGCGCCTACAAACCAGCTGCCCTGATCATACCTCGGGTTGAAACCATACTGATCGAGATAGCCCGCAACGGCGTTTACCGTGGGCAGCATTTTTCCTGTGGCGATTTTTTTGCTAAACTTCGCCTCCTCTACTCCGGCGCGTGTGATCCTGTACTCCGGCCTGCCGGCGCGTGCCGCGGCCAGTGCGCCGCTAAAGTCGGCGGCCACGGCGGGCACTGCGAGCGGGCCGGCAAGCTCCAGGGCCTCGGCCGAAGCCTCCGGCTTTTCTCCCATCAGGAACCGAAGCGTCACCGCCAGGGTCTTGAGCGATTCGTCCAGAGTAAGGAGCCGCTGCTGTTCGTTGGCAAGCTGCACCTCCACCTTCAGAAGATCGACCCTTGCGGTCCGCCCCACCTTAAGGAGAATTTGCGCGTTCTTGTGCTGCTCTTCGAGCGCCGTTACCGACGCCTGGGACGCCTCGCGGAGCTTCTGTAGCTGAAGGATCTTGTTGTAGGTGTTCACCGTGTTGGCGATGATCTCGTTCCGCGTAAGGAAAAACCCTTGTTCCTGGATATTTTTTCTGACCGTCGCGAGGTCAACGCCGTTCACAATCTGCCCCCCCTGGTAGAGAGGTACGGTCATCTGAGCTGACCACGAAGCATAGTAGTCGCTGAAGTGGGGCGCTATCGTCACTGATTGCGCCGGGATGTATGGTACGGGATATTCAAGCTCGGTGACGTTTGCGTTGAGTGAAAGACGGGGGTAATACTTTCCCGAGGCGCTCGCGATCCCCTGTTCTCCGGCATCCACGTTCAGCCTCGCTTCGGCCACGGCCGGGTTGTTGCTCAAAGCTGCCGTGAGGCACTCCTTGAGAGTAAGGGGCTCGCTGTAAACAACAAACGGAATTTGAATTAAGAACACCAGATAGAGCAAAATACGGTATGAACGCATAGAAACACCTCGTTAGTACGTTGCGCTGTGCGGAAAATGTCTGACGCCTTCCGTCTGCATGTGTTTAAAACAATCCCCACGCCATCTTTGCGGCTATGGCATAGAGCACAATACCGATGACCTTCTTCACCTGCCCGGCATCGAGCTTCTTGTGCATAAGCCATGATCCCAGGATCGCACCTGCGATTGACCCGACGGCAGCAAACATCAGAAGGATCCAGTTTAGGGACCCTGTGGCAGCATGGCCGAAGAAGCCCGAGAGCGAGGAGAAAACAACGATGAAGGCCGTGGTGGCTGATGCTTTTTTTGTATCAAATCCCAGCCAGACGAGCGCAGGGACGATAAAGTTCCCTCCGCCTACTCCCAGAAGCCCGCCGAGATACCCCGCCCCTATGCCCAGACCGACGCCGGTCTTGAGTTCTTTCCCGCTATCTGCCTGTCCATCCGTTCTCTTCTTCGGTTTGTAAAAAAGCATCATCGATGCTGCAAAGACGAGAAAAAGCACGAAGAGCAGAATGAGCAGATTCTTCGGAAAGTATCGTGTCGAATACGCGCCCAGAGGAGAAAAGACTATGGCGAGTACGATGATGGGCAGGGCCGTTCGGAACACAACAAGTTTGTATCGGATATAGTTGGCCGAAGCAAAGGTCATGCTGATGGCGTTCAACAGCAGGCCGATTGCCATGGCCTCGGTGAGCGGGACGCCGAGCCAGTAGAAGGTGGGTATGACGATGAAGGCTGCGCCCACGCCCGCGATGGTGAGAACCGTGGTAAAAACAAAGACGAGGACGGCCGCCGCAGCATTGATGGTAAGCATCTTGAATCTCCTCTCTTACCATGCCGCACCCGCCTGCAAGCCGATACACCATAAGAGTAAATGACGCAGATAAAAGACCCCTTAACGATCAGGAAAATCCTTCTTCCCCTGCGTACTCTGCGGTTAATTCGGCATATTGCGAGACGAGTGCGGCCGGTACCCTATTTCCCGGATTCCGAACAGGGGATGCAGACCAGCCGTCCGTCTGTAGCAGTTTTTAATTTGTCGGTGAACACCGCTTCTCCGCATTTCGCGCAGCGTTTGACGTCGAAATTCGGAGTTCCTTTCCTCAGATCTTTATGGAACACGTCGCTGATATTCAGGAAGTCGGCTTCGGAAAGACCCATCACGCGGTCCACGAGAGGGTCCGTAATCGATGCGGCAATATCCTGGGGCGGCACGCCCTTCTTCCGTTCCTGGACAAAGGGCGAATTAAGCGCCTTCTCGAAGAATTCGGGCTTGAGAGAAACCCGCACCGCTTTCCCGGTCTTCGCTTCGATAAGCGTGAAGGCCATTTTGTTGTAATAGAGCTTCTGGATGTTCGCCTTGCCATAGGTGCATCCTGTGGCGGTCATGATCCCGTCCAAGAAACATCCGGCGGCATGTCCTTTGCCTGTCTCCGCTTCGGCGAAGAGCTCCTTGTCCTTTGATCGTTCGACGCCAAGTGCTTTCATGGCGGCGAGGCCAGCTCTCAAA
>CAVYLT010000063.1:0-136296 GCA_963769335.1 Nitrospirota bacterium | reverse complement strand
CAAATAAGATAAGGCCGATCGATCGCAGCTGTTGATGCCTGTAAATGCAAGCGGAGCCGGATTTCATGCCGACTCCGCTTTTTTTAGTTACTAAGGGGCCAAATGCTGCCTCTGACAATTTCCATTCCGCTTTATGCGGGTTGAGTACTACAAAGAATCTCTTCGGTGAAAATACGTGAAACAGGACAAAAAAGGTGGTACATTAAAAGAAGAAGAGCGAAAATTCACGGAGAAGAGAAATATGACGAAAGGATGTACGACAATCGACTGCATGATCGAAAATCCGGAGAGACGCAGCGATGAACGGGGAAAAACGGAAACAGGCATTCATGATCTTCAACTGTCGATCCAGCAATACGACACGGTTCTTCAATCGCTTCCCAACGGGCTTGTCCTTATAAGCAGGAGGGGAAAGATCGCCCATATCAATGCACAATTGGAGAGAATGTTCGGCTACCGGAAGGAGGAATTACTCGGGAAGAATATCGAGATCCTCATGCCGGAACGCTTCCGCAGCCGCCATCGCAGACATGTGGAAGACTATATTGCCAATCCCACTGTTCGTCCCATGGGGAGCGGGCTAGAACTGTTCGGGCTGAAAAAGGACGGGACGGAATTTCCCATTGACATCAGTTTGAGTTATTTGACGGCCGACGGTGAAATGATTCCCATGGCAGTGGTCCGGGACGTCACGGAGCAGAAAAATGCCGAGCACATTATCGACTTGAATTACCGCATCCAGAGGACCATCAGCTCGGTACTCAAGATTTCTCTGGAGCCCATCTCCCTCGAGGAGCAGCTCAGCCATGTCCTCGACCTGATTCTCACGATCCCCAGTTTCGCGACTCATGCGAGGGGAAGCATTTATCTTGCGGCGCGGGATCAGGACCAGAAAACGCTTGAGTTGAAGGCCATGCATGGCTTTTCCGTGGCACAGGTGGATTCCTGTAAAACAGTTTTCCTCAAGAACGGCCTGTCTGCTGTTCAGGCGGCATCCTGTCAGGTCATTACGACCGACTGCCTCGAGGTGCCTCACGAAATTCAGTATTCCATCTCGGAGCGGATCACATGGTCGAATTGATGAGATTGTCCACCCACATGACCAGGTCGGACTTCTCTTTTGGCGGGCCGTCGACACGAATAAGCTCCACACCGCTTCGATATACAATGAACGTCGGCGTTTTTTCAACCTTAAAGCGTCGCAAGAGCGTTTCATCCACTTCTGTATCGACTTTCACTACTTTGAGCTTCCCTGCCCGCTTCCCGGCAAGGTCCTGCAGCACCGGTTCGAATATCTTGCAATAAACGCAAAAGGGTGCCGTGAAGACGACAAGAAGGGTCTCCGCCCACTGTGCCACCGTTCGGTCAAAGCCTTCGGCCCTGACCCACTCGGGTTGAGAGGGAACCTCCAGATTCGTTTTGCAATTGCCGCAGAGCGGTTTTTTCCGGAGCTTGTCCAGAGGGACGCGGTTCAACTGCAGGCAGTTCCTGCATCGGATCTTGGCGGAAGTGTCGGTCATACGTAATCTCGTTTCTTTATTTGTGCTCGGGAAATTGCTTTCCCAGGCTAGAGGAGGTTCCTTTCGGGAATTTACTGCCCAACAGGTTCCTTCAAAGACTGTCTTAGATACACGTAGTTTAAGCAAAGAGACGAAAATAGTCAAGCAGGGGAATGACGGGGCGGGCAATTTCACTCACCAGTGCTTTCCTGAGGTGGTCCGCTGTTTTTCCTGATTTATGATATGATTGCAACAGCCGCAGCTATTTCCCTTACTGTTGGTACGATCATGAAAAAATCCGACCTCAGCCAGAAAGACACTATCCTTCTCAAAATTCGCCAGGCAGGCGACCTCCCTGCCATGGCCGATACAGTGCATGTTGTCAACGAATTCAAGTCGTCGGAAGACACCTCGGTCTCGGACCTCGCCAATATCCTCCTGAAAGATTATGCGCTGACGACGAAGCTCCTGAAGGTCGTGAACAGCGTCTATTTCATGCAGTCCGGGCAGGTCACGACCATATCCCGCGCGATCTTCCTTCTGGGCATCGACCATATCAAACAAATCGCCCTGACGCTCATGCTGTTCGATCAATTACAGAAAAACAAGTCCCAGACAGAGATCCTGGACACCATTATCCAGGCTTTTTGCGGCGGCGTCATTGCCCAGAAAATTATTCAGGACCTTAATTATGTGGAAGAGGAAGAGGCCTTTATCTGCGCCCTTCTCCACCCCCTCGGGAAGATCATTGTGGCGCACACGATGCCCGAAAAGATCGCAGAAATCAGAATAGCAAGCGCCGAACAGGGGATCTCGGAGGAGCAGGCATCGGGTTCCGTGCTCGGCATCTCGTTCGAAGAAATCGGGACCACCATTGCAACCGAATGGAATTACCCGCAAAAGATCGTGAAGAGTATGCACCACACGATCGCGCGGGAAATCCCGGCCCATCTACAGGAAGTCCAGAAACTCAGCATCATCGCGACGCTCGCCACTGAAATGTCGAACGTCCTTGCCGCCGACGTGGACAAGGAAGGGAAAAAAGAAAAGATAAGAAATCTCCTTGCCTCGTACGAAGGGGGTCTCCCGAAGCAGCGGAGGAATATTGAGGGCCTTATCAATTCTTCGATAAAAGATTTCAATGAGCTGGTAGCCGTTCTGGACCTCAATCCGAAAAAATCCACGCTCAGCAAACAGCTCGACAAATGGTCGGAGACAACAGAACAGTCGGCAACCGAAACCGAAGTACTGTCTTTTAGAACCGATTCCCTGAAGACCGTCGACATGCTTTTCGCAGAGGAAGCGGAAAACCCGGAAACAATATTTTCAAAAGGCATTCAGGACATCAACAACTCAATGCTGGCCCCCTACACCTTGAATGATGTGATACATATAGCACTGGAAACGATCTATCGCGGGATGCAGGCGTCGCAGGTCGTGCGGGTGCTCTTTTTCGTGAAGGACATCAACGAACCACGGATGGTGGCTCGATACGGCTTCGGCAGCCACATCAACGAGACGAAAAAGTGGTTTGTCATTCGTATCGGGGGGGGGAACGATATTTTCAATGTGGCCCTGTCCCGGGACACTGATCTTATAGTAAAAGACACGACTTCTCCGGACATTAAAAAGTTTGTTCCGCCATGGTATAAAGACAAGATGCCCGTTGCAGGTTATATCATCATTTTCCCGGTTACAATCAACAAAAAAAATATCGGCCTGATCTGTATTGAAGGTGCAGCTACGGGTTTCCCGAGTATATCCCGGAGTTGCCTCAATTTTCTCAAGATCCTGCGGGACCAAATCGTGATTGCGACCAGGCAGTCAATGCGGCATGACGACAAGCAGCCCGGAGCGAAATGAGCGTTGTCGGCTTGTGCTTTACCCCCGATCTCTTTGTGCATCCAAAGTAAACCTGCAGTGTCCTTGATAAGCAGGCCTGCGCAGTGAAATCTCCGCTCCCCTCTGAGTAAAAGCACTCACTCTTGCGATAATGTGCATGAAAATCCCTACAGAATTGTAACCTATGGATTTCTAATTGAGTATTATTGTTTTCTGTTGTTTGCTCTCGGCCTTTTGAATGGTTATTCATACGAACTGAAGCGATGTGGAACCCTTAATGGCAAAGGCAGAAAAAAATATCCCCATAAATCAAGAGGATATAAAATAGAGAAGAGGGGCATCTAACTTGCTTTAATCCACGTCAAGATGTATTGAAGTCAAGTGTAGTACTAAGCAAAAACGCAACTTCAACAAGCGAAAACTGCTGCCGATGAAATTGCTTCAAGGGTCGGGAGAAGTATTCAGGGGGTTCAGTATGCGAAACATGATCACGGTCATCTTTATCTCCTGCGCGTTGGCACTGAGCGCCGCGCGTATCATCAACAGCAGCGGCCCTGCACCGGGGGTATTGGATACTGCCTCTCCGATAGTATCGGGCGTTGCAGCAGATGGGGCTCCCATTGCCGGTGCCGTTTCGCTACGAGATTCCTCCGAACCGCCGCGGATCATTACGACCAGAACCATGCGTAACGGGTCGTTTTCCTTCGACGTGCGCGGACTGACTGCGCCCTTCATGCTGAAGATCGATTGGAAAGAGGGGCACATCACACGTACGCTGTTCTCGATGGCCGCGGGGCCTGATACGGCCAACATCAACTCCTTCTCGAATGTCGCAGTGGCAGGCGCTGTCAAAGAGGCCGATCCTGCTATCCTCTTTGCTTCGCAAGATCCGGTCATGCTACGACAAACGGTGGCCGATTTTCCTGCTGTGATCGACAGCCTGATGGCCATGCTGTGGCCGCTTTTCCAGCAATACCGCACTGCGCAAAACCCGGTAACCGACTCCTTTGGTGCAGATCATGCCGGACTTGACGCCCTATTCGATAACGTTGAGATCGTCTTGTCAAGAGGAAATATCGTCATGTTCAACAAGGCGACGAAGAGCCGGATTTTTTCGGCGCCCCTGTCCGATATACCTTCCGGTAACTTCATCGAAGCGAATATGCCGGAGGGCGACTTGTTCGGAACGAAAATGTGAAGTCGAATTCTTCCCGCCCTTTTTCAGGAATGCAGAAATGACGAATCTGCTTTTATCCGGACAAGTCGTTCCGCCAATTCTGCAACCAAAAAAGTGAAAATAACCCGGCTCCCTGTGCCCCGCTGCACACGGACGGGGAACGGGACACATAGACTTCAAGCGTATAGACGGCAAAAACTGACGGTATCGCGGAGCAGCATTCCCCTGCAACTATCCTGTATTCCTTCCGAAAATCATTTCCAGCCTGAACAAAATCCCTGGAATCCAGTCAAAATTGCTGGTCCGCGGGAACCTGACCTGGGGCGCCAATTCAAAAAAGAGCCATTCTCTCCAGAAACTGTGGCGATACCTGATCCTGAAGTCGATTTCCGTCAGTTCGTCGACCGGCCTGGTTTGATAGGTGTTGATCCATTCGTAATCAACGGCATGAGTCGGGCCAAAGGGCTCGCGCAGCAGAAATGCGAGACCGTAGGTATACCCGGTGACCCGTGCGGCCCAGACCCCATCAAGCGTTGTTCGAAAGAAGAAATCCTTCGGCAGCTGGCGCTCGAATTCAAAACGTGTGTCCGTTTGCCATGCGGTGTCCGTTCTCCAAAGAACTTCCTGGGTGAACCTGAGCTGCCAGCGGGAGTAGGGGACGAGGATGCGGTAACGGGGTGCGATAAACAGAATAGGCGAGTATTTGCTGAACTGCATGCCGCTCGCCACCAGGAAGCTTTCCTGAGGAGTCGTCTTGAAAAAGTATTGCAGTGCCGTCGTAAAGTTTGCCTGCTCCGTCGTGCCGAAACGTTCGGCTGCTGTTCGAACGGGAGCATTGGGGCCGGTTGCCGGTTCGTTCGGCTCCGCCGAGAAGACGAGGTGGGTCTTGCGCTCCAGCTCCGGGAGGGCCAGACGCAAATCCACGGCGGGTTTGAACGAGGCCGGGGAAGTTTCTTCCTTGAAGATGTCATACCGGAACCGGACGTATGAGCGGTTTGTTTCCTTTACATAGTTTTCGTCGGCGAAAAAAGAATCCATCCAGTCTGCGGTCGTCAGGATTTCCTGCGATATCTGGCCGTGCAGCGTATCCAAAAAACTCTGTTCCCCTTCGCCTCCCTCCGATGTTGCCGGCGCGAGAGGCGGCTCTATCTGTTTTTCTCCCTGCTGCGGTACGGAGCCGGTAGGAAATGTCCATATTTCCAGACCTCCAGAAGGGACTTCAGCAACAGGGGGAGGTTGTTCCGCCCAGGCAAGCCCGGCGGCCGTAACGCCTGTCGCAGATGTTCTCCCGAAGGAGAGCAAGGGGGGGAGCGCGGCAAAGGCCTGAAAAAAAGCGATTATCATGATTACCTGAGCAAAATTTTTACGGACTATTATTGCCAATGGCAATCGGCTCCTGAATAAAGAAATTGTCTTCCCTGAAGATAGGCAAAGGCGGGAGGAAAGTCAAGCGCGAAAGGCCTGTTGCAAAGCGTTGACAAATTCTCCTGCTCCTGCTATCGTAATCACAAAAAAACGGTCCTTGACGGACCTTTTCCCCGGAGCTGCCATGTTGCCTTACGATGGTGCCTTGCGACTACTCTATGATTATGGAAGGGATGCGGCGTGGACCAGACATTGCCTGGCTGTTTCCCGGGTAGCGAAACGCGTCGGTGATGTCGTGGCGCCGAGGTACGCACTCGATACGGAATATCTCACCACCGGTGCGCTCCTGCACGACATCGGCAGGTATAAAACGCATGATCCGGTTATGCACGGCGTGGAGGGCTACCGGCTTCTCAAAAGCCTCGGGCACCACCGCGAAGCGTTTATCTGCGCATCCCACGTGCTCTGTGGAATGCCGTGCGCTGAAGCCGTGCGCTACGGCCTTCCCCCGCAAGACTTCCTCCCCACGACGATCGAGGAACGCCTTATCCCCGTGATCGACGCCATGGTCGAACTGGACAGACCGACTACGTTTGAACTGCGTTGTGAATCGATCGCGAGGCGCTACCAGGACAATGAACGGTTTCTGCGGCGGTTTGCGGTCGCGGCAGCAACGGCGAAGGAGTTTCTCGATCAAATTGACGCTGATTTCGGAATCTCGCTGGAGCAAATCGCCGCAGAAACCCTTGGCGACCGCGGCCCCTCTTGAGCAATGTTGCCCCTTTTGGGCGGCCCGGGCATGTTCCTGCGAAGGTTTGAGGTGATATCAAGGGGCGAGCAGAGATCGGTCATTTTGCGTGATTGAGGTCGGTCTTAAAAAAATTGCAGCGTTTTACTTGGAGGAGCAATGGTAAAAAGACGCTGCGAGGAAGCGCACAAGCCTGAATCGTTCTGCCAGGTCCATGTCCAGGTAGAGAGAACTGTCGATCAAAATGTCCACGATCTCCCGCTCCTCTTCGTCGCCGTATCCGTTTGTTAGTGGATAACTCATCTTGATCACCGATTTTTTTCTTACTTAATTATTAAGATGCATACCCATTGCCAAAAATGCAATTTGTGCAATATCAGAGCCTTAGGTATGCAGCATTTTTAAAAGAGTAAGAAAGTTGCAGGTCAAAGTAGATTTAGGCCGGTAATTTTGAACTACTACGTTAGGATGACAGGGCTACCCAAGGGGCTCAGATTTCTATTGACGGATCTGCGCCATATAGACTACATGCCGCAACCCTCCTTTCCCGGGCCGCAGACGCTCCACGTAAAAGCCCACAGCAGCGAGGCGTTTTTCGAACGCTGCTTCGGGGTTCTCTCCCCAGACAGCAAAAACGCCGCTTGGCGTTAGGGCTGCAGCCGTTGTCATGAGCGCGCGGCTGCCGTAGAAGGGATCATTCCTGGCATCGGTGCCCGATCCAGGGCCTTCATAGAGGTCGATAATAATTGCGTCAAATCTCGGCGAGCCCGTCTGAGCAGACTCTGCAATCACGGCTGCTACATCCTTGATCACGATGGTGACCCGCGGGTCTGAAGCCGCGTTTTGGGTCAGTCCTGCCAGAGGGCCGCGGCACCACGAGGCCACGACCGGATTAAGTTCGGCAACGACAACCTGGCCGGCTGCAGGCAGTGCATCAAGAGCAGCGCGCAGCGTAAGCCCCAGCCCGAGGCCCCCGATGAGGACGCGCGGGTTTTTGTGCGCAGCCACGCGCCTGCAAGCCTGTTCCCCGAGTGTGATTTCCGACCGGTTCAAGCTGCTGTTCATCAGAACGCGATTATTGATCATGATCAGGAAGTCGCGTTCGCCGCGCCTTCGCAGTTCGAGGAGCCCGTCCAGGGTTTCAACGCTATCTATCGTTTGCCACGGCTGTGCCACGTCCCGTTCCCCTTTTATCCCGAATTCGGCTGCTTGAAACAGGGAGTCTTAAAAAAGCTGTGCGTTGAAACGAGTGACTATGAGCGGGGTATTATACCGTATCGATGCAACGGGGTGCAAGGCCGGGTTTTGGCAAGCCGGGTGGATTGACTTCATGTAAGAAAAAACATACTATGGAGCTTTTGGGGATGGTGAGGTGATATTTGCCATATCGGGGAGTGGGGCGATGAAGACCAGCGATAGCAATTACCGGGAATACCTGACAGGGAAATTTCTTCCCGGTCGGAAACTGTATCTGGAAAAATTCTTATATCCCCGCTTTCTGCGTGAACTTTCCCCCGTAAGTGAAATTTGGGACCTGGGCTTTGGCAATGGCGAGTTTTTGTCGTTCTGCCGGAAAATGGGCGTGACGGCGCGAGGGATCGATTCTAATTCCTTTTTCGTCGAAGCGGCCCGCACACGCAATTATCAGGTGCAGCATGATGATATAACGCGGCTCGATACGATCCCCGACGGAGCAATAAAGGCGGCCATTGCTGATAATGTTCTCGAACATCTCGAAACGACGGACCTTCGGAAATCATTTCAAGCCATTGACAGAAAGCTCGCAAAAAATGGGCTGTTCCTTGCGATTCTTCCGGGAGAAAAAGGGTATGATAAAGACCCTACCCATCAGACCTATGTCGATGAATGTCTCGTAACCGACATGGTTGCTCCCTTGACGTTGCAGTTGGAGAGGTCTTTTCGGTTGCCCTTTAATGCGTTCTGGGTAAGCAAAATATTGTATTTGAATATGACCATATTTAAATTCAGAAAGATCATCTGATTCATGTCAGAAATATGACCGGGTTTTTGCTCTGCCTGATCCTCGCGGGCATGCCTAAAACCCTGAACGGCAGGATAGGTTTTACGGAATCCCCGCCGCGACCCCGCCTTCTACTGCAATGGCCCTCTTCTCTTCGCTTCTGAGATGGGCTGCACACGCCTCCTTGGGTTTGGGTATGACCGCCGTGAATAAGACGGCATTGCACCGGCATGCTGTCCCTCCCCAAAGTCACGAGCGATAATCAAATCCTGAAACAGAAATACTATTTAGTTAATTATTTTTTTGTGGTATTCTGTCAATGTTATGTCTATTGGAAATCTCTGGAAATTCTTCGGCAGCAGAACTGGCATGGCAATCCTTCTTGCCCAGCTTACCATCGTTCTGCTCTTCCTTTCTCTTTACGCGGGCTACCAGTCGAGCGACAGGTGCGTTTCCTGCCACGCGGACAAGGACCGCATGACAAAGCTCGGCTACCCCCAGTTCGTGATGACGCGCGCGCAAGTGCAGAAGGAATCCCGCCATCCGAACACCGAATGCCGCGATTGTCACCTGGGAAACGGCCTTTCCGACAATCCCGCTTGGGCGCACAAGGGCCTGCTCAAGCTCATCGTGCTCGACAATGATCTGAATATCATACCGCGCATAAACCATGTCAATCAACTTCTCCCTTCCGGAAAAGACCGCTTGCGGAACATGCTGCCGCGCCTTGCCGACGGATCGCTCGATTATGATGTCGGCACGATCCTGTATCAGGACCGGAATACTCTCACCCTGGGGTACGATCCCCGCATTGCGCAGAAGACCTGCGGCAAGTCTTCGTGCCATCCCGAGGAAGTGAAGCAGTTTTCCACGAGCATCATGGGCGCGAACTTCCGGCAACGCTCCATGCGGGTCTGGGACGATATTCACGGCCCGAATAACTGAGGGCCGTCATTCGCGGACACCCGGCCGGTCGGCAGGGCGGAAGGCAGCAAGTTCTCCTTCGAGAATACAAAAAAGATCGTTGAACAGATCAATCTCCCCCTTTCACATGCGCAGGCAATAGCCAAGCAGAAGGCATGCAATCTCTGCCACGCGGGCTGTCTTGATTGCCACTACGCACCTACGCGGGAGCAGGGTGTCCATGCGTTCAGCCGCATCCCTCCGTCGTCAAACTGCACCGGTGGAGGACGAAGCACATTCGTCTGTCATGCCGGTACCATGGAGCGGAGACGCGGCGACAGCTATCTCGGCAAGGATTTCTCTGAGCCGGCCGGTCTTCCTGAAGACGTCCATGTGGCCAAAAAAATCGAGTGCGTTGATTGTCATGAGACCGGGCCCGGCGGTATGGGACATATCGGGCGAATGGCAACGTGCCAGGATTGTCACCTTGAAGTCGAACAGGCAATGGCCGGGAGCGTTCATAAAAACCTTGCCTGCGCCGCCTGCCACGTGAAGGTCCTCGGAGGCTATGAGATGACTTCCTGGGGGCCGGGAGAGATCCTCTCCAAGCCGAATCCGTTCAAAAAATATTCGCTCTACTATGGCCCTCAGGAACCGCCGATCCTGATCAAAGACCAGAACGGTCGTTGGATGCCGACGAAGATCTGGCCGAATAGCGCCGGGGGCATCAAAGAAGCCATTGCCCCGAAGACGGGCCTCACGTTTCGCTGGCCAAAGGGCGAGACCCACGATGCCTATGCGCTGCTCGGCACGTTCAGAGTGCCGGCCGGCAACAACAATTACCTTGCGTGGCTGCAGGTGGAGGAAGTCGCGCATCCCTACGGCAAGTCCCGCTCCTGCGGAAGCTGCCATGACTCGGAAACGCAAGTCGCACGCGTGACCTGGAAATATTTCGATACGCAGGGAGCGGAGCCGTTCACGGGCAGCCAGAAAATCGTGGCGGGTAAGAGGGGTCTTGCGGTAACGGACATTAAAGCCACCTCGAAGATAGTGCCGATGCCGGATGGCAAGACGACTTTTTTTGCCGCATGGCTCCATTTGGGCGACATCTGGAAGACAAAGGGCGATTTCTCGATCCCGAAGTCCGATCCCGTGAAGTATCATAGTTTTCGGAAAGATCTGCGCACGGCCGAAGGCAGGCTGATGGTTCTGGACAGGCTTCTGAAGAAGAAAGAAGCAGGGGGCGAAAAGGTGAAAAAACTCCGGCGCAGGTGGAAAGAGGCGAAGGCAGCGGCACTGCATGAGCCGGTGAGTGCGGGAAGGCTGATTGATGAACTTGACGGCCTGGTTCACTAGGTTTTGCGCCGCATCCCCTGTCCTGGTCCGCTCGTATCTACACCGCGCCCCGAGGGGCCGCTCTTTCCCGATTGTACGATACCCTGCCGAACGATAAACAGTGATATTATTAAGCAAGAAGGACCCCCCGGATTGAACGGCGAGAGACGGCCATCCATGAAAAAAACGATCATGATTCTGGGTTATGTTTTTCTGGCACTCATCATAGTCATTGCCGTAACAACAGCTTCCGTAGCGCTCCTCGGAAAGAAGCTGGATAGGGAAAGCAAGGCCTTTGTGGACGCCGCCCTTCCGGCGATCGTTGCCGACTGGGACATCACGGAACTCCAAAAACGCGCCAGTCCCGAGTTTAGCGAGTCGGTCGATTACGATGACGTGGAAGATTACTTCGGATCGCTCCAACAGCTGGGAAAGTTCCAGGAGTATAAAGGCTCATCCGGGGATTCGAACATAACCCTGTCCCTGGGCGGTTATGAGATAACGGCTGATTATACGGCGAGCGCCGATTTTGAGGCGGGATCGGTGGACATGCAAATTTCGCTTATTCGGCACGACGGCCAATGGCAGATCCTCGATTTTAAAGTAAGCCCTGAAGAGTATACCAAGAGAAATGATGTGATCTGATGAACACACTCATGAAAACGATCGAGGTCCTCGGCATCATCGCTTTTGCTCTCACGGGAATTTATGAGGCGAGAAAGAAGGGAATGGACATCGTCGGCGTCTACTCCGTTGGAATGATCACAGCGTTCGGCGGCGGCTCCCTGCGCGATCTGACACTCGATCGTCACCCTCTCTTTTGGATACAGCATTATGAATATGCTGTTGTGCTCCTTGCTCTTTCCATCGTGTCGACGATGGGGATCGAGCAATTGTTCAACAAAAAAAATGTCGTAAACTTTGTGCTCGCGCTTGATGCCCTCGGGCTCGGATCGTTCAGCGCCTCGGGCGCTTCGCTCGCAGACCAGCTCGGCTGCGCTCCTTTCGTTTCCTCCCTGCTCGGCGTTATTACGGGTGTTTTCGGCGGTGTGATGCGGGACATTATCTGCAATGAGATCCCTTATGTTTTCCAGCGGACCGAACTCTACGCGACCTGCGCCTTTCTGGGCGCGTGGGCCTATTTGATCGCCATACATGCCGGAGGGAGCGACATTGCGGCCGTCAGCGCCTGCATCGGCGTAACTTTCATCTTGCGGATGCTGGCCATACGGTATAAAATAAAATTACCGATATAAAAACCCGGGGGAAAGTGGGGTCGCATGGGCTCTCGCGGGGATTATAAGGGGGAGTGAATCGATGGCAGAGACCGTCTTCCAAAACGCAGCGATTAAATCCGGGGACCGGGAGAAACGCCTTCTCGTGGTTGTCGACGGCGAAAGCGCGCATCTGTATTATACAAGCATGCTGCTCCAACGTCTCGAATACAATATCCATACGGCAAAAACAGCAGAAGATGCGCTGGAGATCATGAGTGTTGCCCATCCCGCATTGATCTTGACAGAAATTACCCTCGGTGGGATGGACGGTGTCGAACTCCTGAAAAAGATCAAGCGGAATCCCCAGACCTTTTCCGTGCCGGTCATTGTACTTACCTCGTCGAAAGACCAGGCCGTCAAGGTCGCCTGCATGGAGGAAGGGTGTACGGCCTATCTGCAAAAGCCGGTGGAACCCGATGTGCTGTATGCGGCAATACAGAAGGCCACGGAATCCCAACCGCGCCAGTATATCCGGCTCAATACCACGCTGAACGTGATCGTCGGAGACAGCAAAACTGCTGCTTATAGCGGGAGCGGAGATTACATCACCGCCTTGTCGGAGCACGGCATGTACATTAGTACATCAAAACCCAAGCCGGTCGGGCTCCAGATTCCGATCACGATCTTGCTGGAGGACTTACAGCTCAAGGTTGAAGGAATGGTGCTCTATAGTTTCCAGCGAGGGGAAGGCCCGTTGAGGACGCCGGGTATGGGCATCAAGTTCGTGCATATCAGCCCTGACGACCAGAATGTGATCAAAGTGTACATCAAACGGGAGATTACGAAAGGCCTGACCATGGCGCATATCGGCGGTACGATTTTTTGAGCGCATTTCTCTGACATCATATCACCATTCCGGAGGGTACCTGTGCCGTACGTAAATATCAAAATAACCAGGGAAGGCGCCACGACAGAACAGAAGGCGAAGCTGATTCAGGGCGTGACGACCATGCTCCATGACATCCTGGGAAAGAACCCGCAAACCACCGTCGTGGTCATCGAAGAAATCGATACCGATAACTGGGGTATCGCCGGCGAGAGCATTACGGTGCGCAGGAAGCGGGAACGGGGAGAGAAAAAATAATACTTCCGGCGGCCCGTTCGTTCGGAGAACTTATCGCCGCTCCTACCCGGCACCACCAACGCGCAATTCCAGGAGTTCCAGCGTGCTCATCGTACTGCACCACTCAGCGACTGCCAAGGACGTGGAAAACATCAAAAAGACGATCCTCAAGATGGGGTTGAAACCGATTGCCATTCCCGGCGCCGAGCGGACCGCCATCGCCGTGATCGGCAACCAGGGGTGTGTCGACGATTCTTTGCTGTGGGACAACAATGCGGTCCGGGAAAAGCCTCATCTCATTCAAGAAGCAGCAGCTCATGGTCCGGTGATTACCCGCTCTCGCTGCAGGTCTGGTCCTGGAACCCAGCCACGGGCGAAGGCCGTTCTTCTCTCATGAAGACAAACCCCCACTCGCAAAGACCTTTTTGCCGTGCCGGATGCGGTGCCTGTTGTATCGCACCCTCTCTCTCGTCGAACATCCCGGGCATGCCCCGGGGAAAACCTGCAGGCGTCCGGTGCATACAATTGACGCAGAATAACCTTTGCATGATTTACGGCATGCCGGACCGGCCGGCGGTGTGCCGTTCCTATCAAATGTCGGATACCTGCGGGCAAGACAGAGATGAAGCACTCCAATTGCTTGCTGAGCTGGAAACGCTCACGGGGCGGTAAGACGGCTGCCGAGCTTGCACGCGGGCAGATGACAGAAATGGCTGTTATGCCAGTGAATACCATCCTGAAAACGCTTGACACAAAAAAAACTTTTTGATAAGGTTGTAGTGTTTGGGCGGTGATGGGGTTGTCGATCCGGCGCCGTTTGGGCCCCAGGGTTATGAATTGTTCTGGGATTTTGCAGAAAAGGAGGATAATTGTTTGGTGAAGGGCAAGGTAAAGTGGTTCAATGATGCCAAAGGCTATGGATTCATTACCCAGGATACAGGCACGGATGTTTTCGTGCATTTTTCAGCTATTCAAGGTGAAGGATTCAAGTCCTTGCAGCCTAATCAGGACGTTGAATTCGAAGTGAGTTCCGGGCCGAAAGGTCCGCATGCGACCAATGTCGTGAAATTATAATCATTTCAGTCCCGTAATCTATTCTCGACCCCGGTTATGAAACACACCGGGGTTTTTTTGTGACTTACTGGCGTTGCGGATTGCCCTACTTGATCGGGCGGACCCGATCAGGACGGTTGATGGACCGCTACTTCGCCTGGTCCGCAGGAGGTGCCGGCTGTTGCTGCTCCTGTGGCTCCGGGCCGGGTTGTGTCTGCGTCGCTTGAGATGCCGGCTCCGGCTGTGTGGTCTGTTCCGGCTGTTTCGCCTGGGCCGGAACCTGCTCCGCGGGTTTGAACCGAGAGGGCGAGAAGTTCGGATCTATTTCATAAACCTGATCGAAATATTCCCGCGACTTGCTCCTGCTTTCTCTGTCTCCGGTCCTGCCTTTGAGATAATAGGCATAACCAAGATAATAGTACGCTTCAGCATCCGGATTAATATCTGCGGCTGCCTCGAATTCCTTGATGGCGGAATCAAAATTTTTTGCTTTCAGATAGGAGATACCCTGATCGAGATGCTGCGTTGCCGCCTGTGTATCGAAGAGTTCCTCCTCCGCAGGTCCGGGTGTTGGGGCCGTCACCATGAATGCCAGTACGGCGATGAGCAGGATTAATGCTTTTTTCATGAGTACCTCCTCTCTCTCGAAATCAACCATAACATAGTCGCAGCGGTCATGTCAATCGTCATGATATGCTTTTTGCTCTTACGAATGGTTCATCATCCTGCGAATCCGTCTGCTGGTGAACAGAACGCAAGAAGCGGATAGTGAGAGCGAACAGGGGCACGTATAGCAGCACGCTGATACTGCTTTCTCGGCAACGGAGAGAAGGTCTGCAAGAACAACCGGCCGCTTTTTTCAAAAAAAGATGTCCGCTGTGCTGTTGCTGCTGAATCGAAGCGGTTTGCCCGAAAGGGGACCGTACCTCTGTTTGCTCATTCCCAAACAGTATGACGTCAGGGCCACCAGACGTAGAGGAAGTGCGCTCCCGGCCCCATGACCTCTCCCATGTCAATGTTGACAAAGTTAAGAGAGTACAGATTAGCGCGGTATTCTCCCGGGCGTATGTAGGTGACGACGGAAGCCTTTTCGAGGTGAGCCAGATTCCGCAGCAGGTTAACGGCATCGTCGAGATAACCGATGTTGTCGATGAGGCCTGCTGCCTGCGCTTCCTGGCTCGTGTAAATGCGGCCGTCGGCAAGCTTCTTTACTGCTTCCAGAGGCAATTTTCGCGATTCCGCTACTGTTTTCACGAACCGTCCCTGGAGGCTGTCGATCACGTTTTGAAAAATGGCACGCTCTTCCGGCGCGAGCTGGCGAAAAGGGGAACCCATGCCCTTCCGGCTGCCCGAGGATATCTCGACTGTCTGGAGCCCGATCTTCTGCATCAAACCCACGGCATCAAAACTGTACATGATCACGCCGATGCTGCCGGTCACGCTCGTCGGCTGTGCCGTGATCAAGTCCGCCGCGAGGGCAGTATAGTAGGCCCCCGAGGTCCCCACGTCCATTATGTGGGCAAGGACTGGCAAGCCCGTGTCACGTTTAAACTTATTTAGCTCATGATAGAGTACGTCGGATGCAGTCACCCCGCCGCCGGGGCTGTTGATCCGGAGCAGCACGGCTTTTACCGCGCGGTCAGACCGCGCGCGGTCCAATTGTTCCCGCACCTGTGCCAGCAATCCCGGTCTCTTTTTGCCGCCGAAAAAAGTGCCGTTCTCGTTGCCCGATGAGATGAAACCGGATATATCGAGGAGCAGGATTTTGTCGCGGCCCTCGCCTGCGACCACCGTTTCGGTGAAGGGCTGCACTTCTTCGCCGACGGAAACCTTCACCAGCGTACAGCCCGCCGAGACGGCGAGAAGGACAAGGGCATAAAGCGTTGCCAGCGTTATCTTCATGAAGCTTCCTTGTTCATATCCATAAAAGTTATATCTATTATACCGCTATACCGCAGAGGAAATCAGAGAAAGGTCTGGATGAATGAATAACTGGATGGAGGGAAAACGCTTCTTTCCGCGGATCCAGAATGAGGAGAGAATGCGGATCCGATGATGTCAGTTGAACGAACTCTTATTGTTCCCGGCCCGGCTAGCCCGTTCTGTGTGCCTGGTTATCTCGGCTCCAACGGGTTGATCCGGATGTCCGCTTTGGCGCGCAGTTCGGACACGTACTGGTCAAGGTGCTGACCGGTCTTCTGATCCATAAGATAGGTTGTAATTGCTTTCTGGACATTCTGAAAACGCTTGCCTTGAAACTCAGCAGGGTGGGCGTCGAAGTAGGCCTGAGCCTCGTCAGGGCTTACGCGGACGAAAAGGCCCACTTTCTTTTCCACGAACCGCTCGACCAGAAGTCGTTCCCCGAGCAAACGGGCGAGCTCCTGCTCGGTCAAGTCCTGTGTTTTTAAAAAGGCGGCATATGCCGCCTCGGAGGGGAACCGTTTTTTGAGTTTTTCGAGTTCCCCGTTGATCTCCTGGTCGGTAACCTCGACGAAGCGGAGCCTCCGGGCTTCCTGTACGAGTAACAGCCGTGTAATCAGGCCATTGAGCGTTTCTGTTCGCAGGGCAGAGACGTCCTGACCACCGGCGCCGCCAAGCTGATTATTCAACGCAACCACCTGGGCCAGCTCGCTCGCTGTGATCACCTCGTTATTGACGGCTGCAACAATGTGGTCAACGAGTTCGGCCTCTCCGGGTAGGGGGCCGCAGAAAAGAAAAGCAGTCAGAATAGCGATGAATGAGCACGTGCGAGCGAAACGCACGGACGTCGAGGAACAGAAAACGCAGGCACCGTGCGCGAGTAAATTGTTGACCCCCGATTTCATAATCTCCCGGCTTACTCTTGTTTCAGGTCCGTCATTGCGATGCCCTTGACATACTCTACGACCTTATCCCGCTTGATTGCCTGCAGCTTCTGGACGATCTCTGCGATGCGGAGCGAATTGTTCAGTACGGTATCCAACCGCGTCTTGAGGTCGTCGTCCTTTTCTCCGTAGCGTTCCAGGAGCAGTTCGATATTGCCGATGACTGTTGTAAG
This sequence comes from Nitrospirota bacterium, assembly GCA_963769335.1. Classification (GTDB taxonomy): domain Bacteria; phylum Nitrospirota; class UBA9217; order UBA9217; family UBA9217; genus JAJYKN01. The sequence goes on along the minus strand of CAVYLT010000063.1, from coordinate 119,016 downwards.
TGGATTGTTGATCTCATGCCGGACGGTAATCACGACCTCGCCGATGGCCCCGAGCCGTTCCGCCGTGAGAAGCTTCTCCCGCATCAGCTTTTGTTCGGTCATGTCGCGGGCCGAAACCTGGAACCCCGACGGCCTCCGGTTTTTAGAAAGTTTCCGTGCGCTCATCTCGACGAACGAGTGGCTGCCGTCCCGCTTGATCACCTCAAATTCAATCACCTGGCGCACAGTCAATCCTTCGCCGTCGAGCATGCGTTTCACGGTCTCCGCGCCTTTGGGCGTCAGGAAATCCAAAACACTTTTACCGATAAGGTCGGTCTTCGTGTATCCGCTGAATTTCTCAGCCTCCTTGTTCACGGCCGTTAGGGTGCCGCCGGAATCCATGGTAAAAAGGATGTCACGGGAGTTCTCGAAAAGGTCCCAGAATTTTTCGCTCGACTCCTTGACCTCGGCGTAGAACCTGAGGTTTTCGACAGCCAGGCCGAGCTGCGCGCCTATGGTGTCCAGCATCTGGAGGTCCGAGGGTTTCAACGTGAACTGCTTCCGGGGGTACAGAAAAATGACTCCCAGAACGATCCCGCGCGACTTGATCGGGATAATGATGTGGGCATGCTCACCGCTGCCGAGGCAGCGCGTGTGGCGAGGGTCTTCGCAGCCTTTCTCCGTGTACAGGATCTCGCCGGTTTGGGCGGCGATCCCGCAGAGGCATTCACCGATCCTGATCGTCGCCTCGCTCTGGACGAAGTCCGGCGACAGCCCCCGGGAGGCCACGAGGCGGAGTGTCTCTCCGTCAGGCTCGGAAAGGAATATGCCGCCTTTCGGGTCCAGCCCCGCGAGGCTGTCCAGAATCTGGCCCAGGGACTTCGTCAGCATATCCTTGAGGTTGCCCGCTTGGCTCAGGGTGAGGGCGACGGAATCGATGGCCGCCAGTTCATTCGTGCGGTCGAGCAGTTTTTTCTCCAATTCGGTATAAGAGAGCCGGAGCTGTCGGGCCATCTCGTTAAAACGTTCCGCCAGCTGCCCGATATCGCTTGTTCCCTGGAACTGCATACGGTATTCGAGATTTCCCTGGCTGATCTGCGTCGCGCCTTTCCACAGACCGTCCAGGGGAACGGAAATCTTTCGATGGATATAAATCCCGAGGTAGAGGAGGAAGGTGGCCGATGCAACAAGGATCAACAGTAAATAATCATTTGCGTGTATCCTGTTCGTCCGGAGCAGGAGGGCGATTTCGCCCATCTGTCTGACGTTCTGCTCCCGGTAACGGTCGATATCCTGTTCTATGGATGCGATCAGGACGTCAATGGCGCGCACGAGCGCATTTGCGGCAACGCGGTTCTTGGCAGGAAGGTCTTCCAGCGAGAAAATCCGCTCCGAAGCGCGTTCCAGGGCATAAATATCGTCTGAAAGCCGCGCGAAAATCTTCGCCTCATCCGGCGAGAGAACAAACTCTCGATTGCCGGTCAACGATTCGTGTACTCGTAAACGTGCGGCTTCGTAAGGCTTCCGGTGACCATTGTTCCCGGTCTCCCTGAAATCGCGGACCGCGAGCGACATGCCTACCACGTTCTTTTCTATTTCGTCGATCCGCTGGTCTTTTGCAAACAGCTCTCCCACTCCCTGCGTGCTCAGGGAAAGGGCCCCGCTGATGTCTTTGAGGGCGACTAGAGTGATGGTCACGATCAAAACCATCCCCAGACCAACAAGGGCTATGATCTTTCTGTGTACCTTCATGATTAGAAAACCTCTCGCGTGAGTCAGGCACTTTCGCCCGGCCTGCGATACTCGTGTTCGCCTTCAATAATACCACGTTCCGGCAAGGGAGTACAGAGTGAAGGAACGGTCGGCTTCTCCTTTTATACCTGTACTATTATTTTAGAACGTATTCCCGATATTGAAATGGATTTCCCCCGGGCTTTCACCGGGCAAGCGACGGATCTTTTGACCGTAGTCGATCCGCAAGGGGCCGATGGGAGTGCCATAGCGGATGCCGGCGCCGTAGGAGGCGCGGAGGTCGGCGAGATTGATCTCCTGCTTCGGCCAGACATTGCCGGCGTCGGTGAAAACCACGAAACCGAGTCCTTCTCCGGGATTGATCCGCAGCTCGAGGTTCAGGATTGCCATGCTCTGGCCGCCCTGCGGTATCACGTCGCCGTTAGCGTCAACGGAACTGGGGCCGATGGAGTCCTGGGTAAAGCCGCGAACCGTCGTACTGCCGCCCACGTAGAAACGCTCGTGGAGCGGCGTCTCCGTTGTTCCGCGGAAAGGCCACACCGTGCCGGCGCGCGCCGAAAGAGCGACAACCGAAGTGTTCACGGGCAAAAACCAGCTTCCTTGGACCGTGACTTTGCTGAAGTCGGTCTGGGACCACAGTGCACTGAGCGCTTCCTTCAGGGTGATGCCGTAGAGCGCGCCCCGATGAGGATTGAATACATCGTCGCGCAGGTCCAGCAGCAGGGCGGGGCTCAGGCTGCTGACGAGAACCCGTCCGCTGTCTTCCGGCGTGAGTTGCGCAGCCTGCAGCACGTTGTAATTGACGACGTTCTCGAACTGGTACGTGAGCGAGGGCTTGAGGTTGCCATAGGATTTTTCGACGCCGAATGAGGCGGACGTTTTGCGCGTCTTGTAATACAGCTCCCGGGTATCAGAATTCAGCTTTTCGGAATCTGACCACACAAGGCTGAACTTGCCGTCCATGTCACGGTTGAACAGCCAGGGTTCCTGAAAATTGAATATCGCCCGTTTGAGGATATTGCTCTCCTCGAACCGCAGGCTGGTATATCGGGCGGTCCCCCAAAGGTTCCGGTGCGACAGCTCCACATAGCCGCGGATTCTGTCCAGGTCGCCGTAGCCTGCGCCGACTTCAACGGCCCCCGCGGGCCGCTCGTCGACGGTAAGGAGCATGTCCTTCACATATTCCTTCTCGCCGGGATGGAGGGGCTCGAACTTGGCGAGACTGAAGTAGCCCAGGTGATAGATTCGCTGCTGGCTCGCAAGAATGGCTCCGTAATCGTAGACATCTCCGGGCTTAACGAGCAACTCGCGCATGATGACGGCGTCGTGGGTGCGGCTATTTCCCCGCAGGATTATTTTACCGATGCGTACAGGACGGTCCTCGGTGATCCGGTAGCGTACGTCGATGGCGCCGTAGGCTGGACTCTTCTCCACCTCTACCCCGGCATAAAGATACCCCTTGTTTGTATAGGCAGAGAGGATGCGGTACTTGTCTTCGTCGAGCAGGCGATCGTTGAAGGGTGCGCCGGGTTTGAGTTCCAGCTTGCCGAGAAGGTCCGCCGAAGTAAAAACCTTGTTGCCCTCGAAGGTCACGCTGCCTGTCATGGTCCTGGTTCCTTCGGTGATCTCGATCAAGATATCCGCCGTTCGCCGGTCCGGACTGAATGATACGGTGCTTTTTATGGTCGCCGAGAGGTAGCCCGCTTCAAGATACCGGTCCCGGAGATTGTCGATGTCCTTGTCCAGAAGGTCTTTCCGGAACGGAGGGAACCGGAACCATCCCGGTTCGCGCAAGGCCATCTGGCCCTTTATTTCCCTGGCGGTGAACACGCGGTTCCCCTGGAGAGTAATTTTGCCTACGCTGACGTGCGGCCCCTCGTTGATGGCGAACTCGAGGTTGAGCATTCCTGGCCCCTCACTCTTTTTTATGTCCACGGTCACATCGGGGTAGCCTTTTTCCTCATACAGACGTTTTATCTTGTCCGCACTGCTGTCGACCACATCGCTCGACACATCGTGTTCCGACCAGATGAGGAGGGATTGCTTCAGCGTGCTCGCGCTGATCGATTGGTTGCCGGTAAAACGTACGATCACGCGTGGTCCCTCAACACCGAAAATGCGGACATAGGCCATCCGGTTGCGGAAGCTGATGTCCACGGGTCCCGGCTTGGCAGCAGGATAGCCGGCGTCCGAGTATTTCTTCCGGATCGCCTCCAGGTCGCTATCGAGCAGCAGGTCGCGCCTGAGCCGGCCGCCCACGCGGCTTTTCATGACGGCTGTGAGGTCTTTGTCCCGGAACACCGTGTTTCCGACGAAATCGATCGCCCCAATGAGCGTCGGAACTCCTTCGGTGATGTCGATATGCAGCGCCAGCTGGTGAGGTTCATCGAGGGCCTCGGTCCGAAAGGTTACCACCGTATCGTAGAAACCCTCGGTCTGGTACAGCGCAAGGATGTCGGCCCTCAGCGACGGAAATTTTTCTTCGTGCAGCTCCTTGCCCTCGATCCGCGGAACGGCGTCCCTGATGGCATCGGTTGATATCGACGAATTCCCCGCTATGACCATTTTCCGCACGACGGTGATCGGCACGAGGACATACGTGAGCCGTACTCCTCCCTTGTCGGGGAAGGCCTCGACGCGGATGTCCTTGTATGTTCCCTTGAAATAGAGCAATGAAATCCCTTGGCGGATGGCCGGGCCGGAGTATTGGTCGCCCGGTTTGAGGCCGAGGAGCTGCAGGACCTGGTCGGGCGTCTTCAAGGGGTGGCCATAGTCATCTTGAATGTCGATCCGGGTAATGGTCAATCCGGAAAAGGAGGGGGTTACTGCGTACGCGGAAGACAAAAACAGCAAAAGGAGCAATCCTCCTGCCGTCAAATACAGGGATTTCATGAGGAATTTTTAGCATATCAAGGTACGAATGTAAAGGAAAGAAAGTCGGCGAAGCCGGTTAACGTCCAGACGAAAGCGGCTGCAAAAAATAACGAATTCTTTCCCTCCGTCCTGCGCAGATGAGGCAAAATGGCAGGTTTTCTTATCGTACGATAATTTTGCCCGATGAGCGTGAGGAATCACGGAATCCCGGGTCCGGTATTACACCGATATTTTGTGACGTTTCTCGAGTTCTTCGATGGTCTTCGGCCAGTCTGTTCTCAGCAGCTTCGACAAAGCACGATCAGCGAGCAGCCTGTCGTTGGTCTGGCACCGCGGGCAGTAATTGGACTCGTTGGTCGCATATCGGACCCGCTGAATCGGAGAACCGCATATACGGCAGGGCAGGCGATAACGGCCGTGGACCGCCATATCCTCGCGGTAGGCGGTGACGTTCGCGGGAAACTCCTTCCCGGCTTCCTGGCGAAGCTTGTTGATCCACTCAATCAGCGTCTCTCTTGCCGCTTCAAAAAGCCGTTCTGTCTGCGTCCGCGTAAGCTTCTGCGTCAAGGCTGCGGGAGACAAGCCCGCCCTGAAAAGGATTTCGTCAGAGTAGGCATTGCCGATGCCGCTGAACAGGTGGGGATCGGTTAACGCACGCTTAAGGGTATGATTAGTTCTCGTCAGGGTTCTGGAAAACGTTTCCCCGTCGGCTGAAAGAATATCGATCCCGCCGGGGTTGAGGGCGCGAAGGGCGTCCTCTCCCCGGACGATGTGGAGCGACGCCTGCTTTTTTGTCCCTGTCTCGGTGAGGATCAGGGTGCCGCCGGGAAAGTCAAAAGCAGCAAGATCTCTTTTTCCGCGAAACGCAGCGCCGGTCTTTCGCCAGTGAAGCCGGCCGGCTATCATCAAGTGAATCACGAGCCACAGTTCTTCTTCAAGCCCTATGCAAATGCGCTTGCCGATGCGTCGAAGCATCCGGACGTGCTTATTTTCCGTTGCCGAAAGGGGGGGCTCCACCGTGCGCAGCAGAAAGGGGTGGGATATGCGTACCCGGAGGAGCGGCTTGTGAAGAATGCGGTTTTGAAGCGCTTCGAGGTATATGATAATATCAGGCAACTCGGGCATCTCAGTTTCCCTTGTAATAAAGGGATGGTTCTTCCCTGCTATTTCGTTTCGGGACCAGTCTGGCGGCGTTGCCTTCAGCCGATATTTTTCGTGAACTTATTGACGGAGGCAACACCGATCGGGTTCACTGCCGCCCGCTCGCTTTTCCCTTTTTAAGAAATTTGAATTTCTCTGGGCCTCTGCAGTTGGCGGCTTTTCTTAATTTCCCTACTCAGATTATACCTCGTATCGATGAGTTGACATCTCGTCGGGCTGTGCTACGTTTTAAACAGAGCATTCAACTTCAAAGAAACTTAAGTATCACGTCCGAGGTAAAAATGGATAAACCCCACCTTATCGTAACCTACCGGGTCAGCGAAGAACGGCGTGAGTTCCTGAAAAAGATCGCAGGTGATATTGCTAACGTGTCATTTCTCAACGACATGCCTGCGGGTCTGAGGGAGCAGACTCTTGTCAGCGCTGCAGCGCTTCTGGCCTGGAACCTGCCGAGGGAAGTGACGCCGAGCGAATTCCGCCTGCTAAAGAACGTAAGGCTGCTCCAGCTTCTTTCCGCAGGCGCAGACCACGTGCCGTATGCGGAACTCCCTGCGGGCATCACCATCGCCAGCAATGTTGGGGCCTACGCCGAGCCCATGGCCGAACACGTGCTTGCCATGGTGCTTGCATTGGCCAAAAACCTTGTGCGGGAGCATAGGAATATGGCCATGGGCGCCTTCAATCAATCGGCGCTCAACCGCAGGGTGAGCGGAAGTGCGTGCGTGATAATCGGTTTCGGCGGAATCGGCCGCGCAACGGCCCGGTTAATGAGGGGGATGGGAATGCGGGTCCTGGCGCTCAATACGAGCGGAAAGACCGATGAGCCTGTCGACTTTATCGGCACTTCGAGGGACCTTCGGTACGTTCTCTCGGAGTCGGACGTCGTGGTCCTATCGATTCCCCTTACGAAATCGACGCGCGGTATGATCGGAAAGCGCGAGCTGGAATGGATGAAGAGCGACGCGATACTCGTTAACGTCGCGCGCGGAGACATCATCGACGAGGCGGCGCTTTATCAGCACCTTGCCGGCCACCCCGCATTCAGGGCAGGCATCGACGCGTGGTGGTTCGAACCGTTTACGCATGGCGAGTTTAAAACGACCTTCCCTTTTTTTACGCTGCCCAATGTGATCGGCTCGCCGCACAATTCAGCAATTGTCCCCGGTATGAACGAAGAGAGCACACGTCGGGCCATGGAAAATATAATACGCTTCCTGAGGGGAGAGACAATTTCCGGCGTCGTGAGAAGGGAAGATTATATATAGAAAAGTTTTGAGTACAAAGTACGGATCGAGCATGCCGGTGAAAAAAAGCTGAAGCGGCGCTGAGAAGATGCACCCTGTTTTGAATTGAATCCGAAAGTCCCTCAATTTCTAAGTTCTGCAAATGCTGAATATGGAGGTTTTGTCGACTTCCATTCGTTCAAGCAGCCTGCGCAATATTAGTTCGTGCGAAAGAGAACCCGAAAAAAACCTTCCGTTGATAATCAAGCAAATAGCGGGCCAGATATAAGCAACGCATTAGTAAGTCAGGAGCGATTTGAGATATCAAAATGAATGGTTCATTTTAAACAGAAAGGTAATTCGGTGCGACGAGAATGGTCGTTATGAGGGTCATTAAGCCGGGAGATTCAATCAAAAAACCCACGTACTATTAAACGAATGGGCAGAGGTGTGCAATATAGTGATGAATGAATGTTTTTTTTTGCAATAATTAATTGAATAATTCCAGTTTCAGGCAATCAAATATTGACTTTGCGTCGCTAACATGTGATTATATGGTATAATTTAGTTATTGAGACCATAAAAAAAGGTTATGGTGCGCTGTTTTTTCACAAAATCCAATGGCTTTGAAAAAAGGAATCGTGACGAATAAACAAAATTACATGGAAAAGCAGGAGCTGAAGAAGAGCGCCATGCTGGCGGCAGGCTTGGTTTCGGATCGTATGCCCACTGTTTCGAGTATCATACTTCGTATGACCTATCTCCAGAGAACATCCGACCCCGTGCTTATGAAGCGCACAGTCCATTTTCTTCCGACCGATTATGCATGTTTTCACATGGACTGCATGCGGGAAGAGTGTACCAACGGCGGCTTCGACCTGACGTCGGTCGTTACCGGTCTCGTGAAAAGTCGTAAAAAGTCGGTCGCCGGTAAGATCGTTTGCAACGGTAAAAGCGAGAGCCTCCGTCTGGGCCATGCCAGCATTGCTTACGAAGTAAGCGTCGAGTATCACAAATCAAAAAAATAAAAACAGATGCCAGGAATTCCGAACGCGCTGCTGTCCGGATCCCTATCAGCAGCGGTCCTACCCCTTTAGGCCAGCCTCAATAATGAGCTTTCCGAAGCGTTCATTTTTTCATATAACACTTCATGATCTCGCCGACATATATCCGATGGTAGTCCTTCAGCGGGTACAGGGCCTCAATCTTCTTATCCAGAAAGCTTTGCGGGCTTATGTCCTGGTAGTAAAGTTTTTTGCAAGCCAACACGATCCTCGCCTCGTCAAAATAAACAAAATCATCAGCTGTCACCGTTGTAAGCCCTGTTTCCCTGATCTTGTCCGTATCTCTGCCGGAATGGGAGCCGCAGAAACTCAGGGCTTTGCGATAACGCTCATCAAAGAAGGAAAGTGTGAAACCGTGATACTTCTCGATGAACTCGTATGTGTACCGTGTGGGACGGATGAAACAGAAGGCGACCTTTCGCTCCCATAGTATTCCCATACCTCCCCAACTCGCAGTCATGGTGTTGAACGTCTCCGACGTGCCAGCCGTGACGAGCATCCAGTCCGCTCCGATGAGCTTGAAGGGGTTGTCTGTAAGCAGTTCCGGTTCCGTTGCCATGAAAGCCATTCGTTCCCCCATATCTTGTCGACATTCAGAATTTTTCACCCCAGAAAGCAGAGTAATTCAAGAGCTTGCCGCCCCTGTACAGATTTTGGCCTTATTACAGACCATCATCCGCTGTTCCTTTGCCTGATAAATGTTCCGTTCCGGTATTCTTCAAAGGCGGTCTGCAGTTCTTCTTCCGTGTTCATGACTATCGGTCCGTACCAGGCCACAGGCTCGTTGATGGGCTTTCCTGAGATGAGCAGGAAACGAAGGGGTTCGCCCTGGGCCGCTATTGTCACTTGGTCGCCGTCGTCGAAGAGGACCACCGTTCCGTTGTGGATGTAGAAGTCGCGTTCCATGTCGAAATAGTTTACTCCCTCGGTGGTATAGGCAAAGGGATTTTTCTCATTGCAGAAGACGCCCTTGCCCCCGATGACATAGGCGAAGACGGTGTGGCCGCGCGGTGTTTTATGGACGAACTCCGTGAGCGCGGGGAGCGTAATGTCGAGATATTCCGGATCAATGACAATGTCTCTTACCGGGCCCTGGTTTCCCTCAACGGTCCCGCAGACGACCTTGACCCGAGCACCGCTTTTCATAACCACCTCCGGCACCTGCGCACTTTTGATATCGCGGTACCGCGGGTCCATCATCTTGTGCGTTTTCGGCAGGTTGGCCCAAAGTTGAAATCCCTCCATCACACCTTCGTCGTTCCCTTGAGGCATTTCCTGATGGATGATGCCGCTTCCAGCCGTCATCCACTGCATGTCGCCGGAGGTGATGACGCCTTTATTCCCCATGCTGTCGCCGTGCTCGACGTCACCCTTTAATACATAAGTAATCGTCTCGATCCCCCGATGGGGGTGCCAGGGAAATCCTTTGATGTAAAGATAAGGATCGGTGTTGCGGAAATCGTCCAGCAGGAGAAACGGGTCGAACAGCGGGACTTCGCTGTATCCGAATACCCGCTTGAGATGCACTCCGGCGCCTTCGAGTGTGGGCTTGCTTTTTATGACTTTTCGGATCTTTCTTGTCTTAATCACGGGTGACCCCCTCGTCATGGTTCTAATGGGTTTAAGATCGTTCCTCCAGAGCGGCCGAGAGTTACTTCATCTCAACAGTGACGTTACATGGCTCGTAAATATTTTTCGGGGCAGGGGGGAGACCGCGGATGTTCTTCCGCGATAACCTCCTTTTCCTCAGCCCGAGTGGTTTTGTTATACTTGTTTGAGTTAGAAAGGTCGAACGTCTGCTTATTCTCCTGCAAGAAACGTTTTTATAAGTATATCAGGGCAGCCAGTGTTGTGAGTTGCAGAAGAAAAATAAATGCCCACCTTTTGGTCATGTGCCTAAAATTGAATCTTCCTTAACCGCGTGATTAACGAGCAGGCATGCGTTTAATCAATATGCAATGAAAAAATGGTGCAATGAAATCAAGGTGATTGTTGTTTCATATTCTTGTCTCATTTTTTGGCATGTGCCTTGCTTTATATCATCTGTATAGCAACTAACCATGGCTTCATCGAAAAAAGGAGGAACGTATCCATGAAAGCGGTATTTGCAAGATCCCTTGTTATAACAGCACTATTACTGGTGGTCGCAGCACTTTGCGCACCGGTGCTGGCAACGGCGCAGGAGGCGGCAACGTCTGCACCGGTTGCGGCAGCCCCAGCGGCTCCTGCCCCGGCACCGGCGCCGAAGATCGACACTGGAGACACTGCGTGGATGATCGTAGCAACCGCCCTCGTTATGCTCATGTCCATTCCCGGTTTAGCACTGTTTTACGGCGGCCTTGCAAAGCGCAAGGATTCGCTGAACACGATGGCAATGACGTTCGTGACGTTTTGCATCGTAAGCGTGCTCTGGATCATCTATGGTTATTCCTTTTCCTTTGTCGGTGATATCCGCGGGCTTATCGGCAACGCATCGCGGCTGTTCTTGAACGGTATCGGGCCGAACAGTATTGCTGATGGGGCAAAAACGATCCCCGAGTACATTTTTATCGCCTACCAGCTCACGTTTGCCGCGATTACCGTGGCATTGGCGAGCGGTGCCTACATCGAGCGTATGAAGTTCTCGTCCTGGATCGTCTTTACGGTGTTATGGTTCACCGTCGTGTACCTTCCGGTTGCGCATTGGGTCTGGGGCGGAGGCTTTCTGCAGTCCAAGGGGGCGCTGGATTTCGCGGGGGGCACGGTGGTTCATATTAACGCAGGTATCGCTGCACTCGTGGGAGCCCTCGTTTTAGGCAGACGAAAAGACAAGGCAATCATCCCTCACAACCTGACCCTGGTCGTGACCGGCGCCGGCCTCCTCTGGTTCGGGTGGTTCGGGTTTAACGCCGGCTCTGCGCTTGCCGCAAACGGCCTTGCGGGAGCCGCCTTCATCAATACCAACACGGCAACCGCAATGGCGGCGCTCTCATGGATGGCTGTCGAGTGGCTACACTCGGGCAAGCCGACAGTCCTGGGCCTTGCCTCGGGCGCGGTCGGCGGCCTCGTGGCGATTACACCGGCGGCTGGGTTCGTTAATATTGGCGGCGCACTGGTGATCGGTATTGCCGCGGGCGTTATCCCCTTCTTCACCGTCGCAATGATGAAACCCAAGTTCGGATATGATGATACGCTCGACGCCTTCGGCATTCATGGCGTTGGCGGGACCGTGGGAGCTCTCTTGACCGGCGTCTTCGCCGATCCGGCGATCAACGAAGCTGGGAAAGGCCTTCTCTACGGCAATCCAGGACAGCTCTGGACGCAGATCGTTGCCATACTCGTAACGCTCGTGTACAGCGGTGTTATGACGTTCGTGATCTTCATGATTATCAAAGTGACTGTCGGACTCAGGGTCGGCGCGGAAGAGGAAACCATCGGCCTCGACGAGAGCGAACACGGCGAGCGTGCGTACAATTAGCAGGACGACAGTATTGTCACAGAAGGCTACAGATGCTATGCAGGGCAAGGCAGCCAGTGGCGCACAATAGAGAAATCCTACCTGGCGCCGTGCACTATGAACTTTGAACTGTTACTGGGAGGGAGGCACTATGAAAAAGATCGAAGCAATCATCAAACCTTTCAAACTTGACGAAGTAAAGGACGCGCTGAACGCTCTGGGCATCCAGGGCATGACCGTGACCGAAGTGAAGGGGTTTGGCAGGCAAAAGGGCCACGTGGAGCTCTACCGGGGTGCGGAGTATGATATTTCCTTTATCCCGAAGGTCAAGATAGAGCTGGTCATAGCGGACAGCATGGTAGACAAGGTCGTTTCCACGATCGAGGAAAAGGCACGGACCGGCAAGATCGGAGACGGTAAGATCTTTATTTCGAAGATTGAAGAGATTGTCAGGATCAGAACAGGAGAACGCGGAGAAACAGCGATTTGAGAGATCGCTGTCTATCCTTCCTTGAGCCGGCATGTTCCATTGCATGCCGGCTTTTTTGTTAGCATACCACAATTGAGAACAGAGCAAAAATCATAAAGACAAATGCGTGACCTCGCACGCGATCTTGAAAATGAAAAGGGGAGGCGAGAATGATTCTTCGCCCCCCGATAGATTAGCAGATTTTGCGCATGCTGTCGGAATGGATATAGGAATGGTGCAGCAGCGTAACTGCGAGGGCGCGGACGTTTACAGGCTATTCGGCCTTATGGAACGCTTGTTTCCGCGCTTTGCAGACGGGGCACTCGTCCGGAGCATCCCCCTCGGCGGTAAAACCGCAGACCGAACATACATAATAGTCGGCAGTGGTGTTTTGGCCCAGACTCTGGAGTGCCTGTTTGTAGAGCGCCGCGTGAACCTTCTCGACTTCGTTCGCCAGGCTGAAGCTTCGAAGGGCATAATCCTGTCCCTCTGTCTTTGCGTCGGTGATCATCTGGGGATACATCTTCTGGAACTCATAGGTTTCGCCGCTGATGGCCATCATCAAGTTTTCCTTTGTTGACTTGATGCCGCTCATACCCTTCAGATGGTTATGGGCATGAATCGTTTCTGCTGCCGCAGCGGCGCGGAACAATTTTGCCACCTGCGCGTAGCCCTCTTCCTCGGCTTTTTTGGCGAAGGCAAGGTATTTCCTGTTTGCCTGCGATTCTCCGGCAAAAGCGTCCATCAGGTTCTGATCGGTCTTTAACATTGGTGTGCTCTCCTTTTCTCTAAAAAATATTTTTTCGGGAAGTACGATAGGCAGCCGCTTGTGTCTCTCCCTCGTTTGAACGGAGTAGGGTTGAACGGCGTCATTCAACCCACTACAAGGAAGATGATGCCCTCTTATTTTACTCGCGAGTCGGCAGCGGACCAGTTGATGTTCTTGAAAAAAGCCTCGATGTAGTCTGCCCGCTTCAAACCATAATCCAGCATGAACGCATGTTCGAAGACGTCCATGATGAGCAGGGGATTGCATCCGGCAGGATGTGAAACGTCATGTTCGTTGACCCAGAAATTGATGAGCCTGCCCGAGACCGGGTCTTGGTACAAAACGACCCAGCCAATCCCGCGCATGGAGCCCGTGGCCCTGAAATCCTTTTCCCATGCCTCGTAGCTGCCGAAGGTTTCGACCAGTTTCTTGGAAAGTTTGCTGTTCTTGTCGATGCCGCTCTTGCCGCCGAGGTTTTCAAAATAGTATTCATGCAGCCGCATCCCGTTGAACTCCCACCCGAGCCTGCGCTTGAGTTCCGCAAATTCGGGCGTAGCGCTCTTGCCGTCCTTGGACATCTGGTCGAGGTTGTCAAGCACCTTGTTCGTGTTGGTCACATAGCCCTGGTACAGCGTAAAATGGTTCTTCAGGAGCGTTTCACTGAATCCTTCCATCCCAACAAGCTTTGCGTAATCCTTAGCAGCGTAAGGCATGTTGATTTCCTCCATTGATATGGGTAAATTTTTACACAATAACATTAGTATACCAGAAAAAGTAAAGCAGCCGTCCTCTATCGTGCAGTATGCTGCTGATCTCAGTCGGTAACGTTCGTCCCCAAGAGGCAACGGGCGATCAGTGAACTGTTTTCTCCTTGGCAAATATGCGGTATGAGCAGAAGATGCAAAGGGTTTCCGGCTCTTCCGACCAGATGCCCACCTCACCGCCGCATTTCGGGCAGGTCGTAATGATATCTGTTTCGCCGGACACGAGGTATGCGCCGGACCTTTTTAAGTTATGTTTTTGCAGGCTCTCTCATTGGCTTTCCTCCATCCCTCCAGCGCCAGGCGCTCCATCCGATTGTTCCCCCAGGACTTTATTTCCTCGAAATACCGTTTCCGGTCGGTCTTGGCCAGTTGCGCCAGAGCCTGACGTTCTTTTACGGAATCGATGTGGTCAGTCGGAGTCATTCCCCGCCACGTGCAGAAACCTTCATCGAACACGTACTCGGGTGTGACAGAAGAAACAGGGATTTTTTTTTGCATCATGAAGCGCGCTATGTCCATATCGTACTCAATCACCCATCCATTATCAGCGACCATGGTCTCGGGATTATGAGCCACCCCGCGTGAACAATCAGGACAGTATAACTTGGTTACGACTTTGAATGGCAGCACTTCATCGCGAAAATGAAAACTCGCATGAGTTTTTCCACAGAAACAATTCACACTATGATCTACGCACATTGGTCAGCCTCCTCGATTTTTATGTATGATGCTGTTTACATTCAGGGCACAGCCCGTAAAATTCAACTTGACTTTCGATGACAAAAAAACCCTGCTTGATCGCCTCGGGAAAGTCGATGCGGCCAGGAGCGGGGACATCGACGATACGCTTGCAGGAAATGCAGATCAAGTGGTTGTGCTTCGCGGTTTCCGGGTCGTACCGTTTCTTATCAGGATCTATTGTCAACTCGAGCACGTTTCCCTTTTCCTTGAGTGCCCCCAGCGTTGTGTATACGGTAGCAAGAGACATGGTAGGGAACTTTTTCGAAACAGCTTTATAGATGTTTTCGGCAGACGGATGCCCCCTATTACCTTCAAGATAATCAAGAATGGCAATTCGCTGGGGCGTAAGCTTAAATCCTATATCTCTATATTTATTAGCAACATTCATTGTAGTTTTAATCAGTTAATTATAATTATAATACGATAATAATTACTTGTCAATAATAATTTCAATTAATGAAAAACTCCTATTCGTTTCTTTCATACATATTTCCCAAGCATATTCTATTTCAATTGAAAACATTCTTGTATGATGCAGATCAGGTGAGAATGCGATTCCTGAAATTTTTATGAATGCATAATTATTAATCACATGCCTAAAATATCAGCTTTCAAGCCGTCATTTATGATACGCCATCATTACGCTTGCAATAATAAATATATAAAATCAGTTACTTATTATGATGATAAAAAAATAACCACTGGCATAAGCCTTGCTATTTGAAGCAGAAGGAATTGTGTATTGTCCAACAGTTCACTGCGTTCTTTGAAAATTGAGAAGCCATATGTAATATATATGTAATATAAAGGGAGGATAGTGCTCAATGGACGAAAGAGGTTCGTACAAAAAATGTTTGGCCATGCTGCTCTCACTGGCGGTACTTGTACCGCTTGCAGCCATGGCCCAGGATGCAGTACCCGCCGCAGCAATGCCAGCACCAACATCAAGGATAGACACAGGCGACACGGCGTGGATACTGATTTCGACGGCCCTTGTGCTTCTCATGACACCGGGTCTTGCCATGTTCTATGGCGGCATGGTGCGGAGAAAGAATGTGCTCGGCACGATCATGCACAGTTTTATCGCGATAGCCGTCGTCAGTTTACAATGGGTCCTGTTCGGGTATTCACTCTCGTTCGGCCCCGATGTCAAGGGCCTTATTGGGGGCTTGAGCTGGGCAGGTTTAAGTAATGTTACGCTCGTGCCGAACCCTGACTATGCACCGACGATCCCGCATCTCTTGTTTATGGCATACCAGATGATGTTCGCGGTCATCACGCCTGCGCTCATCAGTGGTGCGGTAGCAGAACGGATCAAGTTCTCCACGTTTCTCATTTTCACGCTTGCCTGGACCACGATCGTGTATGATCCTGTGGCCCACTGGGTCTGGGGTACCGGCGGATGGTTGAAAAACGCAGGGGTTCTCGATTTTGCCGGCGGGATCGTGGTGCATGCAACATCAGGTTTCTCGGCGCTTGCGGCTGCGCTCTACATCGGAAAGCGGAAGGGCTTCATGCACGAGCATATGCCGCCTCATAACCTGCCGATGACCGTGCTCGGCGCAGGACTCTTGTGGTTCGGGTGGTTCGGATTCAATGCCGGGAGCGCCCTGGCTTCCGGCGGGCTCGCAACCATGGCTTTTTTGACGACCCACCTTGCCGCATCATCGGCTACAATCACCTGGGTCCTGGTTGAATGGTACCATCGCGGCAAACCGACGATGTTCGGCGCGGCAACGGGCTCAATCGCCGGCCTCGCGACGATCACGCCGGCAGCGGGATTCGTCGGACCTCTGCCCGCCCTCTGCATCGGTATCGCGGCGGGCATTGTATGCTACATCGCGCTGAATGCCAAGACGAAGTTTGGGTATGACGATTCGCTCGATGCCTTCGGCGTTCATGGCGTGGGCGGTACGCTCGGAACGCTCATGGCCGGTTTGTTCGCATCCGTGGCAATTAACGCTGCAGGAGCGAACGGCTTGTTCTTCGGGAATGTAAAGCAGTTCTTCATCCAGGCGGGGGCCGTGGCGCTGGTTGCCGCATACTCATTTGTGGTGAGCTACGTGATGCTGAAAGCGCTCGATGCTACGATCGGCCTGCGAATAGACGCGGAGCAGGAGACCGAAGGCCTTGATATCAGTCAGCATGGTGAAGCGGGGTACGCGCTTTAGTTGATGAAAGAAAAACGGTGAGAAGGCAACCGGAGGGACAGCACCGGTTCACCGTTTTTCCCGGCCTGATCCCGGCTTTTTTTGCACCAGATAGACACCAGCGAGAATGCCCGCTCCTCCCACGAGTTGGAGAGACGTGATTTGTTCGCCCAGTGCAAAGGCGGCAAAGAGGATTGCAGCGAAAGGCATGAGGTAGTGGTATACCATGGTGCGGGTGACGCCGACACGCTTCACTCCTTCGTACCATAGGACGTACGCAACTCCGGCCGCGATGAACGAGGCGAATGCCATGGCGGACCACGAGGCGAAGGATATCGAGGACCAGTGCTGGGTGATAATTTCGTTCGCGCTGACGGGTATCAACAGGATGCTGCCTGCCGCAACGGCGTACGCGGTGACCTTGATGGCGGAATATTTTGCCAGTAAGGGCTTCGCCGTGATGGTATAGAGCGCCCAGGTAAGCGACGCGCAAAGTGTCAGGACGTCGCCGGTGATTTCCGAGGAAGAAAAGCCCAGTTCGCCGTGATGGCTCCTGACAACAAGAACTACGCCGGACGTCGCAAGCGCAAGCCCTGCGCCTGTAAGAGGGGTTAGGCGCTCTTTCCCGGAAGCAGCGCTGAACAGCGCCCCGAACAAGGGTGACATCGAAATGAGAAGGGCCGAATTCGCGGCTGTGGTGTACCGGAGACCATAGATGAACAAAATATTGTACAGAGTAATGCCGAGAAAGCCGAGGCGGATGATCGCGACGCGGTCTCGACGTTCGACTGTCAAGGGCTCCCGGTTTGCCAGCATAATGATGATAAGGAAAACAGCAGCGAGCGAAAACCGAACCACTGTGAAGCTAAGAGGATGGAAATCCGCGAGCGCGAATTTGATGACGGAGAAATTGACGCCCCAGACAAGGGCGACGAGCAAAAGGCGGAGGTTGAGCATAGGCTGAGTCGGACCGTACTATAACATGAATTGTCTTGAATACTCAAATATATTGTGCTATCAATGAACCATGGAGTCGCCGGCATCACGCATACAGGAGCTTACAGCCGATATTCTTACCGGAATCATTGACGGCGTTGCCGTTACCGATGCCGAGGGGCGGGTGATTATCTGGAACCGTGCGGCAGAGGAAATGACCGCGATCCCGGCTGCCGATGCCGTCGGGAAGAATATCGGGGCGGTCTTTTCCGAGACGCCGGCTGTGGTAAGTCAGATTGAAAAGACCGTGTCTTCGGGGAGATCGTATTCTGACTACGAAGCAGAAATTGCCGTAAAACATGGACCGCCCCATCCCGTAGGGATCGTCACGAGCATGCTGACAGATGACGAAGGCCGCCCAACCGGCGTGATCCTTACGATCCGCGACCAGACGGGCGTGCGGGACCTGAAGGAGCGCATGCGGAGGGCCGACCGGCTGGCCACGCTCGGCTTGATCGCCGCCGGTATCGCGCACGAAGTGAAAAATCCGCTGGTGGGCATCCGCGGCGCTGCGCAGCTTATGAAGTCCGAACTTCAGTCATCCCGGGAGGCAGGTCCGCAGTCACCGAAGAGCCTGACCGAGTACCTTGATGTGATTCTGAAAGAATCGGACCGCCTGAACAACGTGCTGGAAGGCATCCTGGACTTCACCCGGATCAAACCCCGGGAGATGAAGGCCTCGAATATTCACAGTGTTCTGGACCGCGTGTTGCTGTTGAACGAGGAGAACGCGAGACAGAGTGGCGTTGTTCTCGCCCGGCTCTATGACCCGAGCCTGCCAGATGTTTACGGCAGCGAGGACCAGCTTATCCAGGTATTCCTGAATATCATCAAGAACGCCATTGAGGCCATGCCGAAGGGCGGGAAACTGTCGATCATGACCAGGATGTCGGATTTGTTCACGACCGTTCAGTCCGATGGAAAAAAATACCAGCTGATGGTCGTAAAGGTTAGCGACACGGGACGCGGCATTAAGCAGGAACACCTGCAGGAAATTTTTACGCCCTTCTTCACGACCAAGGACCGCGGTGTGGGGCTGGGGCTCGCGCTCTCGTACCAGATCGTGCAGGAACATTTGGGCACGATCCGGGTCGAGAGCCGGGAGAATGAAGGCACAACGTTCAGCGTGTATTTGCCGCTGGCAGGGTGAATAGCGGGAGCAACGCCATGCAGTATGCGCTTTGCCCCGGTGCGGATTTGATTATTATGGCCAACGAAAAAATACTCATAGCCGATGACGACGAAAGCGTCCGGTGGGTGCTCAAGAAATCGCTCGAAAAAGAAGGTATAGAGACCGTCCTCGCCAAAGACGGGGCCGAAGCTCTCGAGCGGCTCAAGGATGACGACATTGCGATTGTGCTCATGGATATACGCATGCCGGGGATGAGCGGCTTTGAGGCGCTCGACAAGATCCAGGCCGATGAGCGGAATATCTCGGTCATTATCATGACCGCACAGGCCACGATGCAGAACGCCATCGAAGCGATGCGTCGCGGGGCCTTCGATTATATCACCAAGCCCTTCGACCTCGACGAAGTAAACATCCTTGTCCGAAAGGCCATCGACGTCCGGCGGCTCTCTCAGGAAGTAAACGTACTTCGCGCCGAAGTGCGGGAAAAATACGAAGGCGGGCTTGTCGGGAACACCGCCGCCATGCAGGAGATCTATAAGACCATCGGCCGCGTTGCGGAAAGCGATGCCACGGTTCTGATCCACGGTGAAAGCGGTACCGGCAAAGAGCTTGTGGCGCGCGCGATCCACTATCACAGTAAGCGCGCAGGACGGCCATTTGTGGCCGTAAACTCCGCCGCAATCCCTTCGGAGCTGCTCGAGAGCGAACTCTTTGGGCATGAGAAGGGCGCGTTCACGGGCGCGATTGGGCGCAAGATCGGAAAATTCGAGGCCGCTTCGGGAGGGACATTGTTCCTTGACGAGATCGGGGACATGGACCTGCCGCTTCAGGGGAAACTTTTGCGCGTCCTGCAGGAAAAAGAGTTCGAGCGCGTCGGCGGCACGGAGTCAATCAAGACCGATGTGCGCGTGCTCGCAGCAACCCATCATAATCTTGAGAAGATGGTACGGGAGAAGCGTTTCCGCGAGGACCTGTTCTACCGCTTAAATGTCATCCAGATCAATATCCCTCCACTGAGAAAGCGGAAGGACGACATTGTACCGCTTGCCGAGTTTTTCATGCAGAAATACCAGGGCAACGATACGAAGAAAAAGATTCTTACGCCGGAGACGCTCAAGATCCTCCGCGCATATGACTGGCCGGGCAACGTGCGCGAACTCGAAAACGCGGTCCAGCGCGCCATTACCCTGTCGCAAGGCGACAAAATCTTCCCCGATGCGTTGCCGCCTCAGATCTTCAAGCCGGGCCAGGGCGCCCACCTCTCCTTCGAAAATTTCCTCGAAGAAAAGCTCGCCGATCTTGTAGAGCGCATGGGCGGGCTCGAACGGGGAGACATTTATACAATGGTGCTCCATCGCGTGGAAAAACCGCTCATTTCGTTGGTGCTTAAGAAGACCGAAGGCAACCAGGTCCGTGCCGCGCATCTGCTTGGAATCAACCGCAACACGCTGCGAAAAAAGATCAAGGAACTGGGGATAAAAGGTCCATTTACCGACGAAAGTCAGGACGAGACGGACGACGAGGAGTGAGCTTTAGTGCAATAAACGTTCAGTACCGTACAGCTCGGATATAATGATAAATCGAAGCGGCAAGCGCTAGGATGGTCCTGCTTACGAACCGCTCAAACCAGTCGAAACAGATACGCTCTCTACCTTATCTTCGCTGTCGAGGCTCATAATAACTTGCCATCGCCGGGGGATGATCAGTCCCGCTTTCCGATCACACCAGAGAAAATCGACAGCTGAACTATTGCCTCTCCTGACCGTATCCTTAAGGTCTCGGATTTTTTCATCGCTCATGATTTTGCACGAAAAGCCTTCATGCTCCATCTTTGTTTTTGCAATTGACACGAGCGTGCCCAGGGGAATGAAGGCAATGACAATTTCCTTGTTCTTCGCGTTGTCGTCTGTCAGGGGAAGAGTGGTAGGGGATTTATTGCAACTACAAATAAACCATAAACAGACGAGAGAGCTCCGCATAATGTATTTCATTTTGTTGTTCATGCCATACCCATAAGCCTGATCCCGGGGTTTTTATAAAATGCATTTATCGATACGATACCGCATCTCTGAAAGAGGAACAAGGCCTCATTTCCAAAAACTGCCATGATGGATCGAGGCCAATGGCGAATGTGGATCAAGGGAACTCTTCGTAGTAGTCCAGGTCCTTATGGAACGTCTCTTCCAGGGAGGCCAACGCAAAGAACGCCGCGATAGCGCAGAGGGCGCCGACTATCAGCGCGCCGTACTCGAGGCCGAAGTACTGTCGGAATAATTGAAACAGAAGGGTAATGGGGACCACCATTCCCCGCACGAAGTTAGGGACGGTTGTGGCGACTGTTGCACGCAGGTTCGTGCCGAACTGCTCGGCGGCAATAGTCACGAAAATGGCCCAGTAACCGCTCGCGAATCCGAGCACGAGGCAGACGCCGTAGAAGAAGCCCGGGCTCCTGCTCCCCTGCAGGAAGAAGAAACCGATCGCGGCAAGGGTGAGGAGCATGAAGAGGAAGACGACTTTCTTCCTGCTTTTCAGCGCCTGGCTCAGGAGCCCGCTCGAAAGGTCGCCGAAGACAAGCCCAAGGTAGCAGAACATGACTGCGTTCCCGGCAGAGACCGGACCGGTGGTCCCGAACGCCTTTGCAAATTCCGGCGAGAAAGTGATGAGCACCGCGACGACGAACCAGATGGGCACGCCGATCAAGATCGAGTTGAGATAGCGAAAAAAGCGCTTTCGGTCAGAAAAAAGGGCGAGCAGGTTGCCGCGGCCTATGCCGGGTTTGCTGTTCATGGCCCGGAACATTCCCGACTCGGCAACGCTGATGCGTGCGATGAGCAGAAGGAGGCCGAGTATGCCCCCGATGATGAATGCGTTCCGCCAGTCGAATGCATTGGCAATGATATTTGCGAGGATGGCGCCCGAGACGCCCACGGAGGCAACGAGCATGGTCCCGTACCCACGGATGCTGGTGTGCAAAACCTCGGAAACAAGCGTTATCCCCGCGCCGAGTTCTCCGGCAAGGCCGATTCCTGCGATGAAGCGCAGGGCAGCGTAGGCCGGCAGGGACGAAGCCATGCCGTTTGCGATGTTGGCAACCGAGTAAAGGAATATCGATCCGAACATGATTTTGAGCCGGCCTTTCCGATCGCCCAGAACACCCCAGATGATGCCGCCGATGAGCATTCCCGCCATTTGCATGTTCAGGAGGAACACCCCATTATCAATCAGCTCCTGCCCGGAAAGTCCGAGGGATTTCAGGCTCGGCACCCGGACGATGCTAAAGAGCACCAGGTCGTAAATGTCTACAAAATAGCCGAGGGCCGCGACAATAACGGACAGGTTTAAAATATGACGGAGACCAACGCCAGCTTTCTGTTCCACGACCCCCCCCTGAACCAACGGCTGAAAAGAAATTGAAGACGATTCGGATGAAAATGCTTGAATAGGAAACGGCTGAAAAAAATTTACCGGGATTTTTGCACGATGATGAATGGAACTTGTGTTCGTAGAATCGGAGAAGGATCAGCTTTGGTGCGTTACCTCCGGCCGTATAAAATTATTGCCGCTGCTCTTTCTTTGACGCAAACATATAATCGATATAGCCGATGATTTGCGTCTTTCCTTCTTCGGACACCTGACGATATTTTCTAATCATCTGCACCTCCTCGGGGGTCAAGACCCTCTCCAGGTAGTCACATTGCTCTTGAGATAAGGGATATACCCGTTTCCCCTGCCTGAATTTCGATTCAGTAGGGGCGAGGAAAAAACCTCTCACTTCAAGGGGTACTTTTTCCTGATGCGCCGCCAGGATCAAGGATGATTTGTCCAGGCCCAACTTGCTTGCAATGATCCTGAGCGTTTTATCTTTAGGAACGTGCCCCTTATTGATTATTACCCGTACGAGCTCAGGGCTTATTCCGAGGATCTTCGATGCATCTTTGAGGTTTCGATACCCTTTTTTTTCGAGCGCTTCCTTGATCATGTCGGACATCTTCATTGTTTTTACCTTCCTCAATCACTATAAAATGATATCCCTGTTGCCAATGACCGTTAGCCTGTAGCCTGAACGGCTGCAATATAGCATAGAATAGAGGAGATGAAAAGCAAAAGCCGCACTTAATCTGCTTTTTTAACAAGGTCATTTGTTCCTTATTTTTCAATCACCTGATGGAGTTCTACTCATTCGCTTTTGAATCGACCTTAAAAAAACGCAGAAAAAACATATTTTAGCACAGGCGGTCTGCCGCTGTGGATTAAAAAGAAAACCTGAATACAGAGAAGGACCAGGAAGGAACTTTTAGCGGGATCCATCCACGAGCGTTGCAATCCCGCGTCCACTGTGTAGGTTCCGTGGCAGGGCACTTTACCGTGCGGGTTGAGCTTTACGGTAAGCAGGAGGCCTGTGTACTCAAGATTCACATCTCGAATGAGGGGGGACAGGTAAATGCGATGTTCATCACCGCTGTCGCTGTTGTCATCAGAGGTCAATTTCATTATACGACGTGTAGACGAAGAGAGTGAAGTCGTTCGGAAGCCTGTCGTGACGCAGAACGACTGAAGGAGACAGATTTTCGATGGAGAACTTGACCATTTCCTCGGGTGAGGTAAAGTGGAGTTCATTGTCTTTGACAGGCGTATGCGTCGACAGCGCACTCAATGCCATGCCCTTGTTGCAGTGCTTAAAGAGCGTAACCAGAGCGTTCTTCAGATCGTCCTCTACACCGGGGACCTGCAAGTTGAAAACGCCGCATATGAAGATGTAGTCGTAGAACCCCTCGAGCGAATCATCGTCCACATTCATTACTTGGAAGGTACACTCGGGATATTTTTTCTTCGCAACATTAATGAAGTTTTCGTTAATATCCACACCGGTATAGTTGACGACGATGCCGCGCCGCTTTAAAAATTTATAAAAATCAGCCATGCCGCAGCCGTAGTCGAGGATTTTCTGGTTATTCAGGTCGCGTGCGATATCGAGAAAAGTATGGTATCGCTTGAGCTGGCCTTGTGGAGTCCAGCGGAGCGCTTCGGGTCGCTCACCGAATTTTTTGAAATGTATGTTGTAGAACGACAGCAACTGTTCTTTTGAATAGGGATCCATGACTCCTCGTTTCTGGGCTATTGTACCGTAACGGCGGTGCGAAAACAAGCTCGGGAAATCGCAGTAATCAAAAAATTGCATTATTGTGAATTATCATACCTTTGTCGCTAAAAATAAACGGGATATTTTTATGGCGTTATAATTCTTTTTTATTGACAAACGATATGAGTTTGTCATACTATGCACAGGTTTTTAAAAGATGTCATATTTAAAAATTTAACAGTAAATTTAACTGCAGGGAGTAGCGTATGACCCCAAGTACCTACCTTCCGGAACACTTTTTGCCCGTCGTAGTTTTTCTACTGCTGGGCACTGCTGTCGGCGTCGGCATGCTGGTTTTCAGCTGGATTCTCCGGCCTCGGAACCCCTATCCCGAGAAACTGCTGCCCTACGAATCAGGCATTACCCCCTTCATGGACGCCCATCAGAAGTTTTCTATCCGGTATTACATCATTGCAATGCTGTTCCTCATTTTCGATATCGAAGCCGTGTTTATGTATCCCTGGGCCGTAGCCTATAACCATATCGGGATGTATGGTTTTGTGGAAATGGTGATTTTTATCGCCATTCTAGTTGTGGGATATTTCTACGCGTGGAAGAAGGGGGCCCTTGAATGGGAGTAATCCAGAACATTTTTGATGAAGGGTATATCACGACGACGATCGACGGGTTCCTGAATTACTGCCGATCCTGCTCAATCTGGCCCATGACATTCGGACTTGCCTGTTGCGCCATTGAGATGATACAGTATTATTCCGCGCCTCAACATGATTTCGACCGATTCGGGACCGTACCGCGTCCCTCTCCAAGACAATCCGACCTGCTGCTTGTTGCCGGCACCCTGACGAAAAAGATGGCCCCCATCGTGAGGCGTGTCTATGATCAGATGCCCGAGCCGCGGTATGTCATCGCGATGGGGAGTTGCGCGGGCTCCGGCGGGATAT
The DNA here is from genome assembly GCA_963769335.1 of Nitrospirota bacterium. Lineage (GTDB taxonomy): Bacteria > Nitrospirota > UBA9217 > UBA9217 > UBA9217 > JAJYKN01. The sequence continues at coordinate 94,464 of CAVYLT010000063.1, read as the reverse complement.
TCAATACCTACAGCGTTGTACAGGGAGTGGACAATATTGTTCCTGTCGATGTCTATATTCCTGGATGCCCTCCCAGGCCAGAGGCATTGATGAACGGCATCATGAGGCTTCAGGAAAAGATCAGAAAAGAGCACTACATCCGGAAGTAATAAGTCTCCTACCGTAATTAAGCTGCCATCACGAATTTTTGAAGCTAGAATCGCGCACCACGAGCGTTCAGCGGGTGCGACTGAGGACGAGGTCGTATGGATCCTTTACAAATCGCTAAAATGATAGAAGAAAAATTTGCGGGCCACGTGCTCGGCACGACGACGTACGCTGGGCAGGTCGGCGTCATGCTTTCGAAAGACAAGATCAAGGACATTTGCCAGTTTCTGCGTGATGAGCCCTCTCTCAGGCTGGATCATCTTGCAGATCTCACGGCCGTTGATTTTTCCCGATACCCGGGTGATGCGGGGCCTCGATTTGAAGTCGTGTATAATCTGATATCGACCGTGCACCGTCACCGCATTCGCCTGAAAGTAAGGGTGCCGGAGGAGGACCCGAGGTTAGATACGGTCTCTTCAATCTGGCAAACGGCGAACTGGCATGAGCGGGAGACTTATGACCTTATGGGCATCAAGTTCGACGGCCATCCGGACCTCCGCAGGATTCTGCTGCCCGAGGATTGGGAAGGGCATCCGCTCAGGAAGGAATACCCGCTGAAAGGCTACTGATAAATAACTGGGGCCAGGGGGCAGGGGCCCGGGATCGGGAGAAACAAAAATTTTCTCTCCTGATTCCGGACGCTGGATCCCGGACCCTTTCCTAAATGGTGAACTATGTCCGCTAGCGAGACAAAAGAGATCGTCCAAAAAGAAATTACCCTGAATATGGGCCCGCAGCATCCGGCCACCCACGGCGTGTTGCGCCTGGTGCTCGATCTTCAGGGTGAGACCATTGTGGGTTGCGACCCGCGTCCCGGCTACCTGCACCGCGGGATCGAAAAATTGATGGAAAGCAAGACCTACCACCAGAACATCCCCGTAACCGACCGCCTGGAATACATCACCTGCATGAACAACAACCTCGGCTATGCGGTGGCTGTGGAGAAACTGGCCGATATCACGGTCCCGGAGCGGGCGCAGTACATCAGGACACTGATGGCCGAACTCACGCGGCTTTCCGGCCACCTTGTGTGGCTCGGTACCCACGCCCTTGACATCGGCGCTATGACGGTCTGCATGTACACGTTGCGGGAACGGGAACTTATCCTCGACCTTACGGAGATGGTGACGGGAGCGCGGCAGACCATAAGCTATGTTCGCATCGGCGGTCTACGGAACGATGTGCCGCGCGATTTTATCGATAAATGCCGTGAGTTCACCGAGCTCTTCCCCAAGCGGCTTGAAGAATACGACACGCTGATTCGTCAAAACCGTATCTGGCTCCAGCGCACCGTCGGCATCGGTGTGTTCTCGGCAGAGGACGCGGTCAACTACGGTCTGACCGGCGGTACGCTTCGCGGCTCGGGCGTGAACTATGATTTGCGTAAAGTCGAGCCCTACGCCGCATATGATAAGGTGGAGTTCGATGTTCCTCTCGGCAAAAACGGCGATGTCTACGATCGGTATATCGTGCGTATCAACGAGATGCGCCAGAGCAACCGTATTATTAAGCAGTGTCTCGATATGATGCAGCCCGGACCGATCACCACCAGCGACCTGCGTTACGCCGTACCCGAAAAGACGCAGGTGATGCAGAACATGGCTACGCTGGCGCACCAGTTCGTGCTGATGAGCAAATGGGTGCCGATGCCCAAGGGCGAGGTGTATGTGGCCACCGAGGCGCCGAAAGGCGAGCTTGGCTTCTATATCGTGAGCGACGGGAGCGGGCGGCCGTACCGGATTAAGATCCGCGCCCCATCGTATGTTCACGTGAGCGCCCTCCCGAAGATGGTGACCGGACATATGGTGGCAGACGTTATAGCCTGTATCGGAACGATCGACATCGTCCTCGGCGAGTGCGATCGGTAGTGGCTGAGGATCGCACAATGAAACTACGGGACATTGTCAAGCTGCTTGAGGCTGAGGTTCTTGTCGGCAATGGGCTCCTCGATGAGATCGAAGTCGATCGATGCTTCAGCGCCGACCTCATGAGCGATGTTCTCGGCCGTTCCTACGCAAATGGCATCCTGATCACCGGAATTACGAATCCCCAGGCAGTGAGGACGGCCGACATCGCTGATATCAGAGCGGTCTGCGTGGTACGCGGGAAAAAGCCGGAAACCGACGCCGTTACCTTGGCGAAGCAAAAGGATATCCCCCTCTTCGTTACGAAGCTCACGATGTTCGAGGCATGCGGCATTTTGTATACCAAGGGGCTCAGGGGAGTAGCCGAGCGGCGATAGAACCATGGCGCTACAGGGTAAAGAGCAAGAGACGACGGACCGGGTGACGAAGACCCAGGAGATGGTCTATGAACTCACCGTCGGCGAGGTCATGGCCACCCAGATGGTCACCGTAGGGCCTGAGCAGACGATGTCTGAGTTCCGGCTCATTTTGCGGGACAACCGCATTTCCGGAACACCGGTGGTTGAGGATGGCAAGCTTATCGGCATGATCAGCATCGAAGACCTGATCAATGCGTTTACCGATAATGCCATCAATTCCCCGGTTCGGGAGCGGATGACGAAGAAGGTTGAATGCCTGTATAGTGACGAACTTCTGGTCCATTGTATCGCCAAGTTTTCCAAGTTCGGGTATCGGCGGTATCCCGTGCTGAACCGGCATGACGAACTGGTCGGCATCACCACCAAGGGGAGCATCGTCGAAGGCCTGCTGAGGAAGTTGGAAATCGAGTACGAGCAGTCCGAAACAAAGGCAGCCGTTTCGCGTCATCGGCCTACGGTGCAGAAGTTTTTTGAGGATGTATCCGCCGACGAGATCAGCTTCAGTTTCAAATATCAGGTTCCCGGCCAGACTTTGAAGGATGCGGGAAAGGCCGCGAGCGAACTGAAGAATGCGCTTAAAAAATTGGGCGTTTGTCCTCCGCTCCTCAGAAGGATCGGCGTGGCAACGTACGAAGCGGAGATCAACCTCGCTTCCTACACCAAGGGCGGCGAGATTCGGGCCCAGGTAGAGAAGTGGGGGATCACCGTTGAAGCGATCGATGCCGGCCCCGGCATCCCGGACGTGGAAAAAGCCATGCAGCCCGGGTATTCCACGGCGCCGGATTGGGTCCGGGAATTGGGGTTCGGTGCGGGCATGGGGCTCGTAAACATGAAGAAATGCGCCGACGAGATGGTCCTCAAATCGTCTGTGCCCGAAGGGACCCGCCTGACAATGCAATTCTTTTACACGAGCTGACGGAACTTACTATGAACCTTAAGGACCTTGTAAAGGAATTCAAACTTGAGGTAAAAACCGGCTCCGCTCATCTTGACGGAGAAATAACCGGCGGTTACGTGAGCGATCTCCTGTCGGACGTCCTGGCGCATGCAGACGAGGGGGTCCTCTGGGTCACGCTTCATATCCATCAGAACATCGTGGCAGTAGCATCGCACAAGGGGCTCTCGGGGATCGTCCTGGTTCAGGGCAGGCAGCCGGAGCAAGATACGATGGCCAAGGCCGAGGAAGAGAACATACCGATTTTTGTGAGCGACCTTTCGGCCTTCGAACTGGTCGGCAGGTTGTATAAGGCGGGGATTCGTGGCGCTGAGGCGCATTAAAGCCGATTTGCACGTGCATACGTGTTTGTCGCCCTGCTCTAGCTTGGATATGTCGCCGCGTGAAGTCGTGAATGCGGCCCTTTTGAAGGGCCTTGATCTGATCGGCGTGTGCGATCATAATTCGGCGGAAAACGTGCTGGCCGTGAAGAAGGCGGGCGATCGAAACGGTCTGATGGTGCTGGGAGGGATGGAAGTCGCCTCCTCCGAAGAAGCGCACATTCTGGCGTTCTTTGATGACGACGACGATCTCCTGGATTTTCAGGATTTCATTTACCGGCATCTCGAAGGCACGAATAACGAACATTCCTTCGGCATGCAGGTGATCGCAGACGATGAAGACGGCGTGAGCGGTTTCTGCGACCGGTTTTTAATCGGGGCTACGTCACTTCCGGCGGAAGCAATCGTAGCGGCGGCCCGGCGGGCAAAAAACGAAAGCCTCGTAGTTGCCGCACACGTGGATAGGGAATCCTTCAGCATCATCGGACAGCTCGGGTTTATCCCTTCCACGCTCGTTTTGGATGCAGTGGAAATATCGGCCCAGATGACCGCGGCCGTTGCCCGGGAGCGGTTCCCCGACTGCAGGAAGTATCCGGTCATAACGGGGTCTGACGCACACGGCCCCGGGGATATCGGGAAGCGATTCACCTGGTTAACGGTTGAAGAGGGAACAATAACCGAGATCAAAAAAGCCTTGACCGCCAGGGATGGCAGGAAGGTCGAGTGCTGAGGCCATGGAAGATATTTCGCTTCATATCCTCGACATAGCCGAAAACTCGATCCGTGCCGATGCAAAGCTCATCAAGATTATCGTTGCACGGGAAAATGATCTTCTCCGGATAGAAATAATAGATGACGGCAAGGGTATGGATGCAGATACGCTTGCCAGGGTGCGGGACCCGTTCTTTACGACGAAACATAAGAAAACGGGCCTGGGGATTCCCCTCCTGACCCAGGCAGCCGAACAGACCGGCGGAACGCTGGTCGTCGAATCGGCGCCGGGTGCCGGGACAAAGGTACTGGTCACGTTCGACTGGAGGCATGTTGACCGTCCCGCGATCGGGGACATGGCACAAACGCTGATGGCGCTGATCGCCGGCCATACTGACAGGGACTATATATATGAAGAATGGGATGGGGAACATTCTTTCCGGTTCGATACCAGGGAGATCAAGGCTGATCTTGACGGAGTACCGATCAGCTCACCTGCGGCACTTGAAGCGATCAGGGGACTGTTGCAGGACGAAATAAAACTCAAACGGTAACATCATACGTAAACGAGGTAGAACATGAGTAACGACGCGGTTGCCCAACAGGTTGCAGGCGGCGACAAAAATGCCGATGCAAGCAGTGACATCATGGAGCCGGAGAAATACCGGAAGATTGACGCCATCATCGAACGGTACAAAGATAAGCCCGGTTCGCTCATTCCCGTGCTCCAGCAGGCGCAGGATGTGTGCGGCTATCTGCCTCACGCGGTGCAGCGGTATATTGCAAAAGGGATGAAGATGTCGCCGAGCGTCGTGTTCGGGGTCGCCACCTTCTACTCTTTTTTTACCCTCGTCCCGCGAGGCAAGCACGTCATCCGGGTCTGCCTCGGCACGGCCTGCTATGTGAAGCGGAGCGAGGAAATCCTCGACAAGCTCAAGGACGAGCTGGATATCGAGATCGGCGAGCTCACGCGTGATAAGAAGTACTCCATCGAGGCTGTACGATGTCTCGGCGCCTGCGGACTCGCGCCGGTAGTCGTGATCGGCCAGGACACGTACGGAGACGTTGCGGCCACCAAGGTGATGGACATCGTCAAGAAATACGAGTAGCGTCAGCAATTTAGAATTGCGGATTGCGGGCAGAAGGACGGACGACCATGGCAAAACTGACGATAGCAGATTTGAAAAAGATTAAGCAAGAGTACCATCAGGGACTGCGCGAGGGTGGGTTCCGGGTCAAGATCACGGTGCATATGGGAACCTGCGGCATCGCAGCAGGTGCCCGCGGCATCATGAACGCTGTCATGGAAGAACTCACGAAGGCCAATCTCAAAGACGTTGCGATCACCACCTCAGGCTGTGCGGGGCTTTGCAGCAAGGAGCCGATGGCCACGATAGAACTTACCGGCGAGCCGCCGGTGAAGTATATCTCGCTGACGGATGAGAAGATGCGGAAGATATTCGCCGAACATGTGGTGGGAGGCAAGCCGGTTCCGGAATTTGCACTGGTCGTCGGGCATGAGACGACGTATTAAAATAACGGTTTGAACTGTGTAAACCGCTTAAACTGTTTAATGGGGTAGGGTAACGTGGAAACGACATACCGCTCAAACATAATGATTTGCGCAGGAACAGGCTGCGTGGCAAACGGGTCGCTGAAAGTCAAGGACGCGCTCGAGACCGAACTCATCAAGAGAAACCTGCAGAACGAGATCAAGATTGTACTGACCGGCTGCAATGGGTTCTGCGCCAAGGGGCCGGTCATGGTCGTCTACCCTGAAGACATTTTCTACCAGCTCGTGAAGCCCGAGGATGTTCCGCACCTCGTCGAAGAGCACTTTATCAAGGGACGGCCAGTCCAGAAATTCCTGTATACGCCGCCGACTGACAAGAAGACGATCCCGGTGATGAACGAGATCCCCTTCTTCAAACACCAGGTGCTGCGCGCGCTCCGGAACCGGAGCCTCATTGATGCCGAGAAGATCGAGGAGTACATTGCCCGTGACGGTTACATGGCGGCGGCCAAAGCGCTCACCGAGATGACTCCCGAACAAATCGTGATCGAGGTGAAAAAGTCCGGTCTCCGCGGCCGGGGAGGAGCAGGCTTCCTGACCGGACTCAAGTGGGAGCTCTGTGCGCGGGTCCAGGGCGACATCAAATACATCCTCTGCAACGGAGACGAGGGCGACCCCGGCGCGTTCATGGACCGCAGCGTCATGGAGGCGGACCCCCATTCCGTGCTCGAAGGCATGATCGTTGCCGCAAAAGCTATTAATGCCCATCTTGGGTATATCTATGTCCGGGCCGAATATCCCCTTGCCGTGCACCGGCTACAGCTCGCCATTGAGCAGGCCAAAGACCGGGGTCTTCTCGGCAAGGACATTCTCGGCACCGGATTCGATCTGGATATCGAGATTTATCAGGGGGCCGGGGCGTTCGTCTGCGGTGAAGAGACGGCCCTCATGGCGTCCATCGAAGGTAGGCGCGGCATGCCGAGGGCCAAACCGCCGTTCCCGGCAGTCAAGGGGCTCTGGCAGCGGCCGTCGGTCCTGAACAACGTCGAAACTTTTGCCAACGTGCCGCCCATTATTCTGAACGGGGCGGACTGGTTTTCGAGCATCGGGACCGAGAAGAGCAAAGGCACGAAAGTGTTCGCACTTTCGGGAGCGCTGAACAATATCGGGCTCGTCGAAGTGCCCATGGGCATCCCGCTCAAGACCGTGATCTTCGACATCGGCGGCGGCATCAAAGGCAACCGTAAGTTTAAGGCAGTGCAGATGGGCGGACCGTCAGGCGGCTGTATTCCCTCTTCGCTCATCGATACGCCCGTGGATTTCGAGAACATCAACAAGACCGGTGCGATCATGGGGTCCGGCGGCATGGTCGTGATGGACGAGACCACCTGCATGCCGGCCATGGCCAAATTTTTCCTCGAGTTTACCGAAGACGAGTCCTGCGGCAAGTGCGTGCCCTGCAGGATCGGAAACAAGACGCTGCTCTCGATCCTCACCCGCATCACGAATGGCGAGGGCCGCGAAGGCGACCTCGAATTGCTGCTCGAACTCTCTCAGCAGATCAAGGACACGTCGCTGTGCGGTCTTGGCCAGACGTCTCCGAACCCGGTGCTCACGACGATCAAGTATTTCCGCGACGAATATGAAGCGCACATCAAGGATCACAAGTGTCCCGCCCGCGTATGTACGCCGCTCATCGAGTTCAAGGTGAATGAGGAGAAGTGCAAAAAGTGCGGCCTCTGTTTCCGGAACTGTCCGGTAGGCGCGATTAAGTGGGAAAAGGGACAGGTCGCCTATATCGACCAGGAGAAGTGCACCAAGTGCAAGACCTGCATCAAGAATTGCCGGTTCTGGGCAATCGATTAATGAACAGAGAACCTGCCTCGGACGCGGAGGCACGGTGAAAACGAATCTGCGGAAAAATTTGTTTTTACAATACGAAGGTAACCATATATGCAGAATATGCCGAAAATGACGGTAACAGTTGACGGAAAAAAAGTGGAGGTCCCTGCGGGGTCCACGATCTACGAAGCAGCGACCGCTGCCGGGTCCCGGGTGCCTACGCTGTGCCACGACAATAAACTCCATCCTTACGGAGCATGCCGCATCTGCCTCGTCGAGGTGGAAGGAACGCCTCGCAAATTCACGCCGTCGTGCACCACGCCGGCCACGGACAATATGGTCGTCAAGACGGCGTCGCCGGCGCTCACCGAGGCCCGCCGGATGGTCCTCGAACTGCTCCTGATCAAGCATCCCCTCGATTGCCCGGTTTGCGACAAGGCGGGCGAGTGCAGCCTCCAGGACCTGGTGCACGAGTATGGACTCGGCCCGAGCCGGTTCGACGCGGAAAAGGGGTACCTGCCGCCGGATTACGAGAGCGCGGTTATCGAGCGCAACATCAGCCGCTGCGTCCTCTGCGGCAAGTGCGTCAGGATCTGCGACGAGCAGAACGCCGTGGGCGAGTGGGCCTTTACGCGCCGGGGAACACGGGCGCGCATCAGTACCGATTTCGACCGGCCGCTCGACTGCGAGTTCTGCGGCGAGTGCGTTGAGATCTGCCCTGTCGGCGCTCTTACCACGCGCCAGTTCAAATACAGGGCCCGGTCATGGAACCTGGAAGCGACCTCCTCGGTCTGCAATTATTGCGGCTGCGGCTGCGGGATCAGCTATGAAACCCGTGAAGGAAAGATCATGCGGGTCGGCCCTGCTCGGAATAACTACCTTTGCGCAAAAGGCCGGTTCGGCTGGGACGCTGTTCACAGCAGCGAGCGCCTGACGAATCCCAAGATGCGGGTAGGAGGGGAACTGGTCGACTGTACCTGGGAAGAGGCGCTCTCGGTCATTGCGACCAATCTCAACGTGATCAAAAGCAAGAACGGCGCCGAGAAAATCGGCGGACTCGGATCAGTCAGGACCACGAACGAGGACAGTTATGTGTTCCAAAAGTTTCTGCGCAGCGTTGTAGAAACCAACAACATCGATACGCTCGCCCGGCTTAAGGCGCCGAAGGGCCTGAATTCGACGTTTTTCTCCGGAGAATTAAACCGGATGGCCGAGCATGATGTGATTCTCGTGCTTGATAAGAACGTAGGGGAGATCAACCCGCTCACCGGCGTTGAGATCGTCCGTGCCGTCAACAAAAAAGACCGGAAGGTGATTCTGGTGAACGACGAGTTCAACAAGTTCAACAGAATTGCCGCTGTAATATTGCCGACGAGTACCGATCTTGCTCTGGCAGATCTGGTCAAGGCTTGTTCCTCCGCAACAGGGACCGACGAGGCCAAGCAGGCGGCAGCATTGCTGAAGACAGCGAAGAAGATCGCAATCATTGTCCCTGCGCGGCTGACGGACAATGAGGTTTCCTTGATCAAAGACCTTGCAGGCAAGCTCTCCGACGTTACGTACTATCCGCTTGTCCGGAGAAGCAACTTCCAGGGCTCGCTCGATATGGGAGTAATCCCGGGCTACCTGCCGGGATACCGGAGAGCTGAAAAGCCCGGCATGAACGCCGTCGAGATGATCAACGCAATCGCATTGGGCAAGCTGTCTGCACTTTATATCATGGGTGACGATCCCGTTGGGAGCGATCCCGCGCTGACTTCGATGCTCCAGAAAGTTGAATTCCTCGTGGTGCAGGACATTTTTTTGACCGAGACGGCAAAGCTCGCTCATGTCGTGCTTCCTGCCGCAAGTTCGGCGGAGAAAAACGGGACGTTTACGAACCTTGAGCGCAGGCTGCAGCACCTTAACAGGGCCGAAGAGCCGGTCGGAGAGTCGCGGCCCGACTGGGAGATCATCCAGGACCTCGCGAAAAAGATGGGCGGTTCCATGAACTACGGATCGGTCAGAGACATTCTGGCAGAGATCCGGTCCGTCGTCCCCTTCTACAAGGACCTCAATGCCGGCGCGTGCTGGGCCCGCGAGAAATCGCCGCTTGCCGGATCGGCCGACGATCTTTCACTTTCATCGGATTCGATCATGAAGCAGGAAGTGATCACCGGAGAGCGCCTGCTGTTCTCTTCAGGCGGGACGATTACCCGTTCGCAGGAAATCGGTACCATTCGACATTATAAAATAGAAGTGTAGGAGCAGAACATGCCCGATATGAATCAAATACTTCATTATGTAATCACGCTTGGGATACCCGTTGCCGTACTCCTTGCGTTCATTCTGGCAAACGCCATGTACCTGCAGCTTATGGAACGCAAAGTGCTGGCCCATATGCAGGGACGGCTCGGGCCGATGCGAACGGGCTGGCACGGCATTCTTCAGCCCATCGCAGACGCGGTCAAGTTCATGATGAAGGAAGACATCATCCCCGCACAGGCAGACAAGTGGATATTCAGCATAGCCCCGTTGATCCTGCTCGTCATGGCTTTCGGGGCCATGGTGGTAATTCCTTTCGGGCCGCCCTCGGACTTTTTCGGTCTCTTATCGAACAAGGTGCCCCTCTCGGTGTCAAACCTGAATGTCGGCGTGCTTTTTATCCTTGCATTCTCGAGCGTCGGCACCTACGGCGTTATCATGGCCGGCTGGGCATCGAATAATAAATATTCCCTCATGGGGGGCTTCCGTTCTGCTGCGCAGATGATCAGCTACGAGATCCCGATGGCCTTTGCGATCATCACGGTCGTGCTCATGGCGGGATCGCTCAACCTGTCCGAGATCGTGAATGCCCAGACGCACAGATGGTTCATCGTGGCGCTGCCCGTCGGTCCGGTGGCGTTCTTCCTTTACCTTATGGCGGGCATTGCCGAGACGAACCGCGTGCCCTTCGACCTGCCCGAAGCAGAGAGCGAACTCGTCGCTGGATACTTCACGGAATACAGCGGTATTCGCTTCGGCATTTTCTACATGGCAGAGTACATGAACATGATTGTTGTGTCACTCCTCGTCTCCATCATGTTCCTGGGAGGCTGGCTTCCGGTGCAGATACTGCCGCAGACGCTCGGCCATTTCGCCCCCATTGCGTTTATTAACAAGCTTCTGGCCGCCATTCCCCCGACGATCTGGCTGCTCGGCAAGCTTTACTTCTTTATCTTTTTCTATATGTGGCTCCGGGCCACGCTCCCGCGGTACCGCTATGACCAGCTCATGGCCATTTCCTGGAAAATATTACTGCCGCTGTCTCTCGTGACGTTACTCGTGGCAGCCGGCATGAAACAGATGGGATGGCTCTAAAAAAGTCGTGAGATGTAAGAAGTGAGAAGTAAGGAGTCGATGACGATGAATAAAGCAAAACAGTTCTTCAAAACGGTCTTTATGATCGAAATAGCGCAGGGCATGTGGTTGACGCTCAAGACCATGCTGACGCCGGCCGTCACGCGTCAGTACCCGACGTTCAAGCGGAAGGCAATCCCGGGATCGCGGGGGCTTCATGCCATGCGGCGTGATGAAACGGGAAAAGGGGCGTGCATCGGCTGCGGCTTGTGCGAGGCCGTATGCCCGTCGAAAGCCATTACCGTGGTGACCTCGGAGAATTCAGAACACGAAAAAGTCGTCAATTCCTACGAACTCGATCTGCTCCGGTGCGTGTTTTGCGGGTTCTGCATCGATGCCTGCCCCGTATCGGCAATCCTGATGACTCCTGAGTTTGAGCTTGCCTGTTATTCGCGAAAGGACGCGTTCTATACCAAGGACCGTCTGGTCGAAGTGGGTGATCACTTCATGGGCGGGAAGGCGGTAAACAAAAAATGATAAACGAGCTCATATTCATGTACTTCGCCGCGGTCATTCTGGCTTCGGCGGTCCTCATGATAACCCGCAGGAATCCCATCCACAGCGTGATGTTCATGCTTCTGCTCTTCTTTCACATTGCAGGTGTGTTCGTGCTCCTGAACGCGGAATTTCTTGCAGCGGTGCAGCTCATCGTGTACGCCGGCGCCATATTGATCCTCTACCTCTTTGTCGTGATGCTCCTGAACGTGGACCGGGAGAGTTCCGCAGCGCGCGCCAATCGCTTTTGGCCCTGGATGGTCGGTTTCGGCGTTGTGATCGCCGCAGAGGTGATTCTTCTTATTTCGCGCGGCACATTCCCTGCTGAGGCGGGGCAGCAGATGCAGCTTGCCGGAAGCGGCGTCAAGGAACTGGGAGAACTGCTGTACCGGCGGTATCTGGTGCCTTTTGAGGTGGCGTCCATCATCCTGCTCGTCGGATTGGTCGGCGCGGTCATGCTGGCGAAAAAAAGGAGCAGCGATTAGAAGTAAACGGCGGGTAGGGGGGCGATGACGTCCCCGGGGCAGTCTACTGGATGCTTCCTACTAATTTTTCGGAGGTTTTATGATTCCCCTGTCCTGGTACATAATGCTGAGCGCAGCGCTGTTTTCGATCGGTGTCATTGGCGTGCTTTCACGCCGTAACATCTTTATCATTCTGATGTCCATCGAGCTCATGTTGAACGCGGCGAACATCAACCTCGTCGCTTTCTCGCACTACTTGCAGTCGCTGACCGGCCAGATCTTCGTGATATTTGTCATAACCGTTGCCGCAGCCGAGGCCGCAGTAGCGCTTGCAATCATCATCCTGCTCTCGCGCAACCGCGGAAGCGTTTACGCTGATGAGTTCAACATCATGAAGGGCTAATTCGTATCACGGTTTTGAAAGTATTATTCCGTAGATAAATCGAGGTGCATGACATGCTCACATACGCACTTATACCGCTCCTGCCGTTCGCCGGCTTTTTGATAGCGGGGTTGTTCGGGAAATTTCTGAAAGAGCGGGCCGCCTATTTCCCCATCGCGGGCGTGCTCGGCGCGTTCATTCTTTCCGTCATGGCGTTTTTCGACGTCCTCGGCGGGGCAAAGCTGAATGAGAATTTTTACAACTGGATCTCAGTCGGTACCTTCTCGGTCAACGTGGGTTTCCAGATAGATCAGCTCACTGCGGTGATGCTACTGGTGGTGACAACGCTCAGTTCGCTCATTCATATCTACTCTGTGGGCTACATGCACGGAGACAAGGGCTATCCCCGGTTCTTCGCCTACCTGGGGCTCTTCACGTTCTTCATGCTCGTACTTGTGATGGCCAATAACTTCCTCGTCATGTTCGTGGGCTGGGAAGGCGTAGGCCTTTGTTCCTACCTGCTGATCGGTTTCTGGTACGAGAAGAAATCGGCAGCCGATGCAGGGGTCAAGGCTTTTGTGGTGAACCGGGTGGGCGACTTCGGGTTCGTACTCGGCGTGCTGCTCATATTTTTGACCTGCGGGACCCTCGACTTCTCCGAGGTCTTCGCAACGATGGGAACTCAGGTCACGAGCCAGACCTACCAGCTGTTCGGCGGCGAGATCAATGTGATCACCTTGATCGCGCTTCTCCTGTTTTTGGGCGCCACCGGAAAATCCGCGCAGTTGCCACTCTACGTCTGGCTGCCCGATGCCATGGAAGGCCCGACCCCGGTCAGCGCCCTGATCCATGCCGCGACCATGGTGACCGCCGGCGTGTTCATGGTGGCGCGCTGCGCGCCGATCTTTTCGCTTTCAGAAACTGCGATGAACACCGTGGCGATTGTCGGCGGCTTGACCGCCGTCTTTGCCGCGACTATCGGTCTCGTCCAGAACGACATCAAACGGGTGATTGCCTATTCCACCATCAGCCAACTCGGCTACATGTTCCTGGGCCTCGGCGTGGGGGCTTTCTCCGCCGGGATCTTCCACCTGACGACCCATGCGTTCTTCAAGGGGCTCCTGTTCCTTGCTTCGGGCAGCGTGATCCATGCCCTTTCCGGCGAGCAGGACATGCGAAAGATGGGCGCCTTGAAATCGAAGATCAAGATCACCCATGCGGTGTTCATCATCGGTTCGCTCGCACTTGCCGGCATCTTCCCTTTTGCGGGCTTCTTCAGCAAGGACGAGATCCTCTGGAGCGCCTATAATGCATCGTCTCTTGGCCGGGTGCTGTGGATGCTCGGCGTGATCGCCGCGCTCATGACGGCATTCTACTCATTCAGGCTCATTTACCTTACCTTTTACGGGAAATCACGGGTTGACCCCGAGGTTGAACATCACGTGCACGAATCGCCGAAAGTAATGACCGTGCCGCTCATGATTCTGGCATTCTTCGCGGTGGTTATCGGGTGGATCGGCATGCCGGGTGCGATCATCCCCCATGCCAACCTTTTCGGCGATTTTCTGGCGCCCCTCTTTCCCCACGCAGAACATGCTGCTGAAGCGGAAAGCCACTGGCTCGAACTCGGCTTGATGGCCCTATCGGTTTCGGTTGCGGCTTTCGGTATCAGAGGCGCCTACCTTTGCTACGTGAAAAACACCACGTGGCCGGACTATTGGGCCAATAAATTTAGGGGCACATACAACCTGCTCCTGAACAAATATAAGGTCGACGAGATATATAACTACATTTTCGTGGACGGCCTGGTCCACAAGCTCGCGAAATTCCTCCACGGTGTTGGAGACGTGAAGATCATCGACGGTTTCATAAACGGGCTCGCCGCTGGTATCGGCAAAACAAGCCAGCAGGGCAAACGGCTACAGAGCGGTTATGTGCAGCAATATGCCTTTACGATGGGGCTCGGCCTCGTCGTGCTGGTTGGATTGTACTATATCCTGATTAACTAAGATAAAAGTTCGCCGTTCATAGTTCATTGAGCGTTCATAGCTTTGAACTCAGAACTCTGAACTGATAGAGGAGTCATCCATGCTCGAATTAAAACTCAATCAGCTCGACTACCCGCTGCTGAGCCTTCTGATCTTCCTTCCCGTAGCCGGAGCGTTCCTGCTCTTGTTCATCAGGAACGCAGTTTCCGCGCGGTGGATCGCACTTGGCTTTTCGATCGTCGAACTCGGCCTGTGTGTGCCTCTTCTCCTGAACTTTGACAGTTCCATCGCCCATATGCAGTTTGGCGAGAGCATGCCCTGGATTGCGGCCTGGAACATCAACTACCGGCTCGGCGTGGACGGGATCAGCGTCCTGTTCGTCGCATTGTCCGCGCTCCTTACGGTCATTTCCCTCATGGTCTCGTGGACCGCCATCCAGGACCGGGTGCGGGAGTTCATGATCGCCATGCTGGTTCTCGAAGCAGCCATGATCGGCGTGTTCGTGTCGCTCGACCTGTTTCTCTTCTACATCTTCTGGGAGGCCATGCTCATTCCCATGTACCTCCTCATCGGGATCTGGGGCGGACCGAACAGGCTGTATGCAGCCATCAAGTTCTTCCTGTACACGCTGGTCGGCAGCGTGCTCATGCTCATCGCCATCATCGCCGTCTATTTCGCGGCAGGACACACCTTCGACGTGCTTGCACTCATGAACTACAAATTCGATCACACCTTCCAAATGTGGGTGTTTGCGGCTTTCTTTGCGGCCTTTGCCGTCAAAGTTCCTATGTTCCCGGTCCACACCTGGCTGCCGGACGCACACGTTGAAGCGCCGACTGCCGGCAGCATCATCCTTGCGGGCATCCTTATCAAGATGGGGGCCTATGGGTTCCTTCGCTTCTCGCTGCCGTTCTTCCCCGATGCAGCCCTTGCGTGGACGCCTGCCATCATGGTGCTATCCGTCATTGCAATCATCTACGGCGCCTACATGGCCTTTGCACAGACGGATTTCAAGAAACTTATCGCCTACTCCAGCGTGAGCCACATGGGTTTTGTGACCCTCGGCATATTTGCGTTGAACCTGCAGGGCCTCGAAGGCGGCATCCTCCAGATGCTGAACCACGGCGTCTCGACCGGCGCATTGTTCCTTGCCGTGGGCGTCATCTACGAGCGGACCCATACCCGGCAGATCGCTGATTACGGCGGCATCGCTGCGCGGGTGCCTGTGTATGCCACCTTCCTGATGATCGTCACGTTTTCCTCAATCGGCCTGCCGGGAACGAATGGTTTTATCGGCGAGTTTACGATCCTTTTGGGCGCGTTTTTGCACTCTAAACCCTACGCCGTGATTGCTTCACTCGGCATCATTCTCGGCGCCGGATACATGCTCTGGCTGTACCAGCGCGTCGCCTTCGGCAAGATCACGAATTCGCATAACGAAAACCTTGCGGACATGAACTGGCGCGAGGTCGCAGCGGCGCTTCCGCTTGTGGTGCTGATATTCCTCATCGGTCTGTACCCGAACGCCGCCTTCGGCGTGATGCATGCATCCGTGGAGAACCTGGTCAACCACGTGAACGCCAAGATGGCGTCGGCACCGCCGGTCACCCAGATGCTCAGCACCGTGATAGGGAAATAAGGTAAGGAGAAATCATGCCCACTCTGTATCAGCAATTTCTGCAAACAATAATCCCGATAGTGCCCGAAGCGATCGTGGTCTGTACCGCTCTTTTGGTGCTCCTCTTTGATTTCTTCATCGAGAAGGACCGGAAAGCCGTACTCGGCTGGTTCAGCGTACTTGGCATTATGGGTGCAGCCATCGCCACGTATAAGTTAATGGGTACTAACGAGATTTTTTTCTCCGGAACGTTCCGGCTCGATGACTTTTCCACCTATTTCAAATTTGTTTTCTACATTGCCTGCGGACTCGGGATCCTGGTTTCGATCAACTATCTTAAGGTCGAGGATATCCATCACGGCGAGTACTACGCTCTCATGCTCTTTGCCACGACCGGAATGATGCTCATGGCTTCGGCGGGGGACCTGATTACGCTTTACCTCGGTTTGGAACTGATGGCCCTGTCCATTTATATCCTTGCAGGCTTCATGCGGCAGAGCAATCGTTCGAATGAGGCCGCGATCAAATATCTCGTCCTCGGCGCTTTCTCCTCGGCCATCATGGTTTACGGCATGTCGCTCCTCTACGGCCTGTCGGGCACCACGAATCTCGCCGGAATCCTCGCGTATCTGCACACCGCCGACCTCACGAACCCCATCATCTTTGTGGCCATGATCATGCTTGTCGTGAGTTTCGGGTTCAAGGTGGCGGCCGTTCCGTTTCACATGTGGGTGCCCGATGTGTATGAAGGCGCACCCACGTCGGTCACAGCCTTCATGTCTGCAGGACCCAAGGTCGCCGGCTTCGCAGTACTGCTGAGGGTCTTCTTGTACACTTTTGAACCCCTGCACGTGCACTCCACGGCAATACTAGCCGGGCTTGCGGTCCTCACCATGGCCGTCGGCAATATCATGGCCTTGTCTCAGACCAATATCAAGCGTATGCTTGCCTACTCCTCCATAGCCCATGCCGGGTATGCTCTGGTGGGCCTCGCCGCCGGCGGCCCGGACGGCGCCGCGAGCGTTATGCTGTATGTCTGCATCTATGCACTCATGAACATGGGCGCTTTCGGCGTCGTGATCATGCTCAGGAAGGCAGGAGAACGGGGCGAGGAAATTTCCGACTTTGCGGGGCTCGGCAAGACGAACAAGACCGCTGCCTTCCTCATGTTGATTTTCATGTTCTCGCTCACCGGCATCCCGCCCTTTGCCGGGTTCGTCGGCAAGTTTTATATTTTCAAGTCCGCGGTGCAGGCCGGGCTCATATGGCTTGCCGTAGCGGGTGTGCTGTTCTCGGCGGTGAGCGCCTATTTCTATTTGCGAGTCGTCATGGTCATGTATATGCACGAGCCGAAGAGCAGCTTTGAGCTGTCCACATCTCCGTCCCTCGCGCTTGCGCTTGCGATTTCGGTGACCGCGGTACTCGTTATCGGAGTGTATCCGACGGACATCCTGAACTTTGCGCGGGCCTCAATCACGGGGATCATGTGAGTGCTGTTTTTTCCGAGTCCGGATAACTCAGGTGCAGAAACGTCGTTGAAAAGGCCAGGCTTTAAGCCTGGCCTTTTCATTGTCAGATTTCAGTGGTCATATATGTACGTCCTGATGTTAGAGAGCTTAAGGTGTTACCAGGCCATCATCAGCCGAAAGTATCAAACTGTTTAGTGTTCTGTCATACTTTGATCCTTCTTTTCTCACTTGATTCAAAATGCCAAAAGTTGTACTTTGTGTCTAAGTGTGCAAGCATTTGTTCGAGGCCGCGCCCTTGTGTTTCTCTTTTATGATTCTGATGATCTTAAAGGCTTAAATCAACGCGTTTTATTTGGAGTTTGGAAATGATAAAAAGCATCATTTCTTTCATCGTGCTAATGACCGTTTCTATTCCGGGATTTGCAGCTCAAGATACTGTCGTAATTGCAAGCCTTGCTAAAGACACTCACCTTCTAAAGATAAAACCGTCTGTTTTGCCCAAGGTGACTGAAAAGTATGAGTACTACGAGGTTACAGGGTCGAGCGAACAGGAATTACGTTGTGACATGAACCAAAACAGCTGCAGATGGGATGACGGGAAGAAGTACGATTCCGTGACAAGCTGGCGCATGAAGTGGAACTACGATTACAACCGTGCTCCTCAATCCTGCACCGCGGCCTCTTTCAAAGCCGCTGTCGAAGTTGTCTTCCGTTACCCCAAATGGGTCCACGCCAGCGGGGTTCCCCAGCCACTCGTAGCCAAATGGGACAATTACATGAAAAACCTTACCAGACATGAAAACGGACATCGGAATATGGCTGTTGAAGCGGCGGCGGAACTCTCCCAAGCCGTGGCAAAATTGCCACCGGCGCAGAACTGTGCCGATCTTGACCGGGAAGTACAGACCCTTTGCCGTCTGAGAATGAAAAAGTTGAATGACGATGAGAAGGCTTACGATGTAAGTACGAAGCACGGACTCATGCAGGGTGCGATATTCCCATAGCAGGAAACAAAAAAGCAGGCCCTTTTGCCGGACCTGCTTTTTTACACTGCTCTAAGATACTCCTCAAAAGTGTATGTTACCTTTTATTTTGTGCGCCTCATTGTTGTCATCTTAAAGAAGCTCGTTATTCGCGAACAGCCGGTTCTCAATCAAAAAACCGTGACACCATTCCCTGTCGCGGGTTCCGAAGAAACGCTGCTTCCGATACATGAACCTTTTCCTGGCCAGGCAGCCGTTCATAAATCAAAACTCGTGACAGCGTTGTTCAGTTCCAAGCCCGGTTCTTCTGGAGCTCATCCGCCCGCCTGAACCTTTGAGCAAATGCACATCCTGAACTTGCCTCAAAAATGGGTAATACCATTATAGGTGCCAGCGCTTTTTCATGCATCATCGGCATATACGTTTCTGAAACACCCAGCTCTCCAATCATTTGCGTTCTTTGCTCTGCTGCGTATGCTACCCTCAGGGTTAGAGCAAAAGCCAAAACGCTTATGGTTATAACCTTCTTCATCTCTGCCCTCCTTTCATTACAGCCAATCTAGTTAAACCCCGTCACACGTTTATTAATAGTCAAGACAGAACGTGAAATCGTATGCAAACACGGTACTACGGAATAATAGACGGCGGTATCTCTGTCAGGCCGTCGGCCGGGTGCCAAACTAAATCAGCAGTCATAGGATTGCGGTCACAAAGATACTGGTAGTCCATAAAAGAACAAAGAGCGAATAAATCGCGGCAGAATATGCGACGACATACGGACGCACAGGTATTCTGTCCTTTATGCGCTCCTGAATGACGTTATCAACGCGCACAACCAATCAGACCGATGCATTCCACAAAACAGCATCTTGGGCAAGAATATGATTGTCCTCATAAATGCGACTCGCGACCCATGCTATACTTTGAGCATGAAAAAAGAATCAACGTCATACCTGTTAAAAGAGTACGGCTCGTGGAGTGTATTGACAGTCTCCTATATCATAGGCGTCGGTGTAAGCCACGTATTTACGTGGCTGCTCTTTCCGCTTTTTGCCGCACTCGCATTCCTGATCAACTCCAAACAGGCATTCATGAAATGGCGCCGTAGCAAGGAAGACCGAACGCCGCTGTTGATATTCCTCGGTCATCTCGTTGCGGCGACGGCAATCCTCCTTGCTGTCTTCCGGAGCGATATCGCCATGCTTCTGCCACTCTTCATTTTCCCTGCGGCTTACCTCTTGTCAAACAAACTGGCTGGAGAGCATTTCATTCTCACAGAGATCCTGGGGTTCGTGCTGCTCAGCCTGGCTGGTGTGCTTGCGAAGTATCTCCTCAGCGGGGGGCTTGATGTCAGGTTGTTCCTTGGCTTGGCGTTTTATTTTACCGCAGGCATTTTCAAGATCAAGGCGATGCTGATGAAAACAACCAAGGACCGGATTCTGACGGTCGCGTATGTAGTGCTCGCCGCCTATGTCTATCACCGGATGTTCATCCCGCTGCTCATACTCCTCCCCCTGCTGGATAACCTCGTAGCTGCGGCCACGCGCTACAAAGTTAAACTGCAAACTACCGGCTGGATCGAGGTTGCCAAGAGCATCCTATTCCTGGCCCTGTTCATCTCTGACTACTAAGGTTGTGACGCATTCCCTTCTGCCAAGCCAGTGGGAGTACGGCCGCTACTCAACAGTGCTAAAATAGTGAATAGGAGCTGAGAATGACCGTAAAGACACAGGATACGGCCCTAACCGCAAATGCATTGGCGGTCCTTTCGCGCCGCTATTTGAAAAAAGACGACCACGGGAGGCTTGTAGAGTCGCCGGAAGAAATGTTTCGCAGAGTGGCGAACAATGTTGTTCAGGCCGAACTTCTCTATGACGACCGTGCTGATATCCTGGCAAGGGGGGAAGAATTTTTCAGCGTACTCGCTAATCTCGAGTTCCTGCCGAATTCACCGACCCTGATGAATGCAGGACGGCCCCTTCAGCAACTGGCAGCTTGTTTCGTGCTGCCGATCGAAGATTCGCTCGAATCCATTTTCGACGGAGTCAAGAATACCGCACTCATCCACCAGAGCGGAGGGGGCACAGGCTTCTCGTTCAGCAGACTGCGACCCAAGGAGGACGCTGTGCGCACGACCAGCGGTGCGGCTAGTGGTCCGGTATCGTTCATGCGGGTTTTCAACATGGCCACGGAGGTGATCAAGCAAGGAGGGACGCGGCGCGGTGCGAACATGGGGATCCTGCGGGTGGATCATCCCGACATCCTGGAGTTCATCTCGGCGAAGGAAAACAGCAAAGAATTGACAAATTTCAATATCTCTGTTGCGGTGACCGAGGATTTCATGCATGCGGTTGAGATCAACGGAGACCTGTTGCTTGTCAATCCACACAACCACCAAGTGGTCAAGACAGTGAAGGCACGCGAGGTTTTCAACAGGATCGTACATATGGCCTGGAAAACAGGAGATCCCGGCGTGGTGTTTCTCGATCGGATCAACCGGGACAACCCTACCCCGCAGCTCGGAGAGATGGAGAGCACCAATCCTTGCGGCGAGCAGCCGCTTCTCCCCTATGAACCATGCAATCTCGGTTCGATCAACCTCAGCCGGATGGTCAAGTCCTTTAACGGTAGTGCCGAGATAGATTGGGAAAAATTAAAACGGACCGTGCGGATCGGTGTGCATTTTCTTGACGATGTAATCGATGTGGGCCGCTACCCGCTTGACGAGGTCGACCGCATGGCGAAGGGGAACCGCAAGATCGGCCTGGGCGTGATGGGTTTTGCGGACCTGCTGATCCGGCTCGGCATTCCCTACGATTCCGAAGAGGCACTTAGAACCGGTGAAAATGTCATGAAGTACGTGCAGGAACAAGGACGGGCCAATTCTGTCGAGCTTGCACGAAAACGCGGCGTGTTCCCGAATTATGCCGGGAGCCGCTATGATCGAGCGGGCGGGCCGGCTCTCAGGAACGCAACCGTGACGACGGTCGCGCCGACAGGTACACTATCGATCATCGCCGGCTGTTCGAGCGGAATCGAGCCGCTCTTTGCGCTCTCGTTTACCCGCCACATTCTCGGAGATGTCGAGCTTCCGGAGATCAATGAATACTTTCTCGTAACGGTGAAAAAACGGGGGGTCTTCAGCGACTCGCTTCTGATGCGAGTCATGGCAGGTGAGTCCATCCAGCGGATGGGCGAGGTGCCGGAAGACGTGAAGCGTCTTTTTGTGACGGCTTTCGACATTGCCCCGGAGTGGCACGTACGCATGCAGGCGGCGTTTCAGCGACACACGGACAATGCGGTGTCCAAAACCATCAACTTTCCGCCGAAAGCCACCGAAGAAGACGTGCGCAGGGCCTTTTTCCTTGCCTACCGGGAGGGCGTCAAGGGGATTACGATCTTCCGGAGCGGCAGCAAGAACGAACAGGTCCTGACCTGTGCCCATCCCCTGTACTGCTGAGGAAGATCGTGAAGGAGCGTCAGCCATGAATATTGCCATCGGTGCCGATCATGGGGGATTTCATCTGAAGGTAGTTCTTCTGGAACACTTGAAAAAGCTCGGTCACGCAGTGCGGGACCTCGGGACCTACGACAGTGAGCCGGTCGATTATCCCGATTATGCACGGGCCGTGTCTAATGCTATAATTGACGGAAGGGCGGAGCGCGGGATACTGATCTGCGGCAGCGGGGTGGGGGCCTGTGTAGCGGCGAACAAATTCCCCGGTGTCCGGGCTGCCATTTGTCATGACACTTTTTCAGCGCACCAGGGGGTGGAAGACGACGACATGAATGTTCTCTGCCTCGGTGCGCGGGTCGTCGGTCCGGAACTGGCAAAAGAAATTGTCGCTACGTATTTGAGGGCAAAATTCTCAGGCGCGGAACGGCACGTGAGGCGTCTGGAGAAGGTAGGAAAAATCGAGCAGGAGCCCCTGAAAAAGTAGCAGTATTCATGGGCTGCGGCTACGCAGGAACTGAGGAGGAAAGATTACCATGAAACTGGGATATATCGGTTTGGGGAAAATGGGCTTCAACATGGCGGAACTGCTGCTAGAAAAAGGGCACCAGATCGTCGCCTACAATAGGAGCGCTGAACCGGTCCGGAAACTCGCGCAAAAGGGAGCGAAGCCGGCTGATTCGATCCGCTCGCTCGTCATGACGCTGGAGCCGCCGAGGCTTGTCTGGGTCATGGTCCCTTACGATGTTGTTGATACGATTTTGAAGGACCTTACGCCGCTGCTCGCGAAAGGCGACACGGTTATCGACGGAGGGAACTCTCCCTACAAGGAGTCCATCCGGCGCGCACAGGAACTGGAAAGGAAAGGCATTCATTTTCTCGATGCGGGCGTGAGCGGCGGCCCGGCCGGCGCCCGCACCGGAGCATGCATCATGGTCGGCGGCGACGAGAAGGTCTTCCACACCTATGAGCAGGTCTTTCGAGACGCCTCGGTTGAACACGGGTACGCCCACTTCGGCAAAGCCGGTGCAGGCCATTTCGTAAAGATGGTCCATAACGGGATTGAATACGGCATGATGCAGGCCCTTGCCGAGGGCTTTGCGATCCTGAAGGCGTCGGAATTCAATCTCGACCTGCCCAAAGTTGCCGACCTGTACAACCACTGGAGCGTTATAGAATCGCGGCTGGTCGGGTGGCTCAAGACTGCTTATGAAGAGTACGGCGAGGACCTCGAAAGTATATCTGGTGCGGTTACGCAGAGCGGAGAGGCTTTGTGGACCGTAGATGCGGCAAAGGAGCTGGGAATCCCGGCACCCATCATCAAGGGCGCCCTTGATTTTCGTCTTCAGTCGCAGGCACACCCGAGCTACATTGGAAAGATCGTCTCGGCCCTCAGGCATCAGTTCGGCGGCCATGAAGTACGGGCGTCCGCGGCAGAGGAAGGGAAAGAAAAAAAGAGAAAAATCGCCTGACGTGGCAAAAGGAGGGAAATGCATGAGACCACAAAAACTGAAAACAAGAATTTTCCTGGACGGAGGGAACCCCGAGGAAACGAAGGAGATCATCAAGCTCCTGGGATTCCTTGACGGCCAGACGACGAATCCGACGCTAATCGCGAAGAACCCCGAAGCCAGCAAAAGGCTTGAACGGGGCGAAATGTTCAGTCCTGAAGAAATACTCGATTTTTATAAAGGGGTCGTAACAACACTGTGCGGGCTTATTCCCGGGGGGTCGATATCCGTGGAGGTCTATGCTGATGTGACGACACAGGCAGACCGGATGCTGAAGCAGGCGAAAGAGATGTTCTCCTGGATTGCAAATGCCCATGTAAAGTTTCCGACGACCCGCGAAGGGTTGAAAGCGGCCGAGCAGGCCGTCCTGTCCGGGATGCGCGTGAACATGACGCTCTGCTTTTCACAAGAGCAGGCGGCCGCCGTGTACGCGGCAACGCGAGGGGCAAAGAAAGGGCAGGTGTTCGTCTCGCCTTTCGTCGGGAGGCTTGACGACCGAGGAGAAAACGGCATGGATGTGATCGCCAACACGCTGTGCATGTATGCGCAGGGTGACGGCCACGTGGAGGTCCTGACGGCGAGCGTGCGGAGCATCGATCACTTTATGTACGCGCTCAAACTCGGCACGGACATCATCACCGCGCCCTATGAAGTACTGAAGCCGTGGGGTGAAAAGGGGATGCCGATCCCCGGAGACGGCTACCGGTACGATGCCAAATCGCTGAAGCCCATTCCCTATAAAGAACTGAAACTCGATAAAAAATGGGAAGACTACGACCTGCGGCATGAGCTGACGGCGAGAGGAATGGAGCGGTTTTCCGAAGACTGGAACAAACTGATAACATCTCGAAAAAGAAAGACAGCGTGATCATGGAAGACCTTCGTGAAAAAACAAGTGCTCGGGAGGCAGGAACCGGAGCGGATCCTATGCCGACATACCAGCGGGTGGAGAACTGCGAGGTCGAGGTCCCTCAGCCGGTGGGCCTCATCATCTTCGGCGCATCCGGCGACCTGATGCGGCGGAAGCTTCTCCCTTCCTTGTACCGGCTTTTTAAAAACAAAATTCTTGCCAAGCAGTTCTTCATTCTGGGAACGAGTCGCATAGCCATGACGACCGACCAGTTCCGGGAGAGCATGCGTGACGCGGTTAAAACCACGCTTCCCCGGGATTTTGAAGAGCGCGTGTGGGGAGAGTTCGCGCCCCATCTCTATTATTCCACCTTCGATTATGAGAACCGGGCATCCTATACCGTCGATTTGGTGGACATCCTTCCGAAACTCGAACACGAACACCAGACCACGGGGAACCGTATTTTTTATCTGGCCATCCCGCCGACGGTGTTTGACAGCGTGATCCACAATCTTGCGGCTGCCGGGCTTTCGCGCGAGGAGAGGGGCTGCAGCAACATCGTGATCGAGAAGCCCTTCGGCCACGACCTTGCCTCTGCCCGCAAACTGAACCAACTCGTTCACCGGCACTATAAAGAAAGCCAGATCTTCCGCATCGACCACTACCTGGCCAAGGAAACGGTGCAAAACATACTGATGTTCCGGTTCGCGAATGCCATTTTCGAGCCGCTCTGGAACCGGCGGTACGTGGACCATGTCCAGATAACGGCTACCGAGACCCTCGGCGTGGAGCACCGCGCCGGCTATTATGAAGAAGCGGGCGTGATTCGTGATATGTTTCAGAACCACATGTTCCAGCTTTTGAGCCTCATCGCCATGGAGCCGCCCGCGGTGTTTATCGCCGATCGAGTCCAGGACGAAAAGGCAAAAGTCCTCCGATCCATGAGGCACCTGTCCCTCGATACGCTGGGGGAGCAACTCGTGGTCGGCCAGTATGCAAAGGGGACGATCGACGGCAAGGAGGTTCCCGGGTACCGCCAGGAGACGGGTGTTGCAACCGCCTCGAAAACGCCGACTTTTGCCGCCATGCAGGTGTTTATCGACAACTGGCGCTGGCAGGGGGTCCCTTTCTATCTCCGCTCCGGCAAACGGCTCGCGGCCAGAAAGACGGAGATCGTCATTCAATTCCGGGAAGTACCACACTCCCTGTTCCCCGATTCCGTCAGCGGTCCCATTGAGCCGAACGCCATCGTGCTCAAGATCCAGCCTGAAGAGGGCATGAGCCTCACGTTTCAGACCAAAGAGTCTGGCACGAAGATCTGTCTGAACCCCGTGGAAATGAAATACGACTACCCGCGCGGCATGGCGCTCGACGCCTACGAATGGGTCCTGCTGGACTGCATGATCGGCGACCACATGCTCTTCATGCGTGAAGACAGCGTGGAGCTTGCGTGGTCGGCGCTCACCCCGATACTGGATGCTGTTGATTCTGGAAAGGGTGTGCCGCTCGCCCCGTATCCTGCGGGAACGGACGGGCCCGGCGAAGCACTGCGCCTGCTGAGAAAAATCGGACGAACGTGGAGGTCCTTGTGACCGTGGCCGGTCGCCGCAACGTGCAGGTCTCCGTGTTCGACGATCAGGAAGCGCTGAGCCGGGGTGCGGCGGAATTGTTTTATTCGCTCTCGCGTACGGCCGTTGCTTCGCACGGGAGATTTGTCGTGGCTCTTTCCGGCGGCACAACTCCGCAACGGTTGTACACGCTGTTGGGAGCACCTCCCTATCAGACCGCCATCGACTGGCGCCGCATTCACCTGTTCTGGGCAGACGAGCGGTGCGTGCCGCCCGACCATCCTGAGAGCAACTATAAGCTGGTCCGTGACAGGTTATTGAAAAACGTTTCCCTGGAGAAAAACAATGTGCACCGCGTGCAGGGTGAATGCGACCCCGGCGAGGCTGCCCGTGCATATGAGCAGGGCATTAAGGAATTCTTCGGGACCGAGTCGTTGCCGGGCTTTGACCTGATCATCCTTGGAGTCGGCGCGGACGGCCACACGGCATCTCTTTTTCCCGGGTCAACGGCAGTCGCTGAAACCGCGCGGATCGCAGTTCCCGTGTATCTTGCTCCCCCTCAATTAAACCGCGTAACGCTCACGCTTCCGGTCATTAATCGTGCGGTCCAGGTGCTTTTTCTGGCTGCGGGAAGAGCCAAGGCGGTTGCGCTCCACAATATCCTCTACCAGGAAAATTCGCTGAGATATCCCGCAGGGTTGGTCCGGCCGGTGCATGGAGCAGTATCGTGGTTTCTCGATGCGGAAGCAGCCGGGCATGATGATGCGGCTCCGACAACGCATTAAGAGAAAAAGGTTTTGACCTCCGGAAGCGTCTTTTTTTATGCTATGATTACTTGTATATACCACGGCAAAGGAGGTGAATTCAGGATGAAGAAGGCAATGAGCAGGGACGCTCTGGTAAAGGAAGCAGCATACTGGACTGCCATGAAACAGCTTGCAAAGCAGAATCCTGGTACCGTATGCCGCAAATGAAAAGGCTGAAAGAGCTAAAGTTGCTGGTCAGCAACGACGCAAAGAGAGCCGGCAGATGTGGCTGGCGCGAAACCCTGCTTCACCGCAGCGCTGCGAGCCCGTCTGCCGCTTTTTTCCCAGAACCGTGACCATATCGAGCGAATGTAAACGCGATCCGACATTATCCCATTATTCTTATGGCAACAAACAAACCCTTTGATTTTTTTATCCAGTGGCATTTGACTGAAAACTGCAACCTTGCGTGCAAACACTGTTACCAGGGTGAGCGGAGCAGGGAAGAACTGCCCCTTCCAGAAATGAAAAAAGTTGTAGGTGAAGTATCGGATATGATCAAGGACTGGTCGGACGCCTATGGGGTCGCTTTTTCTTCCAGCATGAATATTACCGGCGGCGAACCGTTCCTCAAAAAAGACCTCTTCAAAATCCTGGGAGAAATCAAGAAACAGGGGTTCAAAACCTATGTTCTTACCAACGGCACCGTGGTAAGCCGGGAGCGGGCAAAGCGGCTTGCCGATCTCGGTGTCGACGGAGTTCAGGTAAGCATAGAAGGCCCGGAAGAGGTACATGATGCCCTTCGGGGCAGGGGGAGCTTCAGTGCGTCGCGAGACGGAGTCGGGCACCTGGTTGATGCAAAACTTGCGGTCACGCTGAACATCACGCTCTCCGCCATCAATGCCTCGTCCATGGAAAAAATCATAGCCTTTGGCTCACATACGGGCGCGCGGCGGATCGGTTTCTCCCGCCTTGTACCTGCCGGGAAGGGCAGATCAATGCTCGCCCAGATGCTGACCCGGGAGCAGGTGAGAGAACTTTACGAAACGCTCTTTGAGAGCGGGTACGACGGCATCGAAATCGTGACCGGAGACCCGGTCGCGACGCAGGTACGGGAGAAAAGGAACGGAGAGGGCGGAAATGTTGCTGTCGGCGGATGTTCTGCCGGTGTCGCCGGTTTGACCATTCTTCCCAACGGAAACGTGATGCCCTGCAGGAGGCTGCCCCTCCTTCTCGGCAATGTGACAAAGGATTCACTGAGAGAGATCTGGTCAGCATCGCCGGTCCTTGATGCGCTCCGGGACCGGAGCAGATACAACGACAAATGCCGCGACTGCAGGCGATGGGCGCAGTGCCGGGGCTGTCGCGCCATCGCCTACGCCTATGCACGTTCGCGGGGCGAGAACGATTTCCTTGCAGAGGACCCGCAATGCTTTCTGGAAACGGGCGAAACGGCACAAACCAAAGCGCGGTAACCAGAGAAGACGACGGATAAGGCCAAAGCTTCAAAGAGGGGTCGATGATTGCGAAATAAACGGGACCAGCTCTTTTAGCGCAGAGCGCCAGTTACTTACTTTTTTTAAGGAATCCATGATAAAAGCACTCGTCACCGGCGGCACAGGATTCATCGGGAGCAATGTCGTCGACCTCCTCATAGAAAACGGGCACAGCGTACGCCTCTTTTCCAGGAAGGCCGATCTTCCTGCCCGGCTCTCCGGAAAGGGCGTCACGGTCTTCCCCGGGGACCTGCAGGATGCTGACGCGGTGCTCGATGCGATGGAGGGGATGGATGTGTTCTATCACATAGGCGAAATCAAGAACACATCGCCGCGGGCTGCGAAAAAAAACAGGCAGTTGGTTGAAACCATTTTCGACAATATCGGCAGAACAGGCATATGGCGCTTCATATTCGTCAGCTCCTTGACCGTGGCGGGCATTCCTTCGGTTATTCCGGCCACGGAAGAGACGGGTCCGAAACTTGTCCCCGATGAGCATTACACCGCCTACAAGAGACAATGCGAAGAAATCCTGAGGGCGCAAGCGGCGGTCGAGCACGTCATTATCAGGCCCGGCGTGGTCTACGGATCCGGCTCCCGCTATCTCGGAGGTTTAATCGCTTCGGTCGAGCGGTTCGGACCGCTCGGCTTTCCCTTCATCGGAAGGGGAAGGAATGTCGCACCGCTCGTTCACGTGAAAGACCTCGCCCGTGCCATCTATCTTGCCGGCCTGCGGCAGGAAGCGGCTGGCCGGACGCTGAATCTCACCGACGGGCTGCCGCACAGCTGGCAAGACTTTTTCAATGCTATTGCCGTTTCGCTCGGGAAAAAATTCAGGCTTCTGCCGGTTCCGTCTGTCGCGCTGCGCGTCCCGTCGAAAGCGGTCGATTTTTTCGGCAGCCTGTTTAACGTCAGCTTCAGCCTGGACACCTATGTCCGGTATGCAACAGCCGATCTTCTGTTCTCGAACGATGAAGCCCGGCGTGTGCTGGGTTGGGAGCCCGAATACACCCTGGAACGGGGCGTGGAAGAGATGGTTCGGGAGTATCGTAAAAAATAACCCGGGTTCCATCACAGGAGGACAGTATGGACGCACTGGAAACGATCTTGTCCCGGAAGAGTATCAGGCTCTACACGCCGAAACCCGTTTCCCGCACGCTGATCGACGAAATCCTGAAAGCGGCGATGAGCGCTCCGTCAGCAGGAAACGAGCGGCCATGGCATTTCATCGTCTTGACAAAACGAGAAATTCTCGATGAAATCCCGAAGTTTCACCCCTACTCCGGAATGCTGAAACAGGCGCATGCGGCCATTCTCGTCTGCGGGGACCCGCGGGCGGAGAAACACAAGGGTTACTGGGTGCTCGATTGCGCGGCGGCTACGGAAAATATGCTGCTTGCCGCCCATGCAAAAGGTCTCGGCTCGGTTTGGTGCGGAGTGTACCCGACGGAGGACCGCGTCAGGAACCTCCGGCGGTTATTGGGCCTGCCGGAACATATCGTACCGTTTTCGCTCCTCCCGTTGGGATTCCCTGCTGAGGTCAAAGAGGCCCAAGACCGCTTTGACGGTTCCCGGGTCCATGAGAACGGCTGGTGACCTGCGCACGAGGGGTCGGCCGTTGATGAGAAAACCGCTTGTAGCGTTCGGAAGGAGGCGATCAACATGGACGATGCAACAGTCCGATGAGCTATTTTCACGGCCAGGGCGATATTTCCCGTAACTTGTTTGTTACCAATCCGCTGTTCCTCCGGGTTTACGACGTCAATACACCTCTGTTCCTGGTAGTTGAACGCCGCCGTCCGGAGCTAAAGTGCAGCCGAGCACAGTGCGGAAGGTCCTGGAACAAAGAACGACAGCAATGCCGTTCATGGTACGGCAGCGCGCTCAGACGATAGAAAATCCTTTGCCGTTGACAAGAGTATGGTTGTATGCTATCTTCACATTGTAATTTCGCACGTCTCGTCTGACACCTGCTTGTCTTGTTATTATTCATTTTGAAACAAAAAATAGAGGAGGATCCGTGATGAATAGACATCGAATGTATGTTCCGGTGGTTATATTGTTGAGTGTCTTTGCCCTTTGGGGTTGTCCCAAAAAAGCAGAAGTGGCGACTTCACCAGAATCGCAGCAGGAAACCGCGCCGGCCGTCGCACCTGCCAAGGAAGAGCAAAAGGCCGAGCCGATGAAGGAAGAGGGTAAGGCGGAAGAGACGCAGGAACGCGCCGCAGCCGCATCTGCCGGTCTGCAGCCGATCCACTTCGATTTCGACAAGTCTTTTGTCCGCGATGATGCCCGGGCCGTCATGAAGGCCAATGCCGAATGGCTCAAAGCCAACCCGAAAGTTAAGATCCGGATCGAGGGGAATTGCGACGAACGGGGCACCAAGGAATACAACCAGGCCCTCGGTCAGCGCCGCGCAACGAGTGCTAAGAAGTATCTTACCGATATGGGGATTTCTGCAAAGCGGATCTCGCTCATCAGCTACGGCAAGGAAAAACCCGTCTGCGCAGAACATGACGAAGACTGCTGGCAGAAAAACCGCCGAGACGACTTCGTGGCAATAACGGAGTAGGAACAGGGGTTTTATGCAACGGATAAGATCAGGTGATGCGGGAGGACATCCCCGCATCTCTCTGTTTTTTCCGCTGCTTCCCCTGTCGCTCGTTCCCATTCGCCGTCCTGCGGAAGGGGTTCTTAACAAGCCTTATGACAACCAAGTCCGTACTAATCATCATCAGCATTCTCTTTCCTCTGGTCGCCTGCGCCCCTCAGGCTGAACTGGTCAAAACCCAGTCCGAGATGACCGATTTGCGCCAGGACGTGCAAACCGCAAAGACGCGCGTGCGGGAGATGCAGAAGCGTCTCGAGCTGCTTGATGCCAATGTTAAGGGTTCGGTGGACGTGCAGAAGGTGATGGCGGATTATGGCGCCAAATCCGATCAGCTTACCACGGATCTCCAATTACTTCAGGGCAAGCTTGAAGAAAACAACTACCGTATAGCGGATCTTTCCCAGAAACTTGACGATCGGGCCGTCAAAATAGCAGAGCTTTCGGCACGGATCGACGAACTCGAAACAAAGATACAGGCGCTGAGCGCCGGACCCTCGGCCGCCGCGACCGGACAGACCCCGACGACAGGCAAGGAGAAGACCTCCTCCCGGAAGACCGTCGAGCCTTCCCAAGCCTACCGGCAGGCGAAAAGCGATTACGACAGGGGGAATTTCGACCTCGCCCTCGCCGGCTTCCAGAATTATATCGTACAGTTTCCCGATACCAGCATGGTCGACAAGGCGCAATACTGGGTCGGCGAATGCTATTATTCCAAGAAAGAATTCAGCAAGGCAATCGAGTCTTTTGCCAAGGTCATCAATATCTATCCCAAAAGCGATAAAGTGGCCGGTGCAAAACTCAAAATCGGGCTCTCTTACATGAACGAGAAAAATTATCCTAAGGCAAAAGAATATTTCCACAAAGTCATCAAAGAGTACCCCTCTTCCAATGAAGCCGAAATTGCCAAGGGCCGGCTTGCCAGAATTGAGAGGTAGCGTATCGCATTAGGCTGTAAGTCCCTTCCCCTCCATTCTTTCATTTCCACCGGATTATGAAAAACCCCTATACGAAAATAAATGCTATGGCTTTGTTCGTTACCAGGTTTATTCGATTCCTGTATCAAATACTACATCAGCAACAGCAAGCGCTCCACAAAAATAACCATTCTTGGTCCTCCTGCCTATAACGGGTTGATTTGTCAGAATAAGTTGTTTCTGGTATGATGGTCTGAACATTGCAATTACCACGAACAGGAGGTAATTAATGCGGATTCAGATGGTCGTTTTGATAATTGCAGTTCTCCTTGTGCCCACAGTTTCCCTCGCCGATGATTCACTCCTTTCGCTCAAAGATCTTGAGCAGGAGGCCCTTAAGAACAATCCCGAAATCCTTATGGCGGCGAAAAAAGCAGAGGCATCCGATGATAGGAAGACCGTTGCCTCGGCGCTGCCGGACCCCATGATCGGCTATATGGTGCAGAATGTCGGCTCCCCTTTCGCGTGGAGCGTGGGCACGGAAGACATGAGCATGCAGGGCGTGGTCTTTACGCAGGAGATACCGTTCCCGGGCAAGCTCGGGACAAAAGGTCGCGCCGCGGGGAAGGAAGCGGAGCAGATGCATGAATCCCTCCGCGCCATGCGTCTTACCGTGCAGAATAATCTCCGCAAGGCCTATTACGAATACTATCTGGCCTACCGGTCTGCCGAGATTCTGGACCAGACCAAGGAACTGATGAAGAACTTGCAGCGGATCGCAGAAACGCGGTACGCTACCGGGGTGGGCATACAGCAGGACGTGATCCGCGCCCAGCTTGAGGTGTCCATGCTCCTGGACCAGATCGCGGAACAGGACCTGAAAAAGGACGTCCAGGCATCGCTTATCAACAAGCTGACCGGTCGCGACCCCCGGGCGCCCCTGGGCAGGCCCGCCGAGCTGCCCACGTCGGCCATGCTCATGTCCGTCGACGAACTGGCCAACATGGCCCTTTCCCAGGCCCCTTCGCTGCAGGAGAAGAAACTCATAGTGGAGCAGAGCGGGGAAGATCTCTCTCTGAGCCGGAGGGAATTTCTACCCGACATGGTCATCTCGGGCGGAGTGTTCGACCGGGGCAACAAACAGGGCGTATGGCAGGCAAGCATTATGTTCAAGGTGCCGCTCTATTTCTGGAACAAGACAGCCGGTGTGGACGCTGCGGCAGCGAGTCTGAGCGCTGCACGGCATGAATACGACGCCGAACGGCTCGACACCATCGCCCGCGTCCGGGACCTCTATTCCGCAGTGATGACTGCGGAGCATCATCTGCGACTCTATGAGACCGGGATCGTTCCACAGGCACGGCTGTCGCTCCAGTCCGCGACATCTAACTACCAAGTTGGAAAGACCAATTTTTTGTCGCTCGTAGAGAGCGAGAACATGCTGCTCAAATACCAGCTCATGCAGCAGGAGGAGATCGTGAACCTGAACAAGACGCTCGCCATGCTCCATGAGATCACGGGGGAAGAACATGAATAGGAAGTGTGGATTTCCCGATCACCTTGGGACCGGTCTCCGTGCGGAGCCTGGAGTTTACGAAAGACTGCTCGTCTTCCTTGTCGCATTCGTCGCGTGCGTCCCGATGTTTGCCGGAGATGCACGGGCCGCAGGGAAGGAGACCCCTCCTCCGATCACCCTGTCCCCGGACAAGGTCCAGCTGATCGGCGTGCGCACGGCCCGGGCCGAAATGCGTTCGCTGGATAAGCAGATCCGTACCGTAGGCAAGGTCCAGCCCGACGAGACACGCCTGGCCTTCGTGAACACGAAGATCGCCGGCTGGGTAAAGAAACTCTACGTCGACTATACGGGCAAGGAAGTAGTGAAGGGAGAGCCGCTCCTGTCGATTTACAGCCCCGACCTCGTAACGGCCCAGGAGGAATATCTTATCGCCCTTCGATCCGTGAGGTCATCGTCGACCGGGACCGCTGACATGGCCGAGATCGATGCTTCGCGAAGCGAACTGCTGCAATCGGCGAAGCGGCGGCTTCAGCTCTGGGACATCACCGACGAGCAGATCGCGGAGCTTGAAAAGACAGGCAAGCCGAAGACGGAGATGACGATCGAAGCGCCGCTGGACGGCATCGTGCTCGACAAGATGGTGCTCGAAGGTGCTTACATTACGCCGGGGATGAACCTCTACCGGATCGCGGACCTCTCGTCGATCTGGATCATGGCGGACATCTACGAGTATGAGGTGCCCTCGGTCAGGGTCGGCCAGACCGCGCTCGTGACCCTGCCGTACCAGTCCGGCGAGTCTTTTCGTGCGACGGTGAACTTCATTTATCCCACCCTTGATCCGGTAAGCCGGACCGTGAAGGTCAGGCTGGTCATGAAGAATCCAGGCCTGATGCTGAAGCCCGAGATGTTCGCCAATGTCGAGATCCGTGTCTCTTCAGGGGCGAGGCTGGTGATCCCCCGCGAGGCAGTGATTGATTCGGGCACGCGCCAGATTGTGTACGTCGAGAAAAAACCCGGGGTCTACGAGATGCGGCGGGTGACCCTTGGCCAGCGCGGTGAGGATTATGTGGAAGTCCTGAAAGGCATCAAAAAAGGGGAGCGCGTCGTGACGTCCGGCAATTTCCTGATCGATTCCGAGAGCCAGTTGCGGTCGGGGGGCGACTGATAGTCTGAGTACAGAGTACAGAGTACAGAGTACAGAGTACAGAGTACAGAGTACAGAGTAACATACATTGTATGCCACAGATTTTTACTGTGTACTTTGTACTCTGTACTTCGTACTGAGGGTAAAATATGCTATCCAAAATCATAGAAATTTCAGCGCGCAATAAATTCCTCGTTTTTCTCCTTGTGGGGTTCCTTACCCTGTGGGGGATCTGGGCAGTGTATCATACGCCGCTTGACGCCATCCCGGACCTTTCGGACGCCCAGGTGATCGTGTATACCGAATGGACGGGCAGGAGCCCGGACCTGGTCGAAGACCAGATCACCTATCCCATCGTCTCGACGCTGCTCGCTGCGCCCAAGGTGCGCGTGGTGCGCGGCAAATCCTTTCTCGGTACGTCCTTCGTCTACGTCATCTTCGAAGACGGCACCGACATTTACTGGGCAAGGAGCCGGGTGCTGGAGTATCTCCAGGGTGTTCAGGGCAAACTGCCGGCGGGCGTGACCCCCCAACTCGGTCCTGACGCCACCGGCGTGGGATGGGGGTTCCAGTACGCCCTGGAGGACGAGAGCGGGAAGCACGATCTGTCCCAGCTCCGATCGCTCCAGGACTGGACCCTCAAATATGCCATTGAGTCAGTGCCCGGCGTTTCCGAGGTGGCGAGCGTGGGCGGGTTCGTGAAACAGTACCAGATCATTGTGGACCCGAACCGGCTCGCGGCATACAAGCTTTCCCTTGCAAAGGTCATGGACGCCGTCAGGCGCAGCAACCGCGACGTGGAAGGAAGGGTCGTGGAGTGGTCGGGCAGGGAGTACATGGTCCGCGGCCGCGGCTACATCCATGACAAGTCGGACATTGAGAAGATCGCCGTGGGCACCAACGAACAAGGCACCCCCATCCTGCTTCGTGACATCGGCCAGGTCCAGCTCGGCCCGGATATCCGGCGCGGCACCGCCGACCTCGATGGGAAAGGCGAGACCGTAGGCGGTATTGTCGTGGTTCGCTTCGGAGAGAACGTCCTCGACGTGATCGACCGGGTGAAAGCAAAGATCAAAGAGCTGCAGCCGTCCCTGCCCGAAGGGGTCAAGATCGTCACAACCTATGACCGGTCCGAGCTCATCCATCAATCCGTGGAAACGTTGCGTGACGAAGTGATCAAACTCGGCATTGCCGTGAGCGTGGTTTGCATCATATTTCTTTTTCATCTCCCGAGCGCTCTCGTGGTGATCCTGACCCTGCCCGTGGCGATCCTGATCTCCTTTATCTGTATGTTTTACCTGCACATCAGCTCGAACATCATGAGCCTCTCCGGCATCGCCATCGCCATCGGCGCCATGGTGGACGCGTCGATCATCATGGTCGAGAACGCCCACAAAAAACTGGAGGAATGGGAGAAGGCGGGAATGGTCCACGGCTCGCGCGTGGATGTGATCATCAACGCTGCAAAAGAGGTCGGACCGTCGCTTTTCTTCTCGCTCCTCGTTATCACCGTGGGGTTTCTGCCTGTCTTTACGCTTGAAGAACAGGCCGGCAGGCTCTTCAAGCCCCTTGCTTATACAAAAACGTTTTCCATGCTCTTTGCAAGTTTTCTTGCGATCACGCTGACGCCGGTCCTGATGACGCTCTTTATCAAGGGCAAGATCAGGCATGAGGACAACAACCCCATCAGCCATGTTCTCACGAAAATCTACCACCCCGTCGCAAACTTTGCGCTCCGCTTTCGGAAGTCCGTCATCATCGCTGCGATCGTCATTGTTCTGGTCACGGTTTTCCCCTTTAGTAAGCTGGGTTCGGAATTCATGCCGCCGTTGTATGAGGGCACGCTCCTGTTCATGCCGTCATCGGTGCCTGGCGCCTCCATTACGACCATGAGCGAGGTGCTTCAGGCCGAGGACAGGATCATCAAAGAATTTCCCGAGGTGGCACGCGTTTTCGGCAAAGCAGGCCGTGCCGAGACTCCGACCGACCCCGCACCGCTCGAGATGATCGAAACCAATATAACCTTAAAGCCCATGAGCCAGTGGCGGCCGCAGTACAAGAAATGGGAGGATCTCCGCGATGACATGGACAACGCCCTCACCATGCCCGGCGTGGCAAACACCTGGACCATGCCGATTATCGGCAGGATCGACATGCTCGCGACCGGCATCCGGACGCCCCTGGGCATCAAGATATTCGGCCCCCATCTCGACGGGATCGAGCGCATCGGCCTCGATCTGGAGCAGGCCCTCCGCACCGTCCCGGGGACGCGCAGCGTCTACGCGGAGCGGGCCAATACGGGCTATTTTCTCGATTTCGACATCAACCGCGACGAAATCAGCAGATACGGCCTCACGATCGAGGACGTGCAGGAAGTGATCGAGTCCGCCATTGGCGGCATGAACCTGACGACGACCGTCGAGGGACGGGAACGGTACCCGGTGAACATCCGCTACGGTCGGGAACTGCGGAACGATATCGAGAAGCTCAAGCGGGTGCTCGTACCGACGATGGGCGGCGCCCAGGTCCCGTTGGTCCAGCTTGCGGACATCAAGGTGACGCGCGGACCGGGCATGATCCAAAGCGAAGGAGGGAGTCTGACCGCCGCGGTGACGCTCGGCATCGAAGGAAGCGATTATGGCGGCTACGTGGCGAGGGCCAACAGGGCGATTGCCGAAAAGGTGAAGATCCCTGCAGGATACAGGATACAATGGAGCGGGCAGTACGAATACATGGAGAACGTCAAAGCCAAGCTCTTCTACGTAATTCCGCTCACGCTCTTGATCATTATCGTGCTGATCTATCTCAATACGGAATCGCTCACCAAGACCACGATCGTGCTGCTGGCAGTTCCCTTCTCGCTGGTGGGGACGGTCTGGTTCCTCTATTTCCTCGGCTACCATATGAGCACCGCTGTCTGGGTCGGCGTAATCGCCCTGGCGGGCCTCGACGCGGAAACAGGCATCGTGATGCTGCTTTACCTCGATTTATCGTACAACCGGTGGCACCAGGAAGGCAGGATCAACGCACTTCAGGACATCGAGGACTCGGTGATGGAAGGAGCGGTGAAGAGGATAAGGCCCAAGATCATGACGGTTTCGGTGATTCTCGCGGGCCTGGTGCCGATTATGTTTTCCTCAGGAACAGGTGCGGACGTCATGAAACGCATTGCAGCGCCCATGATCGGCGGCGTGGTGACCTCGACAATCTTGGAACTCATCATCTATCCTGCGATATATGTGATCTGGAAGGAGCGGGAATTACGGAAGATGGGAAAAGAGGTGGGGTAAAAATTTTAGTCTCAGGTATCAAGTCTCAGGTCTCAAGTTTTGGGTTTGTGTCCCAACTTCGAACTCAGAACTCTGAACTTTATTTTGCCTTAGGCGTCCGTGCGGCGTCGAAACGCTTTAAATAATCGGCGGTCACGCGGTCCGGATCGCATCCCAGGGCCTTGGCATAGAGCGTGAGGAACCCCCTCGTATAGGCGCGGACCGGGAGCTTCTCGAAGTTCTCGTCCTCGATCATTTCAATATACCGGATGCCCACTTTCGTCAGATCCGCAATATTCCGCGAGCTGAGCCCGCGCTGTTCCCGCAGCATTTTGATGGCCGCACCGGAAAACTCAGCGATGAACTGCGATACGGGGGCGCCTTCCGATGGTGTCGGGGCCACTTTCGGCAGCTTTTGAGGGGGTTCTTCATCTTTCAGAAAATGATTGTCCGACGGAAGCGTCAGCGCCGGCTGGACCGGGCGGAGTTGATACTTCGCGGGCGGCGGGGGCGGCAACTCCGGCAGCTGGTCCTGTTGCCGCAAGAGTGCGTCGTAGCGTTTGCGATTGTCTTCGTACACGAGGGTACGGTACGCCTCCTCGATCCGCTGCTGGATGGAAGCGGTCTCCTCAGCGCTGAACAGCGAATAGAGCGCCGTGGAGTTTGGCTCATAAATCCTCCGGACCTTTTCATAGGCCCTATGAATCTCCTGGGAGGTTGCGTTCGTGCTGACCTCCAGCAGTTCGTAGTAATTCAGGTTTTCAATTTTTTTGATCATAGCCGTTGCCCTGCGACGGGCAAACCCTTTCAGACGTTCCAACCATTTTACCCGCCGGTTGTCAGTACAGCATGCTTGCCGTGAGCTGCTCTTTCCGGAGCAGGTTGTGAACGATGCGCTCGATGCACCGCGACGGCCGGGAATAGGGATATTCGATTGCCAGAGGCCGCTTGCTCCGGATCGACTGCCAGACACAGTCGTCGTATTCCACATAGCCCAGGTACTCGAGGTTGATGCCGAAGTATTTTTGACATGCGCTTTTCATCGAGAACCCGATCTGGATATCGTTCTTCGTCCGGACTTGGTTCACGATCAGCTTGGGCCTGAACTTGAGCACCTCGAGTTCGAGGATCTCGCCGACTTCCTGTTCCATAACCTTCACGCGCTCGATAAGGTCATAGGGAGTGCGTATGCCCATCGTATTCTTCTGGTCCATGGCGGCATCGATCAAATCCTTGATGTTCTGGTTTGCCACGACTTTTTTGAACCGTCGGTAAAAAGCGCTCTTGATGAACCGGTAGGCATTCTCGATCGCTGTTGGTTCGGGCAGCACTACCAGGATGCCGTGGTCGGAAAACAGGAAAAAATCGAGGATGTTGAAGGACGTCCCCGCTCCGAGGTCCAGCAGGATATAATCAGCATCAAGCGTCTCTAGGTGACGGAGGAGCCTCGTCTTTTGGGCGAAATTGGGATTTGCTGCATCAAGGAAGTCCTGCGCGCCGCTGATGAGGCTTAAGTTCGGGATGGTCGTTTTGATGATCACGTCCTGAATGTTTTCCGCGCGGCGGTTTAGGAAATCAGAGAGCGTCATTTCCGGGACGCCGATGCCGAGGGTCGTATGCAGGTTTGCGCCGCCCAGGTCCGCATCCACGAGCAGGACCTTCTTTTTAAGACGCGCAAGGTTGATACCGATATTGCCGGTGATCAGGCTTTTTCCGATCCCGCCTTTGCCGCCGCCGATAGCCCAGATCTCTTTCTTGCGCAGAGCATCCTGGATTTCGATCATCCCGCCACATTCTCCTTGGTCGCGTCCGAAGTCACCGGTTCCGTTCGGGATACCGTGCTTTCCTCCGCATCTCCCTGTTCAACGGACTCCCCGGACGTGGATTCCTCCGGGGCCTCTTCCCCGGCGGGTGACCCGTCCGTCCCCTCAAGAGGGACTTCTTCCATGACCTCTTCCCCGGCTTCAAGCTCCTGGAACTCCCTGAGCGTCGGCAGGGACGAAAGATCCTTCAATCCGAAGTACTGGAGAAACTCCGCGCTGGTGCCGTACAGGAGGGGTTTGCCCGGAACATCCTTTTTGCCGACGATTTTCACGAGGCGGCGCTCCATGAGATTGCGCATAATGCCGCCGATGTTCACGCCGCGCACCGCTTCCACCTCCGTACGGGTGATCGGCTGTTTGTATGCCACGATGGCCAGTGTTTCGAGGGCCGGTCTCGACAATTTGGCGGAAACTTTTACGGCCTTGAACTTCCGGATCCAGGCAGCGTTCTCCGGTCTTGTTGCAAACTGGTACCCGCCGGCCACTTCTGCCAGCGTGATCCCCGCGTTCCGGTCGTCGCACTCCTGTTTGAGGGCCTGGAGCTGTGCTTCGATCTGTTCCTTTGTCGCTTCTTCAAAGATGCCTTTGAGCCTGTCTACGGACAGCGGACTGCCTGCGACAAAGAGAAGCGCTTCGATCGCCGATTTCAGTTGTTGATCGTCCAAGTCAAACCTCGCAGTTTAAAAATCGTTCAAACCGTTTCAACGCTTAAACGTTTGAACGGTCAGTGCTACATCGCCGACGGATCGCCGAGTCTTCCCAGGGCGACCTTGGCGTTCATCTTAATGTCGATATCGTTCGTTGATTCCATGATCTGCCGGATCTTCGGGATCGCATCTTGTACGATGTCGGGGTTCGAACTGCCGATGTTGCCGAGCGCGGCAACGGCATTCTTGACCGCGTTCGGGTGGCCGCTGTCCAGGTACTTCATCAACCGGGGCACCAGGCTCGCCACCTCCTGGGGATAATGGAGGCCGATTGCACCCAGGGCGAAGAGCACGCCGCCGCAGGTGGCTTCCTTCGAAAACTCGAGCACTTCGACGAGTTTCGGCAGGATTCCTCGGATCAGCTCCGGTGCGTTGATACCGAGTTTGCCCAGGGCATGGGCGGCCGCCTCGCGCTCATCATCGTCCCCTTTTTCCAGTATCTGGATCAGGCGCGGGACCGCGTCCCTGACCAGGTCCGTGTGGGCGAAGCCGATGTTGCCCAGGGCATA
Organism: Nitrospirota bacterium; assembly: GCA_963769335.1. Classification (GTDB taxonomy): domain Bacteria; phylum Nitrospirota; class UBA9217; order UBA9217; family UBA9217; genus JAJYKN01. Next base: position 53,797 of record CAVYLT010000063.1, on the reverse strand, counting down.
AGCGGCTTCCTGGCGAACGAGGCTTTGCTCGTGGTCCAGGAGCGCTTTCAATTTGGGGGCAGCCTGAGCCGCCGATTCCTTGAAACTAAAACCCAGATTGCCCACGGCATTCGCCGCGTCGATCTTGATGAACATGTCGGGATCGTCCAGCAGCGCGATCAGGACCGGCAGATGAGACCGCGTATCGTTCGGAAAATCAAAGCCGACCCGCGAGAGCAGGTTCAGAACGCCGGAGCGGACGTCACTATTTTTTTCCGCAAGGAGGCCCACGAGACTGCCGATGAGCGTTCGGTCTTCATACACTGCCGTCTCGATGGCGCCGAATTTTTTTTCCCGCGCAAGCGTATTGATGTCGGGTTTTGTCATAGAAAAAAGGTTAGAGCGTTTAAGCGTTCGAACGATCAAGCGTTTTTCAAACGGTTCTCACTTATCCGAACAGGTTCCCCGTAGCCGTGTCTTTGTCCTGCGTGTCGGTCACTGACTTCATGATTCTAATGGCGCCGAACTCCTCAACCTGAAACGCCTTTATGACCCTCGTTTTGATCAGCTCCAGGAGCGCCAGGAAGGTGCCGATGACCTGGGCCCGGGAGGTGCTTCCCTCGAAGAGATCGGAAAAGAGCAGGCTGTCCACGAGCTCCAGGCGAGAGAGGATCTGGGAGATCTTTTCCGTGATCGAGACCGCCTCGGCAGTGATCTCGAACTTGGCATCGGGCACCCGGGCCATAACGTCTTTGAGCGCCGCGAGCAGGTCGAAGAGATGAAAATCGAAAAGCAGCGGCTCGTCGTCTGCAGGCACGTCGGGCGCGGCTTCTGCTGCTCTCGTGTACATCTGCGACCACGTCTCTTCCTTGTTTTCGAGGGAACCGGCCGCCTCCTTGAAACTTTTGTACTCGAGCAGGCGACGAATGAGCTCGGCACGCGGGTCGACGCCGTCATCATCGATTTCCGGGTTCTCCGGCGGCGGCAGCATCATCTTGGACTTGATGTGTGTGAGCGTTGATGCCATGACGAGGAAATCACCGGCAATTTCCATGTCAAGACTCTTCATAATGTCGATGTATTCGAGGTATTGCTGGGTAATGAGTGCGATGGGTATGGAGTAGATGTCGAGTTCGTGCTTCTTGATGAGATGCAGCAGAAGGTCCATGGGACCTTCGAAAATTTCGAGTTTGATCTGATACGACATGGGTGGCTAAGCCCCTCCGTGCATGGGCCGTACCGGTCCGGGCCATGAAAAATTATTATAAGGGAAATTAGCGTCATTTGCCCGAAAAGTCAAGAGAAAACGTGAAAGGAGCCCGGTTTAGAGCGCAGAATTAGAGGTCCAGAGTCATCTATCGGAAAAAGGAGCTTTTATGACACAACAGCTCTGAACTCCGGCCCCTGAAGTCTGTGGTTTGTGAAGTAGTTAACCATTCTGTATTTGAATAAGTCCCTCGAAATTCTTGACAAAGAGGCGCTCTTCCGTATAATCAACTCATCCATTCATAAAAATACCCGCCATCCCAGCACGACGCAGCAGTTTGAATCAGAGCAGTAGAAGGCCGGCTTTAGGATTTGAACGCAAAACTGTTTTTTGTGCATCGCAAAAGCGCTTGTACGACAAGAATATGAATAAATTTTCGTATGTCGCAAAGTACATCATTGTGATGCTGATCAGCGGTTTGCTAAATGCATGCGCTGCTAACTCAGTGCTAATTCGACAAGATGATCAGACATTTTTTATAGCCCAGCAGCAACTTCAACGTACCGAAAAAACGGTTGATGAACTAAATCCAGAGCCATCCGAACGCAGTCTTTTTATGCAGGCAGAAGGTTTTTATCGCTATAGGTTCTTGCCCCCTGAACGAAGCACCGGAAAATATTTGGCTGAGGCCGCTGCTGCAATCACCGACTTCCCTGGATTTCAAAGCTTAGCCGGGTCATTGGATTTGCAAGATTTGCGCTTTCGAGCGCAAGACAGTGCGGTTCAACTTTGGGAAACTCTTCTTGAACTGCATCCGCAAACCAATCTAAGGCCCCTCACACTTTATCGGTTGGGCTGGGCGTATCGAAATGTGGGTGCTCAAGGATTGCCGCGTTCTTCGCCTGAAGCATTTAACGAGCTCATCAAAGAGCAACCGAATTCATCATTGGCAGCATTTGCCAAAGAAGCAAAGTCAATTCCGTGGAAATCAAAAGAAGCCGCTGCAGTTCGATCTCTTATCCCTGGATTCGGGCAAATGTATCTCGGTGAAACGCGCAATGGTTTAGTTCGGCTGGGTATTGCAGTTGCTGCACTCCTAGCGGTGGCTGTACCTGTTTATGCTGCTGCTCATGGCCATACTTCTTCATTAGAAGTTGCTGCCGGCGTTGGAGGTCTTATCGTGCTCAGCTTCGATTTCACCTCCTCCTATGAAGATGCGATGCGTGGAGTAGTCCGGTGGAACGAGCGTGCTGAATCTGAATTCAATCTTGCCAACCCATCGGCTCCATAACATCAGGGGGGCAGATCCTGACTAAGCGGCTCGACAGCGCGCGTTCATATATCCGCATCCTGTTAGCTTCCGGAGATCCTCCGCGACAAGCGCTGGCAATGCTATGTCCTGAAAGGGAGCAAGGTATGGCCTCGAAATACCGAAAGCACTTACTTCTGGTTCTGCTGATCCTCCTGCTTCCCCTGAGCTGGGCGTGCGGCAACAATAAGAATACGGGCCGCTTGCCCGGCAGGGCGTAATCGACCTTTCCACCCTGGATACGACGGGCTTTGATCCTGTCCGGCTTGACGGCGAATGGGAATTTTACTGGAACCAGCTGTTGTCGCCGCAAGATTTTCGCGGGCCCCAGGCCCCGGCAATGAGCGGGTTTCTCGCGCTTCCCGGTTCCTGGAACAGCTTTCGTCTTAACGGGGAAAAACTGGGCGGAGAAGGTTTTGCAACCTTCCGGCTTCGGATCCTGCCGGGACCAGGTATGCAAGACCTGGCATTGCACATCGGCCTGGTGAATTCCGCCTACCGATTGTGGGCAACGGAAAATGACCAACAGATCACGGTCGAAGACAACGCAGTTGTCGACGCGCGCCGCAGCATCAGCCCCCAGTCCCAGTTTACGCTGGCAGGGTGGGTGTATTGGGACGGCGTGGCTACCGGAGCGTCCTGGGCAACGATATTCACCAAGGGCGCGCCCGGTACGGAAACCTACGGCCTCTATGTAAAAGCGGACGGAACCCTTGAACTCGCGCTGTACCGTTACGTTCATGAAAAGAGCTGGTCTGATTTCTGGGGAGACTCGGCTTGCGCAGACAATGATTACGCGTACAGAGATTTTATCGATACGCCGGCTTACCGCCTGCCGCACCAGACGTGGGTTCACGTGACCGCGACATTCGGCAATGAGACCATGCGGATTTACGCAGACGGGACGCAGGTTGCGGTACAGCCGGTCAACACAACCTGGGATTGCTCGGGCGCGTGCTACTGCCGGAGAGATACCACCTATCTGATGATCAACAACGTCCCGCTCAGGATCGGCCTCGACCTGGCCCCGGGCTCGGCTCATTGCCTTATCGCGGTATGCTGGACGAACTGCAGGTATTCGGCAGGCAGATGACGCCTCAGGAGGTACCGCTGTTCCATCAGATCGGGGTCTGCTCGCCGAAGTGACAGTATGACTGACGCTGGGCAATGCCATTAATCCAGATCCGGTTAGGGCGAAGGACAACTCTAGCCGGCTTTTGTTTGATGATTCGGTCGAGAGATCGGGCAGCGCAGGTTGGGCTGACCGGGTGGTGAAGTCCGACAAACTAATTTCGAAAATATCCTGAGCAATGGCTCCGCGCCAGTGCCGGCAAATTACTCGAAGCCTTTCACCCCAAAAACGGCATTTGACACGGAAAAAGCGGATAAAAACCTGATAACAGCGGATGTTACTTTAATTATCAATTCACCCAAAAGGCGAAAGCTTTTAAGATTAATCCGCTTTTATCAGTTGTTAATCCGGTTCTTCAGTGTCTAACTGCTCTTTTTAGGTTTACCTGCGCCATTACGGCTCAATTATTCTCCGCGCAACCTGCGCAGTAAGCCAGAGCGTATAACCAAACACGTCGCCCTCCGTGATTTGTCAGAACCTTCCTCTAAAATAGACCATTTCTCCGTTGTCACCCTTTCGTCTCCTTTCGTCCGAAAATTGCTATAATGTTTTTATGCAGGAGAATTGCCTTGGGATTTGAATTGAGCGCGCACACCGAAAAAGACCTCCTTCGCCTGATCCGCAAATGGGTCCCGGCTGAGCGCGTGCCCAAGCGCGTGAAGATAAAGGATACTGCGGATTTCTTCCGCGTGGACTATGACGACGTGGTCGTGCTCGATGGAATCCCTTATTTCGTACGGAACAACGAACGCGAGGGCAGGTTCGGCATTGATGATGAGCAGAAGTTCTGGGTGAAGCGCGCTCGGAACCTCCTGAACGGCGAGGTCAAGATCCTCAAATGGGTCTTCAAGGAACGGTTTGAAGCGAAGATCGGGAACCTTGTATTCGAGTGCGTCAGGAGCCCGCAGAAGGAAGCGCGGATCCTCGAACTCGTGAGGGGCCGGCCGGAATTCATGCAAGGCAAGACGGTCCTCGACTCCTCGGGGAACCAGCTTCGCATCCTGGATTACATCAGGGGCAAGACTCTGGGCCAGCTCACGCTCGAAATGGGCAAGGACCACGAGGATTTTTTCTACAATTATTATCCCTCGCTGCTTGAAGAGTTCATCCCGGTCGTCGAGGCGATCCGGTTTCTGCACGAGAACAACGAAAAGCACGGCGACATCCGGCGCGACCACATCATTAAGGACATTTCCACGGGCAGATACCGGTGGATCGACTTCGATTTCAACTACCGCCACGGCGAGAGCCGTTTCGGCTACGATCTCTTCGGACTCGGAAATGTCCTGCTCTTCATCACGGGCCGCGGGGACATCACGACGTATCGCCTTCTTCATGAGGCCCCGCACCTCCTCGATCGCCTGACCGAAGACGACGTGAACATCGTGTTCCACAACCGGGTGAACAATCTCAAAAAGATTTACCCCTACCTGCCTGAGAAGCTGAACCGGGTGCTGATGCACTTTTCGATGAGCGCCCCGGTCTATTATGAGGAAACGAAGGAACTGCTTGAGGATTTGGGAGAGGTGAGGGAGGAGCTCGATTAACTCTCAAGTCTCAAGGTTGCAGTCTCAGGTTGTGAAGAGATTTCAGCCAACAATATAACTTGAGCCTTGGAATCTGAGACCTGAGACATGAAACAATTTTTGTTCTTCTGAGGAAGGAGCGCATTGCCATGAAAAAGGAACCGCAAGCGAGGGACAAACATCTCCTGATCGCGGTGGACGAGTCGGACAGTTCCCGCCGGGCCGTGATGTATGTGGCCGACTTTCTCGGCGGGTTCCCGGGGTTCGCAGTCACGCTCATATCCATCATCCCCGATCCTGAAGAGGATTTTTATGAAACAGAAACAGAGTTGAACGCCTGGATCAAACAAAAGCTCGATAAGGCGAATGCCATGCTGGAAAACTACAAACAGGTCCTCTTGCAGTCCGGATTCCCGGAAGACAAGGTCAGATTCAAGTCCTGCGTCGGCGAGACCATGTCGTTTGCCGACGCCATCCTCGAGACCCGGTGCGATCTGACGTGCTGCACCGTGGTCGTCGGCCGCCATCATAAGACAAAGGCCGAAGAGTTCCTGTTCGGCAGCACGTCAAGCAGGCTTGTCCACGAGGCAAAAGGCTGCGCAGTATGGGTGGTTGAATGATAGAAATTATCATATTGTAATAACTATAAATTATGGTATAATAGCGACAGTTTTTGTCCGATTATAATCATTATTGCGATGAAATTTGAAGAGGAGTTTGAAAAATATGTCTTTACAATGGAGCGACACACTAGCATCGGGGTCATCGGAAATAGATAGCCAGCATAAAGAGCTGTTCAAACGTATCGACAGCCTGCTTGGAGCCTTTGACAAGGGCGCCGTGAGCCGGGAAGAGGTAAGCAAGATCATCCAGTATCTGAGTGAGTACGTTGTGTTCCATTTCGGAAATGAGGAAAAGTACATGGCACGGTATGCCTATTCGAGCACGTCAGCACATAAGGCGCAGCATGAACAGTTTGTGAAGAACTTTGTGAAACTCAAGGAGAGGATGCTTATGGAAGGCATCAACCCGCAACTTGCCGAAGAAACGAAGGAGCTCTGCGTGGACTGGCTGATCAATCATATCAAGTACTCGGACCGGGCCCTCGGCATGTTTCTGAAACTAAAAATGAAAGTTTAAATCCGTTTCCTACGTGAAGAAGCCGCAGTAGTCTTTCCGCCCTTTGCGGCTGAGTTCCAGCAAAATGAACTGAAAAGGCAGTTGGAACCACAGATGAACACGGTTAAGAACTTAAATCAATAGCTTAATTAGAACGAGGACTTCACCCTTTTGATGGGGGTCTTAGCCTCGGTTTTCATCCGCCTTTATCAGAAGCTAATCTGATTTTTCCGTGTCCAAATGCTCTTTCTAGGATGAATGCATCAATCACATTTCCCCAGAGAAGACCGGGTCTGTCCGTGGTGGCTGATCTGGACCTTCGACAACCCCCTACGGAGGTTTTTCCAGGACCCCGAAACAATCGTCGGCCCCCATGTCCGGGAAGGGATGATCGTTGCGGACATCGGGTGCGGCATGGGCTATTTCTCGATCGCCATGGCGAAGATGGTCGGCGGGTAAGGCTCGGTCGTTGCAGTGGACCTTCAGAAGAAGATGCTTGAGTTTTTGAAGAGACGGGCCAGGAAAGCGGGAGTAGCCGACCGCATCCGCACGCTGTGCTCGAAAGAGGACGACATTATGCTTCGGGAGCCCGTTGATTTCGTGCTGGCCTTCTGGATGGTTCATGAAGTGAAGGATATTCCGCTTTTCTTTGGGCAGATTCATGCTGTCCTTAAAGAGAGCGGAAAATTCCTTTACGCGGAACCGAAAATGCACGTTCCGGATCGGAGGTTTCAGGAGATTCTCGGACACGCCCGGAAAGCAGGATTTCGAATCATTGATGGCCCACAGATACGGTTCAGCCGGGCAGCTATCCTGTCGAAAGAAGCATGATAAAAGAAATCATACGAGGATTGCTGCTCGCGAAAAGGACGTCTTTCCATCAGGAGCTGTTTTCTTCAGCAACGGATCCACGGCGGGCCGCTCCGCTCAAAAGATTCTTCCTTGTCTCCTAAACCAGATAAAACCACTCTTCGAAACGTCATGCGAGAAAGTATAAAAGAGGGAAAACAGGCCACAGGCATGAACTTTTAACATGCTGTTTTATTCCGGCCTTGACTGGCGCGTTGAGAGCAGCGTGGGCATGAAAAAAACCGCATAAAACAAGTTTAATTCGAGTATTTCTGAATCATTAATTTTTTTTATAATTCGTTTGACAACACAATATCTTGTGGCTATAATTACCTCGATCCACAAAATAGAGTAGCATCCCGTTGTATCTAAAAACCTTCAGCCAACTATTTAAATTTTCAAGAGCATCCTCAAAGGGTGCTCTTTCAGTGTTTTGAATCTATTTTTTATATCCATTTTGAGGAGGGGAGATTTATGAAAAGTGCGGCTTCTGTTTCGACAACAGCATCCGGTAAGGGGCTTAATCTTTCCGAGAACTGCCTCAAGGTTCTTGAAAAACGGTACCTCAAGCGGAACGAGGACGGGACTGTTATTGAAACAGCGGTCGACATGTTCACGCGCGTGGCGCGGACCATTGCCGAGGCCGACCGCGCTTACGGCAAAACCGACCAGGACGTGGAGCGAACGGCGACCGAGTTTTACCGCATTATGACTTCCCTCGAGTTCCTGCCGAACAGCCCCACGCTGATGAACGCAGGGCGCGAACTGGGCCAGCTGTCGGCCTGTTTCGTGCTGCCCGTGGGCGACTCCATGGACGAAATCTTCGAGTCCGTGAAGAACGCTGCGCTTATCCACAAGTCCGGCGGCGGCACGGGCTTCTCCTTCTCCCGCATTCGTCCGAAAAACGACGTGGTCAAGTCCACCAAGGGCGTGTCCTCGGGCCCTATCTCGTTCATGACCGTATTTGACGCAGCGACGGAGACGGTGAAGCAGGGCGGTACCCGCCGGGGGGCCAATATGGGCATCCTGTCGGTGGACCACCCGGACATCCTCGATTTCATCACATGCAAACAGCAGAACGACCGGCTCAATAACTTCAACATCTCCGTGGCCATGACCGACACGTTTATGGACGCCGTGGACAAGGACGGTGAGTACGACCTGGTCACCCCCCGCGGCAAGGCTGTGGTCAAGCGGCTCCAGGCCCGAAGGGTCTTCGACACCATTGTGAACATGGCCTGGAAGAACGGCGACCCGGGCATCATCTTCCTTGACCGGATCAACCAGTACAACCCCACTCCGCACGTGGGTATGGTAGAGTCTACAAATCCCTGCGGAGAACAACCGCTTCTCCCCTATGAGTCCTGCAACCTGGGATCGATCAACCTGGCCAAGATGCTGGCGCCGCACGGCAAGGGGATTGATTTCGACAAACTCCGGCACACGGTGCAGCAGGCAGTCCACTTTCTGGACAACGTGATCGACGCGAACCGTTACCCCCTTGAGAAGATCAGCGAGATGACCCGCTCCAACCGCAAGATCGGTCTGGGCGTCATGGGTTTCGCCGACATGCTCCTTGAGATGGGCGTTCCCTACAACTCCGACGAAGCTGTCAAGGTTGGTGAGACGGTGATGAAGTTCATCACCGATGAAGGCAGAAAAATGAGCCAGGAACTTGCCCGGGAACGCGGTGCTTTCCCGAACTTCAAGGGCAGCATCTACGACAAGGAAGGGCTCGCGCCTCTGCGGAACGCGACGGTCACGACCATCGCGCCGACCGGCACCCTGTCCATCATCGCCGGCTGCTCCAGCGGCATCGAGCCGCTCTTCGGATTGACCTTCGTGCGCAGGGTGCTCGATGGCACCGAGATGATCGAAGTGAACCCTGTTTTCGAGCGGGTCGCAAAGGCCCGCGGCTTCGCGTCCGCGTCCCTGATGAAGGAGATCGCCGAGCACGGGGGATGTACGGGGCTGAAGACCGTTCCCGAAGACGTGCAGCGCGTGTTTGTTGCGGCCCACGACATCACGCCGGAGTGGCATATCCGTATGCAGGCGGCATTCCAGAGATTCACCGATAATGCCGTGTCCAAAACCGTGAATTTTCCGCATACTGCCACGCAGAAGGACGTCGAGAAAGTTTATATGCTTGCGTACAAGACCGGCTGCAAGGGCGTGACGATCTACCGCGACGGTTCCCGCGACGAACAGGTGCTGTCCACCGGGGCCACGGAAAAGGCGCGCAAGGCAGCCGCCGCAGCGAACCATTCCGTTACGGTCGCCTCGGCATCGCCCGAACTGGCCGAGGAGAAGAAGCCCAGGAACAGGCCGGCGCTCACCCACGGTGTCACCCAGAAACTTCCTACGGGCTGCGGGAACCTCTATATTACGATCAACGAAGACGAAGAAGGCATTTGCGAGGTCTTTTCGACCATGGGCAAGTCAGGCGGCTGCGCCGCGAGTCAGTCCGAGGCCGTCTCCCGTATGGTCTCGCTGGCTCTTCGTTCGGGGGTGTCCATCGACTCCATCATCAAGCAGGTGAAGGGCATCCGGTGCCCGTCCCCGGCCTGGGGCGAAGGCGGCTCCATCCTGTCCTGCCCCGATGCGATCGGTAGGGCACTTGAACGCTATACCAAAGATCAGGTGGGTCATCGCCAGCATAAACCGAAGGCCACTACCCAGCCTACGGTCGGCTATACCTCGTCTGATTGCGCACAGGGAGGCAACACGAACCACCTCGGTCTTTGCCCCGAATGCCCGGACTGCGGCGGGCTTTTGGAATTCGGCGAAGGCTGCGCTTTCTGTCGCGGATGCGGGTTCTCGAAGTGCGGGTGAACTGTAAAAGGTTGATCAGTGCAGAGGGAGGCTCGTTGAACCATTCGGTTGATTTTATCATTGTAGTGAAGAAGGGAACTCGGAACAAGAGCCGGGAGAATTTTCTCCCGGTTTTTTTATAAACAGAGTGAAGGGCTGACAATAAATTTTAGCACGAAACCAATGTAATTGTATTGTTTTTAAAGGAGATTTATATGACGCTTGAGGATGTCATCATGGAACTTTATCGGCTCGCTGAGACCAAGGACTGGGACGGGAAAAAGACCGATGAGGCATTGTCGTCGGCAATTGAAGGTATGGAAAAGATCTGGGAACTGAGGGAGGCGGACAAGAGAAGGACGGCGATGATCAACGCGAACAAGAAGCAGCCCCGGGTGTGGTGCTAGGCCTGTTTTCAGGACAGATTTCACGAAAAAGCTTGACATTTAATGAAGATGATTCTAGAGTAACACCGACAAATACGGGCAATATCCGCGCTGCACGCGGCGTTTCTGTGCGGAAACTCGACGGGCTCCAGGCATGATACAAAAGCATCATAGCGTTATTCCGCCCGCTCCCATGCGGGTTATCAGCTTACCAAGGAGGGCACGCGTATGGCTATGGAAAGAATCATGCAGTATGAGTGCAGGGTGTGCGGCAGGAAGATTGATGTTACCAGGACCGGCGACGTGTACGAAGAACCGGTGTATTGCTGCGGACTGGAAGCGACGGAAGTAAACGTTCCGGCAGCTCCAACGGCGCCGGCTGCAACAGCGCCGAAACCCGCAAAAAAGAAAGCAAAGAAAAAAGCCGCGAAGAAAGCAGTTAAGAAAGCAGCCAAGAAAAAGGCGACAAAGAAAAAAGCCGTAAAGAAAAAAGTAGTGAAGAAAAAAGCCACGAAGAAGAAAGCAGCCAAGAAAAAGACGGCAAAGAAAAAAGCAAAAAAGAAGGCAGCCAAGAGAAGACGGTAACAACGTAACGGAAAACAACGGCCCCTGGATCGAGTATCCGGGGGCTTTTTTTTGGGGAAAATCGGTGCAGGAATGTCGTGCGTTTCAGATTCGTTCCTTAAGGCGACCTATCCCGTCGGCATCATAAAGGCATCTGCCGATAAAAATGTTGACTTATCAGGTTTCAGGCATTAGCATTTATCCCATGCGCACCGTGGAACGCAGGGAACATGACATACGCCGCCTTGCAGGCAAAGCCATCGGCGACTTCGGACTGATCGAAAACAACGATCGCATCCTCGTTGCGCTCTCTGGCGGCAAGGACAGCTGGACCCTGCTCCACATTTTGGAAAGCCTCCGGCAGCGCGCTCCCATCACGTTCTCACTTGTCGCGGTCACTGTTCATCCCGGCTTTCCCGGTTTTCAAACCGGCTCAATGGAAGGCTATCTGCAGTCGCACAACTACGAATACCGGGTCGTTTCCGCGCCGATTCACCGGCTCATGCTCGACAAACTCAGCGCCGACGATACGCCGTGTGCCCTCTGCTCCCGGATCAAGCGAGGCGTGCTCTACACTCAAGCAGCTGAGCTGGAATGCACGAAGATCGCTCTGGGGCACCATCGCGACGACTTCATTGAAACTTTGCTGCTCAACCAGTTCTACAACGGAAAGCTCAAGGCCATGGCCCCTCTCCTGCATGCCGATGACGGCCGGAATGTGGTGATCCGGCCCCTCGTCTATGTGCCCGAGGACGATATTGTCCGCTATGCATCGGAAGCGGGCTTCCCGATCGCCTGCTGCGCCTGCCCGGCTTGCGGAGACGAAGGCCAGAAGAGGGGCAAGATTAAAAAAATGCTCTCCGGGCTTGAACAGGAGCACCCCGGCATTAAGGCGAGTCTGCTGGCCGCGCTTGCGGACGTCGATCTGCGGCATTTACTGGTGAAGACGGAAGACGAAATCCGAAACCGCATCCCCGATCGTTCGTAAAACCCGAATGCAGCGAGGTGCCTGGGAAATATAAACGACAAATGTCAAATAGGTGTCCAAAAAACATTGACATCCCCCGTTCCCGAGGCATATAATTTACGGCAGTTGGAACAACGACGTGTTTTCATATAAGGAGGGCATACCCTATGGCCGAGGCGAAGAAACTCGGCGACATGCTCAAAGAGGCCGGTCTTATCGATGACTTTCAGCTCGAATCCGCGCTGTCTCACCAGCGGAACTGGGGAGGGAAACTCGGCTCAATTTTTATCGAGCTGGAATTCGTAAGAGAAGAAGACCTTGCCAGAGTGATTGCTGAAAAGTTGCGCACCCCCTACGTCAATCTGTTCGAGCCTGAAATTCCCGAGAACGTGTTCAAGCTTATCAAGCCTGAGATCGCGAAGAAATTTCATGTGATCCCGGCGAAGCGTGAAAAGGCGATTCTCACACTCGCCATGTCGGATCCCCTCGACATCGAGGCGATCGACGAGATCCGGTTTATCACCGGGCTGAACATTAAACCGTCGCTGGCCCTTGAATCCGAGATCAGGGACGCCATTAAAAAATACTACGACGGCGAAGAGATCACCCGCAAGAAGGGGCATGCGCCTTTTTATCAGGGGGCGCACTCTACGGGCGGGAAGATGGAAATCATCCGCGGAAGCGATCTCAACATGCAGATTAAAACCGAGGGCGATGAGGGCTCATCCATCCTGTCCAGGGATGAAACGGTGCAGCAGGCGCTCCAGGACGCAAAAATTCGAATGGAGGCGCTCACCACGCTGCTCGTAGAGAAGGGGCTTATCAGCCGTGACGAACTGGTCAGTATGATTTACCAGAAAAAGATGGGGATCTGAAGATGTCGGGTGCCGAATCTGATATGCGGCAGGAAAATCGTGATAAACGTTCGTAGAAAGGATGACGCGATGAAGAGAATTTTGTGGATCAGCATGGTGCTGGTCGCCCTGTTGGCTGCGGGGTCGATTATGGCCCAGGAGGCAAATGGGCCCAAGATCATTGCCAAGGAAGTACAATATGATTTTGGCAAAGTCGTAGAGGGGACCCAGGCAAGCCACGTATTCGAAATCAGAAACGGGGGGAACGAGCCCCTGGATATTGAGCGGATCATGCCCTCCTGAGGCTGCACCGCCGCGGTGATTAGTTCGAATCACCTTGACCCGGGGGCTGTGGGACAGATAAAGGCTGACGTGAATACGGCGGGCAAGAGCGGTCATGTGGTAAAGCATGTCAGCGTCTATTCAAGCGACCGCATGAGCCCGGTACTGACGTTCAGTCTGATCATGGATGTCGTGCAAAAATAGGGATGGAGAAGACCCGAAAGCCCGCAACCCTGCTCCCGTTGCGGGCTTAACTATTTTCTTGACAATTTTCACCGGCTTATGCTACTGTCATACCGATTCGCCTGAATTTTACGAGGAGAGGCAACACTACTTTGATACAGCACAGACACCCACTCTATCCCATCGACATGCCAACCCCGGGCATAGGTCCCACCCCGACGGGACGCTCATTTTACTTCAGAGCATAATTCAGCTCCGTTATCGCGCCTGTTCCTGTAAAAAATCTGACGATCGATTTTGTTTACACTACTTTGGAGGATACATTCATGCAAAAAAAATATCTTTTGGCTCCCGGCCCGACCCCTGTGCCACCGGAGGCGCTTTTGGCCATGGCCATGCCGATAATTCACCACCGGGCCCCTGATTTTCTCCCTGTTCTTGAGTCAGCGAAGAAGGGTCTGCAGTGGCTGTACCAGACCAAGAACGACGTGCTCATTCTCTGCTCCACCGGCACCGGCGGCATGGTCGGTTCGGTTAATAATTTCCTGAACCCCGGCGACGACGTGCTGGTCGTGAACGGCGGCAAATTCGGCGAACGCTGGACCAAGATCTGCCAGGCCTACGGTATGAAGGTCGAGGAAATTCTGGTGGAATGGGGCTACGCGGTGAAGCCGGAGCAGGTCGAGGCCAGTCTCAAGAAGAACCCCAAGATCAAGGCCGTGTTCATTCAAGCCAACGAAACGTCGACCGGTGTATACCACGACATAAAAGCCGTTGCGTCAGTCGTGAAAAAAACCGACGCACTGTTCGTCGTCGACGCCATCTCGGCCCTCGTGGCCCATGACCTCAAGACCGACGAGTGGGGCATCGACGTCATGGTCGGCGGCTCGCAGAAAGGCGTGATGCTTCCGCCGGGGCTTGCTTTCGTGTCCGTGTCCGACAAGGCCTGGAAGATGGCCGATGCGGCCAAAACGCCGAAGTTCTACTTCAACTTCAAGAAGGAGCGGGAAAACCTTGCAAAAAACCAAACGCTCTTCACATCGGCAGTGACGCTCATCATCGGGCTCAATTCCTGTATCAAGATGCTGCAGGACGAGGGACTTGAAAACGTCCTGGCGCGCCACGAGCGGCTTGCAAAAGCGACGCGCGCTGGCGCAGGGGCCCTGGGGCTTAAATTGTTCCCGAAGGAAAACCCGAGTAATGCGCTTACCGCTATTGAGGCGCCGGCCGGCGTTGACGGCCAGGCGATCTACAAAGATCTACGCGTGAAGTACGGCATCACGGGAGCTGGAGGGCAGGACAAACTCAAGGGCAAGATTTTCCGGATTGCACACCTCGGCTATGCCGATACCTTTGACGTAATTACGGCGATCGCCGGCATCGAGATGGTCCTGAAGGGACTGGGCCATCCGGTGAAGCTGGGCACGGGTGTGGGAGCTGCGCAGGAAATCTTGATGAAATAGCAGTTGGAACCACGGGTCCGGCTGCGCCGAACACACGGATGATCAACAGATAAAAACGAATTAGAGAATTTTTTTCTGGTTTTTTTTCGGTGTTGTCCTACCGTGTTCATCCGTGGTTAATAATCCTTGGAGGAATCATGAAGGTACTCATCAGCGACAACCTCTCCCCGATCGGGGTGGAAATTCTGAAAAAGGCCGGGCTCGAAGTGGATGCCCGAAGCAAAACGTCGGTCGAAGAGATCGAGAAGATCATCGGCGAGTATGACGCCCTCATTATCCGTTCTGCGACGAAGGTCACCGCCGGCCTGCTCGAAAAAGCGGCGAAACTCAAAGTCGTGGGCCGCGCAGGCAGCGGCCTGGACAATGTGGACATCCCGGCCGCCACCAAGAAGGGCGTCGTGGTCATGAATACGCCCGGCGGGAACACGGTAACCACGGCGGAGCACACCATCGGTATGATCTTCGCCTGTGCGCGCATGATCCCGCAGTCCTATGCCTCACTCAAAGCCGGCAAGTGGGAAAAGAAAAAATTCGAAGGTGTCGAGCTCTACGACAAAACGCTCGGCATCATCGGCCTGGGAGCTATCGGCGGCGTCGTGGCGAGCAGGGCGATCGGCCTCGGCATGAAGATCCTGGCCTATGATCCGTTCATTTCAACGGAGAAAGCGAAGTCCCTCGGGATCGAGCTTGCGGATCTCCCGACGATCTACCGGCGGGCCGATTTCATCACGGTCCACACGCCCAAGACGAAAGAGACGGCGAACCTCATCAACAAGGAGACCATCGGCCAGATGAAGGACAGCGTGCGCATCATCAACTGCGCCCGCGGCGGGATCGTGAATGAGCAGGACCTCTACGAGGCGCTCAAAAGCGGTAAAGTTGCGGCAGCGGCCTTCGACGTGTTCGAGAAGGAACCGCCGGAAAACCACCCGCTCCTGACGCTCGACAATTTCATCGCCACGCCCCACTTGGGCGCGTCCACCCTGGAGGCGCAGGAAAATGTGGCCGTAGCCGTGGCCGAGCAGGTAGTGGACTATCTCATCGCCGGGACCGTGCGGAACGCCGTGAACGTGCCGTCGGTGCCCGCTGATCAGCTCCCGGCGCTCTCGCCCTACATCAATCTCGCGGAGCGCATGGGTCTGTTCATCGCCCAGCTCTACGAAGGGGGGCTCACTCAGGTGACCGTGGAGTACAGCGGTGAGGTGGCGAACCTGAAGCAGGAACCGATCACCCTTTCAGCGCTCAAGGGTCTGCTCACTCCGACACTCCAGGAGAACGTGAACTACGTCAACGCCCCGCTAATCGCCAAGGACCGCGGCATCGATGTCAAAGTGTCCAAATCAAGCGAAGCAACGGAATATACCAGCCTCATAACGCTCAGGATCAAGGCAGGCGGAAAGGATGTGTCCGCCGCGGGGACGCTGAACAGCAAAAAGGAGCCCCGCATCATCCAGGTGGACAATTTCCCGATGGAAACGGTGCCCGAGGGCGACATGCTCGTGCTCATGAACAACGACAAGCCCGGGGTCATCGGCGGCATCGGAACGCTATTGGGCCAGAATGGGGTCAACATCGCACGTATGCAGTTCGGCCGAGAGAAACAAGGCGGCCTTGCCATGTCGGTGGTGAGTATCGACAGCACGGTGCCCGATGATCTTATGGGAAAGATCAGGAAGCTCCCGAACGTCCTTTCGGTGAAGCAGGTTAAAATATAGCAAAGGCAGATCGCATCTGCACTCGCGCGCCTGCACTTCTGAATGCGGGTTGCAACAGGGAAAGGATCGCGGTTTGCTGAAGGAGAAACAATGCCAGTTTTAGTAGTTGTCGGCGCCCAATGGGGCGATGAAGGCAAGGGCAAGATCATCGACCTGCTGACCGAGCGGGCCGACATCGTCGCGCGCTATCAGGGTGGCCACAACGCGGGGCACACCGTCGTCGTGGGCAAGGATGAGTTCATTCTGCATCTCATCCCCTCGGGGATCCTGCACAAGGGCAAGAAATGTATCATCGGAAACGGCGTGGTCGTCGATCCTGCTGCGCTCATCGAGGAAATGGACGGGATGGCGAAGCGCGGTGTGAAGTTCGATGACAGCCTGCTCGTCAGCAAGAACGCGCATCTTATCATGCCCTACCACAAGGCGCTCGATGTGGCGAGCGAAAGACTGAAAGGCAACAAAAAAATCGGGACCACGGGCCGCGGAATCGGGCCCGCGTATGCGGACAAGATCAACCGAAAGGGCATCAGGATCGCCGATCTTCTCGACCCCGAGGTCTTTCGGGAGAAACTGGCGTGCAACACGGGCGAGGCGAATTTCCTGCTCGAACGGTTCTATGATGCGCCGCTCGTTTACCTGGACCAGATCTACGAAGAATACCTGGCCTACGGCAAGCGGTTAAAAAAATACATTACCGACACGACGCTCTATCTCGATGAATCAATCGGAAAAAAGAAAAAGATACTGGCTGAAGGCGCGCAGGGCACGCACCTTGACGTGGACCACGGGACCTATCCCTTCGTGACGTCGTCCAGCCCCACAGCAGGCGGCGCCTGCACGGGTCTCGGTATCGGCCCGAACACAATCAGCGAGGTGGTGGGCATCGTCAAGGCCTATACGACGCGCGTGGGCAGCGGTCCCTTTCCCACGGAGCAGGAGAACTCGCTCGGCGAACTGCTCCGTGAGCGGGGTAAGGAGTACGGCGCGACGACCGGCAGGCCCAGGCGGTGCGGATGGGCCGATACGCTCATCATCCGACATGCCGTCCGCGTAAACGGAATGACGAGCATCGCGCTCACGAAGCTCGATGTGCTCGATGCCCTCGACGAGATCAAGATTTGCGTGGGATACAAATACCAGGGCAAGCTGTATGAAGAGATGCCTTCGGAACTCGCGGTGCTCGAAAAGGGCGTGCCGCAGTACATCACGCTGCCCGGCTGGAAACAATCGACGATCGGCATTACGAAGTACGACGACCTCCCTAAAAAGGCCCGGTCGTACGTGGAAAAGCTCTGCAAGCTCTGCGGTGTGAAACCGTCCATCATTTCCACCGGACCGCGCCGCGACGAGACCATTATCCTCGAGCAGCCGTTCAAAAAAGCAGCTCCCCGCAAAGCGAAAACGCGGTAGGTATTTTCTGTTGACAAAGACAGCCGTTCTTTGTTAATATATGCAGCTTTAGCAAAGACCGCGAGAGCGGGCCGGTAGCTCAGTTGGTAGAGCACCGCCCTTTTAAGGCGGGTGTCCTGGGTTCGAATCCCAGCCGGCTCACCAATACCACCATAGTACAAAGTTCAGAGTCCGTAGTTCAGAGTGTAGAACTAATGACATTTTGATTCGGACCTTAACTTTGAACTTTGCACGTTGAACTGAAGCATCTGTCCCCATCGTCTAGCCCGGCCCAGGACACCGCCCTTTCACGGCGATAACAGGGGTTCGAATCCCCTTGGGGACGCCATCAATTCAAGAGGTTAGCGAATTCGCTAGCCTCTTTTCTTTCGCGTCCGTAACCAAAACGTAACCACTTTCTTTCTTATCCAGCACCTTAACAGCATCGCTCAGGTTCTCCGGCGCAAGATGGCAGTATCTGAGAGTCATGCGCAAGTCCTTGTGCCCCAGAAGCTCCCTTACCCTGTTTATGTCTATGCCCGATTGCGTAAGGTTCGAGGCAAAGTCATGTCTTAGATCGTGGAACCGCATATTTTCTATCTGCGCCCTCTTGCAGGCCCTTATAAAGGCCATGGACACCTTGTCGCGTGTGTACTGCTTTCCGTCTGATTCGCAGAACACATAAGGCGAGTTCAGATGTCTTATCCGTTGAATTTCCGCTAGCGTCTTAATGGCTGTCTCATTAAGAGGTATCCCGATTGCCGAACCGTTCTTGGTCTTAGGGATGGCAATGACCTTTCTCCCCAAATCAACCTGCTGCCAAGTGAGTTCAAGGATGTTTCTTCTTCTGAGCCCTGTGTGCCGTGCGATCGTAACAATGGGTCTAAGCCAGGACGGTAAAGCCACCGTGAGTCTTTGCAATTCTTCGGGGCTCAAGTATCTGACCCTCTTGTTATCGATCTTGCCGAGGCTCTTGAGCGCCTTGGGAACGGGATTGTCTCTGCACAGTTCCCATTCCTGAATTGCGATGTTGAAGATCCGCCTTAAAAGCTCCAGTTCCCTTAAGATGGTTTCCCTGCTGTACTCTTTTTCAAGGCATGCAGCTTTATAGCTGCTCACAACAGCAGGGGTCACATCCCTTAAGGGAGTGTCTCTGAGAAATGCTTTCAAGTTTTTTATGATCTGGCTATTCCTGGAATCCGTGCTCGGCGCGAGGCTCGGTGAAACCTCTTTCAGGTACTTGTCCATGACTTCGGCCATTGTTACGTCGGAGATAGCGGCTTTGTCAAACCATCTGCCTTCCTCTATCTCGGTCAGCCATTTTGCGTGAATGCGTTCCGCAAGTTTCTTGTTCGCTGTTCCGGTGCTTTCAAAGACTTTTTTGCCGTTGATACGGAAAGTCATCCAGTAAAACTGGCTGTCTTTCCTTTTGTACAGGCCCATGATTATTTGATCCCTCCCTTCCTGGGCCTCTTACCTGTAGAGGAATTATACTCCTCCGCAGGCAGTTTGCAAGAGTTCAGCCATGCTTTGATATCCTCTTCCGAAAATCTTAACGCACCGTTAAATTTATAAGATGGAATCAGTCTCTGCTCAGCCCACGCATAGACCGTGCAGGGCTTGATTTTAAGAAGACTTGCGACTTCTTTTACTGTGAGAATATTCATAATCTATTTTTTATTTTGCATAACCTCTTGGTGGGGTCAATCAATAAAAGCGTGTGAGTTAAGGGACATGCTTCGCCACGGAAGGCATGGCCCTGGCAATCAGGGTTACGATACGACGTATCTCATCAATGTTCCCATTACTGCTGCTTTCACGCTTAATCGCTGAAAGGCCGGCAGTCAAGGTTCTAATCTCCTCCCGGACTTGCGCGAGCTCCTGCGAATGGCTTTTCTTTATCTCACGTAAGGCATTGAGCAGATCCTCAACCCGTACGTGCTCGGTAATGATGTTTCGTGCAGCGTCGGAAATCGTGCAACCCTGAGTTTCCGCCATCCGCAATAAATCCTTGCGCAGTGTGTCTGCAACCCGGAACGCTATTACCTTTCCCTTGTCCATATGATTACCTCCTGTCATTGGTCGTGTTTCTTCTCCGAAATTGATGTTATATAATATGATATGATGTGACGTTATATATATCACATCACTTTTTGTTGTTTACGCGTTTAACATTGTGTTCTTGCGGATTCACTATTTGTTTTTGTCCTTCGATGTGTACGTTTTGTTTACGCTGAAACGATTTGATTATTTACACGATACTGCTTTTCACCCCACGCGTCGTTTGCATGTTTAACAGCCAAGGCTGCGTGGGGTGTGCTATAAACGCGCGCTTTTGATTCTGTCACTGCTACCACGCTACGAAAGCCTACAATCGTCTTGATGTTATGATATGTGATGTTACATCACATATCATAACATCACATCTCCATTTCAAGATCACGCTCGTGGTCCATATCTTTTGACCGCTCCTTAATCGCCTCACGGCCTTCTTGTTGGCCGGATATCTCCTGGACGGCCTGATTATCCTTCTGAGTACCGTCACGAGGAATCTGCCGTTCCTGCACCTCGCTAAGGTTATCTTTTGATGCTGTCCCTGACCCATGATCCCGGTCCTTTCTTCCGTCGTGCTCTCTGGCGATCTGGTGGGCCTCGCGCTCCGACAGGGCGTAGTATTTTTCGTCGAGGTTCTTGGCCGCTATCCGGATATCTTTGAGGTCGGTGGTATAGAGCCGGAAGCCGTCCTTGTCCTTGTGCCTGGTTGCCATAACGTAGAGGGAGCTGGTATTGTCGGGCGAGTCGGCCATTGCTCGGCGTTCGGAAAGGCCTTGAGCCTTCACGTCTGTAATGCACCAGCCCCGGTCAAAGTAGTTATAGTTCTCCGGTGCAACGCGCTCTTTGCCATGAATCTCAAAGATAAGGCGTCCATCGTCCCGGACCCGGAGAAACGTTCCAATCTGGCCGTTGTCTACCTTCCATTTACTTCGTCGGTCGTTCTTGAGGAAGACGACCTTTTCTTTGGGGTTAAGCTCAATCTGCCTCTGCTCGTAGACGGACAACTGCTCTCCGTTTTCCCTTACGTCAACGGTAATACGGATTCCCTGCTTTGTCTCAAGGGTTATCGTCTGCCTTCTCTGGTCGATCTCAATGATCTTGCCCTCATCGCCCCTGGTGCTTCCCATTCGGAAGAAAGCGAATTGACCGACTTGGTAGGCATTGGCAAAGTGCTGCTCGGTAGGGGAGAGGGATACAGGCTGTCTGATATCCACGGTCCAGCCTTTTTCTCCGATCTCGCCCCGCCTGATCGCTTCGTCGTGTATCCGGCCGTTCAGCTCATTGCGTGTCCTGTTCCAGGGTGTCATTAAGGCTGTCCGGTTTTTGCCACGGTCAAAGTAGTCCTTGACCATCTGGGAGAGAAGCTCGTCGCGGTCCTTAACCTCGATGACTGTGCCCTTGTTGATCAGCATTTCAACGGCTTGGGTTGCCTTCCCCTCGCCGAACAGGGTGGATATCTCACGGTCAGCCTTGTCGCTCTGTCGAACGATCTCCGTGACGTGGTATTGGTCTAATTTGCCCTCCATGAGCTTGAAAGGATTACCGGCACTGATCGCCTTAAATTGTCCCGTGTCTCCCGAGAATATGAGGCGGGCTTCTGTCTCTCTCGCTTGGGTTACGAGTTTATGCATTTGTTGGTCTCCGACAAATGAGGATTCGTCGATAATGTAAATCATGCCGTACTGCATCTTTTCGCCGGAGGAGAGGAAAGAGTCAATTGTCCGGGATTCAATGCCTGAAGCATTGCGGAGTTCGCTTGTGGCCCGGCCAGTGAAACTCATGCCAGCGATTTGGTGGTTTCCCTGGTTTTCGACGCTTGTTCGGAATGCGTCAAACAGGCTGGATTTCCCGGTGCCGGCAAGCCCGTATATGGCGGTAAACTGATCACGCGAGGTAAGCAGCATTGAAAGCGCCCCTTTTTGATCGCCGGTGAGTTCATGACCGTCCTTCGTCCGGTACGCTTCTACCGCTGCGCGTGCATCTTCCCTGGTCATGATAGGTTCTTCCGTGCCTCGACCCTGGGATATTTGCTTGATGGTATCGGTAAGTCTCTCGATGGCCTCTTTCGTGGTGTATCCATTGGCGTGGTCTCGATACCGCAGCTCGCCGGATTTGACGGCCTTATCAAAAGCCTGCACTAAAAGCTGCGGGTGCATGCCGTTTCCGAGCTTGGCGGCTGTGGTGAGGATATCGGCGCGGGATACAACGGATTCGTTCCGGGTGGCAATGTCTGCGGCCTGGCGCAACAGTTCTTTTGGGGATGACTGCTTGCGGGTTATGCCTTGTTCCCGTTCCTTCTGCGCTTCTTTCTGCACTTGAATTATTTTCTCGTCAGTAAAGCCCATGCGTAAGGCGTCTGGTCGCCATACGTCGCGACGCTGCGCCTCGACGGTAAGCTCACGGTTTTTATACGGCCTCGATTCAAGGTTTGCCATTTCGCGGAGCCTGGCCTCGGTCGCGTGAGGGTATTTCTCGCGCAGCCGCTCGACGGCTTTGTTGATCCGCTCCTTGGACTTACTGAAATGGTCGATAAGCTCGCGCGGAACTCCCGCGATCTCAAACGAGCCGTCTTTGTTGTAAACGAGTGCGACGCCCCGCTCTTCGAGCTTGGAGGCCCAAAGGTTTGTTTGATACTGTCCGATCCAGCGCTGGTCCTTCAAGATGGGGTTGTTCTCCACGGCCCGGAACGTGCCGTCACTTCGCCGTGTCTGATTCAACAGAAACGCATGAACATGAGTATGTGGGTCGCCATCTCGTGAGAAATGATGTTGGAAAACACCGAACATCGCGTTTCCTGTGTACTCAAGCCGCTGCTGTCCGTTCTCACTCATGCGTGTGGCGAGGTTCGTTTCCTGCGCCATGTCAAGGGTCTCGTAGACGGACTCCTTCTCCGTTTCTCCGATTGCAGTGATAAGGTCGGCGAGATCCTTGTTTTGTGTGTCGCCGTAGACTTCGGTCAGGATGGATGATGACTTATTGTCGTTGAACACCAGGTCTGTTCCTGCCCGCTGCTCATCTTCTCCTCGATTCTGGTGGTAGATGTGCGCCTCGGCTCCGTCCGGTGATTTGCCGCGGATGAGATTATGCCACTCGTCTCCGATGGCACGGTCATTGAGACCATACTCCTCGGCGAGTTTGCCGTAATAGACGCCCTGGCCCTCGCTTGAGTGGTAGCCGTCTCTTTGGTGATAATTGTCTGCGGTTGTGACCGACATTTTGCCGATTGACATCATGATTGATTACCTCATCTGAAAAAGTTACATTCCTCGATGCTGCCTCCAGAGGGATGCAAGGATGCGGGCCTTCTCTATTCATTGCGTTATTTTTTTATGGCTTGCGACACAATAATGAAATTTGACCAGTTTGTCCAGATACCGTAATGGGGTCAGTTATTGATCAAACTAACCCCATTTTGGGCCTAGTTATCGCATAATAACGCGCTAGGAGCGGGTTTTATGATTTTATCGGATGCAGCACGCGAGGTATTCTCTCTGAGACGGTCGAAGAGAGGGATTCAGCTCGACAAATTTGCAATTAAATTGCAAAATAGCCGCATGTGGATACAGCGAAATGCCGATCCTGCAGTTCGTTAGCCTGCGAGGCAGTTTCCCGTCGTGAGCGTTACCGGAGCGAGACAGGTCGTGAAATCCAGCCATCCTGACGCGCCTTTTTCCCGACTACGTTACGCGATACTGGACGATCCCGCCCAGGCTGCGGAAGCGGAGAACGCGCCTTCGGATTTTCTGCGGTCACTGGGCAGTGCAGCCATCATCGACGAAGCGCAGTATGCGCCTGGACTGTTCCGTCATATCAAAATCATCGTCGATAAGGAGAAGAAAAAGGGCCGCTTCCTCATCACGGGATCGCAGAGCATCAGCCTGATGCACAATCTGACGGAGAGTCTTGCCGGCAGATGCGGGATCGTGAGTCTCCAGCCGCTATCCGCAGGAGAACTGTCCAAGGCACGCGTCATGCCGTCACTTGGCCTGGCTTTCGGTGCTCGAAGCGTCTCATATCGTCTATTTGCTGGAGCCTTACCACCGCAGCATCGGCAAGCGCCTCGTAAAGTCGCCCAAACTCTATTTTCTCGATACCGGACTTGCCGCCCACCTCATGGGTCTGGACTCGTGGAAGGAGATTGAAAAATCCTACATGGCGGGAGCTCTTTGGGAGACCTACGCATTCAATCAGATATACAGCGGACTGCTCGCTCAGGGCGAGGTCGATCCTCCGCTTTATTACTGGAGGACCAAGGACGACGAGGAAGTGGACTTCCTCATCGAAAAGGGTAGGCGGTTCATCGCCAGCAGACCGGAGCCCCTGCGCCCGACATGTTCAGGGGAATCGACGCGTTGATGGGGTATTACGGAGAAGACGCGGTTATCAAGGGCCTGCTCATCTGCAGGGTGAGTAAAGAGCATTCACTCGGGAAGAATATCCGGGCCATCAATGGGGTTCATCTGGATTTTCAGAGTCTGTCGTAGAAAGAAAACTTTTGAAAACCGCATGAAATGAAGTGCGGTCTCGGTTAGTGTCCTTTCTGAAGGTCACAAAAAGTTTCAAGCCGGCCAACCTCTACACTTGAAATCAAATACATTATAATAATTATAGGAAGAAATTTTGTCATTAAACGACTCGCCACTTTATTGACATCCCCCAAAAATACCCCGTCTGTTGTATTTTATTTCTTGCATTGAATAAACGAATATGATATCAATTTTGCAGTTTAGTCGAAAATGACAAGCACAGTACGCCTTGATTTCCGTGTATGCATTAGCAATATGTCTGTTAAGTAATCAAGATATATTTGCAATACGACCTTCTGCGTGACTATATTCACGGATAGCAAATGCCCTTTAAATGATAACTAGCGTATCTACTTTTTGCTATCCGAGTCAATCTTTTTCTTAGTTGAAATTCAGTAGCAGCTCCGCAATGGTTGCTTCAAGCCACTGATGTCTCTTTCACGTATCCTGGTCCCGACGTTCGATGAACTTCACGTAACAATGAATCTCTAAGCGCTGTAAGATATCGATATCCGCTGATGCGATTCAATCGTTTTTCAATATTTCAAGCTGGGTATGAAACATATGATGGGGGCGGAACGTATGCATCCGGAACTTTTTCTCCGACTGGGACAATAGGCGGTTATGGTTATAGTATCTCTGGCTCCTATTATTTCAGAAGTAAAGCTTATCAGGTAGGAGTTCGTTATGGTTATGTTACCGCCGGCTATTCGAATTACGGTGGATACAGCGCTGGTCTGACTATAGGCATGGGCGATTTTGGGGCCGCTGGGGGATCATACAACTTTAAGGATCGAAAGGTCTCATCTGGGCTTTCGGTAAATGCGGGCTATGTTAAGGATAATTGGAATAATTGGTTTGGTGGTCCATCTCAACCAGTAGGCCAAGATCAAAGGATGATCCTTGCCATGAATCAATACGAAGAGGTTGCGCCAGGTACATATGTGGTCAATATTAACGATGAGGCAAACCCCATTGAGGTTACATCTGATTTTATAGCCAAGAGCGCGGAAATGGAATTGAAAATTACCACGAAGGGGATAGGGGGTATATATAGTGGCGGGAGTGGAGCAGCAACGGGCTTAGGCTTAGGAGAAGCTTTAACTGCACCGATAACGGGAGAACCTGCAGGAATACCGGGAGTACTCCCGCGTTTCCCAATAGATCCTATTATCAATCCTACGCCAGCTTGGTGAATAAAGAAGGTGATTGAGCATGATAGCAATAATAATGCTGACCATCGGGGGTTTGATAATACTCATACCTCTAACAAAATTGCACATGTTCTTTATGTATGAATTGCCGAGTAAAGTTAACTTTACTCAATTAATGATATTTTGGCTAGGTAGTTTATCTTATTGGATCTTGATTATTTACCTTCTTACAGAGAGGTATATTAACGGCACAGTATTTTCCCTGTTGATAGTACTTGATACGGTTGCGCTTTTCTTTCTCAAAGCATATATAGAACGCAATTCGAGAAAGTAAGGAAGATCTCTGATATAATCGAATCTTCGGCCGTTCGCGTTGACACGTCGCTTTGAGCGATACACTCTCGAGGATAATTCAATGAGAAGAATGTTTTTCTTTGTTGTCATTGTGTTTTTTGCTGCTGTAGTGTCTACCGGTTACACTGCTGATAATGTCAGCCTGGAGGGCCGGTCCGGGGAAGTGATCGAATTGCTGGAACTCACAGGCTCGTATAAACTCGCCTTACGGACCATGATTCAAGTTATGACTGCATCCAGAGATGCGTACAATCGCAATCATCCGAACAAGAAGATTTCCGACGAAGTATGGGCGTGTATACTGGAAATCACGATGGGTGAAATAGACAAGGCTAGCTACTACAAAAGGATGGTGCCGATTTATGAAAAGCATCTTACAAAGGAAGAGGTAAGAGAGCTTATTGCGTTTTATAAATCTGATGTCGGAAAAAAAATTACAAGTGTATTGCCGGATATTATGAAAGAAAGCCTGTCTGCTGCGCAGGCATGGGGCAAGGATATCGCGCAGCGCATTCGCCCCAAAATCGAGCAGAAGTTGAGGGAGATGGGCTATCCGGTCCAGAATTTAGGATAAGCCATTTTTATCCTACCTTCTTCGCCTTCTCGCTTCTAAGCATCAATAAACTGAATAATCGGCTGCGTTGCTTCGCGGCTTTGGACGAAATCGCCAACATTGTAAGGCCCGAGACCATTTTAGCGTGGCGCCGCAAGTTGATCGCCCGCAAATTCGATGGCTCAAAAAAGAGAACAGCTCCCGGCAGGCCCAGGATAGGATTCGAACTGGAAGCTTTAATCATACGTATGGCGAAATAAAATCGAAGCTGGGGTTATGATCGTATTGTCGGGGCGATGGCAAACCTTGGGTATGCGGTTAGCGATCAGACGGTGGAAACATCCTAAAGCGGCACGGCTTGACGCCCGCGCCCGAGCGTAAAAAGACGACTACGTGGAAAGAGTTTATCCGCACCCATTGGGACCTGCTTGTGGCAACGGATTTTTTCACCGCGGAAGTATGGACCGCCTGCGGCCTGACAACCTATTACATCCTCTTTTTCATCCGGCTCAATACGAGAGAAATCCATGTGGGGTCGCCATAACTCATATCTATGATTGATTTTGCAGAGTGATTCCGGTAGAATTACATCAGAATATAAATAATGGGGATACTGCTATGCAGAGGCGCAATATGGAAAATAAAGAATACTACATGAACGTTCTCAAATCCTTTCATGACGAACTGAAGAGATTCAAAGTCTGCGGGATCGGCGTGTTCGGCTCGGTTGTCAGGGGCGAGCAGAAAGAAACGAGCGACTTGGACGTTCTCGTTGACTTCACTGATGACGCAGATTTGTTCGATTTAGTCGGTCTTGGCCTGTTTCTTGAAGAAAAGTTTGACCGAAAGGTGGATGTGGTCCCAAAGCGGGCTTTGAGAAAGGAACTTAGGGACGGTGTGCTCAAAGAGGTCATGATGGTATGAGAGAGTACAAACTCTATCTCTCTGACATCGTGGCCGCCATGGAAAGTATCGAGCGTTTTGTCGAAGGGATAACCTTTGAGGAATTCCAGCGGGATGACAAGACTGCAAGTGCGGTGCTAAGGAAATTTGAGATCATCGGTGAGGCATCGCGTAACATCCCTGAGGAGGTCAAAGGGAAGCATTCCGAGGTCCCTTGGAAAGAGATGTCCGGCATGCGAGACCGGCTGATCCATGCCTACTTTGGCGTTGACTATTCTCTAGTGTGGTTTACCGTCAAGAATCGCTTACCTGAAGCAAAGAAGATGATCCAGAAAATACTTGCGGTGTTATGATTTAGCTTTATTCCTTGCAGACAGATGAGCAGTTCTATCATTAGTTCCATTGGGTCTGTCTGATAGTATCAAACAAAATTTTGAACGTAACCAAAACGTAACCAAATTCGACTTATAGGGTCTGAAGGGATAGAAAATATCGGAAAGAATAGAACTGAATAACTCGTTGATAGCAAGATGAAAAAGTAAAAAATGCAGGTAAGAGGCCCGTTTATAAAAACTGTCAATTTGAGTCTTTCACGGCGATAACAGGGGTTCGAATCCCCTTGGGGACGCCAATTAAACTTTTTAAAAGAACGAGTTGCGAAGTCGTCGCAACTCGTTTTCTTTCTGTTCCAATCCCATCGGAGACACAAATTATTTAACCAGGTTGCGGTCACAAGCCCCAAACCCACTTTTTGTACCTGTCGTAGAATTGTCGTGGTTTTTTCCCGCATGGGATTTCTTCACTCGCAAGTTGTCGGACTGTCATACGCAAAAATGTCCTCGCCTGCGACATTACGATGAATCAAGTTGCCAAACCTACTCAAATTAGTATTGACGATCGGATATGCCTGATCACTACAATCGCCAATGCAGGAGGAGATCTGCTCAACCTGAACTCAACGGAATCCGTCCTCTTGTGTTGAACTTGCAATTCCCTGTAGCTTGCAGGTTGTCCGATAATTGACTGCGTTGCGGGGATATCTTTCTCTCAAAACTGAAAAGCCAAATAACAGGAGGATTCGGGACGTAAATCAGAGTCTCTTTTATTCCCTGATCCTTCTTTCTTCCGCAAAGATAACCATATCTTCTTCAGATTTCTTGCTGCACACGCGAGATTGAGCTCTATCTTTGCTCCTTGAATACCTCTAGCAAGAAATGCCCGCAGCCCTTGGTTCTCTTTAAGGTCTCCTATTGCCGGTTCAACGATCTGCTGACGTAGCTTATATACCTCTTGGGCCTGCGGCGTTTTCATCTTCTCAACCATGACGTTTCGCTCTACCTCATGGGGGAACATCTTAAGATAACGTATTCCATCCTTCCGCTTCGTGCATCTACTCTGACTTTGGCAAGCCGGGCATACCGTCCCTTTATAAGCTCTTATTGTTTTATTCTTCTGATTGTCGAAATGTTCTCCCACAAAGACTACGGAATGGTTTTCCGGACATCGGAATGCATCGTTGGCTGCGTCATATTGAAAATGCTTCTTGTCAAAGGGATCTGCTGCTTTCTTTTCATTGTTGTCAGGGATGTAACCATCGATCTTTTTGTCTGCTAGAAACTTGATATTGGCTCCTTCAAAGTACCCGGAATCAAAGCTCCAGCCAACATGCTCAGGAAGCCCTCCGAGATTTTCTTCCGTCTGAAGCACCTGGGGTTGTAGCTGTCCGGCATCATGGGCGCTCTGGGTAATATCATTGGCTAAGACAAAGCCCGCTTTGTCTACGGTGAGCTGAGGATTATACGATAGCTCTATCCGTCCCTTTTTATTCTTCATGAAGCGGCTTTCAGGATCAGTAATGCTGACCTTTTTTAATCCCTGAGCTTCTACTTCCTGGCTGGCCTCTTGAAGGCTATCTCGTACCTCTTGTTTGAAAGCAGGTCCTTTCTCCCGAACCTTTTTGATGTAATATTGCGCGGCTTTCCGAATGGTCTTTTTGCTCTGTTTCGGAAGCTGATCGCTTCCTCGTAGATCACCGAATGCGCTATCCTCTTGGGTATCCTGCTTTGCCCATTCCTCAAGTTCTCCATCTACAAATTTCAGCAAAACATCCAGTTCGTCCTTGGTCAGTACTTTGCGGTTAGATGCGTTGGCCTTTATCTTGCTCCCGTCCGTGGAAAGGTGGGACAGGTCGAGCAGTCCTTCCTGCTTGGCAAAGCTCACCGTATGCTTAAACACTTCCTTTACCAATGATGGATTACCTTTTCGAAAATCGCTTATCGTTCTGAAATCAGGAGTCAGCTTCTCGGATAAATACATGTACACCACATTCTCTCGGGCATTCCGGGCAAGCCGTCGGGAAGACCGCACTCGATCCAAAACCCCTATGACCAAGAGCTTCAGTAGAATCCTCGGATGATATGCCGGGTGTCCCGCACCGGCGTATTGAATGTCAAATGACCGGTAATCGAGATTATCCACAAGGCTCTCAACCAAATAACAGATGTGGTCCTCGGGAATCAACTCTTCTATGCTCGGTGGTAATAACCATGCTTGCTCTTTAAACGACTGGATATATGCCATCTCCCGCACTCCTTGCCCGATCTTTTTCATCCTATTCTACCAGAAGAAAAAGGAATTGTCGGACAGTCTGCTTGCTACAGGGTCACATTATAGAGGGAAGAGTTTGAGAAACCGCAGGTTGCTCAATGATAATAGTCTTCCTCTTCATAGATACCACGCAGCTTGACTGCGTGGAGTTTCATTGCTCTAGCACGCTGATGCAACCTGATACTTCCAAGTCTTCCACTATGGCTCAGACCGTCGCCCTCCGGTGTCCAACTTCTCAGTCACATCAATGTGCTCTTGGGGAGATCTATCCAGCACTTGTCCTTAACGTGTGCGATGGTATGGGTCTTGTATGTCAATAGTACCCTCAGTCATAGATCTCATATATCGATAGGCGTCGCTCTCCACATTAGCATACTTATAGCACCCAATTTGCTTTTTTAAAAAAACGTGATACCTTCTATATTAGAAGACCGCGATCGAGGTTGAGATCAAGGAGGTTCCTTTTTTTTAAGCACGTGGCTATTTTAGTTCTCTACGCCTATAAGGAAAGAGTTTTGCACACTATACCTACTGGAAGGACGATAGACGATAAAGGAGAAATACTATGGAAAGATATGATTTAAATTCCCTTTTGAGGCGCCTCCTCCCGTTTTCGCTCGCAATTTTTTTGGTAAGCTGTGGCGGGGGTGGAGGGGGAGGGGGCAATAATGCTCAGCCTGCCAGCGGCCCCAACATCACCGAAGCCCTTACGGTGAACGGCACGCCGGCATTCAAGCTCAGCGACGGAAGTGTGGTCTTACTGACCAAACTTTCGGATATTCAGATGTATCATAACCAGTTTCCTCCTCCAGCAGCTCCGGCCCTGCGTTCCGCGGGCAGAATACTCACGTTACCGGCCAGCGTGGATCTGACTTCGTACCAGACACCGATCAAGAACCAGGGGTCGCGGGGCAACTGTAATGACTTCGCGGCGATCGCGGCGATCGAGGCCAGATACCAGCACGACCTCGGCCTGACGCTGGATCTCTCCGAAGAATGGCTGAGCCATATCCAGAAAATGGAATGGCTCGATAACTTTGACACCGTGGTTGATAGTAACGGCGACCACCGGCCCAAGCCCCCGAGCCAGATGGAAGATCAGGTAGGCCTCTGGGGCGGAGGCAATGTAGTGTACAACCTGGAGCTGCTGTCGAGCGGCAGGATCGGCGTCCCGGAAGAGACGGTCATGCCCTACTATACCTTCGGGAATTACGGCGACACGACGCAATGGGTACCGCCCGTCACCGGAACGAGCGACCAGCGCGCGGCGGACGATATCAATCTGAGCCAGTCAGCGGTCACTTATTACATGCCTTTCAGCTATACCACCGTCATTTTCCCGCAAGACGCCCAATACACGGCCAAGTACCAGGCAGGTTCCGTGGTATACGCACAGAGCAGCGACCTGAGTACGCCCAATTGGGTCAAGACCCAACTGGCCGCGGGACATGAGGTCGCTTTCGGGGTAACGCTGGACAGCGACGGCACGGTTACCAACAACATCTGGAAACCGGGCATGACAGCCGAGGGCGGCCATGCTATGCTGATCGTCGGCTACGACGACAGCAAGCAGGCCTTCCGGGTGAAAAACTCGTGGGGCACGGGCTGGGCCGACAACGGGTATGTCTGGTTCAGTTACGACTGGTTTACGCAGGGGAAGGTAACGGACGCGGCGTCCGTTCAGACCGTGATCCCCGTCAACATCGCCATGCCGGTGCAGCAACTCTACTTGGGCCGCTACTATATCGACTACGACGGGTGGCAGGGTTTGCTGGATGTCTACCATGTCCCCGACTCGACGATCTTCAAATTCGTGAGTGGAGATCCCGACAACCGGATCGGCACCTTCTACGGGCCAGACGGCCTGGGGCGGCGGGTCAACGGGGTCATTTCCGGACGGACGATGGATTTCTACATCGACTGGTACAACACCGGCGCGCGCGGGTACGGAGAACTGTCGGGGATGCACTTTACCGGCTATCTCTCCGCTGACGACCTGAACCTGTCGGGGACCATGCTCGACAACCGGGACGGCCAGACATACGGTTTTTACGGGCATAAGTCGAACTATCTCAACGACCAGGCAACCGGTATCATCGACGATTTTTCCGCCTATATCGGCAGCTGGACGGTTTACGGCCAGGACATCTCCAACAGCTTCCGCATCACGGCCGTGGACCCGAATACGGGAGCCCTTACCGGCACCCGGTTCGGAGGCAGCGCCCTCGTCGGGTCCGTGAGCACCTCGAACAAACGTTCAATCAGCTTCCAGCTCCAGGGCCAGAACTATCAAGGGTATATTTTCGGTCACGAATGGGGCGTGATATCCGGTACCACGGGTTCCGGCAGTGCCACCGGGGGTTTCACGGCACTCCGCAGCGACTTCAGCAAGCCGCAGGTATCGATCATTTCTCCCGTCGACCAGGCTTACCGAAACGTGCTGTTCCAGCTCGTGGGCCAGGCCGTGGGCGATACGGGCTCGGGGTTCCTCGCCAATTTGCCCTGCAACTGGACCATCGACGGCTCTCCCCTAGTCTCAACCGCCTGCAGCCAGATGTACAGCTTCAGCGCAAACGGATCTCACAGTATCCAGCTTTCGGCAACGGCCTACGGCAATGCCACGGCTACGACATCGATCAACGTGAGCGTAGTCGATCCGCCGACGCTTCCAGTGATCAACAGCATCAGCATCAACGGCATAGTCGTTATCGCCGCTCCGAATGCGGCCCAGCAGCCCGATCCCGACGAGACCATTCTCCAAGCCGGGACAACGCTCGCCATGATCGGAACTGCGAGCGGCCAGGCGGAGCCGTTGCAGTATCGATGGACATGGCAGGGAACCGACAATACGTACACGGTTCAATCCGGATGTCCTGAGATTCAGATCGGCACGGGCGGTGCGCCCACCTGGACCCCGACCTATGATACGACGAGTTGCGTTGATTATCAGTATGGCCTCATCACCCTGCACGTAACGGATGCGAACAACGTCACGGTCTCCCAACCGGTGCATTTCAGGTTCGTGTCTCCGCCGACGTAATCTTGCGGGATTGGCTAAAAGCCAGCTCCCCGCCGCGGTTCGGCGTTAAATTGCGGCGGCAGGATAATGAGGGTGACTGGGCTGCCCTGTCTGAACGGAATCTGACAGGTCCCGGGATACGCCCAGTCACCTGGCAAACTGCATGGGGAGAGCTGCTTTTGTCGATTCATGACCGCACAGGGAGGCAAATACAATGGCTCGCAGCACATATGCAAATACAGTTTGGCTGCTTATATTTTCGCTGACCTATTGATTGCAGCGTGTCCCGGCAAGGGCGGTGGAGACGGATCGGTGTCCAAAGGCACCCCGCGCTGCGCCTTCGTGGCCAATTACAATGACAACTCCGTATCGAGCTACGCGGTCGATGCAGGGAGCGGCCGGCTCACGTATATCGGCAAGGTCGCCACGGGGACGGGCCCCGACTCCGTTGCCGTCGATCCTGCATTAAATACTCCTATGTGGCGTGCACTCTCAGCAATGCTATCTCGCAGTACGCCGTAGGTGCGAACGGCAAACTCACCCCCATACCTACCACGGCCGTGATCGGAGGAGCAGGCCCGACGAACATGGTCGCGGCGGGGACGCAGCCCATATCCGTCACCGTAGACCCCTCGGGCCGGTTCGCCTACGTTGCGGCGGACTCGAGCGTCTACGCCTTCGCGATCAACAGCGCGACCGGAGCGCTCACGGCTGTCGGTTCGCCTCTCGCGACAGGGTCGCAGCCCATCGCCGTCACCGTCGATACCCTGGGACGATTTGTCTACGTGGCCAGTTCCGATCCCCTCGACAGCCATATTTACGTGTACACGATCAACCCCCTGAACGGGGCGCTCACGACGGTCAACGGCTACTGGGAGGGAAAATCCCCTTCGTCCGTTGTCGTCGGGCCTACGGGAGGATTTCTCTATGCAGCGGAGCAGGGTTCCAACGAGGTGGTTGCCTCCACGATCGACAGCCAGACCGGGTCGCTCAATGCGTTCAGCGCGGTCGCCGAAGCGGGGACGGCCCCCAGCTTTATTACCGTCGACCCCTCGGGCAGGTTCGTCTACGCCACGAACGCCGGCAACAACAGCGTCTCGCAGTACACGATCGGCGCAGACGGCGGCTTGACCTCGATGGCAACCCCGTCCGTTGCGGCCGGAACACAGCCATCCTCCGTAACTGTCGTGGGCATTTGGCAGTAGCGACTGGCGAAGAGGGAAGTGTGCAGACCAATCGCCCAGTTAGTGCGACAGCCGTTCCCCGATCATCCAATTCGAAGGGTTCTCCGCTGTGATGAATTGAATACCTGACCGGAATAATTTTGCAGTTTCATCGCACTCGCTCCAGCGCACTACTCCTATACTCCGGGCCTGTGTGTCACATAGCCGGAGGAGGGCTCCTGGTTGCAGTCTGCAGTCAGTCAGGATCCCGATGCCCGTGTCACTCATGTCGAGAACGGTGGCGGTTAATTGAACCGGTGCCCCCTCTCTACGCGAAGCAACCGTAAAACAGGGAATACAATCGTGTGTCGGTTTCCGCTCGTGCTTTCTGCTGTCATCGGCGATCCATTTAATGAATGAAGTGTAATCTCTGATTGCGAGGCAATCCTCGCGATATCGCTGCTGGCTTTTTGCGATAACCTGGTCAACGAACTGCTTGACCTGGTCTAAATCGAAGGATTTGGAAATCAGAGAGTGTGCATATTCTCGAATGGATTTCATCATGGAGCCGGAAACCTCCCCTGAGGTCATAATGATAATCTTTGTTCCCGGTGAGGAATTCCTGAGCCTTTTCATGATTTCCAGTCCGTTTATGTCGGGAAGATAGATGTCGAGAAAGCACAGATCTAAATGGCTCTCATCAATTATCTTCAAAGCTGCATAACCGTTGGGAGCGCTTATTACTTCCGTTTGACCATCGCGGAAAATTGCCGTGAGCGCGTAACATATCAGGTCTTCGTCGTCAACGACTAGAATTTTTTTCATGTGAGCAGTGCGTACTCGGCCATGTTCAAGAAGTTTTCAGCTCTCCCTCCCGTTTGGGCTAGATTGCGAATAAAAAAGCAATTTCCATACCATGTAGCGACGCACTTGCACCGTACGCCGATAGTCGTGCTTTTCGGCCCCATGGTGGATTATTCCTTCGCATTGGGAATAGAGTGCCATGCCGAATTGTGCTGCCCCTGGTGAAATGACCTGAAGCGAATGGGGATTTTGCCGATAAGGCAGTCAGTATGAGACTAGCATTTCATAGCAATTACATTCTATGACAGGACTGGCAGAAACCAAACATGTCTAGGGTGTCACCGCCGGTGATCAGAAAAACCGGTGAATTGCTGCCGTGGGGGTTATGGCAGGAAATGCAGGTCAGGTCCTTGCCCGGGTTAAACGGATCGGGGCTTTTTTGGACGGGGTGTCCGCGATTACTTGAAAAAAAATCGAGTACATGAGGTTGGGTCAATATTTCCGGATGGCATGAGGTGCAAAGGGCTACCGGAGCTCTTCTCAGCAAAAAGGGCTGATCCGTCGCATGGGGATTGTGACAGGTCGCGCAAAAGCCCGCGGCAGTCGGGGCATGGATGTATTTTTTGTTTTCCTTGATATCTACGTGGCATATGCCACACGATTTTTCATCAGGTCTCAAAACAGCAAGCTTGGGGTTCTGCGCTTTCCCATCGTGGCAGGTAAGGCAAGACCAACTGGCCGACGGATCGTGAACTGTTTTGTAGCCGCGCAGCATATTTTTGTGACACTGATAACAGGGTGATCGATCGGGAGCATCCGGTATTTCCTCAGTCTTCCGAAAATCGAGGTTGTGGCAGTGCGAGCACTGCTTTTCATTATCGTTCGTGTGGAAGGCGTACTTTTTGAACTCCGGCGGGGCGCT
This sequence comes from Nitrospirota bacterium, assembly GCA_963769335.1. Classification (GTDB taxonomy): domain Bacteria; phylum Nitrospirota; class UBA9217; order UBA9217; family UBA9217; genus JAJYKN01. The sequence continues at coordinate 18,002 of CAVYLT010000063.1, read as the reverse complement.
TACGGAATTGGCCGCGAGGGCGAAACGAAAAAACACCGGCCTCGTTGATTCCATGGTTTTTTTGCCGTTTTGAAAAGCAGTGACCGTGATGAGGTTCATCCCCAGCGAAAGATGTTTGCCGTTGTAACAGGGATGCACCGCCGGCTTGGCGGTTTTTTTGATATCAACCGGTTCCTGGCCGTTGATCGAGAACCGTAGCTCGTCAACAGCAGCGGGCCATTTTTTCAGGACGATATTGATCGACTCGCTTTCGACGATCGCACGGCTCGGCGGATAAGCGATGTCAAGACTTTCGGCTGCCGCTATGTTCCCGAATAAGAGGAAGAGCAGGACGCTGCAAAGAACACGTATGAAGGGAAGGAAATATTTCATGGATTTGTCGCCTGGCGGACGAGTCGTTATTCCGTCAGATTGAGGATCAGTCCAAGCGCTTTTTTGTATGCTTCAAAAGCCTTTTTCAGGTCTTTTTGCTCCTCATAAAACTTTCCTTTATAAACAAACATGTTGTAGTCGAGCGGGTTTAATCGTTCCGCCTCATCGAACATTTTCAGGCCTTCTTCCGGCTTGTTTTCCCTTCCGTATGCATAGCCGGCATAATAATAACAAGGCGTGTACGCACCTTCACTTTTTCTGGCGCGTTCGAACAACGTCGCGCCTTCCTCATTCCTCCCCTCGTTGACCAGGGTCATGCCCAATTCGCAGAGGGCGATGGGGTTCTCCGGATCGAGGTCGAGCGCCTTTTGAAACTCCCCGTGCGCCAACGTCACATTGCCCTGTTTGCGGTACATTTTCCCCAAAGTCAGGTGGGGAAGCACGAACGCCGGATCGGCCTGAATGGCCTTCTGGAACCACATCCCGGCCGCTTCGTCCGTGTCCCTCGATTTCAGGGCAACTTTCCCCAGGTTGTAGAAATGGAGAGCGTTTTTTTTCGGCATATACGCCGCGTTCACCGGGGCCTCGGATTTCTTTTTCCCCTCCATAACCGAAGTTATGTAATCCGCCATCGCTTCGGAGCCGACCAGGGGATACCCGGAAAGCTCGTATTGAATTATCCGCTGCCGGTCCAGGATGACCGTTGACGGGAGTGCGATTATCCCGTAATCATGGAATGCGACCAGGCCCTGGTCCACCAGCATGGGGAAGCCGATGTGCAGTTTGTCGGACAACGTTTTGACGTCCGCCAGCGTCGCGTCGGATATGTTCTGTTCGTCGGCATTCACCGCGACGATTGAAAGACCACGGTCTTTATATCGTTCTTGAAGCTGGAGCATCCTTTCCAGCGCTTTTTGAGAGTTCGAGCTCCACGTCGACCAGAAAATCAAAACGGTAAGTTTTTCACCCTTGACGTCCGAAAATGACTTTGTCTCGCCGGTGATCGTTCTGAGCGAAAAATCAGGCGCCTCCATCCCCGTCTGGAGAGACTGCAACGTGGCCGCTGCGGGAGCGAACGTCAGGACACGAGAGATGCAGAGGAGGACCGACAGAAGTACGGTTCGTTTAACAGGTAAAGACATCTCGCTACAGATTCTCCTCCAGGGACTATCGTCCTTGCTCGTGTTTCTTGATACCCTCTTTCAGTTCGTTCACTGCCTTCTCCTGCTCGCCGAGTTCCTCATACACAAGCCCCAGTTCATAGTGGGCCCTGACCGGGTTCGGATTCAGGTACAGGGCCTCCTTCAGCACCTGTTCCGCCTCCTTAAGTTTGCCCTTCCGGGCCAATGCGATTCCTTTTCCGGTTTTTGCATCGTGCAGCCGGGGATTGAGCTTCAGTGCCTCGTCAAAGTGGCGAATGGCCTCATCAAATGATCCCTTTCGAACCAGAAGATAAGCCAGCCGGACCCGGGACTGCACATTCGTCGGGTCTTTTTGAACGTTTGCCCTTACGGATCTGATTTCACCGTCAATTGTGCCCGACGGTGCTGTCACAATAGCCCCTTTATCCGTTTCCCCAGCCTTCGTTCCTTTTGAGTCTTCAGAACCCCATGACGGAGAATACAAAAAAAACGCAAAGATCAAAAAAAAGAAAACACAGATTGAGGACGATTTCCAGTCATCAAGCGTCATTTTTCCCCGATTCATTTCTGCCGCAAGCTGCTTCGCGGCCACGTCCGGTTCATTTATTTACGACCGGTTTCTCCCTATCATAGCCGCGTGAGCTGTGGCATCCCGGCATGCACCTGCCGCCGGTCGGCGTTTTCGAGTAATTAATCGGAAGATTCCATGACCCGAAGGGCACCGAGTCGCGAATGTGTTTGGGGTTGTTCGTGGCATGGGGGTCATGGCACGCCCGGCAGGTACGCCCTTTCACCAATTTATTTACATGGACGAAATGCAGGTTATGGTCGCCGTTTCTGAAATTAGTCAGCGTAGTGGTCCTTTCTTCGCTGGCAATGGTTTTTTGATGACACATGAAACAGAGCTTGTAATTGTCGGGATTGTATGAGGCATAAAAGACCGGCGGAAAATACTCACGCAGCATCCGGAAATTGCTGGATCCATGGGGGTTGTGACAAGCAGCACAATCGCCCTGCTTTATGGGGCCATGGCGGTCGGAATTATTGGCCAGGACGGCTTTCATGTTGGCGAGTTTGCCGTTTGAATCGTTGTATTCCCGGTCATGGCAGCTCAGGCAGAGCTCTACCGGCTGTTTTCTCAGCTGCTTGACGTATTTTGCAAAATGGGGGTCATGACAGGTGAGGCACTTTCGTTCCGAAAGCAGCGCCTTGTGAGGCACGGTTGCATCCTTGATCTGTTGTTCCTTGTCGGAATGACAGGTGAAACAAAGATCGCGGCTTCCGTCAGCAGGCAGATTGTACCGGTAATTGCCGCTGTGGGGACTGTGGCAGTTTATGCATGCGTCCCGCACCGGCGGATGTATGAATTTCGCATTCTTGTATTCGTCGGCCTTATCCGTGTGGCAGGTGAAACAGACGTCGTTTCCCTGTGCCTTAAGAAGCTTTGGTATATCGCTCTGGTGCGGGGAGTGGCAGGCGGTGCAGGCCCCCTCGGCCGCGGGGCCGTGAACGAATTTTCCGCCGATGATGGATTTGTCATGACACATGAAGCAGAGGTCGCTTCCCGAGGCCCGGAGCTGGTACTTGTACGGCGATTGGTGGGGACTGTGGCACTTGGTGCATTTCCCTTCCTTCACCGGGGGATGGAGGACCTTCTTCACATTTTTCGGCTCATGGCACTGTTCACAAAGCGGTTCCACCCTGGTGATCGGCTTGAATTTATGCTTGCCTGTCTGCTCATGGCATGCCACACACTCCCCTTCGGCCACGGGCCCATGGACGAACTTATCCTTTCCCATTTTGGCGTGGCACTCAGTCGTGATACACGACGTCTTTGTCCCGGCATGGGCACGGTAGTCGCTCAGGTGCGTCAGCAACAAAAAAAACATCACTGCAGAGGATATTAAAAACGAAAACTTCTTGTACAAGGTGTCAACTCCTCCTTCGGAAAATTTATAAAATTTGCCCGTGTTTCAGCGCGCGCGGAAAGCAGGCGCTGGTTTTTCTCCGGTTTTTGCAGACAATCAATTTATTGGCCGCAGGGTTCACGAAGGACAGTTGTACGGACAGGCAATACGTTTTCTTGCCTGTCTCTTTCACGCGTAAGACGTCGTCTCACCGCATGGGAGAAGATGCTGTTCGTTCATGCTCCGGCAGGAATACGAACAAATCTCAATGACGGTCTTGGTATCAGACCGACGATAACGTCATCAAACAAGTATGCTGAATTTTTTTCCGGCTTGCCATCGCGCAACGTCCCCGGGTTGAGCAAAGGCGGCAGCGAGGGACGCTAATTTCCAAGTAACGACAAGCAATAGCAGTGCCAAACAGCCGATGCGAAAGAATACAACAGGTTCCCGCCTCTTTTTTTTACGAGGATAAGTTTTTTCGGGGAAATTACCGATTGCCGGTGGTGATTTCACCAGATGCAGGAGAGTGCTTTCAAACCGCGCGGAGAAAAGCGGACCTTCGAGGATTGATGATCATTAGGCAAGAGAAGCGATCGCGGCTTCAAGGGTGCTCAGCTCCTGTCCAGAATGGCTGCCCGAAGCTTCGTAAAGACGGGATTCCCTTGTAGTAGTTGCCGCCGTTGAGGACTATCCGCCGTGCATCCGCTACAGCACCGCTCAGGTACGTGGCCAAGGCGTACCCATGGATAACATCGGGATCTTCAGGGTCCATTCGGTAGGCCTTTCGGAGATAGTCCCGGGCCGCGCCGCCGGGCTGCAGGTTTGCCAGATAGACCCCATAGCCGACCAAGGTCGGGATATCGTTCGGATCGGCGGCAAGGGCCGCTTTCCACCTCATTCTTTCAACTCCTGCGCGAAATAGTAATTAAAAAAGTCGGGGGATTATACTGTGTGGGTTGTGCGCTGTCAATTTGAAAATAGGTCTGCCAGGCAACTTGTTCCGCTTTGCGGTAAAGATCACGGGTTAGGAGGAGGTATTGGTAAATAGAGAGGAAAGCCGCTGAGACCGCCCGATCGGTGATTAAATCAGTCTCTCGCGTGGCACTTGTTGCAGAGTCCCCTCTGGTGGCTGGCGAAGAGTGAGCTTGGCCGGTCATAGAGCGCCCGCTCCGTCTCGACCGCGGTGCGACCCTGCGCGTATTCAGCGGGAGAGCCGTTGTCGATCCCCGGATAAACGCCATTATATGTGATGAACTCAGCTTTCATGTTCCAGCGGGCGCTGTTGTCCCACCCGGAAGCATGCGCCCGGTGGCAGGTGAGGCACGTCACGTTGGAGCGATAATCGGGGCCCGCGGTGTATCTGCCGTTGTTTCCTGCATGCTGCCTGAGGATGGATACGTCATCGGTCCCCTCTTCGAACGGGACGAGCGATGTGTACGAAGCGTTGCCAATTCCGGTGAGGTCCCCTGATTTCACATAGGCATTGTAATTGGAAATAGTTTCCATCGTAAACCTCGCATTGCTGCCGACAGGGTGTCCGTAATTAGCAACTGCAGAGGCATTGTCCTGAACGCGGATGTGGCAATTCGAGCACCACTCGGACATCCCCTTGCCATAAGCGACCCTCGTGTCCGTTACCGCCTCTGATCTGTTGTAGTCCCGCGGTGAAACGGCAACAGGCGGCTCAACCGTAAACGCCATTCCCGCCGCCGCACTCGCCGCATAGCCGACGCCGCCGAGCAGACGATAGGCGCCGGAAGAACCGTCCTCTGCCGAGATTTTGGCGTGCGGATCGTGGCAACTGACGCAAGAAAACCCGACGGCAGGATAATTGCCGCCAGGCGCGGTCAAGTGCGTGTTGTCGGCAAAATAACCGTAGTCCATCGCGACAATATTATGTCCGTGCCTTTCACCGCGACTGCTCTCCCGGTCTCCGCCGGAAGACGACCAAAAGTAGCTCTTCTTCAAATACCCGAAGTCCCCGCCGGGAGTTAATTGCGAGGGCGGCAAGCCTGCCCTTAGGTCGGCGTCGTTCGTTGCCACGTAGTAACCCGTGGGTTTTCGCATGCCTCTCGGCGCTTGATGACACCGAAGACAGGTGGAACTTTCATCGGACCCTCTGAGCGCTCCTTTCTTGTCAGTATGACATTCTTTGCATTCTCCCGCACCGCCGGAATGAAAGGCTTCAGCCATGGGACTTTGCCAAAAAGCGGCGAACAATGCCATAATCAGGATGCTCCACGTTCTCAAACCATTGCCCATGTGGTTCCTCTCTCCGGTTTAGCCATGCCCTTCGGGACAGACTCGTGTAAAAAATAATGGTTCTCTTTGGATCCGCTAAAAAATGCGATGTTCGGTTAGCGTAAGAAATAAAACCCGCTCCATTGCGCATATTAAGAGGCCGCGCCTTTTTGTACTTTATAGTAAATCATCATAATCGTCAAATGTCAATAAATGATGGCTAATGACAAAAGAGGCCATCTATCGAAAACATGCGGTAATCCGGCACTTTTTTCCAAAGGAGGGCGAGGAGGGGATGAAAAAAAGAAAAAACCACGTCAGGTGAACATTTTAAAAAGGAGAGAACGCATGAGATCAAGCATTTTAAAGGTGCTGTTGCGGTATTGAAGGATTGTTTTGGGATTTATCGAAATGTCTCCTGACCCTTGCTCTTTATTTTCTCCCGAAATAAATCCGTAATTTTACGCAATCAGGACAGGGTTCGGCATTTTGATCGCTTCAATTTACTTGACTCAGATAGAGGCAACCAGTAATATTCGAGAATATAACGAAGTACTCGTGTGTTCAGCGGCACAGGAAACCAGTGCCCTGTTGACATACAATGCATTTGATATCAATCCGTTTGAGTCCAGTAAATGCTTTTTGTTGCTGGCAAGAGTCCCACTGGCGGGCACTGATAATTAGGAAGGGTGTTCATGTCCAAAACTATAAGCAACCCCGGCACTAGTATCAGGAACATTTATTTAAAAAAACCGGGAGGCTATTTCGCGAAGAAAGACATTCCTGCAATAATTGCGCTCGGCCTAGGACTGATGTTGTCGTTCCTTCTGTTTTTCCTTGTGCGAAGACTGGAATTTAGAGACCTTCAAAAGGAATTTATGTTTGACGCCGAGAACTACTCCGTGGCTTTGGAGAAAAACATCGATGTAAACCTGAATTCACTACATGCCCTTGAAGGGCTTTTTGCATCTTCTCCTAAAGTAACCAGGGACAAGTTTCACACCTTTGCGAACAAAATCTTGTCTCATAGCGCCGGTACCCATGCGCTCCGTTGGGCACCACGCGTAGCTGGCAGGGAAAGAAAATACTACGAGGCCGCTGCAAAAAGGGACGGCTTTTCAAAATATCGTTTTACCGAACGTAATTCACAAAAGCAGCTGGTAACAGCCGGCAAACGGGAGGAGTACTTCCCGATCTACTTCTCAGAGCCCGGCGGGAAAAATGAGGCTGTGCTCGGCTTGGACGTCTCTTCAAAACCGAGGGGCAAATCTTTGCTGATAAAGGCAAGGGATACGGGTGCTGCGGTGGCGACACAGAAGATTATGCTCTCCTTAGAGAGCGATCCCCAATTCGCGTTTCTGGTCTTTCAACCTTTATACCGCAATACCGCTCCCCATGAGACCGTTCCAGAACGCCGAAGAAATCTTATCGGTTTCGCCATGGGTGTCTTTCGCATGGGGGATATGGTTAACGCTGCCTTAAAAGGAATAAACCTGAACGGCGTTGAGCTCGCTCTTTTCGACGAGACAGCCGCCCCGGGACGAAGGCTGCTCTACTCATCTGCCCGGCGCGAGAATTCCACGGGCGGAGTGCTCAAGTTTACAAAAAAACTGTACGTTGCCGACCGAGAATGGACGGTAAACTTCCTTTCAACACCCGGGTATCTCGAAGCGCATTCGACCCGTTATTCCTGGGCAGTTCTTGCAATAGGACTTATATCGACCTTCTTTCTTACCTTGTATGTATTGAATATTAAACGTCATGCCTTCGAGATTGAGCGATCGAAAGAAATAATTACTACGGTGCTCAACAGCATGCACGCGGCCATTGCCATCGTGGACCTGGAAAGCATGAAAATATTGGCGTGTAATACGGTTTTTATTCGAGAATCGGAAAGAAAGGAACAGGACATCATTGAAAAGCGCTGCGACGAAATCGCACAGAAGAAATCTTTACCGTGCAACTTGCTTTGTGATGAATGTCCTATGACGTTGGTGTCGAAAACAGGGGCATATTCGTTCCGGGAGTATATCTATCGCGGCATCGGCAATGAGGAAAAACACGTCGAGATGGGCGCATTTCCCGTTAGAAACGACACGGCGAACATACTACAGGCAGTCTACGTCGCGCGGGACATTACGATGCAAAAGCAGGCTGAAAACTCCCGGCTTGAGGAGCAACAGCTGCGGCGGATATCGGCCGAGCGGCAGGTTGTCGAAACTCAACTGCGGATGCTCCAGGCCCAGATAGAACCTCACTTTTTGTTCAACACGCTTGCCAATGTCATAAGTCTCATTGCCCGAGAGCCGCAAGCCGCAAAGAAGATGCTGCAGCACCTTACGAGGTCGCTGCGCGTATCGTTGCAACGTTCGCGGCAAGACACCTCCACGTTGTCACAGGAATCTGAAATGCTCAGAGACTACCTGGCCATCTTTAAGATGCGGCTAGGATCGAGGTTGGACTTTAAAATCGATATCCCCCAAGAACTGCTTAACCTGCCGTTCCCACCCATGCTTTTGCAGCCGCTTGTCGAGAACTCCATCATACACGGCATTGAGCCGAAGGTCGAGGGCGGCCGCATCGACATTAAAGCGGAGAAATCGAATGGACAGCTCCGCCTCACGGTTTCCGATACCGGCCTCGGCTTTTCCGATCTGGTGAAGGCTGAGGGACTTGGACTCGAAAACGTGAAGGCCCGTCTTCAGGCTCTCTACAACGTCCACGCAAGCTTGAAACTGGAAGAGAACATTCCCTGCGGCGCAACCGCTATCATCGAGGTGCCCCTGTGAGCGTTCGCGCGCTGATCGCCGACGACGAACCGAAACTTGCGGAATATCTTGCCGGACGCCTGGCTGAATTGTGGCCGGAGTTCGAGCTCTGCGGCATTGCGGCAAGCGGCCAGGAGGCCATCGAGAAGATAGACGCTGAAAAACCGGACGTCGTTTTTCTCGATATCAAGATGCCCGGCATATCGGGCCTGGAAGTGGCAAGGAGAATGACCCATCCGAGTCTCGTCGTCTTTATCACCGCCTATCACCAATACGCGGTGAACGCCTTCGAAGAAGAGGCCGTCGACTACCTGCTCAAGCCGGTCAGCGACGAACGTCTCATGCATACCATTACCCGCATCAAAAACCGTCTGGGCAAGGGGGAGGAGCAGAACTTGAAAACGCTCTTGTCAAAACTCGCCCAAGCGATGGAGAAGACCGAGGCCTATGTGCGCTATCTTCGTGCGACCTCCGGCACGACCATGCGTCTTATTTCCGTCGGCGATGTCCTCTTTATAAGGGCCAGATCGAAATACACTTCCGTCGTTACGCAGGGCGGAGAGTTCCTGATGCGCACGCCGCTCAGCGAATTGATCAAACGTCTCGACCCCGATTCGTTCTGGCAGATCCATCGGTCCACGATCGTAAACGCTTCCAAGGTGGTTTCCGTAAGTCAAACCGGGCGCGAAGCGTATGTGCTGACGGTCCGGGATTGCAAAGAACTTCTGCCCGTGAGCCGCTCCTTTATACATAGGTTCAAGCAGACATGATGGGCAGATGCGGCGATTGCCCTCTATTTTGTTCTATTGATAGCCGCTCGGACGTCGACCTTTTCAACCTTGTCTATGATTTCCCGACCGCTACTCTCCGCATTTTCCCCATGCCTTCCGCAGGGCCCTGCGTAGTTCGTCAGACAATGTCGTATCTCGGTATCTAAATTACGCTCTTCGTCTCAAATCAGTTGCATAGCACGTTAACAGTGTGTAATATTTTGTAACACTCGATGTTTCCCTCTAATTCGCCCTTTGATAAATGGGCCATATTCCGCCATTTCAAAATGGTGGAAATGCAGACATAAAACTCATGGCGTTGTGATGTTGCAATTTCGAATTCCAGGCACCTGCGATGAGAAGTGAAAACCAGGAGAAAGGCGGTTTTAAATTCTATGGGGAGAAAACGTTTGTTAAGCCTGCTTGGCAGCGCAATTCTGTGTTTTGGTACATTTACGCCCGCTTTAAGTGTCCCTGTTTTGGGGAACATCAGCTATTTCGCCTGCGGAAAAGGCGACGGTACGCTTATCATCGCGCTGTCCCTGTTTTCCGTCCTCTTTGCGCTCAAAAATAGATACCAGGCTTTGTGGTATACAGGATTGGCCAGTGCGGTTGTAGTTTCTTTTACCTATGCAGACTTGCACAAGCGAATGGCTGGAATAGATCCGGTTATGGCGCAATCGTACCAGCTGTCCTGGGGCTGGGCTGTTTTAATTGTCGGCATGGGAACCCTTTTAGCAGCTGCAGCACTTAAGGAGAAAAGTGGCATGGGTTCTCTTTTAGCATCCGCAGTACTTAAGGAGAAAAGCGGGCAACAGCCGAATGAATCCTGACAGCAGCTTCTCATTGTTACATGAATCGTTACAACGCAGCGGTCAAATCGACAGAAACGATACGGGCGCAACGCTTCCGCGATGAGCAGGATTTTCTCCCCCGGGGGGGCAACTTGCGGATCAGCCTCCCGCTTTATGCGAAAGGACGACGCACATTATGAAAGATAAAGGGCGGATATTTATCGTTGATGATGATGAACTGATCGTTTCCACGCTCTCCCGGGTGCTCAGGAACATCGGGTACGATGTGCACACGGCGTCGCGGGCGGACGGGGTTGTGAGCAAGATCAAATCATGGTCTCCTGCCGTCGTGCTTCTCGATATCCGGGTTGCCGACCGGAACGGCATCGACGTCCTGAAGGAAATTGTCGAATATGAGCTGCCTGCGCAGGTGGTCATGTTGACGGCGGACGATACCGCGGAGACCGCCGTGAAGGCAATGAAGCTCGGCGCCGCGGATTATATCACCAAGCCCTTTGATATCGACGAGGTAAAAATCGTTCTTAAAAATGTTCTTGAAAAAGAGAAATTGAAGGAGGAGGTCGCCTATCTCAGAAACGTTCAGTCGGAGGTCTTTGAAAAGGAGATCATCGGCCGGTCAATGGCGGTGCAAAAGATAAAGTCAAAAATAGAGAAGATGGCCGATGCCTCAGTCTCAACCATACTTATCACCGGTGAGAGCGGTACGGGCAAGGAACTGTTCGCGCATTATGCGCATAAGCTGGTTCGTGAAAAGAAGGAGGGCTTTTTGCCCTTCGTCAAGGTGAACTGTGCGGCCCTCCCCGAGACCCTCCTCGAGAGCGAACTCTTCGGACATCGAAAGGGCGCCTTCACCGATGCCAAGGCGGACAAAAAGGGATTGTTTGAACTGGGGGATGGCGGTTCGATCCTCCTTGACGAGATCGGCGACATGCAGCAGGGGCTCCAGGCAAAGCTCCTGCGGGTGCTTGAAGAGCGGAAGGTGCGGCCGATCGGCGGAGGGGAAGAAGTCCCCATTGATGTGACGGTAATTGCTACGACGAATCTTAACATAACCGAGGCCGTCGCAAAGGGAAACTTCCGGATGGATTTATTCTACCGGTTGAACGCTTTTTGTTTGCATGTTCCTCCTCTCAGGGAGCGGCAGGAAGACATTCCCCTCCTGGTTGAATACTACCTCTCGCATTATGCCAAGCGGTTTAACAAGAAGACGGTAAAAAAGTTCTCGCCCGAAGCGGCACGACTCATGCAGGCCCATGACTGGCCGGGGAATATCCGGGAATTGCGGAACCTTCTTGAAAGACTGGTAGTGCTGGAAACCGAGGAAGTGCTGCTTCCGCGGCATCTGTCACAATGGTTGTCTGCCCGGTCGGATGCCCTCCAGCCCGCACCGAATAGGATGTTCAGGTTGCCTGAAACCGGGATCTCGCTCGACGCAGTGGAACGAGACTTTATTGAACAGGCGCTCGAACTGTCGAATTACAACAAGACGCAAGCGGCAAAAATACTTCAAATCAGCTATGACGCGCTCCGGTACCAGGTGAAAAAGTTCAATTTGGCCTAAGGGCGTTGCCGGAAACTCCGGTTTCCTCGGACGGGATCCGCCGGAGCACGGAGGAGGCCTGTCAACCATCTCCTGCGACTGTTCTCGGTTTTTGGAAGCGCTCTTAAATCACCGCCGGAACAATAAGAATCCCGGTCGTCGGTGGAACCTCCTCACGATTTTTACAAGTTCGGGTAACGGGAAGAAAGCATCGTGAAAGCAAATATCCATGATGTCGGATTCCGCGAAATCCTGGAAAATGTTTCAGCGCCGCCATTGCGGCACTGGGGGAAAAGCATCCCCTGAACGCTGTCAACGTAGCGTCCGCAACGCCTGTGGTCTTGCGTCCGGATCGCATTGCCGATTGAATGGTGAGATGGGAATGCCGACGCCGACAGCGGCGTGACATATTGGACGGCAAAAGACGCAGGATTGTGGAAAATAAGAATGCCCTCATAAGCCTCGTCGTGCTCGGCATCGTGCTGGTGTATTCAGCGGCAACATTCATGCGGAACGGCGTTTGGCATGATTCCGAGGGACTCTGGAGGGATGCCGCCGCGAAGAGTCCGTCGAAGTTCCGGCCCCGATACAACCTGGCTGAGACCTATACCGAGCTGTCCCGATATGAAGACGCGATCCGTCAATATCAGGTTGTTCTCAACATAGATCCCGCCGATTCGAAGGCCCGCGTCAATCTGGGGGCGGCATACGTCAAGCTCGGAGATTTTCGCAAAGGCCTTGACGCATTTGATGCTGCCATCGCCGCCGATCCCGATGATTCGCTCGCGCATACGAATAGGGGCGATCTCTATGCGCGACTCGGCAGATTTGTGGATGCACGCAACGAGTACGACAGCGCCCTCAAGTCCGATCCCCGTGAGGCCGCTGCGTACAGAGGTTTGGGCGACCTCTCCCTCAAAGAAGGCTCACTGGATGCGGCCGAGCGAGCATATCTGGCCGCACTCAAATGCAAACCCGATTACGCCGACGCGCATAATGAACTGGGGCTCCTGTACGGACAGGAGGGGCGATTGAATGAGGCCCGGGAAGAGTTTCGGGCCTCAATCGGCGTCAGGCCGAACCAGGCGGAAGCCTACAACGACCTCGGCATCGTCTATGCAAAGCTCGGCCGTTTCGATGACGCCCTGCGCCAATTAAGTAAAGCAGCGGGGCTGAAACCCGGCAGCGCCGAAATTCGCAAAAATATCGGCCTGGTCTATCGTTCTCAGGGCCGATTCGACGAGGCCTTGAGGGAGTTCCAGGCTGCTTTAACGATCAGCCCCGACTCCCGCGACATTCGTTATTATCTGGATGACCTGCAGAAAAAAATGCATCCCCTGCGGCCATAACGAATCTTATCTCACGCAAGCAATTGTGTTTGTACCCATCGCTCTGTTCCGTTGTTCCCCCCCGTAACGTTCTTTTCTCAAAAATAAATCATGGTAATATCCCCAGGCCAGCTCTGGTAATTTCACCGACCGTCGGCCCGACCTTTCTCCCGCATTCTTAAACTAATTGTTTTTATAAGTTTATTTATTTCATCCCTCTGGCATGAGCATTGCAAAATACGACCGCAATGCAATTATTCCTATCAGCGAAAATGGGCAAGCGACCCCTTATGCCGATATCGGTCTCGACCGGGGGAATGCTTCTGCGGAATCGGCTTGGACATATTATCGCGACTATGTTGTTTGCTCTGGCGCTCAATGGTCCTGCATACGCCGACGGCGTGAGCCTGACGTATATGTACAAGCTGTCGGATTTTACCGGCATGATACCCTTCAACTCCGCCAGGGTGTTTGCCGATCGCCGTCATCAGGAGCTTTATGTCGTCGGCGCGGACAATTCCATACGAATCTTCAATGAGGCCGGCATGGAGACTTACCAATTCAACGACGATGGGAATCTCGGCATTGTCTATGACGCCGTGGTGGATAAGAACGGGGATATCCTCGTGCTCTCCTACAGCACCTCTTCCGTGGGGACCTATTCCCTCATCCGGTGCAACTACCGGGGAGACCGCCTGGGGAAGGTGGACCTTAAAAACCTCCCGAAGGAGTTCGGTGCGAATTTCTATCCCAGCGTTCTGGCGTACCGTGAAGGGCGCCTTTACCTGGCGGACCAGGGACTGATGAAGGTTGTTGTAACGGACGATCAGGGCCTCTTCGAGCGGGGCATCGACCTGGCGGACGTTCTCAAGATCGACGAAAAAAAAAGAAGCTCCATGGACTTTGCCGGTTTCAGCGTGGATAAGGATGGAAATATCCTTTTTACGATCCCCGTCATGTTCAAGGCCTTTAAACTGGCTCCCGACGGGCAACTTGCTTCTTTCGGCGAGCGCGGCGGGGCCCCGGGCAGGTTTAACATCACGTCCGGCATCGTCTCGGACGACGACGGACGCTACTATGTGGTGGACAAACTGAAGTGCGCTGTCCTGATATTCGACCGGAACTTTAAATTCCTGGCCCAGGCGGGATACCGGGGCTGGAACGACGGCGGCCTCATCGCGCCGACTGACGTGGCGATTCTGGATGACAAGCTGTACATATCCCAGATGGGCAGCCGAGGCATCAGCGTGTTTGCCATCAGGCAGTAACCTCCCGGGGGGGAGGAGTCTTCAGAGCACGAAAGGGGGTGGCGCTCGATAACGAATGAATGGTTGGGCAGTACAGGAAGCACCGAGACAAGCAGTAGACAGCAAATAGCGGGTCCGGCAGTCGGCAGAAGAACCGCGCTATTTGCACCAGCATCCGCCGGCTCTGCCGGCGCGATCGATCCTCTGTAAGGGTAAACTCATCGCAAGGTGGGGGCACAAAACCTACGGGTCCTGGAATAACAGGACGGCCGGGTTGCCGGAGGCAAAAATTAAACAGGAGGATCCGCAATGAAAGGTTTAAAAGCAAGTTTAATCCTTGTAGCCGCCGGCCTTATGATTCTGGGCATGTACGGCACAAGCTATGCGTACCATGACGGCGGCGTCGCATATTGCGAAGGCTGCCACACCATGCACAACTCGATCAACAACGCTCCGGTATCTGTCAATGGAAGCGTAACCACGCAATTTAACGGCAACACGTACCTCTTGAAAGGCACCGACCAGAGCTCGACCTGCCTCAACTGCCATTACACCACCGGGGCCACGCCCAACGGCTACCATGTCATGTCCTCGGCCAACGCAGGTGGTGCGGTCCCGACCCAGCGCACTCCGGGCGGCGATTTCGCATGGCTCAGAATTCCCGATACGTCCGCGGCCAACACCTATGGCGGAATGGCGACCAACCAGGCCACGCACCGCGGGCATAACATCGTTGCAGCCGACTTCGGCATGGGTGTTTCGACTGTTTACACCGCTGCGCCCGGCGGCACCTACCCGTCGGCCGACCTCCGGTGCTCGAGCTGCCACGACCCGCATGCCCGGGCCAGGGTCAGCTCCAGCTATCAGATCGTAAACGCGGCGATCGGCCAGGCCGTCGGCCCGATCATCGCGTCGGGTTCCTACGGCACGACGCTTCCGGGTTCCGATTCAAGCGGAAACGGCGCAGTGGGCGTGTACCGTCTCCTCGGCGGCGCCGGCTATCTGCCGGATTCAATCTCCACCGATGTGACGTTGTCGTTTGCCAATCCTTCTCCCTTTGCCTTTGCACCTTCTACCTACAACAGGACGGAGGCCGCGACGGATACCCGGGTGGCTTACGGCAGCGGTATGTCTGAGTGGTGTTCCAACTGCCATACTAAGATCCATAACCCCAACTATGCAGGTGGTGTGAACGAGCACCCGACAGGAAACGGCAATCCGGGCGCTTTGCTGACGAATAATGACGACGCGCAGCTCAATGTCACGATTGCGCAGGCTTACAACGCCTATGTCAAGTCCGGCGATTTGACGGGCAACCAGGCGACCTCTTACCTGTCCATGGTTCCCTACGAAGAAGGTTTGGCAATGAACGCGGCGAACTATGCCACTCTGGCATCTCATGTGACCACTTCCGGCCCGTCGGCCGGCCCGTCTACAGGGAGTGAGAACGTGATGTGCCTTTCCTGCCACCGGGCCCATGCCTCGGGCCTGCCGTACAGCCTCAGGTGGAACGCCACGTCCGCAGAGTTCCTGACCCTCGACGGCGCGTACCCCGGCGTTGACGGCACGACTGCGGAGCAGAAGGGCGGCCAGTACAACCTGGGTTACACGCAGGCACAGATGCAGGCCACGTTCTACGATCGTCCGGCAACGGTTTGGGCCTCGTACCAGCGGTCTCTCTGCAACAAGTGTCATGCGAGAGACTAACGCCCTGCTTGTTTTTGCATGATGTTCTTTTAAGAAGGGCTGGAGCGATCCAGCCCTTCTCTTCAAAACAAGCGATCCGGATGGGGAACCGGAGCCGCCCGTCCGCCAAGGCGTAAAGTCCGCGAACGCTTTTATCACAGGAGCGTGTTCGCGCATTTTGCGGCTTGGCGGCATGCTTCGTTTGATGGCAAAAGAAACAACGACGTTATTCCGCATGTCGCAGGCTACAATTCTTTCAGGAGGAATTTGCATGTACCAGTGGCTTTTCAGGTTGTGTTTTGCAGGCATTCTGTCCGCGCTGCCGGCGGTCTCATTCGCCGCAGGCGCCCACGACAGCCTTTCGTGCACCGGCTGTCACGGGCTCCACACCGCAAAAAGTTCCGCATTCATTTTTGCCGTAGAACCGAACTCGAAAGACGTGAACCCCAGGACGAAACAACCCTATGGCGGCATATCCGCGCTTTGTCTCGGCTGCCATCAAAGCCCCGAAAAGGGCGGCCAGGGCATCAAGCCGATCAGCGGACATACAAGCCACCCCTACGGCCTCAGCGTGATAAATCCGAAGATCGCCCGCGTTCCTGCGGCGCTGCTGAGAAGCGGACGCTTCGAGTGTGTCAGCTGTCACGATCCCCATCCGTCGAATTCGAATTATAAATATCTTCGCGTCGATACCCAGGGCGGGACGAAAATGGAAAACTTCTGCGCGGTATGTCATCCGATGAAGGCCGATCAGAAGACCACGAGCGCGCAGGTACGGTTGTTCAACAGCATGGATGAGCGGATGGCCGGCGAAGAAGTGCGTGCCAAGGTTCAGGATGCGGGCGCAGGCGGACCCCGCTCTGCAGCAACGGCTGGAAAAGATCATGGCCTTCGCTGACGAGCGCATCGGAATGCATTTACTCGGCAGGGGGGCCTGACGCAGCGGCAATTTATATAAAGAACAGGCGGATAATTTATTGATGGGTGCACAAAAGAGTCGGCGGCGGAGGGATGCTGCAGTCCGTCTCCCCTCGAACCGGCAGTAGACCCTGTATCCCGCGACTTGCAAATCCCCCGGCCTCGGCCGGGGGACGACTGCGTCAGCACAATTTGTTGAATTATTTTATGCGCATTTTTCTGCAACAGAGCGCAATCGCTCATTCCATATCGCCTAACAGACGGTTTAACCATATGATAAAACAAGGGATTCATAATGGCGCATATTATGCAACTTTATTCAACTTAGCGCAGGGAGGCGGCGAACGTTCTGTGCCGGCATGGTTCGAGGCAGGGAGGGTGAAAGAATGATCGCCATTATGAAAGTAATTCTTTTCAGCTTGTGAAATAAAGAAAAAACCCTCAGGGATTTTTTGCAGCAAGACTTTGATGGGAGTACCTGAGAGATGCCGTGTATCGGTTCGTTTTCTTCCGGCCCCTCCGGGGGGCAACGCACTGCACGGTCAGAAACGTAAAATAATTTTGCGATCGGCCCTGTGGCAGTTGCCGGTTCGGTCGCTGTTGACAGGTCGTACCCATGCGTAGAGTTAGGAGAAGCTTTTTGAAAAGAGTTGTTTGCGTTCTGATCTTACTCACGGCATTTCCCTCCTGCATGACCGTCCCTGCGCATGTCAAGGCTTCCCTTGAACACCTCGGCGAAGTCTATCTCTATCTCCAGCCATTTTCGCAGTCGGCTGACCGGCTTACGTTTACGCTCGCCTCCGCCTCGGCAGTCAGGGACGATGGACAGGAGGTCCCCCTTTCGCTCAGGTTGACGGAAATACAGGGGAAAGAGATAACCCGGCAGCGGCTGCTCTGCCAGGGGGAACTGCCGCCAGGATCGTATTCGGGCTTTGCTTTTAAGATTGCGAAGGCATCGCTCCGGGCCGAAGACGGGAACGCCGACCTCTTCGTTCCGGAAAAACCGATCACTACGAATTTCCGGTTCCAGGTCATGGAACGGAAGGCCGCTGTTTTATTTCTCGCATTCAACTACGGAGAGGCACTACACAGCGGTTTCAGCTTCACGCCGGCGTTTTCGGTATCTGCACCGACGAAACCCGTTACCGCCGTTCTTGGGTATGTGCTGAACTCCGGGTCGGATGACGTGTCGGTCTTCGACAAGAATGCCATGCAGGCCGTGGGGGCCGTTGCGGTCGGGAGAGAACCGAAAGGAATCGCCCTCG
>CAVYLT010000062.1:0-5983 GCA_963769335.1 Nitrospirota bacterium | reverse complement strand
CGCAATCGCCCTCGGCCATCCCGTGGGTTCGTCGGGTTCAGGATCTGGTGCTCACCGTGCTGAAAGAGATGGAACGGCGCTGCCTCCTCATCGGCCTTGCGACGCTCTGTATCGGCGGCGGCCAGGGCGGCGCGATGATCGTGGAAAGACGATAGTTCATTAATACAGGATAACAGGATTCACAGCATCGATAAAATCGATATTTGTCAATCCGCTTTTATCCCTGTAATCCTGTTGAAAGGGATTTAATCTATGCCATCCTTTACCTATGAAAGAAACAAAGACAACGTCGCAATCCTCACCCTTCGACCTGCCCGGCGAAAAGATCAACAAGCGACCTCTCCGGTCATGGACGAGCTGGCCAAGGCGCTCGACGAACTCTCGCTGAAGAAGGATATCAAGGCGCTCGTATTCAGAAGCGGCAAGGACGGCAGTTTCATCGTTGGAGCTGATATCGCTGAAATACGGAGCATTACGGACGCGACGATTGGTGAACGCCTCGCACGCCGGGGCCAGGCCGTGCTGAACAAGCTTGAAGCCCTGCCCTTTCCCACGGTGGCCGCCATCCACGGCCCGTGCATGGGAGGGGGGTTCGGAGCTTGCTTTGGCCTGCACGTACCGCGTGATCAGCAATGATCAAAAAACAGCCCTGGCACTCCCCGAAGTCAAGCTCGGCATCATGCCCGGCTTCGGCGGCACCCAGCGGCTGCCGCGCCTCGTTGGTTTAACGAACGCCCTTGACATGATTCTGACGGGTAAGTCCGTTTATGCGAAAAAGGCCGGAAAGATCGGCCTTGCCGATGAAGTCACGTTCAAAGAAATTCTGCTCACGAGAGCCATGGTCATGGTAAAGAAGGCGATCAAGAAGCCGGGACCGATTCATGTTCGCGCAAAAAAACCGCGCCTCATCAACCTGATCGAAAACAACGGGCTCACGAGACCTCTCATCTTCCGCATAGCTGAAAAGAATATACTAAAGGAAACGCGCGGCAATTATCCCGCCCCGCTTGCCGCGCTCGATTCGATCCGGTTCGGGCTTTCCCACGACAGGGAAGCCGGCTACTATCATGAAGCACAGCTCCTGGGCAGGCTTGCGCCGACGGAGACTTCGAAGAACCTCATTTCCGTCTTCTATCTGAACGAACTGCTCAAGAAAGACATTCATCCGTCTCCGGTGAAAATTGCTTACGCCGGAGTGCTCGGTGCCGCGTCATGGCGGCGGCATTGCGCAGCTCTTTGCCGAAGAAGGCATCCGGGTCAGAATGAAAGATATTAATACCAAGGCAATCGCAGCAGGGCTCAAGGAGGCCTGGGACATCTTCAGCAAGAGACAGAAAAAGGCATCCTGACCCCGATCCAGGCGCGGGACGGCTTCGACCGGATTACGGGCACTACAGACTACTCGGGATTTAGAACAGCGGAAGTCTCCGTAGAAGCGGTCGTTGAAAGCATGGACATCAAAAAAGCCGTGCTCCGCGATTTCGAACCTGCAACAAAGGGAAATTCCCTCTTTGCCTCAAACACGTCCTCTCTCTCGATCACAGAAATGGCGAGTGCGTCGAAGCACCAGGACCGCGTCGTCGGCATGCACTTCTTCAATCCCGTTGAAAAGATGCCGCTCGTCGAGGTGGTCCGCGGCAAAAAAACATCGGATGAGACCGTGTCCGCAATCACAACGCTTGCACGGAAGCTCGGCAAACTCCCGGTTGTGGTGAACGACGGCCCCGGCTTTCTGGTGAACCGCATCCTGATGCTCTATTTGAATGAGGCGGCCGTCATGCTGGAGCAGGGGCGTACGATCGAGGAGATCGATCATGCCCTTCTTCAATTCGG
The DNA here is from genome assembly GCA_963769335.1 of Nitrospirota bacterium. Taxonomy (GTDB): domain Bacteria; phylum Nitrospirota; class UBA9217; order UBA9217; family UBA9217; genus JAJYKN01. Next base: position 4,150 of record CAVYLT010000062.1, on the reverse strand, counting down.
CATGCCCATGGGCGCCTTTATTCTGCTCGACGAAATCGGCATCGACGTGGCCCACAAGGTCGCTGACATCCTGTACCAGGGCCTGGGCGAACGGGTGAAGCCGTCCCCGATGCTTGAAGCATTATATAAGGAAGGTTACTACGGCAGGAAGAACGGCAAGGGCTTTTACCAGTACCAGGGAAGAAAACGCGGCAAGCCCGATGTTTCCGTCTCTCGGATGATATCGGCAACAGGGAACAAAGTAACGTTCGCTCCTGAAGAGATCGCGGAACGTTCCGTGCTGCTCATGATAAAAGAAGCAACGCTCTGTTTGGAAGAGAAGATCATCGACAGGCCGGACCTGCTCGACGCTGCACTCATCTTCGGCATCGGGTTCCCTCCCTTCCGCGGCGGACTGCTGAGGTATGCGGACAAGCTGGGAGCGAAAACCATTGTCGAGAAACTCAAAGGGTATGCGAAAAAGTACGGCGACCGGTTTACCCCTTCGAAATCCTTGATCGAAATGGCGCAAGAAGGAAAGAAGTTTTACCCCTAACCCGAACAAGACGATACGAATACCTTGGAACCGCTAAGGCGCAAAGGTCGCGAGGAGGGCGAAAAAATTCAACCTCTTTTAATTCCAGAAATTAAGATTTCCTTGCGTACTTCGCGCCTTCGCGGTAAAACTTATCGATTTTGAATTGAATTTGATTTCCGTTCTCGCGGCTTCACGCCTTCGATATCTTGACCTTCCAGAGCGTCGGTCCCTGCTCAAGATACTCCCAGCCAAACTGGCCTTCCCGTTCATGAAGAAAGCTGTAGTAAAGCGGTTTTGGATCGTGATCATTGGTCAGGATAAAAGCATCGCCTTTTCCCAGTTCATCGAACATCTTAAAGATCAACGGGTGCCTTTCTCTCGGAGCGATTGTCGTAACGTCCAGCTCTTTCATGTGATGCCCTCCTTGTTGTCAGAAACCGTGTTGTTAAAATTCTTTTGCCACAGAGATCACCGAGGACACAGAGGAGAGAGATTTGCTTTTGTATCCTCTGATCTCTCTGTGCGCTCTGTGGCTAACTGCTTATATGAAAGATAATCGAAACCGGCCTGGCATGCTATGACTTGGGTCATAATCAGGCAGGAAAGATGCCGCTTGACAGTGAACGGACGTTCACCTATAATAGGGGCCATGGTACAGAAGATGGCGGAAGACAAATTGAAGTCCCGGGTCAGGGGCATTGCGAACTTCTACAAAGGTAGCGGCAGGATGCCGAGCTTTTCGGAGATCGGCGAAATCACCGGTCTGCAATCGAAGAACGCAGTTTCCAAACTCGTGGCCAGGCTCGTAGAGCTCAAGGTCCTGGGTAAGGACGAAAAGGGCAGGCTCCTCCCCGCTTCCCTTGCCTCGCCGCTCAGGCTGCTCGGCACGGTTGAAGCCGGGTTCCCGAGCCCTGCCGAGGAAGAGCTCGTCGATACCCTGTCTCTCGATGATCTCCTGATCCAGAACCGGGAAGCCACCTTCCTGCTCAAAGTCTCGGGAGATTCCATGTCCGGTGCCGGAATCCTGCCGGGTGACATGGTGATCGTGGACAAGGGCCAGCCGCCAAAAAGCGGCGACATCGTGATCGCCCAGGTGGACGGCCAATGGACCATGAAGTATTTGCGGAAGCGTGGGGGCAACGTCCTGCTTTTGCCGGCGAACCCCAAGTACAAGCCCATCAAGCCGGAAAGCGAACTCACGATTGCCGGCGTCGTAACGGCGGTGGTGAGGAAATATAAGTAAAGCAAAGGTCAGAGACCGGTGATGAAGATGGTGCAGCACATCTAAAATACTTGTTCATGTACGTTGACTACCCATAAAATTCGTGATTTAATGGGGTGCGTAATGATAACGCGTCTGAAGCTGAAACCGGGCCAAAAGGGAACGAAGAAACTGGTGGAGAAATACGGCGACACGCTTATCTGCGTGCGTTACCGGTACGATGAAGCGCACCGCATGAGGATCAAAACCGTCGAACTGGCCATCGAGAAAACGGCATGGAGCCCGCCAGCGCAAAAATTTATTGATGACGATATCGTTCCCGTGCAGATCAGCTTCGCAGACAATGCGCTGCGGGAAAGAGCCAAAGCAGCGAAGGGAAGATGGAATCCGGAAATGAAGTTGTGGTTCATACGCTACGGCAAGATCAAAGGAACCGCTCTGGAAAAGCATATAATATTAGATGCTTTTTCAAAGCAAGAAAAAACCAAAAGCATATAATGCTATATGCCTAGAAGGCATCTAATATTATATGCTTATATCTAATAATGATGGTCTCGTAAGAAGTCACGCGGCAAAAAGTGCCGCGAAATGCATATTTGGCCATTGGAGACTGTTCCACCATCGAATGACCGTTGAAACGCGTTGCAACCGCTCTTTGACAGCACAAGAGAGCAAGGAAAAAGTTGTTGGCGGAGCCGGTTCCCCTTCGGTTTCCCGGTTTTGGAACGCTGCAGCCCGGATGATGTTGATCCCCGCCGCTTTTAAGTATGCGGCGAAGCTCACTGCGGACATGCCTCGGATACGAAGGTTCTTGATTCCCGTCAAGCGATCAAGTTGGGACATCGTCCCTTCGATCCCCGCGCGGAACCGGTACCGGTCCCGAAACTCCGGAGAATTTTCGTATGCTCGCCGTCGGGCCATACGGAGGGCTTTATCGTCATATCTGAGAGAGCGCCCTCTTTGACCGGACTTCGTCGGACACATTTTCTTTCGGGAACAGCCGCGACAGGTTCTCTTTGGGAAGAACGCGAAATGCCAGTCATCGTGGCTTCGAGTAGTTTCCGGCGCACATCCTGCCGGGCAGGCGGTGATATCGTTCTCGCTGTTCATGGTGAATTCCGTGAGTGTCGCAGTGATCTTGCTTGCTGCGCCTTTGACCGGCGAAACGATTTCGACACCCAGAGCTTCCGCCTTCCGGCAGTTCTCGTCACCGCCGTAAAGGGTGTCGGCCAGGGCTTCCTTCGGCGTGAGGCCAAGTTCCGCGGTGGTTTCGATGAGCGGGACCAGGGCATGAGCATCGCGCTTATGCGCAGGTTCAACGATCACACCGGTGATCAGATTCAGGGTATCGGAATCCTCGGAAGTGCCGTAGCTTTCGGCGACCTGCACCTGATAGCCTTGGCCCTTATAGCCGTTATACCCGGCATCAGGGTCGGAAGGGTTCTGCAATGAGTCGGACGCCACGTCTTTGTTCTCTTTGACCGCGACCTGGGTGGTATGCGTATCAACGCGCTGTAGAATACATTGTTCCTTAAGCAGCCGAACAAGGAACTGGTAACTGGTCATGGAGACGATCGGTTCGTTGCCCCTGAAACGTTCCACCAGGGTGAATACGTCTTCAGCTAAAGCCGCGAGCGTCTTCATCGATTCCGAAGGCTTGACCATCGAGAAAACGGCTTCTCCCTGCTTGGCCATGTATCGGTCGGAGAAGGCCTTGTCCAAAGCTTCGTAGAGGTCTTTGTGGTGGCGTTTAAGGTTTACGAGGAACTTCTTGATGGTCTTGACGAACAGGCCGATCCGGCCCAAATGGCGCATGTTGGAAAAGATATGGACTGAGTCGAAACGCTGTTTCGAGACGTCAACGGAAAAGACCTCGGCAAGCTTTTTGGTAACATCGTTAAAGATGTCCTGAAAGAGGTTTCGTTCGGTCAGCACGCTTCGCATGGTCCAGAGGGTCTTGGGGCTGACATATGCATCCGTATCGGCTGTGCTGGTGATGTTTAAGGCATAATGCCACTGGAGGTTATAGGCGAACTGGTCCACGGCTTCCTCGTCGGTCATATCGTGCATCTGCTGGATGACCATGAGACCGAGCATGGCGTAGAGCTCCTTGGTCGGCGCTCCCATGACCGGATCGTACTTGGAAAAGACCTTCTCGACGGGAAGCGTGGGCAGGATGTGCTCCCGGAAAATCTTTGCCCAGGACGCCTCGATGCGTTGTTTTCGCTTGGGTCCCAGGAAGGGAAACGGATCGAACATGTCGTGGGTTTTGTGATCCTTGGTATAGATCATGCGGGCTCCTCAAAACGACGAGTGATGCCTTTATGTATCACGAAACCCCTTGTGCTGCAAAGGAAATCTGGTGATCCGCGCGTTTTTTTTCGGTTAATCTCGCGCGTGACTTTTTACGA
>CAVYLT010000061.1:0-6979 GCA_963769335.1 Nitrospirota bacterium | reverse complement strand
TACGGTGTAGACTGCGCAGAGCAATATCGCAATCTGCCCTATGTGGCGGTGATCAAAGGTTGATACATCATACATGTTATCTCCGGTATAAGGAAAGCCGATCAACGCCGGACGGGTTGTGGCTCCGGATTTGAAGAAATAAAATCGACAACGATCGGCCGGGATGGAACTGTTCGAGCGCAGGAAATTTTCACCTGCTTAGTCGCGCACAGCGTCGCTGCAGAACCTGGATCTATCGGAAGATTTTCTATGGCAACGTGCAAATTGTGCAATATTGAGTCATTGACCATCTCCCGGGAAGTCGGGGTGTGCCTTGCCTGCATCCGGGGGCGACCAAAAGATGCTCTCCAACTTGCAAGGGAGGCCCACAAACGGAGCAGGAAAGCCTTCGGCCTGCCGGATGTGCCGCCGAAAGATCCGGCGGGCCTCGCGTGCACCATGTGCGTGAACGAATGCAGGATCCCCGTAAGCGGGATGGGATACTGCGGACTGCGGAGGAACGAAGGGGGGAAACTCGTCGGTGTTTCTGCAGAATTCGGGAAGCTTTCGTGGTACCACGACCCCCTTCCCACGAACTGCGTGGGAGACTGGGTCTGTTCGGGATGCACCGGCGCCGGGTACCCGGACTATGCCTATTCTCCCGGGCCCGAGCAGGGATACAAGAATCTTGCGGTGTTCTTCCATGCCTGTTCGTTCAACTGTCTTTTTTGCCAGAACTGGCAGTTTAAAGAACAGACGCTGAAGCCCCGCACGACCCCAGTGGCTGACCTCGTTGGGGACGTCAATGACCGGACGTCGTGCATCTGTTATTTCGGCGGTGACCCGACGCCGCAGCTTCCGTTCGCTTTGAGGGCGTCGATGCTCGTTCGCGCGAAAACCAGGGGCAGGATATTCCGCGTTTGCTGGGAGACGAACGGCTCCATGCATAAGGGATTTCTCGATCAGATGATAAAACTATCGCTCGAATCGGGCGGGTGCATCAAGTTCGATCTCAAGGCATGGGATGAGACGCTGCACAATGTGCTCACGGGTACTACGAACAAGCGAACGCTTGAAAATTTTTCGAGGGCGGGGAAGAAGATCGGTCTGAGGCTTGTCCCGCCGCTCCTTATCGCGAGCACCCTGCTTGTGCCGGGGTACATTGACGAAGAAGAAGTGAAAAGTATCGCACGGTTTATCGCCAAGATAAATCCCGATATTCCCTACAGCCTCCTCGCGTTCTACCCCCATTTTTTGCTGTCCGATCTTCCGCTCACGTCACGGACACTCGCAGAAGGGTGTGCGGCTGTCGCGCGAGAAGAGGGGCTCACAAACGTGCGAATAGGAAATATCCATCTCCTCCGGTAAAAGAGATGTACATCTAAACTCCTTTTGAGATGTCCCCCGATTGGAGTAAGCGTCAGCGTCCTCTATCAGGCGGCCTTTATACCGATCACGCAATTATACGTGCCGAAAGCATTCAACGCCGATTCGGCGCAGGGCAGGTCCTGAACCCAGACCCCGTCGACGACATACTTGTACTCATAACGTCCCGGAGCCAGCTTTACTTCTTTCCTCCAGGTCCCGTCCTTGTCTTTTTTCAGCGGCATTGAGCTCTCGTTCCAATTGTTGAATGTTCCCGCGACACAGACTCTCTTGGCGTCCGGAGCATGAAATGTAAATTCCACCTCCTGCTTCTGAGCAGTTGTTGCCGGGGTCACAAGGTCCTTCATTTTCTTCACGGTCCGCATGACTGCCATTTCGGTCACCTCCCTCATGTAGATGAATGTGGTGCGTTTACGTTATTGTAAGCTTATTCCCTGTACGCATGTATGCTATGTTAGCACAGTTCGAAGAACATTGCAGGCTGTTCCTCGAACTTCTTACGAATGCAACAGGCGCTGATTTTTTTCACAAAACATGAATGATTGACTTCTTTGTGCATCCTTTATCACGTTTCAGGCCTCTCCGTGCAATCAACGACAGGCCTGTTTTACAATGAATATATTTCATTTTGACTGCACATCGATCGGCCGGATGCAGGCCACTCTCTATGCCCCGTTCGCCTATTTCTATGACAAATCATTTAAAAATGTCTGAGAAGCTCGAAAATATGACAATACACTGTTGTCGCCTTACGAAAGGGGAAAAAGACAAAAAGCTCTCTGAGAACAAGGAAAACGCAGTAGAGCAGGCATAAAGGATGACAATTGTTCAAGCTTTTTCCCTCAAAAGTATCATAAAACGTAGCATCGACCATCCATGCCTCCCCTCCCTTGACGCGGTCACGATATTATGATTGTATTTAAACAGAGAGTGGGAGAATTTTCCCGTCTGAAGGGAAAGAGTACAATTTTGCTGAAACCGATTTATCCGGAGGTGAAGTATGGGAGTACCTGCGGAAAAAATGGAATTCAAAAGACCGGAATTTGTTAAGATATCTGACGTGATCTGGGATATTCCCCCGAGCTTCAAGCACGGGATGAGGGTCCCCGCGCGGATCATTGCGACGAGGAAGCTCATCGACGCCATGGACGATCATGTCTATGACCAGATCTCGAACGTCGCCACGCTGCCGGGAATCCAGAAATATGCTTTCTGCATGCCCGACGGCCACAGCGGCTACGGGTTCCCCATCGGCGGGGTCGCCGCATTCGACGTAAATGAGGGCGGCGTCATCTCGCCGGGCGGCATCGGGTTCGACATCAACTGCGGTATGCGTCTGGTGCTCACGAATCTCACCTACGAAGAGGTCAAACCTCAGTTACATCCCCTCATAGAAAAACTTTTCAGGAGAGTTCCCGCAGGCGTGGGGAGCAGGGGGTTCGTCAGGCTTTCCCAGGGAGAATTCAGGGACCTCGTCACCATGGAGGGCGCCCAGTGGGCGGTACGGAACGGCTACGGATGGAAGGAAGACCTTGAACGGATGGAATTGCACGGCAAGGCCGCTTGGGCGGACAATTCGGAAATTTCCCCCAGGTCGGTTGAGAGGGGCTATAACCAGATCGGTACGCTCGGCTCGGGTAACCACTATCTCGAGATCCAGTGGGTGAAGCCGGAGAATATCTTCAATAAAAAGCTGGCTGCAAAGTGGGGCCTTTTCCCGGACCAGATCGTCGTCATGTTCCACTGCGGTTCCAGGGGATTCGGCCACCAGGTGGCAACCGATTATCTCGACCTGTTCCTGTCAGTCATGGAAAAAAAATACCATATCAAGATCCTCGACCGCCAGCTCGCCTGCGCGCCGTTCTATTCCCACGAAGGTCAGGCCTATTTCAAGGCTATGGGCTGCGCGGTGAACATGAGCTTTGCGAACCGGCAGGTGATTGTGCACCAGGTGAGGGAGGTGTTCTCCGAGGTATTCGGTAAAAGTCCGGAAGAGCTGGGTATGCACATGGTCTTCGACATCGCCCACAACCGCGGGACCTTCGAAAAACACGAGGTGGACGGAAAGGTGAAAGAGCTCATCGTCCACCGGAAAGGGGCGACCGGGAGTTACTGCCCCGGACGCGAGGAGATACCGGAGTTCTTTCGTGAGGACGGCTCGCCGGTCATTATCGGCGGCTCCATGGAAACCGGGAGCTATCTTCTCGTAGGAGGCCCGAACGCGAAGGAAACCTTCTGCTCCACGGCCCACGGCAGCGGCAGGACCATGAGCAGGACAAAGGCCAAGCGGATGGTGAGGGGAGAGAAACTCCTGCATGAGCTTGCGGAGAGAGGGATTTTCATCAAGACCGTGAGCTACTCCGGTGTGGCCGAGGAAGCGGGCTTTGCCTATAAGAACATCGATGATGTCGTGGAGGCTACGGCGCTCGCGGGCATTTCCCTGCCGGTGGTGAAGCTTGTTCCGCTGGGAAATGTGAAAGGATAAAGATAACGCTTGCGACGAGGTCGGATTTTCTTCTGCATCTCGCTCTCATTGCCGGGCAGGCATGCCGATATTATTCAGCATTCTATGGAACGTACCGCACTGCCCACAGAGCTTTCGCTTTTCAAGCGCTGTTTGGGCTTTGAGAGTATCAAGGCTTTTTCAACGCATGCTTGTGCGCGGTCATCATTCGCGGTACATTGGGAAAAGCGAAAGATGAAAAAGCAAACGACGGAGAATAAATGATGTCCTATCGTTATCTGGAAGACGTTGCCATCGCCGACGTGGCGTTCGAAGCACGAGGAAAGACGCTCGTCGAGCTGTTTTCGAACGCAGCTCTTGCAGTGACAAACACGATGGTAATGGACGTGAAGACGGTGGGCCAGAGGATCGCAAAGAGCTTTGAACTCGAAGCCGACAACCCGGAAATGCTCCTGTACCGTTTCCTGCAGGAACTCGTCTTTTACAAGGATGCCGAACTCCTCCTGTTCAGCAGGTTTGATCTCGACATCAGGCGGGAAATCGGGAGATGGCGCCTGAGTGCAACAGTTCGGGGAGAAGAGCTCTCACGGGAAAAGCACGAGCTCGGCGCCGACGTCAAAGCCGTATCGCTGCACAATTTCAACGTCAAAAAAACAGCGCAAGGCTGGAGGGCCGAGGTCATTCTCGATGTATAAGCTTATCGTGGTATAAACTGATCGTGACATGAACATCAAGGGTGTTTTTTCGGCGGTGCGATTGAGATCTTAGTTGCCTGCCTGACCTGAAATCCTTCCGAATAAATGGCTATGTTCACGTAGCCGGCATCTATCGCTTTGTCCTTATGTCGATAACCGTAAAGTGTCTCTCTTGACCGCCTTCTAACCTGTACGTGAACTCAAAGAACGGACAAGGCCAGAATGACGAATGAGAATAATATGACAAAGGGATAACAAATGATAGAGCGATAATTCAAAATGCCTGGTATCTGAAGTAGTATGACGAAAGTTTGAATAGAGGATAACGGAAACGTCCGAAGAAGAGAAAAATAATTACCCGGGTTTTGAGCTTACACGAGGTTGGTCCCAATCTTTTTTTGCCTCAGCAGATGCTTCAGGCTTCCCTCTCTGCAACTCGTGAGGGCTTGCACACCGCAACTTGCATGGAGGCGCATGTAATTTTGTTACCTCTGCATCAAAACCCAGGGTAATCTTCCAGATTCGGCATCGGCTGTTCTCAATGGTTCTTAATATAGCATATCCTGTAGCAGAAAAACCTCATTGTACATTGTTTTTTCTTGCACTTGTTTGTGCACCGGCATAGCACAACAATTTGTGATTTGTCGATCCTTTCTTGCATGAACAGGCCCGATAGATTTTAGAAAATGAAAACGCTAGGCTTTACCATGATAAACTAATACGAACAAAAAGGATTGTTGGTATATTCACAGACCAACCCCCACGCATCTCAACACGCTCCTCATCGGGAGAAGACGAGGGGCAGCATGAGCTGCCGATGAGGATTCCGTTCGTCTCGATGATGAAGAGGTAGCCTTTCGGGATCAGTTCGAGGACTTTCATAAGGTGCTCCCGGCATATCGTTGGCTCGTTTCCGCTGATCCTCAGTCTCTTGAACTTCTTCTGCATGGCAATGGCGATGAGCCGCTTCGCAACATCCTGGGGTTTGTAGAATGTACCGCATACTTCGGGCCGCGTCGTAACGTTCCATGACCAGCAGAAGGCGCACCGCAGGTTACAGCCCACGCAATCCGCAGTCGCGATTCCCCCGTAGAACCGGGCCGGCCTGAAACGGAAGTATTTTCTTTGGTCATTGTCGCAGACGATCGCCCTTGTGGTCTCTGATGTTTTAAGGGGATCAAACATTATGTACCTTTCGCTCAATCTGACAATACGGAGCGAGTTGTTCATAAAAAATGTCTAGCTCGCCCCCAGCGCCTTTGACGCTTTGTTTACGTCCCTGGGCGCGACCCAGAGAATGGCAGCATAGCGGTCCGCACCAGCAGATACGGCGTCAATTGCTGTAACGTTAATCTTCTGCTCTGCAAGTATTTTGAGCAGGTACGCCACGGCGCCCTTCCGGTCATCTCCATGGACCCAAAACCCGAACTTCTGAGGTCGCGTCTTGATCTTCGCTGCCTTGACAGCATTTTTAAACACTGCCACATCCTCGGGTGTCCTAGCGACCAGTTTATGATAACCAGGATTTAAGGAAATAGGGTGACACTCCAATGTTAGGTTTCAGAGAGGAGTGTCATCATGGAGCCAGTTAAGAGTATACCGGAAGGCGCTAAAAAAAGGAAGTTCCCGAAGCGAAGCAAGCGTTACGGGTCCGATTTCAAGCTTCAAGTAGTTAAGAAGTTCCTTGAAGAAAGCATTCCCGTTTCGGTGATCCGGCAGGAATGCGGGTTGAGTAGTGAGTCCGTGGGGCGCTGGGTGCGAGCTTATCGTCGTGACGGTGAAGCAGGGCTCGCCACGCACTATCGGGGAACGGGCCGCAGCCTCCCCACCCCGGTCAAGCAGAAGATCGTAGAAGTAAAAGAAGCCAACCCCCTCTTCGGCATCAAGCGCATTTCCCAGGTTTTAAAGAGGGCGTTTTTCCTTTCGGCCAGCCCTGAGACGGTCCGCAAGACCCTTCACGATAAATCCCTCATCACACCTCGACCCAAGAAGCGTCAGCGCAACATCACCCGTCCCCGGTTTTTCGAGCGATCAACTCCGAACCAGCTTTGGCAGACGGACATTTTCACGTTCCGTCTTGGCGGCCACTACGCCTACCTGATCGGGTACATCGACGATTATTCCCGCTATGTAACCGGGCTTGAGCTGTTCCGCAGCCAGACGGGGCAGAACGTCATTGAGGTGTACCGCCGAGCTGCCTCCGAGTACAATCCGCCCAAAGAGATGCTCACGGACAATGGGCGGCAATACACGAGCTGGCACGGGAAAAGCCGCTTTGAGGCGGAGCTCAAGAAAGACAAGATCCACCACATCAAATCCCAGCCCCACCACCCGATGACCTTGGGCAAGATCGAGCGGTTCTGGAAAACCATCTACCTCGAGTTTTTAAGCCGGGCTCAGTTTGCGAGCTTCGAGGATGCGGCCGAACGGATACGGCAGTGGGTGAAGTACTACA
>CAVYLT010000060.1:0-20053 GCA_963769335.1 Nitrospirota bacterium | reverse complement strand
GTCTCGCTTGTCGGGAATCGGATTTTAATTTTTTCATTGGAAGGCAACTACGATTCCGGACGAGCCGGAATGACAGCCTTAAAAAAACAATATGCCGAAACACTTCGCAGTGTACACAATGGCAAATGCGCGGCCCACACTGTATGCGGGAGTGACGAACGACCTCATACGCAGGGTGTATGAGCATAAAAATGAACTTGATTCAAAATCGTTTACCACAAAATACCACCTGCATAAACTGGTTCACTACGAATTGTGTAATGACGGCCGCAATGCCATTATTAGAGAAAAGCAGTTAAAAAACATGAGCAGACAAGAATAGCTGGCACTAATTCGAAAAGACAATCCTACGTTTAAAGATTTGTACGAGGTCCTATTAGGAAAGATTCCGGACAAGGAATGACATCAACGAAAGGCAAAGCAAGATCAGAACGGCTAAAGGGGCAGGCAAATGAGCGACGATGTCGTTCAGATTCCGCAATCCGAAATCCGCAATCCGAAATCGATTCTCATCATCGACGACAGCGAAGACGATATTCTCCTGACGAAAATGGTGCTGGCGAAGATCGACAGGGACCTCAGGACCGATACCGCATTGAGCGGCGAGGCGGGGCTTGCGCTCCTCCGGGGTTCTGCAGCGCTGCCGTCGCTGGTCCTGCTCGATTTGAAGATGCCGAAGCTCGACGGCCTGGACGTCCTGCGCGAAATAAGAAACGACGTGCGCCTCCGAGGAATACCCGTGGTCATCGTTACGCATTCGGACCTGGAATCGGACAGAGAGGCCTCATATAAAGCGGGTGCGAACAGTTTCCTGAACAAGTCCGTGGACCTTAATATATTCGCGAAGAATATACGGGCGGAGCTGGAGAAGTGGGTTAAAGCTTAAGGTCTCAAGTCTCAGGTTTGAAGTCTCAAGTTAACGACAAAATCAAAAAGCCGCGACTTTTCTTTTAATGCTGGTTCAATCTTGAAGATTGAACCAAAACATTAATGGGCGGTTCAGGCTTCAATCCTGAACCAGCAAAGATAAGTGCGAACCTACCCTGAACCAGCAAAACGGACTTAGCCTCGAACCTGAGACCTGAAACTTTTAACGACTTGAGACCGTTCCCTCACACCAAACTCTTCGAGACGATCTCGTGGACGTCCTTCGACAGTTTCTGCGTCTTCGCTATACGTTCAAGCTGCGCTTTCATGAGTGCCTGCCTTTTTTTATCATATCGTTTCCACATAGTGAAGGCCGAGACGAGGCGAGCGGCGATCTGGGGATTCATGGGATCGATGGCAAGGGCCTGGTCCGCAAGGAACGCATACCCTTCGCCGGCCGGGTCGTGGAACCGCACGGAATTGGCGGAAAAGGCGCCGATGAGCGAACGGACCTTGTTCGGGTTTTTTATGTTGAACACCGGATTTTTCATGAGTGTTTTTACGGTGTCGAGCGTGTCCGGGAGGCGCGACAAGGCCTGGATCGAAAGCCACTTGTCCATCACGAGGGGATCGTCCTTCCAGGCTTCGTAAAAGGCCGCGAGCGCATGGGGCCGCTCCGGGCAGTCGGTGTTCGCCAGGTTCGCGAGACTTGCCATTACATCGGTCATGTTCCCCGCTGTCCGGAACTGTTCCAGGCACAGCTTGCGGATGCCGGGTTCGTCGAGTTCCATGAGATAGGAGAGACAGGTGTTTTTGAGGCTCCGCCGCCCGACGGACGCCTGGTCCGCCTTGTACGGTCCGGCGTCCTGGTTGGTGTAATACACGGCCAAAAAGGTTTCCTTCAAATCCGCCGCCAGGGTCTTTTGCATGAACCGTTTCGCCTCGTGGATTGCCGTCGGGTCGATGACGTCCATGAAATCCGCCAGGTAGGTCTCGGCGGGAAGCGAGAGGGCGAAGGCCTGGAAGGCCTTATCGTCGAGGGAGCCTCCGAGGACCTTGCCGAAGGCGTTGATAAACGAGGGGGCCGGCTTGAGCTTTTTGCCCTGTTGATGGTCCTTCGTCAGCTGAAGGATGAACTTGACCGCAAGCTGCTGGCCTGCGTCCCACCGGTTGAACTCGTCGCCGTCATTTGTCATGAGGAACAGCCGCTCGCTGTCGGTGAGGTCGAGCTTCACTTTTACGGGTGCGGAAAAATGACGCAGGACCGACGGGATTGGTTCGGAAGGAACGTCGGTGAAAACGAAGGTTTCTTCAGGTTTCCTGAGTTCAAGGATTGCCGTCCTTCCGTCCTCCCGGCCTCCCTTTTCCCCCTTCAGCTTCAATGCCATGTCATGCCCGTCTTCTCCGAGCAGGCCGATTGCGACCGGGATATGCATCGGTTTTTTCTCGGGCTGGCCCGGTGTCGGGGGGCAGGTCTGTTTGAAGGACAGCTCATAGCTTTTCGCCCCCGCGTCATAGCGTCTCGTCACCGTCAGCTCGGGAGTACCGGCCTGGGAATACCAGAGCTTGAACTGGCGAAGGTCAACGCCCGTCGCGTCCTCGAGGGCTTTCACGAAATCGTCGGTGGTGACCGCCTGTCCGTCATGGCGCGCGAAATACAGGTCCGTGCCTTTCCTGAACCCTTCGGGACCGAGAAGGTTCCGCATCATACGGATCACCTCGGCGCCTTTGTTGTAGACCGTGACCGTGTAGAAGTTGTTGATCTCCACATAGGACTCCGGCCGCACCGGATGCGCCATGGGGCCTGCGTCTTCGCGGAACTGATGGGCGCGGAGCGTGTTCACGTCGCTGATCCGCTTTACGCCGCGAGAGGTCATGTCTTCCATGAAGTGCTGGTCACGGAAGACAGTGAAGCCTTCCTTGAGCGAAAGCTGGAACCAGTCACGGCAGGTGATGCGGTCGCCGGACCAGTTATGGAAATACTCGTGCCCGACCACGCCCATGATGCCCTGGTAGTCCACGTCCGTGGCGGTCTCGGGTCTTGCGAGAATGTACTTTGAATTAAAGACGTTCAGGCCTTTGTTCTCCATGGCGCCCATATTGAAGTCGTCCACGGCCACGATCATGAACGTGTCGAGATCGTACTCCCGTCCGTAGGTCCCCTCGTCCCACTTCATTGCCAGCTTCAGGGACTCCATGGCGTGGCTGCACTTGTCCTTGTTGTGGTGCTGGACGAAAATGCCGAGGTCTACCTTCCTGCCCGATATGGTCGTGAAGCCGTCACGGACGCGCGCCAGGTCGCCGGCCACCAGGGCAAAGAGGTACCCGGGCTTGGGAAAGGGATCATGCCATTTTGCGAAGTGTTTTCCGTCTTTCAGCTCACCGGTCGAGATCAGGTTGCCGTTCGAGAGCAGCACGGGGTATTTCTGTTTGTCTGCAACGATGGTCGTGAAAAAACGGGCCATGACGTCGGGCCGGTCGGGGTAATAGGTTATTTTGCGGAAGCCCTCGGCTTCACACTGGGTGCAGAAGTTCCCGCCCGAAAGGTAGAGACCGGAAAGCTCGGTATTGTCCCGCGGGTTGATCTCGGTTTCGATTTCGAGCGTGAAACGGTCGGGGACCGGCAGGATCGTGAGCGACGAGGCATCGACCTTGTAGTCCTGCTCGCGGAGCGTCGTGTTGTCGAGTTTCACGGCCTTGAGCGCCTGGTCTCTGCCGTTCAGGACGAGCGGGTGGATACCTTCGCATTTGTCGTGGTTGCAGACGACGGTCATGAGCGATTTGACGCGGGTATGCGTTTCATCGAGGTCGAACTCGAGGTTCACGGTTTCGATGAGGTAGTCCGGTTTCCGGTAGTCCTTCAAAAAGATGGTTTTGTGCGTTTCCCTGGTCGTGGATTCCGGCATAGATCAGTCACCTGGCGTGTCTGGATAGGATTTCCCCTGTTATCGCAATAAGGAGGACCCCGCGCATGAATCGCGGATGTCATTTCATTATATCAGAACAACGGCGGATAAGTAAGGGTTTTGAGAAGGACGCTCGACGCCGTGGCCGGGCGTGCAATTTTGACTCTTGACTTCATGGTGAGAGGGAGTCAATATATACGTAGAAGTTCGGAAGTTTTTTGCAGTATGAAATGCCGCGGAGACTTTTAGCTTCGCGGCTTTTTTTATTTTGCCCTTCCGCGCTCCTGATTTTTGAGGAAAGGAGGTCCCTCAGATGGCATCAAAAGGAAAAGTAAAATGGTTCAATGAAGCCAAAGGTTTCGGGTTCATTGAAAAGGAAGAGGGCGGAGACGTGTTCGTGCACTTCAGCGAAATCGAAGGCGAAGGCTATAAGACGCTTGCTGAAGGCGAGGAAGTGCAGTTCGAAATCGTCGACAGCCCCAAAGGCCCCAAGGCAGCGCACGTGGTAAAGATATAACGAAGGGCCTGCAAAACGGACCAGGCCCGGAAAGAACCCGGGCCTCCGGTTTTTTGTTTTCCCGGCAGGGTAAACGACCTTATCTTGTCCAGTGTATTTTCCCTATCACGACGAGGGTCCGCGTAGCCTGGACGTCGGGATTTCCCTGAATGATATCCATAATCACCCGGTCAAGGTCTTCCTGGGTAGGGGCCTGAACTTTGGCCACTACATCGATGTCGCCGTACACCGCGGCGGCCTCCTTGATCTCAGGGTACTTGCTCAGATATTGCACGACAGCCTCTGAACGTTTTGCCGGCACTTCTATCAGCGCATATGCAGTAACCATCGTTCGCCTCCCTCGTTCTGTTTTGTTTAATTATAGCATGATGAGAACGCGGTCGACCTGAGAGACTGCAGGGAAAGAATGAGATTTGTAAGTGCGTAATACTTCTGCAGGAGAGTGCAGGAGGTGTGAGTCGCCGGAAAGGACTCCGCGGTCTTTTGCCGCACTGATCAAACAGACACAGACCGTTTGCAGAAGTCCTGAGGTGATCTGCAGCCGCAAACTACAGCTGCGGTTTTCTCGTTCCCACGGCAGTGTCAACGCAGGGCCCGCAGCCTGCGGTCGCGAAAGATGCGCGTCACGGTGCGTCTCACTTTTTCGTCATCACGTACACACCGTCCCAGTCGTCAGGAAGATTCACCGTTCTGAGGTACTGAACACGCTCCAGGAACACCGTGGACGGTTTGTCTCCGGGGAGGACTCCGAGGGTTTTCCGGAAAAAAGATTCGGCCTTGTCCCAGTTCCGTTCCCGATATGCGGCGAGGCCGGTCTCAAAAAGTCCCGCAGCCTCCCGGAGCGCGGGGGCGCCTTCCTTGTCCGCCATGAGTTCGAATATCTTGATGGGGATCTTCTTGCCCTTTACTTTAATGTGGTCGAGCTGCCGCAGGATGAATTTATCCTTCACTTCTTCATAGGTGTACTTGGGCACGATGATGTGTGTGCCGTATTCTTTGTTCATTCCCTCCAGGCGCGAACCCAGGTTCACCGAGTCGCCCATGACGGTGTAGTCGAACCGCGTGGTCGATCCCATGTTGCCGCACGTCAGCTTTCCCGTTGAGAGGCCGATGCCGATGTCGATCTTCGGGAGCCCCTTCCGTTCCCATTCGGCCTGCAATGCGCGAAGTTTCTCCATCATCTTGAGGGCCGTCCGCGCCGCCCGGACCGCATGGTCTTCCTGCCACACGGGCGCGCCCCAGAAAGCCATGATTGCGTCGCCCATGTACTTATCGACCGTGCCGCCGCTCTGCAGAATGATGTCGGTCATGGGCGTCAGATAGGCGTTGATGAGCTTGACGAGGTTTTGCGGGGTGAGTCCTTCCGAGATGGTCGTGAACCCCCGGATATCGGAAAAGAAAACGGTCAGCCGGCGTTCTTCCCCGCCGAGCACGAGCTTGGAAGGGTCTTTGAGAATATCGTCAACCAGCGACGGGGAAACGTAGCGTGAGAAGGCGTTCTTGATCTCTTTCTTCTTCTTCTCCTCGGTCATGATGCGGTACGTGATCACGCCGCCGAAGACGAGCACCATGGTCATTCCCGGATAGATTGCGGTGAGCCAGATCCTCCAGTGAGTAAAGATCAGCTCGTTCGCTACGGCGTATGCCGCCAGCATGGCCACGGTGACCACGGTCGCCGCAATCGGGCGGACGCGGGCGATGATCATCGAGAGCGCGATCCCGAGCAGCACGATGGCGGCGACGTCGAAAATTACGATCCAGTCAGGCCTGCTGATGGCGTCGTTCTTGAGGAGGTTGTCGATGATGTTCGCGTTTATTTCAATCCCGGGGAAGACTCCGGAATACGGCGTGACGCGCATGTCGTAGATCCCGGTGGCGGTCGCGCCCACGAGGACGATCTTGTCCTTGAAGGCGGAGGCGGGGACCGTCCCGTTCAACACATCGATGAAGGAATAGTGCGGAAAAGTCTTCTGGGGGCCGCGGAAGTTGATGAGCAGCCTCCCGCGTTCGTCCGTGGGGACCACCTGCCGCCCGATCTGGATGGAATCGACGCCGTAGGCCGCCGCATTCATGATGAGGGGCGGCGAGCCCCGGTATCGCCGGACGGCCTCCACGGCGATGTGGGGATAGATGTCGTCCCCCAGTCTGATTGCGAGCGGCACCCAGCGCACGGTCCCGTCCGAGTCGGGCACGATGTTGAAATAGCCGAACCCCGAAGCGGCTTTCGAGAGCTGCGGAATGTTCTGCTCCACAGCGATTGCCCGGGGGAGGTCCGGGGGCGCCACATCTTTCCCGGCGTACCGGATCGAAGAATAGCGCGACGAGATCAGGTTGTCCGTAGCGCTGTTTTGCAATTTTTCCCGGTGCTGTATCTCTTCCCCGGAACCGAAAAAGAAATAGCCGAGTATCGTGTTTGGGGCCTTTTTGAGCGACGACGCGAGGCGGGAATCGTTGTCCGCTTCCCGGGCCGCGTTTTCGAGAGCAGCGCGGGCATCGCGATTGCGCACCTTTGTTTTCAACTCCTGCAGAACGAGGGCCCCCGAGCTTTCGTCGGGCTCGGCGAAAATGATATCAAAGGCGATCACCTTTGCCCCGTAGGAGCCGAGGCGGTCGACGAGCTCTGCTATGCGCGTCCGGGGCCAGGGCCAGCGGCCGAGGAGGTTCACGCTTTTTTCGTCGATGCCCACGATCACGACCTCATTGCCGGGTGTGATCGGTCCGCGGGAGCGGAAGTGCAGGTCATAGGCCTTTTGCTCAATTACATTCAGGAAAGGGATGTCCATGGCGTAAATAAACAGCGCCAGGACCGTGAGCAAGAATCCGATCTTAAAGCCCGACGGGGTGATAAGCTTCTTAAACCTCTGCTTGGTTGTCATAGCGGCCTCCAGCCGGTACTCAAGAGATGTCCGTCATGCTCCGGCGACTGCACCTGCGGGAATAGTATGCTGTTATTACCGTCGTTGCCGCGAGCTTATATTTTGAGGTAACGCGGCGTTTGTGATTTTACTCCCAAGTCACTTACTGATGAGTCGCCAACCCACCGCTTCGGGCCTGGTGGTTCCCAGCGTTCTTCTGTCACTCAATTGTCTGCCAAACATGCGACATATTGTATCATAAAGTGAATACCCATGAATGGATATTTTCAGGGTGTATGTTCAAAAGCGAAGAAAAAAAAGAAGTTCCCCCATCCGCGCTCGAAAGAGCGAATGGGGGAAGGGGGGAGAGAACGATAAATGCGATGCCTGTGCAAACGCATCCTCGTTGTTGGGGACCTATTGAACGGGTTTTCCGGTGTTGTCGGGACCGTGCTTATCCGGTTTTCCGCTTTGCTGCTGATTATGCGTCCTCCTGTCCGGCGAGGTGGCGCGACGACATTCCGGAGTTGGCGCCGTCGGGTCCGAAGACCAACGGCTGCAGGGTACGGACCAGTTCCTGAATGTCCAGCGGTTTAGGCAGGAAATGAAATCCTTTCTGGGCAAGAGCGGCGATTGTTTCCGGTTCGGCACGGTCGCTCATCATGATCGCAGGGACCCGGGGCCGCGCTTCAGCAAGCCAGAGCGCCAGTTCCATGCCGTCCATCACCGGCATATTAAGGTCCGAGATCACCAGGTCTATGGGGATGGTGCTGAGTATGGCCCTCGCCTGCATGCCGTTTGCGGCAGTGTACACGTTAAACCCTCCATGCATCATCCGTATCCGCCTCAGCAGGCTGAAAAGGAACGGCTGGTCATCATCGACAAGGAGCAGACTTTTCGTCTCATCGCTGTCGCAGCCGGTTGCAGCGCCTTCCCGCGCCGTCATGCAGGGTGGTGTCACGAAACGCCTCGTTTTCTCCAGGAATTGCAAATCGGCATCCTGGCATCGTTATTCATGGAAGTGTATTCCGTATTTATCCGTAGTGAGCCTGGTTGTCGGGCCCTCGAAAGCGCGGTCTTTTACAGCATGTCGACCAGTTCCATGTCCCCGCACCTGGTCGCGCTTCTGAGTTTTCCGATCGCCTGCTTTTCTATCTGCCGGACCCGTTCCCGGGTAATGCCGAACTGCCTGCCGATACTGTCCAGTGTCCGCGGCGTCTCCGAACTCAATCCATACCGCATGCGAAGGACGTTCCGTTCGGTCTCGGGCAGCGCTGAAATGCACTCGTTCAAATATTTGCGTGTGCCCTGCTCATTCACGGCCGCGGCCGGAGAGGGCGTATTGTTGTCGCTCAGGACGTCTTTGAGAGTATCGTCGCCTTCATCGCTGATGAGCATGTCGAGTGAATAGGTGTCCCGCGACATCTGGGCGAGCGTGCGCACTCTCTGGACGGTGACCTTCATTTTTTTTGCGATTTCTTCATGCTCCGGTTCCCGGCCGAGTTCCTGGGTCAGTTTGCGCACGGTGCGGGCATAAGAATTGGCGATTTCCGCAACATGGACCGGCAGACGGATGATCCTCACCTGGTTTGCGATCGCCCGCTCGATGGACTGCCGTATCCACCAGGATGCGTAGGTGCTGAACTTGAAGCCCCGTTTATAATCGAATTTTTCCACGGCTCTGATCAGGCCGAGGTTGCCCTCTTCGAGGATGTCGGAAAACGGCAGCCCCCGGTTGATATATTTCTTGCCGATGGCGACCACGAGTCGCAGATTGGCTTCGATCATCCGGCTGCGGGCCTCCTCGTCTCCGGCGACAACGCGCTTTGCAAGCGCTTGCTCCTGCTCGAAGTTCAGGAGAGGGAATTTCCTGATTTCTTTGAAATAAAACTTGATGATGTCGAGCCCTTTGTCCGCCCCAGCGTCCTGGGCCGCGTCGTGTGCAAGCTCTGCCTGCCCGTGAAAATCCACCGGGTGTACCTCTTCCTCATCCTGGGCATCGACGCCCGGAAAGTCTTCTACCATCTGGTCCCATGGGCTCATAACGGCCTCCTCTCAAAAAAGTTGATTGCTCGGTCGATGTTCTCTATTTTTTTGTCGCGGTGCAGAAGCACTCTTTGCGAAAGGTCCCTGTTCATCTTTCTTCTTCCCCTTTAAGTAAGTAAAATATGACACGCTGCGGAAATCATCGGACCGCCGCGGGACGTTGTGCTGCCCGCCTGGGCAACTTGCTGAAAACTGCCTGCGAGCATGGCGGCGCCCGATAAAGCATCGAGAGTATTGCTTATTTTGCGGACCAGCAGGTCGAAATTAAAAGGCTTCTCAATGCACTCGGACACGCGCAGCGCCCACAGCTTTTCCACCACTTCGGGGCTGGAATCGCCGGTCATGGCAAAAAGGGGAACAAAGGGATGGTTCCTGTTCCTATGCTCGATCACCCCGTAGCCGTCCATGACGGGCATCTGGAGATCGGTCAGAATGAAGGACACGGGGAGGGAATCCAGGATTTCCGTCCCTTCCCTGCCGTTCTTGGCCGTTAAAATCTTCCAGTCCCGGAAGCACATGCCGATCCAGAGTGAGAGCGCTTCCAAAAGCTGCGCATTGTCGTCTATCAGCAGGATGTTTTTCATTGCTGGACCTCGTCAGCCGAACTCAGGGGATCTATCCTCAGCAAGGCGTGCTTGACGATGCGCTCGAATTCTTCTTTCCTGACCGGTTTGTGCACGTACTCGAAGACGCCCAGACTGACCGAATGCAGATAGGTCTCGATATTTCCATATGCGGTAATCATGACCACCGGTACAAATGGCCGGAACCGCCGCAGCTCTGTGACGAAATCGATGCCGTTCATGCCCGGCATCCGGTAATCGGTTATGACGAGGTCGATTGCCCTGTCTTCGCTCAGCAGCGCCAAGGCGGAGCCTCCATCCGACCGCATCAGGACCCCGCAGTTCATATCTTCGAGGATTTCTTCGTAGGTGCGGAGGTTTTCCTGTTCATCATCTACTATAAGAACGGTTTTCTTTTTTTCCCCGGTCGTCATAGGCATGTAACAGAGAGTCATAGGTCAATACCTTCCCTTGATGTCCGCGCAAACTTGTATCTCCATTAAAGCAATGCTGATGCCATTGTAGCGGTCCGTGGAATTTCAATGAGATAGAGAGAGAATGAGGACTTGAAAGGTGCAATTTAGGTTATTTTGAACAGGTCATTTTGAACGGGTGACTATTTTGGTCTTAATGCGTTTCAGCCTAAAAACGGCAGTTGGAACCACGGATGAACACGGTTAAAACCCAAAAACCAAAACTTATAGAGAAGTAGAACCTCACCCGGAAGGTGATATCTGTTTCTCCTGAAGATTTTGAAATATCCGTGTTTATCTGTGTTCATCCGTGGTTAAATGCTCTTTTTAGGTTCAGAAAGATTGCAGGAGCGCACAGGCGCCGGGGAATGTTGATCAATCAGGGGCTTTCAATTTTCTTTTGAGCGTGGACAGGGAGATGCCGAGCGCTTTCGCGGTCTGCGTATAATTACCTCCTAATCGTGCAAGCGCAAATTGAATATGGTTCATCTCCACTTCTTCAAGCGGCAGAAGAGGGGCCTCGGCATCAATGTTTCCCTGTCCCGCAGCAGGTGCGGCGGGTGTGGTGTTCAAGGCGGGGGGCTGGCCCAGCAACTCAGAGGGCCTGAACTCGCTGCCCCGCTGAAGGAGGTAAGCACGTTCGAGGATATTTTTCAGTTCACGAACGTTTCCCGGCCAGTCATAACGGGCGAGATTGGCGATCTCAGCGTCCGACAAATCGACCGCGTGGCCGTCGGCGAGCGCCTTCAGCAGATGCCGGCAGAGCCCCGGGATATCGGCGCGGCGTTCCTGGAGCGGCGGGATATGCATCCGGATGACGCTCAAGCGGTAATAGAGGTCCTTGCGGAAAGTCTTGCCCAGAAAATCTTCGAGCTTGACGCCCGTCGCAGCAATGATACGGACGTTGACGGGCCGGACCGACTCGCTGCCGAGGCGTCTCAGTTTTTTATCCTCGATGGCGGAGAGGAGCTTGGCCTGCAAATGCATGGGCATTTCGCCGATTTCGTCGAGGAAGATGGTCCCGCCTTCCGCCATTTCGAACAAGCCCTTGCGTGCGGACACCGCGCCGGTAAAAGCGCCTTTTTCATACCCGAACAGTTCCGCTTCGATGAGGTTCTCGGGCAGGGACGCGCAGTTGATGCTGATGAACGGCGCCTTGCTCGCGCGGCCCCGGTAGTGGATCGCTTTGGCCACGAGGGTCTTGCCCGTGCCGGTCTCGCCGGTAATCAGCACCGGTGAATCGGACGTGGCCGCCAGGTCCACAAGCTTCAGGGTCTCTGAAAGGCCCTCACCGCCGATGACCACGGTCTCTTCGCTCTCCCGCGTGCGCTGGTAATCCTGGATCTGCTCCACGTTTTCCAGCTCCAGCGTGCGGAACGCCTGCCGGACGGCCAGACCCAGCTCTTCCAGGTCATAGGGCTTCGACAGATAATCGGAAGCGCCGGACCGGATCGCTTTTACGGCATTTTCGAAGCTCGGAAACGCCGTCGAGAAGATGATCTTGGCCTGGTCGTAGCATTTCAGGATGGAGGAGCAGAGTGTGTGGCCTTCCGCATCGGGGAGCTGCTGGTCGAGGAGGACGACGTCGATTTTCTTCTGATGGCACAGGGCGAGGCCGTCCATGGCCGTATTGGCGACCAGCACCTCAACGGTGTCGCTGGTAAGGTAATCCTTCACGGCGTTTGCAAAAACCCGGTCATCGTCGATCACGAGAAAGTTTTTTTTCAGGTTATCGGCGCTCATCTGTTCCCTCCGGAAGCGAAATTGTCACCAGGGTACCCATGTCTTTTCGGCTCTCCAGCTCGATCGTGCCGTTCATTTTGGCGAGCATCTTTTTGACGATTACGAGCCCCAGGCCGGTGCCCTTGGCTTTAGTAGTATAAAATGGTTTGAACAAGTCCTTCATTTTGTCCTGCGGGATCCCGCACCCGTTGTCCTCCACCTGGATGTTGACCATGCCGCCCGACTTGAACACGCCCAGGGTGACCTTCGGATGGTCTTTTTCGCTTACCGCGTCAGAGGCGTTCGTCAGCACATTGAGCAGCACCTGTTGCAGCGCCCGCGGGTCGGCGCAAAGCCGATCGGCGCGCGGGTCGATCGCGAGATCGAGGGCGATCCCTTTTTTGGCGAAATCTTCCCGCATCAAGGGGAGGAACTGTTCCATGAACGGCTCGATTTGCAGGTCCTGCGGATTCTGGGTCTCGAACATGTTGAAGGTCTTGAGCGACCGCAGGAGGAATTCCACCCGACTGACCTGGCCGATGATCCGGTCAATATAGTCGACGATGGCTTCCTGGGACAGGTTGGGCAGCTTGGCCTTCAGGAGGCCGAGGATCATGTTGATGGAATTGATGGGGTTGCCGATCTCATGCCGCACGCCGGAGAAGATATAGCCGATGCTGTCCATCGTGCTGACGGACTCGGCGATGGACTCGAGCCGCATTTTTTCCGTCACGTCCCGTTTGAGGGAAACGTAATTCAGCAGCTCGCCCGAAGACCCCCAGACCGGGGAAATCGTGCAGTCTTCATAATATTGGGTCCCGTCTTTTCTTTTGTTGATAATGAGTCCCCGCCAGACGCCTTCGCGTTTGAGCGTTTCCCTAAGCCCCTCGTAGAATGCGTGTGTATGTTTACCACTATCGAGCACGTGGAGGGTCTTCCCGACAACTTCGTATTTGGTATATCCGGTAATTTGTTCGAATGCAGGGTTTACGTATTGAATTTTGCCGGCTGACGTTTCGGTAATGACAATTGCCTCGGCCGCTGATTCCACGGCGGAAGCAAGACGAACTTGCTCTTCTTCGATGCTGAACCGGTAGAGCGCTTCTCCGATGATGAGCGCCATGCGCTCCAGAAACTCGACGGTCTTCAGCGGGAACACTCCCTCCCTCTCATCGGCAAGATGGATGGCGCCGAGGATAGCATCCCGGTGGCGGATGGGGACCACGACGATGGAGTTGAACCCTCTCCGCTGGCAGATGCCGCGGTACCGGGTTTTTTGCTCCGCGGGCAGGTTGTCCAGGAATTTTACGGCGCTGTTATAGTAGAGCGACCCGTGCGGCGTCGTTGCAGCAGCATCTGCCGGGTCGAGCACGCCCGAAACGACCCGCGTGCAGGCGCATTGGTCGTTGCCGAGCGACAGCCTGCTCTCCGATTCTATAAATGAACTGTCGAACCCGGCGCAGGCGACGTACGGCACCTGTTCATTCTGGTCCTTGACCCGGATACCCACATTGCGGCAGCTGCACCAGGAGCGGATGATCTCGACGGCGGCATCCAGATAACTCTTGCGGGAGGAGGTCTGTGTGTACAGCTGCAGCAAGCTGTTCGTGACAGACATGTGCTGCTCTGATTCCTTAAGTTCGGTGATGTCGCGGGCAGCGGCAATGATGCCGAGAATCTTTCCGGCTTCGTCGTGGTAGATGGAGGCGTTGTACAGGACCGGTGTTACCCGGCCGTCGCGATGGCGCATCTCGAGTGTATAGTCGGTGACCTTGCCTTCGCGGAACACCTGCAGGTAGCCGGCGCGCGCCTTAGCGGGATCGGTGAAATATTCGGAGAAATCGGTGCCGATAAGTTCCTCCCGCCCGAGGCCGGTCGCCATTTCAGCAGCGGCGTTTACGTCGGTGATCTGTCCCTTGGGTCCGATGGTTACCATCGGGTCGAGGCTGGCCTCGATCAGGCTCCGGTTGTAGGCGAGGGATTGCCGCAGTTCGTCCTCAGCGCGTTTTCGGCCGGTGACATTGACGAGCGTGAAGATGAGCCCGTTCACCCGGCCGTCGGCTTCTTTGACCGGGAGCACGTTCCAGTCCCAGTAGGCGACATCCTGCTCCGGCCGGGGGGTGAAGACGAACGGCTTTTCATAGTCCAGAAAAGGCTCGCCCGTTTCCACGACCTGCCGGAAGATCGCTTCGCTTTCCTCATTGGGATAGAGGCTGAAATGGTTCTTCCCCACGTAAAAATCGGGATCGGAGTAATCTACTTCGGCATAGGCCCGGTTCACGCGGATGATGTTGAAGTCCCGGTCCATGTACGCGACGAGCATATGGGTCGTGGAGAAAAACCGTTCAAGGAGTTCCGACGTTCTCTGCAGTGCATCGAAGTTCCTGCGCAGGTCGTCTTCGATCTTGAAGCGCAGGAGGGCTTCACCGATGATGTTCGCCAGGTGTTCCAGGAATTCCACGTTCCGGAGGGGGACCATGCCTTGGCGCTCATCGGCAAGGTGGATCGCGCCGATGGGGTTTTCCTGGTTCCGGATGGGGACCACGGCGAGCGATTTGAATCCGTACCGCATGCAAACGCCGCGGTACTGAGACCGTTCTTCATCGCTCAGTCCATCGATGAACTCGAGCGAATTGTCCGAGAAAAACGAGCCATTCGGCGTCATGGCGACGAGGTCGGGGGCCGCGGGCGATCCCGTTATGACCCGCGTGCAGACGCAGAGGTCCCGCTTCAGCGACAACGTGTTTTCCTCTTGCAGAAACTCAGCATTGTAGCCCTCGCAGGACTCGAAGGGGATATGATCGTCCGTGCTTGTGAGACGGACGCCCACGTGGCGCATCTTGCTCCATTCGCCGATCAGCGTGCAAACGGAATCCAGATATTCCTTGCGCGAGTATTTCTGCGTAAACAGCTTGAGCAGCGCGTCGGTGACCTCAGTTTTCTTTTCAACCTCTTGCCGCAGTTCTTCATTGGTCAGGGAGTCGACTGCATAGGAGACGTCGTCTGCGAGGGAGGAGAGAAGTGCAATTTCCTCGCTGGTAAAAGCAAGGGGCTGGTCTCCGTATACGGTGAAAGCGCCGATGACCTCCCCCTTGGAACGCAGCGGGAACGCGGCCGAGGTTCGGAAACCATGGCCCAGAGCTTTGTCGCGCCAGGGGAGCATGATCGGATCATGCTCGATGTCGTCGCAGATGTAGGCTTTGCCTTCGACGACGGCCCGGCCGGTGGGCCCCCTGCCTTCAAAAACATCGTCCGCAACGACGTAAACGCTCCTTAAGTAACCGCCGTCGTCCCCGCAACTTTCAGCGGGAATGATCCGTTTCGATATGGGGTCGGTCAACCCGACCCAGGCCATTTTAAAGCCGCCGTCTTCGATGGCGATACGGCACACCTCTTCGTACAGTTTTTCGATGTCATTGGTCCGGGTGATTGCTTCGTTGACCTTGCTCAGGACCGCGTACAGCCGGTTCAGGCGGGATATGTTCTCTTCCGCCTTTTTACGGTCCGTGATGTCCCGCGCAATGATGCTGATCCGTGCGTTACCGTCTTTGTCCGTGAATAAGGCGGTTGCGATCTCGCAGGGGACTTTAATCCCGTCTTTCCGTATCAGGGTTATTTCGCCCCGGGCACTGCCAACGCGCTTCCGCTCCTCCGTCAGGACTTGAACCCGGGCATCAGCCGGATTGACGATTGCATATTTTCCCGTTGTGAGAATTTCCTCCTGGGACATTCCCAGCATATTACACGCCGCGGAATTCGCTGAAAGGAAGGTCCCGTCGGGCGTCATGAGAAGCACGGCATCCAGGCTGTTCTCGAACAGCAGCCGGTATTGCATCTCGCTCGCATGAAGGTCCTTTTCGGCCCTGCTCCGCTCCCTCCTGCTTTCCGCCTCGCGCAGTTCCCGCTCCACGGCAGGGATGAGCCTGGCGAGGTTGCCCTTGATGATGTAATCGTGGGCCCCGGCGCGCATTGCGCCCACCGCGATGTCCTCACCGATGTTGCCCGACAGTATGATAAAGGGCAGGTCGAGCCCGCTTTCCTGCAGGATTTCGAGTGCAGCCAGGCCGCTGAAGTGAGGCATGAGGTAGTCCGAAACGACGATGTCCCATTGCTTCCCTTCGAGCGCGGCCCGCATGGCTTCCGGCGCATCAACGCGTTCAGACACGGGTTCGTAGCCGCCGCGCCGCAGCTCCCGGAGGAGCAGCAGGGCATCGTCCTCGGAATCCTCGACGATCAGTATGCGTAAGGGTTTGGACATGATAAGTTCAAAGTTCAGGGTTCAAAGTGCTGATTGCAGAATTGAGATTTGCAGAATCTTCGTCTCATGCTGAACTCAGAACTGTGAACTCATGACTGTTTTTTACGGCGCTTCATTCAGCACCAGCCAGTAGAGGCCCAGCTGCTGAACAGCGTCGGCGAACTGGTTGAAGTCCACGGGTTTGCGGATATAGCTGTTCGCCCCCAGCTTGTAGCTCTCGACGCGGTCACGGTCCTCGCTCGACGTGGTGAGCACCACGACGGGCAGGAGCTTTGTCCGATCGTCCTTGCGTAAGCGCTGCAGCACTTCGAGCCCGTCCATCTTCGGCATCTTCAGGTCCAGAAGCACCACCTGGGGCAGTATCTTCGTGTCGCGCCCCGCATGCTTGCCGGTCCCGAAGAGATAGTCCAGGGCCTCGACACCGTCCTGCGCCACGACGACTTCGTTCGATATTTTGTTCCTCTTGAGCGCCCGGAGCGTCAGCTGAACGTCATCGGGATTGTCCTCGACTAAAAGAATGACTTTGTTTTTCATTGTTTATTCTCCTCAAATAAAGAAGTTTCAGGAATCAGGTCTCAAGTCTTAGGTATCAAGTCTCAAAAAAAATATAAGCAGTCATTCCGGCTTGTCCGGAATCGTTCCTGTTAATTCTCCGTAAAGGTCTTTCAGTTCGGGATTGTTTTTCTTAATCAGATCAAGCTTCTCCAATCTGCTCATGTTTTTCAATTGTTTTTCTCGGATGATTGCATATCTTCCTTCACCGCATACTTCATAATGGACAAGCCTGTGCAAACGGTACTTTGCTGTAAATGAGCTTGGGTTTAAGTCGTTCTTGTGTTCATAAACTCGACGGATCAGGTTACTCGTAACCCCGATGTACATTGTAGGCCTGTCATTGGCCATGATGTAGACCGCAAAGTTTTTCTGCATTACTTCCTCGTCCGTGATACGATTCCGGACGCCCTGCACTCGTGCAGCGCACTCGTTAACGCTGGGTGCAAGCAAACCAGACTTTATGATTAAAAGGCAAGTCTACCTTAAGGTATATTTGAGTCTAGACGGACACAAATAAAACCGAAAGGAGACTTGCCATGAACAACATTAGCAAACTCGATTTCACAGGTCAACATCTTTACATCGGCATGGACGTTCATAAGAAAAGTTGGAGCATCTGCATCTTGACAGATAAGTTTGAACATAAGACCTTTACCCAACCGCCGGATGTCGGCATACTTGTCGATTATCTGAAGCGCAATTTCCCTGGCGCGACGTATCATGCTGTCTACGAGGCGGGTTTCTCAGGCTTCTGGACGCATGATCGTCTGAGTGAACTGGGTGTTGACTGCATCGTTACAAATCCGGCCGACGTCCCCACGAAGGACAAGGAGCGAGCAGGCAAAACCGACCGGGTCGATTGCCGCAAACTTGCCCATTGTCTCAGAAGCAACCAACTTGACGGGATATATGTCCCTTCACGGACCGCTGTCGAGGACCGCAGTTTGCTTAGGACCCGTCGCAGTATGGTCAAGAAGCAGACCCGTTGCAAAAACCAGATAAAGTCCCTGCTCGCTTTTTACGGCATTCATATACCCGAGGAACTTGCTGAAAGCCGCTGGTCCAGAAAATTCATCAACTGGATCGATGAAATCCGCATGGAGAGGGCCAGCGGGAATTATTCTCTCAAGGCGTATCTCGACGAACTGAACCATATCCGCCGGATACTTGCCGAGTTGAACCGGAACATTCTGGCCCTTTCCCGCACTGATGACTACCGGGTCAACGTCTTGCTGTTAAGGACCGTGCCGGGGATCAGCACGCTGACTGCCATGACACTCCTAACGGAACTGAACAGCATGAGTCGTTTTTCGTCGCTCGATAAGCTGGCGAGCTATGTCGGCCTTATCCCCAACACGAACTCCAGCGGTGAAAAGAACAACACCACCGGCATCACCAACAGACGCAATCCTTCGCTACGGGGCATATTGATTGAAAGTGCTTGGGTCGCTGCCCGTAAAGACCCGACGCTGATAATGGCATTCGATAAGCTTAGTAAGCATATGACTAATACAAAGGCCATCGTTCATATAGCGCGAAAGCTTCTAAATCGCATCCGGTACGTCTTGAAGAACCAGCATGAGTACGTACTGGCGGTAGTACAATAAAAAGCCGGATTGTTTTATGGAGGTCAATCTCAATAACTTGTTTATCTGTGGGTAACGCTATGTCATTCCTGCAGCGGATCTCAGGATCGTGTCTGCTTTAGCTAGACTGCGAACCCACGCCTTTAAAACATAATCTAAGAAATGCAGCCTTCCTCCATGCGAAGAAGTGTCTGCTTATAGAAGATTGGTTTTGAAGATTGAGCTCTGCCATAAAACAAATCCAGAAAGAGTCCGTCTGCCACCAAAAGAAGACTTGACTTTTAACAATTAAAAGGCAAGTCTACCTTAAGGTATATTTGAGTCTAGACGGACACAAATAAAACCGAAAGGAGACTTGCCATGAACAACATTAGCAAACTCGATTTCACAGGTCAACATCTTTACATCGGCATGGACGTTCATAAGAAAAGTTGGAGCATCTGCATCTTGACAGATAAGTTTGAACATAAGACCTTTACCCAACCGCCGGATGTCGGCATACTTGTCGATTATCTGAAGCGCAATTTCCCTGGCGCGACGTATCATGCTGTCTACGAGGCGGGTTTCTCAGGCTTCTGGACGCATGATCGTCTGAGTGAACTGGGTGTTGACTGCATCGTTACAAATCCGGCCGACGTCCCCACGAAGGACAAGGAGCGAGCAGGCAAAACCGACCGGGTCGATTGCCGCAAACTTGCCCATTGTCTCAGAAGCAACCAACTTGACGGGATATATGTCCCTTCACGGACCGCTGTCGAGGACCGCAGTTTGCTTAGGACCCGTCGCAGTATGGTCAAGAAGCAGACCCGTTGCAAAAACCAGATAAAGTCCCTGCTCGCTTTTTACGGCATTCATATACCCGAGGAACTTGCTGAAAGCCGCTGGTCCAGAAAATTCATCAACTGGATCGATGAAATCCGCATGGAGAGGGCCAGCGGGAATTATTCTCTCAAGGCGTATCTCGACGAACTGAACCATATCCGCCGGATACTTGCCGAGTTGAACCGGAACATTCTGGCCCTTTCCCGCACTGATGACTACCGGGTCAACGTCTTGCTGTTAAGGACCGTGCCGGGGATCAGCACGCTGACTGCCATGACACTCCTAACGGAACTGAACAGCATGAGTCGTTTTTCGTCGCTCGATAAGCTGGCGAGCTATGTCGGCCTTATCCCCAACACGAACTCCAGCGGTGAAAAGAACAACACCACCGGCATCACCAACAGACGCAATCCTTCGCTACGGGGCATATTGATTGAAAGTGCTTGGGTCGCTGCCCGTAAAGACCCGACGCTGATAATGGCATTCGATAAGCTTAGTAAGCATATGACTAATACAAAGGCCATCGTTCATATAGCGCGAAAGCTTCTAAATCGCATCCGGTACGTCTTGAAGAACCAGCATGAGTACGTACTGGCGGTAGTACAATAAAAAGCCGGATTGTTTTATGGAGGTCAATCTCAATAACTTGTTTATCTGTGGGTAACGCTATGTCATTCCTGCAGCGGATCTCAGGATCGTGTCTGCTTTAGCTAGACTGCGAACCCACGCCTTTAAAACATAATCTAAGAAATGCAGCCTTCCTCCATGCGAAGAAGTGTCTGCTTATAGAAGATTGGTTTTGAAGATTGAGCTCTGCCATAAAACAAATCCAGAAAGAGTCCGTCTGCCACCAAAAGAAGACTTGACTTTTAACATAGAGGAA
>CAVYLT010000059.1:0-206261 GCA_963769335.1 Nitrospirota bacterium | reverse complement strand
GTTGCTTCATAATTAAATGTTACCGGAAGATAGTTAGTAGTATGGATTCGGTTTTTACGGTTTGAAGATCTTTTTAAGTTTAACCTCCAGGGCTTTTCTCAGTTCAAAAGGGTTCAGTGTCTTATACTGTTCTTTGAGTTTGTTCTTTGCTTCATCGGAGATATCGGGTGACTCCAAGACTCTCCGGTAAGGAGTTTTGGGCTTATCATAGCGTTTCACGATCTTCGAGGCAACCCGTTTCTTTTCCAGCAACTTCACTGAAGGACAGAAGAAGTTCAGAAACAGCCTCCACTCGGTAGTATAGAGCTCATTCATGAGAGGAACGACATCGGGAGAGTCCAGGCGATCATAGCCAAGCCATTGCCTCACGTGAGTCCAGTTTTTCTGCTCGATATGAGCATTATCGTCTTTTTTATAGGCGCGGCTTCGGGTGAACTTAATTGGCCGTTTCCTCTCGGTCAGATAGCGAAGCAAGTGATGGTTTAAGAACTCACTGCCGTTGTCTGAGTCAAAGCCCAGGATCGGGAACGGAAGGGATTGTTCGATATCCTTGATCTGGTCGATGACACCCTGATAGTTCTTGCCCCAGACTGCGCGCTGTTCTGTCCATCCGGTGGCGATGTCCACGCAGTCGACGGTATTGGCGTATATGCCTTCTGTAGTACTTCCGCAGTGGGCAACGGTATCGGCTTCCAGGAAGCCCGGCCGGGATTCATCCCACTGGTTAGTCTTGACCGGGATATGCCTTCTTAAGAGCGTTCCCGGCTTGGTTGTGACCCTGCCGTGCTTGGTATACTCTGCACGGATCGGGTTTAGTATCCTGTCGATGCTCGACGGAGATATGTTAAACAATGCCACTGCCGTCTTCTGAGAGATAGGGCCGTAGGTTTTGATATATCCCGGTAGCCACTCAGGGATGATGGCCTTGAGGCGCTTTGAGCAGGGCAGATTTGCCGTCAGCCAGATACGCTTTAAGGGTATGAGGAGCCTCTCCGTGTCATACACCGGCTTTCTACCCCTCTTTGCCGGAGTCTTTTGGGTAAATCGGCGAAAGGTCCGCAGAAGCCTGAGGGCATGCTTTCGGTGATACCCGCAGGTTGAACAGAACTCGTTCAGGATCGCTGTCTTTATCTTCCGGGAGGCGGCCCGGTACCGTTTGACGATTGCAGCCAGGTACTCCCGTTTGGATCGTGGACTCATCGGAACTAACCCTCCTTTTGGGTGTATAGTTCCGGTAACATGCATTATGAGTCAACGATACTTTTCAAAATGCGCTTGGGTAACATTTATTGTGAGTCAATTCGGCGGACGATCTGATCTGGACAGCCACCGCAAGAGAGGGTATACTTTTTCAGGAGCAAAAGGAGGCCGCATGGCCCGTATTCGAAAAAATGGTTTAAAAGTGGACCGCACCGTCTGGAACTTAAAACCGCTTTTCTCCGGCGATTCTGATTCGCACATGGAAAAAAAGCGAAAGATCGTGGAGCAGAAAAGCTATGCATTCATCAATGCATGGAAGGACCGGACCGATTATCTCGAGGATCCCCTCATTCTCAGGCAGGCGCTCGACCAGTACGAATCATGGAAGCACAACTACGGGACCGACGGGGATGAAGGGTACTACTTCTGGCTTAGGACGCAGCAGGACCAGATCGATGCAAAGCTCAAAGCCAGGTTCAATAAAATAGAAGACGTCAGCAAAAAGCTGGAGAACGAGAGCCAGTTTTTTTATCTCCGCATCGCGAGGATCAAGCTGGAAAACCAGAAGAAGTTTCTTGAGCATGAAGCTCTCGCGAAATACCGCCATTTCCTGGAACGGATTTTTGCCGAATCGCGTTATCATCTGAGTGAGCCGGAAGAAAAGATTTTGAACCTCAAGTCGGCCACCTCCTACGCCAACTGGACGAAAATGACATCGAGCTTCCTCTCCAAGGAAGAGCGGGTCGTGTTGACGGAAAAAGGCGCTAAAAAAAAGATGCCCTTCTCCGAGATCGTCGGCCTCATGAACAGCAGAAACAAGCGGGTCCGCGATTCTGCGGCACAGGCCTTCAATGATGTCCTCCAGAAGAACGTGGAGGTGGCCGAGGCAGAGCTCAATTCCGTTTTGCAGAACAAAAAAATCGACGACGAGCTCCGCAGTTCGCCGAGGCCGGATACGCTCCGGCACGTTGCCGACGACCTCGAGAGCGAGGTCGTGGACACGCTGATCGATTCCGTAGCAGGCCGCTTCGACATCCCGACACGGTATTATGCACTCAAGGCGAAGCTGCTCAAGATCAAACGACTCGAATACCATGAGCGCAACGTGGAGTACGGCGTTGTGGCGAAGCGCTATCCTTATCAGCAGTCCGTGAACCTGGTCTATACGGTCATGAACAAGCTTGACCCGAAGTTCGGCGAGATCTTTGCCGGGTTCATCAAGAACGGCCAGGTCGACGCTTACCCTCGCAAGGGAAAGGACAACGGCGCCTTCTGCATCCACCATCTTATGACCCAGCCGACGTACATCCTCCTGAACCATACGAACAAGCTGCACGATGTCCTCACGATCGCTCATGAGCTCGGCCACGGAATCAACAACGAGCTGATCAGGGAGAAGCAGCATGCCCTGGATTTCGGCACCCCTACTTCCACTGCCGAGGTTGCAAGCACGTTCATGGAGGATTTTGTGCTCGAAGAGATCATCCATTCCGCAGATGACGAACTGCGGCTCGCAATCATGATGCAGAAACTGAACGACGACGTTTCGTCCATCTTCCGGCAGGTTGCCTGTTACCGGTTCGAGCAGGAGCTCCACAAAGAGTTTCGTGCCAGCGGGTATCTCTCGAAGGAAGCGATCGGGAAACTGTTTCAGAAGCACATGGCAGCGTATATGGGAAAGGCCGTGGAGCAGTCAACGGGTTCGGAGAACTGGTGGGTCTACTGGAACCATATCCGGTATTTCTTCTATGTCTATTCCTATGCGAGCGGACTTTTGATTTCCAAGTCGCTCCAGCATTCCGTAAAAACCGATCCCGCCTTCATCAACAAGGTGAAAGTATTCCTGTCCGCAGGACTCTCCGAATCGCCGAAGAACATTTTTGCCCGGCTCGGGATAGACATAGCCGACAAGCGGTTCTGGGGCAGGGGGCTGGATGAAGTGGAGACGCTGCTGGACGAGACCGAGCAGCTGGCAAAGAGGATGGGGAAGATGAGAAAGTAGACAGGCGGGACCGCGTAACGCTTCAAAATCGTTTGAGGCTATGAGACGATCAGGACGGGAAAGAGCACCATTGATCATCTTAAATAATAATTAAAACGAGATGAGGGGTTACGAGAAGATAACGATTTTGAATTGTCACAGAAATGAATGGCGGGGCGGACGGGGCTCGAACCCGCGACCTCTAGCGTGACAGGCTAGCGTTCTAACCAGCTGAACTACCACCCCAATAGAAGAGAATAGTACTGAGTGCAGAGTGCATAGTTCAAAGTGAAAAAGCCGAAATCCGCTTATACTCAGTACTCTGAACTTTGTACTCTGAACTATGATTTTCTGGTAGGCGGAACAGGGATCGAACCTGTGACCCCAGCCTTGTAAGGGCTGTGCTCTCCCAGCTGAGCTATCCGCCCGGTTCCAACCACTTGGAGAGTGGTAATATCTATTATTCTTGTTAAAATGTCAAGCGAAATTTATCCCTTTATGGGCGGCATTGCCGTGAAAAGCGGCTATTTCTTCAGTGCCGGACTTATCAGGAGCAGAACAATCCCCTCGGCGAGAAGCAGCAGGTTCAGCGAAGCGCTCACGGCGTGAAGCCTGCTGAACTGCTTTCGCGCCGGAGAGTCCGGCGACTCGCGTTCGAATGATACGATCTGCTGCTTCACGCGGACCGTATCCGGATGCAACTTAAACACGACATAGGCGTTGATGCAAAGGGCGATGGTCAAAAGAAAGAGCGAAACACGGGCTGCCGAAGTCGTCTGATCACCGGCGACCAGGAGAAACAGGATGAGTGCGAGGGCGGCGGTGACCAGATTGTACAGAAAATAACCGGGAAAGAGTTTGCCGACGATCTCGCCTGCCTGGTCCCTGCTGAAGGAGCGGAAGATCGCGGGCGTGATGATGAACGTAAAGATCGCGATGCCTCCGACCCAGAGGGCGAGAATGAGATTGTAGATATGCATCCACGACAGCTTCATACTATTCCCTGAACGACATGATCAATTCATACACCCTGCCTTCGCTCCGCTTTTCGATATTGAACCCCATCTTTTCGAACAGCTGAAGCATGGGCTGGTTCTCCATTAATACTGCGGCGGTGAAACCGAGGAGGCCGTTTTTCTTTGCCAAGTAGGTGATGTAAGCGAGGAGCGAAACGCCTATGCCTCTGCGCTGATAATCGTCGCGAACCACGAATGCCACTTCGGCCGTGTGACTGGTCTCATCGATCAGGTATTGGGCCATGCCCACGATCAACTCCTTTTCCTCCTGCTGCAGCACGGCCAGGATCACCATCTCCTTGGTATAGTCGATAGCGACAAAAGGCTGCAGCCGGTCATGGTGCATGTCGGTCCGGGTTGAGATGAACCGGCGGTACATGGAATCGTTCGACAACGAATAGAAAAAGTCCTTTAAAAGAGGTTCGTCGGAAAGTTTCACGGGCCGCAGCATCATGGCCAGGCCGGTCCTGGTTGTCCGGTATGCTTCGAGTTCCGCGGGATAGACGCCCTGCGTCCCGGGGATGAAGGCCTGGTCCTTGTAGATTAAGTTTCGTTTCTTCGCCTGCTCGATGAGCAGTTCCCGGAACTTCGGGTGGGCGATCGCAATCAGGTCCATGGCCCGTTCGCGGATGTTCTTGCCGTGAAGATAGGCAATGCCGAACTCGGTGACCACGTAGTGGATGTCGCCGCGTGAAAGCGTTACACCCGCCCCTTCCCGGAGATAGGGGACGATGCGCGATATCTCGCCGTTTTCGGCCGTGGACTGGAGTGCCAGGATAGTCTTGCCGCCCTCGGACAAAATCGCGCCTCGCATGAAGTCGGCTTGGCCGCCGATGCCGCTGTAAAAAAGCTTGCCCAGCGACTCCGCCGTCGCCTGGCCGGACAGGTCGATCTCGAGGGCGCTGTTGATCGCGGTCATGTTTTTCTGACGCGCAAGGACCGTGGGGTTGTTGGTGTAGTCTACGGGCCGAAACTCGATAGCCGGGTTGTCATGCAGGTAGTCGTAGGTGGACTGCTTACCCATGCAGAAGGCGGCAACAGTCTTGCCCCGGTTCAGTTCCTTGCGGGAATTGTCGACGACGCCGGCCCGCATCAGTTCGACGATGCCCTCGGTCAGCAGCTCGGTGTGCACGCCGAGGTGCTCCTTTTTTTTGAAGTGCGCGAGGATTGCGTTCGGAATGCTTCCGTACCCGACCTGGATCGTGTCGCCGTCCTGAACGATGCGGGCGACATAGGTGCCGATCTTCTGGCTGATTTCGTCGGGGACCGTATCCTTGTATTCCAAAAGCGGCTCATCACAGGGCAGGATAAAAGCAACGTCTTTGATATTGATGAACGTGTCGCCGAGGACCCTGGGCATTTGGGGGTTCACCTGGGCAATGACGAGCGCGGCGTTCTCCGTAGCGGCTTTCACGATGTCCACGCTGATGCCGAGGCTCATGAATCCGTGTTCGTCGGGAAGCGACGTCTGGATCAGCGCTACGTCCACGGGCACGAGCTTCTTCCGAAACAGGCCGGGCACCTGTGAAAGAAAGACCGGCGTGTAGTCCGCCAGGCCCTGGTTCACGGCCTCGCGCGTGTTATTGCCGATGAAGAAGGAATTGTGCCGGAAATTGTCCTTGAACTTCTCGTCTGCATAGGGAGCTACGCCCAGGGTCCACACCTGGAGCAGCTCCGTGTCGAAGAAGGCCTTGGGGTGGGAGCGGACGTAGCTGATGAGTTCCTTCACGAGGCACTGCGGCTCGCCGCAGCCGGTGCCTATGAAGATCCGGTTTCCGGGATGGATAGCGCTGAAGATCCGCTCCATCGTGGGGAATTTCTCGGGATAGAGCCCTTTGATGGCTCCGATTTTATTTAACAGGTTTTCGTCAATCACGGTGCCCCCGGTTAAAGTATAACAAAAATACGGTCCCTTAATATTGATAATCTCGTAAGAAATCTTTTCGCTTTATTTTGCCGACAAAATTACATGAAACATCATAATATCGTTGCAGCACAAGGGGTTTTGTGATACATAACGTCATCACACATCGCATCCGAGGAGCCGAGATGATCTACATCAAGGATCACAAAACCTCCAACATGTTCGATCCTTTTCCATTCCTGGGACCCAAGCGCAAGGAGCGTATTGAAGCCTCCTGGGCCAAGATCTTCCGGGAGCACGTTCTTACCACGCTGCCGGTCGAGAAGGTGTATTCCAAGTACGACCCGGTCCTGGGAGCTCCAACCAAGGAACTCTACTCCATGCTGGGGCTCATGGTCCTCCAGCAGATGCACGATATGACCGACGAAGAGGCCGTGGACCAGTTTGCCTATAACGTCCAGTGGCATTACGCCTTAAACATCACCTCGACCGCCGATGCCGACGCCTATGTGAGCCCCAAAACCCTCTGGAACATGCGCGACATCCTTACCGAACGCGGCATCTACACGACCATCTTCGAGGAGGTCGCCACGACGCTCGCCGAGGTGTTCAAGGTAGATGTCGCCAAACAGCGCTTCGATTCAGTCCATATTTTTTCCAACATGCGGCACTTGGGCCGGATCGGCCTGTTCGTAAAGACCATCAAGAAGTTCCTGATGAACCTCAAGCGTCACCACAAGGATCTCTACGAGGTGGTAGACAAGGCCACGATCGACCGGCACATGACCAAGCAGGGTGAGGCCGTCTTCTCGATGGTCAAGCCCTCGGAATCCATGAACACTCTCGCGACCCTGGCCGACGATGTGTTTGCCCTCGTGGAACGGTTTAGAGGGAACGAACCGGTCGTCACCATGAACAGTTACCAGCTTCTTGCTCGGCTTCTCAAAGAACAATGCATCGTGGAGCGTGTTGACATCCACACAACCAAAGTCTCGGTCAAGGCCAATAAGGACGTGCCTTCCGATTCCCTGCAAAACCCGTCCGATCCCGAAGCCGGTTATGACGGCCACAAGGGCAAGGGCTACCAGGTGCAGGTCGCCGAAAGCTACAGCACCTCAGAAGATACCAACACCTTAAACTTAATCACCAGCGTGATTGTGGAACCTGCCCATAAGAGCGATTTTAATGCTACGATTCCGCTTATTGAATCAACGGAGAAGCTGGGCCTGAAACCAAAAGCGGTCGTTGCCGATACCCCCTATGGCAGCGATGATAACTGTGAGAAGGCAAAGGCCATCGGAGTAGAGATCACCTCTCCAGTCATGGGCAAACTCGACGAGGACAGTGTGCCGATCACGGCATTCACCATGAACAGCGATCACGAAGTCACCTCCTGCCCCGAAGGTCGCGCTCCCTTAAAAACCAGGAGCAAAGACGACAATCACACCGCGCTGTTCTCAAAGAAAACATGTCGCGGTTGTTCCCGGAAGAAAACCTGTCCGACGATGCCCGGCAAAAAGGGCCGCTATCTTCGCTATGACGATAAAGTGATCCGTCTGGCTCAACGACGGACTCAGGAAGACACTCCCGAGTTTCGCGACCAGTACCGCTTCCGTGCAGGAATCGAAGGAACCATGTCTCAGCTTGACCGATTGACCGGATTCAAAAACCTTCGCGTCCGAGGACTGTCCGCGGTAAGCTTCGCTGTGTACCTAAAAACAGCTGGTATCAACATTATCCGAGCAGCGGCGTTCCGAAAGCGAGAGAACGATAGGGAAGCAGCCCTCATAGCCGTTCTTGCGATGCTATCTTGTGCTTTCAAAGAACGTGTACAACATGTTTCTGCCGCTATCAGGCCGTGGATCAGACTCCATACTCCGGATATGCGGTTTGCAGCAATTTATACTGCGTGACTTCTTACGAAATTATCAACATTGACAGTCCCGTAAAAAGTCGATTATTTTCTTTTTATGTCATTCCGGCTTGTCCGGAATCCTTCCCTATTAATGATGTTGAACGGCCACACGATTCCCAACAAGGAATGACGACTTTGTCCGAATGTATCAACATTCGTGCAGTCTTTTTTCAAAATGCCACCGGTGGAACAGGCATACCCTAAAAATACCCCATCGAAAAACTTGACAGGAGCGCCAAGATTCTATAGCATGAACAAATAAAATAGGGATCACGATTGTGCGGAGCAGGGAGGTCCTCATGGCTTCAGAGCGGGTCAAATTCATCAAACATGGAGGAAGAGACATTCTCTTCTTAGATTTTGTCAATTGCAGCACGCAGGACGTTCTGAGAACCATTGACGAGGCCAAACTGGTCATCGGGTCTCAGTCTGAAGGCTCGCTGCTGACGCTTACGGACGTGACCAACGCGCGGTTCAATGAAGAGATAACCGAACGCATGAAAGCGTTTACGACCCACAATAAGCCCTTCGTTAAAGCAGCGGCCATCATCGGGATCACTGGGTTCAAAAAAATCATTTTTGAGGCGGTCATGATGTTTTCAAAACGGAAGATCCATATTTTTGAGAACGTGAACGAAGCCAAGGACTGGCTCATGACCAACTGAAAAGCCGCATCCTCTCAAGGCCCTACGCGTACCCTGCGCCTTGCCGTGAGTAAAGCATGAACGCATGCGGCCCCCTGTACTCCGGCGTTCACGCGGCGAATTAATAAAAATCGCAATATAATATGAACAGCCTTGAGTCAACAGGTTGTCTTTCATCCGGCTTGCTGCCCCGGCTTTCACGAGCGCTTGCCGCGAGAGTCGAGGGGACGGGAGTCCTTTTTCGGGATGGATTGCCGACTCGCTCTGCTTGAGGAAGAGAAAAAATACTCATTCGATGATGAGCGGATTAATTATTCCCCGGCAGCGCCCTTGACCGTCAACCAATTCTCAATTACACTTACAAGTATCATGCTTGAATCCCTGTTCACTCCCGGGGCCATTGCCGTCATCGGCGCATCCGCAGATGCTAAAAAGGTCGGCCATGCGGTCCTGAAGAACCTCCAGACGTTCAAGTTCAAAGGCGCGCTTTTCCCCGTGAACCCGGCCGGCGGAGAGATCCTCGGTCTCAGGGTCTATGCAAGAATATCGGACATCGAACAGCACGTCGATTGTGCGGTCATCGTGATCCCCGCCAAGGCCGTTTCCGCCTCGCTCCGGGAGTGCGCTGCCTGCGGCGTTACTTCCGCAATCGTCATCAGCGCGGGATTCAAGGAAGCAGGCGCCGGCGGCACGGTCCTTGAGGAGGAACTCAAGGCCATCAGCAAGGAACAGCATATTCGCATCTTGGGGCCGAACTGCCTCGGCCTGATCAACACGGCGGCGGACCTGAACGCGACCTTTGCCGCCGACATGCTGCCGAAAGGAAAGATCGGTTTCTTTTCCCAGTCCGGCGCCATGGGCATTGCGATCATGGACTGGGCCATCGGGAACGACGTAGGGTTCTCGAAGTTTATCAGCCTGGGAAACAAAGCGGACCTCTCGGAAATCGACTTTATCGAATATTTCATGACCGACCCCGAGACGAGCCTCATCCTCGGGTACATCGAAGACGTGGTGGACGGCAGGCGTTTCATGGAGGTGGCGCAGAAAGCCACGAAGCTCAAGCCCATCATCCTGCTCAAGTCCGGCGGCACCGAAGCGGGAGCGCGGGCGGCATCGTCCCATACCGGTGCGCTTGCCGGTTCGGACATCGCCTTCGACGCCGCGTTCAAGCAGACCGGCGTGATGCGTGCCCAGGGTGTGCAGGACCTGTTCGACACGGCGCTTGCTTTTTCCGAGGGGAAGATCCCGGCAGGAAACGGCCTGCTGGTGATTACCAATGCCGGCGGCCCGGGCATCATTGCAGCGGACACTGCCGAGCGGATGGGCATCGAGCTGCCGCGCATGACCAAAGAGAGCCTTCTAACAATGGCGCCGAAGCTCCCGCCCAATGCCTCGATCTTCAATCCCGTGGATGTCATCGGCGACGCGACGTCGGAGCGCTATGCAGCCGTTCTCGAGCAGGCCGCAAAAGACCCGAACGTGGACGGCATACTCGTGATCCTTACGCCCCAGGCCATGACGGACATGGAAAAGACGGCCGAAGCGGTGATTAAAACGGCGCGATCCACGACCAAGCCGATCATAACGTCATTCATGGGTGAGAAACGCGTGCGTGCGGGCATAGCAATGCTCAAGGCAGCGTCCATCCCGAACTTTTCCTATCCCGAACTTGCGGTCAAGGCCTTCAAGCGCCTCTCGGACCAGCGGACGTGGAAGAACCGCCAACCCGAGGAACTCGTGACTTCCTGGTACAATTTCGATGCCGCTGCCGAGACCGTTGCCTCCATTCTGAGAAAAGGGATCTATCAGGTCGGCGAAGAAGAGGCCATGCAGATCCTGACGTACTACGGGTTCCAGTTCCCCAGGCATGCCATGGCCAGAACGTCGAAGGACGCCGGCCGGATCGCATCGCAGATCGGCTTCCCGGTGGTCATGAAAATATCGTCTCCCGACATCCTGCACAAGACCGACGTGGGCGGCGTGAGCGTGAACGTGAAATCGCAGAAGGAGGCCGAAGACGTTTTTCTGGACATCACGTCGAATGCGCGGCGCATCATGCCCGATGCCTTCATCAAGGGCGTCATGATCTTCGAAATGCTCAAGGGCGGCAAGGAAGTGATCCTCGGCGTGACCTATGACCGCACCTTCGGCCACATGATCATGTTCGGCCTCGGCGGCATCTACGTCGAAGTGCTGAAAGACGTGGCCTTCAGGATCGTTCCCGTGGCCCGCAGGGACGCTCTTGCCATGATCAACGACATCAAGACCATCGGTCTCCTGCGCGGCGCGCGCGGCGAGCGGCCTGTGGACATCAGCTCCATAGCGAGTTACATCGTGAACCTCTCATGCCTGGTGTCCGACTTCCCGGAGATCCAGGAACTGGACATCAACCCGCTCATGGTGATGGAGAAGGGCGCGATCGCGCTCGATGCGAGAATAATTTTTGCGGCTCAGGGTCAAGGGTCAAGCAGCAAGTAGCAAGGGGAAAAGGATAAAAACCGTGGAAAAAGAAACAAGAGGATTTCGAACGCTGAATGCCTGGAAGAAGGCATACGAATTGACCGTAGTGATCTACCGGCTGTCGGAAAAGTTTCCGAAAAAGGAGACTTATGCTTTGACATCGCAGATCCAGCGTGCCGCAGTTTCAATTCCCTCAAATATCGCAGAAGGTTACGAGCGGAATCATCGAAAGGAATATCTTCAGTTTCTGTTCATCGCCAAAGGTTCATTAGGAGAGGTGGAGACGTATCTTCTGCTGGCAAGAGATCTCGGTTATCTGACTGAGAGTGATTATTCGGCAGCAAATGAAATCCGAGAGGAAACAGCACGCATCATCAGGGGGCTTATTAGAGCATTGGAAGGCAAAGGGGCGGCAGCAAAGTAGCGAGGGGATGTGTCCTAGCCCCCGCTCCTCGACCTTGCCTTTGAATCTCGGTTTCCTTGACCCATGCTACTTGACCCTTATTCTAGGAGGTTCACATGGTTCCCATCCTCATAGCATCCAACACCGGTTACGCCGGTCGGACATTCGTCTCCCTCGGCCTTGCCCTGAAGCTCATCGATATGGGCTACAAGGTCGGTATGATGAAGCCCTTTGGGAACGTGCCAATAAAGACCGGCAAGGACGTGTACGATGCCGATGCCCCCTTCATCAGGGAGACCCTCGGGCTCGACGAGCCGCTCGACGTGATCTCGCCTTTCGTCATGAGCTACGAGGAGCAAACGCTCCTCTTTCAGGGAAAGATCATCGATGCGAAGAAGCGGGTCCTTGCGGCCTATAGAGCGTTCAAGAAAAAAGACTTCGTCATTCTCTGCGGCGCAAGCGACCTCATGGAAGGCGCACTCCTCGGGATCGATGCCGTATCGCTCTCCGCAGAAGTCGATGCGAAGGTGCTTCTGGTCGAACCGTGGCGGGGAGACATCTCTGCAGATTCGCTCTTCGGGGCGCGATCGGTCCTCGGCAAACGCTACGTCGGAGGTGTGCTCAATAAAGTGCCGGAAGCGACGATGGAGTTCGCAAAAAACACGGTCAAGCCGTTCCTGGAAAAAAAAGGAGTTCCCCTGTTCGGCGTCATTCCCAAGGACAAGTTCCTGGAGTCTGCGACCGTGAGACAGCTGAATGAGATCCTGAACGGAAAGGTTTTGTGCAGTGAGGACAAACTGGACGAGTTCGTGGAAAACTTTCTGATCGGCGCCATGGATGTGGACAGTGCGCTCAATTACTTCCGCAGGGTCCCGAACAAGGCCGTGGTCACCGGCGCCCACCGCTCTGATATCCAGCTCGCGGCGCTTGAAACATCGACGAAGTGCATCATTCTTACCGGAGGGTTCCAGACCAACGAGGTGGTCCTCGGCAAGGCGAGGGCGCGCGGCGTTCCCATCCTGTCCGTGCCCGGCGACACGTTCTCCGCCATCGACATGATCGAGTTCCGCATGGGCAAAACGAGCATCAGGGAAAAAAGGAAGGTGGAACGGGCAAAGGAACTGATCAGCGCCGGCTTCGATATGTACGGGTTCCTGAAGAAACTCGGGAAAGCCTGAGGAGAGCACGTGATAAGTAGGAATTAAGAAACAAGAAGTAAGGACCGGGAGGTTATTCATGAGCGACAAATCGATCATCATCATCGGCGGCGGGATCGCCGGGCTCTCGGCCGGGTGCTACGGTCAGACGAACGGATTCCGAACGCGCATCTTCGAGATGCACAAGAAAAAGCCCGGCGGGCTCTGCACAAGCTGGAAGCGGCAGGGGTATACGGTGGACGGCTGCATCCA
This sequence comes from Nitrospirota bacterium, assembly GCA_963769335.1. GTDB lineage: Bacteria > Nitrospirota > UBA9217 > UBA9217 > UBA9217 > JAJYKN01. The sequence goes on along the minus strand of CAVYLT010000059.1, from coordinate 193,366 downwards.
CTGGCTCGTGGGCTCCGGTCCGAATTCGAAATTTCATACCATCTGGCGGGAGCTCGGCGCGCTGGAAGGAAAGGACGTAATCTATTTTGACGAGTACGGACGGATCGAAGGTGCCGACAGGCAAACGTTTATCGTGTATGCCAATATTGACAGACTTGAGCGTCACATGAAGGAACTGGCGCCCGAAGACATTCCCGTCATCGACGAGTTCATCGACGCAGTGAGGAAATGTGCGCGTTACGAACCGCCCATCGACAAGGCTCCGGAGGTCATGGGCCTCTTTGACATGCTGAAGATGATCGTTAAGAACTTCGGGCTTCTGCGGCTGCTCTGGAAGTGGAACAAGGTGTCGCTCAAGGACTTCGGCAACCGGTTCAGGAACCGCCTGATCCGCGAGTCTTTTCCCCTGCTGTTCATGCCCGATTTCCCCCTGACCTTCATGCTCATGACCTTCGCCTGGATGCACAACAGGGCGGCGGGATACCCCATCGGAGGATCACTCCCCTTTTCCCGGGCAATAGAAAAACGGTACCTTTCGCTCGGCGGCGAGATGATCTACAAATCCAGGGTCGTGAAGATCCTGACCGAAAACGGGCGCGCAGCCGGCATCAGACTCGAAGACGGGACAGAACACCGCGCGGATTACGTGATCTCCGCCGCGGACGGACATGCCACGATCTTCGAGATGCTCGAGGGTAAGTACGTCGACGATACGGTCCGCGGATATTATGAGAAGCTCATTCCCTTTCCGCCGCTCATGTATATTGCACTGGGAGTGAACAGGACCTTTCCGGAGATCCCGCCTTCAGCAGGACTCATGATCGAGCTCCAGGAGCCGCTGGTTGTCGGCGGGAAGGAGCAGAAATACATCGGTCTCCACATTTATAATTTCGATCCGACGCTCGCGCCAGAGGGCAAAACAGTCCTGGTGGTCATGCTGTCCACGGACTACCTATACTGGAAAAGACTCCGCGAGAACGATGAACAATACAAGGCGGAAAAAGAGAAGATGGCCGACACGGTGATCGCCATTCTCGACAAGCGGTTTCCCGGCTTCGCCTCCCAGGTGGAGATGCGCGATGTTGCATCGCCGACCACCTTCGTGCGCTACACGGGGAACTGGAAGGGGAGCTTCGAAGGATGGCAGGTCACTTCTGAAACGTGGAGCTTCGGCAAGGTGATGAAGAAGACCTTGCCGGGGCTGGACAATTTCTACATGGCCGGACACTGGGTCGAGCCGGGAGGCGGGTTGCCCGCTGTGGCCATGTCGGGAAGGAACGTAATCCAGATCATCTGCAAAAAAGAACATAAGAAGTTCGCGACGACGCGGTAGCGCGCCCGGAGAACCATGGACAAATCGCACATCCTCAAACTCATCGAGAACCATCGTACGTACTTCTCTTCGGCTAAGACCAGGGACCTGTCCTTCCGCATCCGCCAACTCAAGATATTACGAAACGCGATCATCGATAACGAACAGGCGATCTTCGCTGCTCTTAAAGCCGATCTGAACAAACCCGCCTTCGAGGCCTACGGAGGCGAGACCGCGATCGTGATCAACGAGATCGATTACACACTGAAGCATCTCAAGTGCTGGGTAAAACCGAAAAGAGTCCGGACGCCGCTTGCGTACTTTCCAAGCAAGAGTTCCACGATCGCCGAACCGTACGGAGTGACCCTCATCGTCGGACCCTGGAACTTTCCCGTGCAGCTCATGCTCGCGCCGCTCGTCGGCGCCATCGCGGCAGGCAACTGCGCCGTGCTCAAGCCATCCATTGCAGCGCCCCGCATCTCCCATCTCCTGACGAAGATCATCAACAGCATTTTCGATCCGGCGTATGTCTCTATCCTCGAGGGTGGCGCGGAAACCGCCCAGATGCTGCTCGAAGAGCGGTTTGACCATATTTTTTTCACCGGCGGTCCTGCTGTTGGACGCATCGTGATGGCCGCCGCAGCCAGACACCTCACGCCGCTCACGCTCGAACTCGGCGGGAAGAACCCCTGCATCGTCGACGCGGACACGCGCCTGGACTACACCGCCCGCCGGATCGTATGGGGCAAATTTTTCAATGCGGGTCAGAGCTGTGTGGCGGTGGATTATCTTCTGGTGCAGAAGCGCATCAAACAGGCGCTGCTCCACCTTATGGTGAACTGCATTCATCAGTTCTACGGCAGAAATCCCGCGCAGAGTCCGGACTTCGGCCGGATCGTCGATGACGCGCATTTTAACCGGCTTGCGGACCTTCTCGGCAAGGGGACGATCGTGACCGGAGGCCGGATCGAACGCGCGTCACGGTATATCGCACCCACGATTATCGACGGCATTACAGGCAGCGAGCCGATCATGCGGGACGAGATCTTCGGACCGCTCCTGCCGGTTGTTGAGTATGAGGACTTATCGCAGGCCATCGCGTTCGTGAATGAGCGGCCGAAGCCGCTGGCCCTGTATTTTTTCTCGCGGGACAAGGCCCTCCAGGACCGCGTGCTGCAGGAAACATCGGCAGGAGGCGGGTGTATCAACGATACGGTCATCCACGAGACCACCTGCCTTCCCTTCGGCGGCGTCGGGCCGAGCGGAATCGGGAAATACCACGGGAAGGCCAGCTTCGACGCCTTCTCGCATGAACGGAGCATTATCAAGAGTGGATTTTGGTTCGACATCCCGCTGCGCTATCCTCCTTACAAAAACCACCTCAAATGGCTGCGAAAGATTTTTTGATCTTTGTCGGCGCGGCTCCCCGGCAGTATCTGCAACGGCTGAGGACTATCCCGTTTCTGATATAATTGACCCAGGAAAGAAGGTGCAGAATGAAGAACCAAACAGCCTTGATCACCGGCGCTTCCGGCGGCATCGGCTATGAATTTGCGAAGCTCCTGGCAAGAGATTGCAGCACTCTTGTGCTGGTCGCACGCAACGAGGGTCGACTCGGCGACGTCAAAAAGGAACTCGAAAGGGCTTTTCCTGTTTCGGTCCTGATCATGGGAAAGGACCTGTCGAAAGCGGGCGCTCCGGAGGAAATTTTTCGGGAGCTCGAAAGCAGGAAGATCGCCGTAGACATCCTGATCAACAACGCGGGATTCGGGGACCTCGGTGCGTTTGCCGAGACCGAGTGGCCGAAAGAAGAAAAGATGATCGCGGTGAATGTCACGGCCCTGACACGAATCACGAAACTTTTTCTGAAGGGCATGGTCGAGCGCAAGAGCGGCAGGATCGTCAATGTTGCTTCCACGGCCGCGTTCCAGCCCGGCCCCTTCATGTCGGTCTACTATGCGACAAAGGCCTATGTGCTCTCTTTTTCCGAAGCGCTCGCATGTGAACTGAAGGGCACCGGCGTCTCCGTTACGGCACTGTGTCCGGGGCCCACGGCAACCGGGTTTGCGACGGCTGCAGAGGTGGGGCAGTCGAGGCTTTTTCGGTTTGTCAAGCCGGCTTCGGCAACGGCCGTTGCGCGCACGGGCTATGATGCAATGAAGAAAGGAAAGCCCGTGGTGATCCACGGTTTCCTCAACAAGTTCATGGCCTTCAGCGTGAGGACTGCGCCAAGGAACCTCCTGCCGATCATCGTGCGTTGGCTGCATGAAAGCAACCGGGCAGAATGAGATAAACCGGAGCATCGGCCTTGCGCCCCTTTCCTCCTTGACAGGCCCGGCCAATAATGATACTTTTTCTTCATGCTGGTTTATCTTGATGGCCACTTTGTCGCCGAGGAACAGGCGCTGGTCTCCGTCTTCGACCACGGATTTCTCTACGGCGACGGCATCTATGAAACCATGCGCGCTTACGGCGGCAAACTCTTCCTTCTCAGGAAACACCTCTCCCGCCTGAAACGCTCGGCCGACGCCATATCCCTTAAGCTTCCCCTCCCGCTCGAAAAGATCGGCGATGCCCTGATCGAAGCATTGAACGTCAACAAACTCCGGGAAGCCTACGTCCGGCTCCACATTTCGCGCGGCCCCGGAGAAATCGGGCTGGATCCGGCGCTTTGTTCCGCACCCACGATGGTGATCACCGTCAAACCGTTCCACGATTATCCTGCGGCATATTATGATCGCGGTGTGGCAGTGGCAATCGTGAAAACGCGGCGTAACCATCCCCTCGCATTGCCGCCCTCCATCAAGGGCACCAACTTTCTGAACAACATACTCGCCAAGATCGAAACGGTCAAGGTCCGTGCTTTCGAGGGGATCATGCTCAATTGGCAGGGCTATGTTGCAGAAGGGACCATCAGCAATATTTTCCTGGTTAAAAAAGGCGTGCTGCACACGCCGCACCTGGACACCGGCATTCTCAAAGGGGTTACCCGCGACCTGGTGCTCCGGCTTGCAGCCAGGGAAAAAGTAACCGTCAGCGAGCGTCTGCTGCGACCGGGGAATTTTTATGCTGCCGACGAATGTTTCATCACGAACACGACCATGGAAATCATGCCGGTCACGAAGATCGACAAAAAAACCGTCGGGAACGGCAGGCCGGGACCGGTCACCGCCGCGCTGCAGCAGGCGTACAAGAAAGAGGTTCTTGCATGTTTAAAGATGCAGGCCAGTTAGCGTACCTCATCGACCATACACTGGTCCGGCCCGACGCAACGCTGGACGACCTTGAGAAGGCATGCAGGGAAGCGAAGCAATACGGCTTTGCCTGTGTCGTGGTGAACAGCTCCCACGTCGCTCGGGCCCGCGATCTTTTGTCCGGCTCGCTGGTCAAGGTTTGCTGCGTCGTGAGTTTCCCCCACGGGTCGAGCACGACGACGGTAAAGATCGTCGAAGCCATGGAGGCTGTTAAGAACGGCGCCGGCGAACTCGATATCGTGATCAACATAGGCTTGGTGAAATCGGGCCGCTTCGACGCCGCCGAGGTCGATATCAAAAATGTCATCGCCATGACCCCCCAGAAGGTCCATAAAGTCATCATCGAGACCGGGAGTCTCACGCCCGACGAGATTGTGCGCGTCTGTCAGATCGCGGTTCGTTCCCAGGCCGAATTCATCAAAACTTCGACCGGCTACGGACCCCGCGGCGCCACGGCGGACGACATCAGGCTGATCCGCAATACGATCGGGCCGTCGTGCCGCATCAAGGCAGCGGGTGGAATCAAGGACCTCGCAACGGCAACCGCGATGATCGAAGCTGGAGCGGAACGCATCGGCACAAGCTCCGGCGTTGCGATCATGGAAGAATTTTTGAGACGGACGGGCTAGAAAGCGGGAGAGGGAGATACTGTGCTACAAGGGTACAGCTGGCTGAAATAGTCACGCTGCAATAGCATAAAAAAGCCGACGCTGATTGGCGTCGGCCTTTCTTTTTTTTGCTTGAATTATGCGTTACAGGGCAACGTGCTGGAACTGCTCCGGTTGCCCGATTGCCGTTTCAGCAGCTGAGCCCAGCAGGACCCAGCTCTGCGGTGTGTTCAGGAGCTTGGTCACCATCTGCGCGTTCAAGCCGTGACCCGATTTGTGCGCCACGATGTGGCCGATGACCGGCATGCCCAGAAGCGACAGGTCGCCGATGAGGTCCAGGATCTTGTGACGCACGAACTCGTCCTTGTACCGCAGTCCGTCCTTGTTCAGCACGGAGTCCTCGCCGAGGGCCACGGCGTTGTCCAATGACGCGCCTTTTGCAAGGCCGTTGGCCTGGAGGGCCTTGACGTCACTCAGGAACCCGAAAGTGCGCGCATCGGATACTTCGCGAAGGAAGGCCTCTTCCGTCGGCTGGTACTGCAGGCTCTGCTCTTTGAGCATCGGGTGGTTGAAATCGATGAAATAGGAGACGCTTGTCGTTTCCGCAGGCCAGATGGCCAGCTGTTTATTGCCTTCGCGTACGAAGAGGGGCTTGATGATCTTGAGCACGGGCTGGAGCGTTTCCAGGGTCCGGATGCCCGCTTCGACAATGATCCGCACAAAAGGACGGGCGCTGCCGTCCATGATCGGGACTTCCTCGCTGTCAAGCTCTACCACGACATTGTCGATATTGAGCCCGGCGAAGGCCGCAAGCAGATGCTCGACGGTTTTCACAGACACGCTGTTCACGCTGAGAGATGTTGCATACCCGGTCGATGCCGTATTGGCAGCAACTGCCTTAACTTCGGCGCCGCCGAGGTCGGTCCGGCGGAAAACAATGCCCGTGCCTGCCAGCGCCGGCTTGAGCGCCATCCTGACCGGTTTGCCGGTATGGAGGCCGATGCCTTCGCAGTGTATTTCGGTTTTTAATGTACGCTGAAATCTGACCATGATATATTCCCCTTCAATTTCAATACGAAAACTATAGCAATCAGCATGCCACTGATTAAATATTAAAAATATAATAAAATCAGCATGTTGAAAAAATGGAGATATTCATGCTGTGGTAAAAAAGACTTCATTGCCCTGTGCTGTTGTCAGAAAACCACAGAAATACAGAATCATGCGAGATGATCTCATATCGATTAACGCACTTTGATGCCACTCCGGCTTGTCCGGAATCATTCCCTCAGTATGTTGATGTTGTGTTGTATGGAGAGGCGGTTCCCGAGAGCGGTAATGAAGACTTTTATGAAAACATCAGGCCTTGATCTGTTCAATAACCCGGCGTACTGCGTCCCTCGTTCCCCTAAAAATGGATTCAGGGAAGCACATTATCCTCGAAAAAGCAAAATATTTTCTCTTGGTTTTTCATTGACATATTATGGCGAGGTGTGCTAAATTTTTTTACACAAACTGGATAAGGGCCTTGCTATCTCACGGAAGACGGGGTAATCATGTCAAAGCTCGATGAGCTGTACAAACAGGGAGCAGAAGCATTCGATCAAAAAGAATATATTATGGCGGAGCACTTTTTTGAGGAATTTCTGGAGACCAATCCCGGCTTCGCCGACATTCTCAACAAAATGGGCATCATTTATAATCAAACGAACCGTCTCGAGCTGGCGGTGCAGGCCTTCGAAAAAGCCCTTGCCGTAAATCCCGATTACACCGAGGCCTCGCTCAACCTGGCGATCACCTACAGCGATCTCGGCAAATACGAAAAGGCGCGCGAGGTCTTCGAGCGAGCGGCCCATTTCAGGGAAAAGGCCGGGAAGACCCCGACCTCGGGCATCGATCCCTTCGTCAAGGGCAAGCTGGCCGACGAGCACCTGCGGCTCGGCAACATGTATTACAATCTCCACCTTTTGGACGAGTCGATCGAAGAATACCAGAAGGCCCTCCGCCTCTGTCCGAACTTTGCGGACATCATCACGCATCTCGGGATCGCCTACCGAGACAAGGGATTGTTCGATGAAGCAATAAAGGAATTCAGCCAGGCCAAGATGTGCAATCCCCGGTACATTCCCGCGCGCCTGCACCTCGGCGTTACTTACTACTCGCAGGGCTTTTACGGTCTGGCCGAAGAGGAATGGCGCGAGGCGCTCCTGTTCGATCCCGATCATCCAGCCGTTCGAACATACTTGAATTTCGTAGAAACCCAGAATCCCTGAGCGGAGCCCCTTCGGTGGACCTTCTTGACATACAGGGTCTTACCACCCATTTCTTCACGCGGTCCGGCGTGGTTAAAGCAGTCGACAACGTAAGCCTTGCGCTGCAAAAAGGACGCGTGCTCGGGCTCGTAGGCGAGTCCGGGTGCGGCAAGACCGTGACCGCGCTCTCCATCCTCAACCTCGTACCGTATCCGGGGAAAATCGTTGCAGGGAAAATTCTCTTTGAAGGCAGGGACCTGCTTGCGCTCTCCCCTGTTGAAATGAGGGCGATCCGCGGAGCGCGAATCTCCATGATCTTCCAGGAGCCCATGACCGCGCTCAATCCCGTATTTACCGTGGGCAACCAGATCGCCGAGGTCCTGACGGCGCACCGGAACATCACCGGGAAGGAAGCGCTGAAATCGGCCGTCGAACTCCTGCATTCCGTCGGCATCCCTTCGCCCGAGAAGCGCGTGGAGGAATATCCGCACCAGCTATCGGGCGGCATGCGCCAGCGCGTGATGATCGCCATGGCCATCGCCTGCAAACCCTCGCTTATCCTCGCGGACGAGCCCACGACCGCTCTCGACGTTACGATCCAGGCGCATATCCTCGAACTCTTGGGCAAGATCCAGCAGGAGATGGGCATGGCCATGGTCCTGGTCACCCACGACCTGGGCCTTATCGCCGAGCGAGCCCACGAGGTGGCGGTCATGTATGCAGGCAGGATCGTGGAGCGGGCCGAAACCAGGGAGCTTTTCGCGAACCCCCAGCATCCCTACACCCGCGGTCTCATGGCGTCGATCCCCAAGCCCGGAGGGGAGGGCCACAAAAGACTGCGCACGATCACCGGGACCGTGCCGAGGCTTGACGATCTTCCGACAGGGTGCGCCTTCGCTCCCCGGTGCGACATCAAGACGGGCAGATGCGAGGCAGCGCCGGACCTCGTGGAGGTGAAGCCCGGACATTTCGTGCGGTGCTGGGAAGCGAAGTGAAGCTGACGTGCTGTTCGTAAATAATATCGCGCCGTATCTCTGTGACCTCAGTGGTTAAGCACTGTCTTTTCACTTTTATTCGGACGAACCAGTGAATTATATGGCAAATGAACTTCTCGTCATAGACAACATAAAGAAAACTTTTCCCGTGAAGGCCGGGTTCGGGAAAAAGCTGGAGGCCACGGCCGTGGACGGCGTCACGCTCACGGTGGCGCGCGGCGAGGCAGTCGGTCTCGTGGGTGAAAGCGGCTGCGGCAAGTCCACGCTCGGCAGGCTCGCTTTGAGGCTGCTTGAGCCCACCTCGGGCAGCGTGTATTTCGAGGGCAGGGACCTCAACTTGCTGGGAAAGCATGAGCTCCGGTCGCTCCGGAAGCAGATGCAGATCATCTTCCAGGACCCCTTCGCGTCTCTCAATCCGCGCATGCGGGTCCAGGAGATCATCACCGAGCCGCTCGTGATCCACGGTATGGCAGGGGACGACGAGTTGGAAGAGCGGGGGACGGCGCTGCTCGAAAAGGTAGGGCTCCCCGTCGATGCGCTCCGGCGCTACCCGCACGAGTTTTCCGGCGGCCAGAGGCAGCGCATCGGCATTGCGCGGGCGCTCGCCAGCGGTCCGTCGTTCATCGTGGCCGACGAGCCGGTGTCTGCGCTCGATGTGTCCGTCCAGGCGCAGATCATCAACCTCCTCGAAGACTTGCGTCAGGATCTGAAGCTCTCGTTTCTGTTCATCGCCCACGACCTCAACATCGTGCGCCACTTTTCCGACCGGGTCGTCGTGATGTATCTCGGCAAGATCATGGAGGTCGCGCCTGCCGAAGAGATCTACCGCAATCCATCGCACCCCTACACCGAGGCGCTGCTCGCCGATATCCCGGTTGCGGACCCCTTGGTGAAGAAAAAGCACATCCTGCTCAAGGGCGACATTCCGAGCCCCACCCAGATCCCGCCCGGCTGCCGTTTTCACACCCGCTGCATCTACCGCTTCGAGCCCTGCGACAAGATCGTGCCGCGCACCACCGACCTCGGCAAGGGCCACTTCGTGGACTGCCATTTGCGGGGATGATGCGCAGCTTGGCGCCACGCATTCTCCGCATCCTCTGTAAATATTCTGGAGGTAATCCCAGAAAGAGCATTTGACACTGAAAAATCGGATTTACTTCGGATAAAGGCAGATAAGGATCGAACTTGAAGCCTCGCCAGAAGGGTGAAGCTCCTTTTTTTGAATTATCAGCTCTGATCCGCTTCTTATCAGCTTTTTCCGTGTCAAATGCTTTTTTAGGATAATTAACAAAGAGAAAAAAAGGACCAGTTTCGGGACCGCGTGCGCGTCCATCGGTGAGCCGCTGGCGGAGGCAGTGCTTCATGCGGCGACAACGTGCTGAAAAAAATGCACCGGGAAGAGAAATTTTTGACAGACCTCTCAAATCATGGTAACTTGCTCCATCCTTCGTTACTATGCGGTTAGTGCTTTATGTCAGGCAACAAAAAAAATCCCATCATCATCCCCTTCAGTCTTTTGGTCCGCGAAGCGCTTCGCGCCCTCTCTCGCAACAAAACACGGAGTGCGCTGTCGGCAGTCGGCATTACCATCGGCATCGGTGCGGTAGTTTGTGTTGTGGCAATCGGCACGGCAGGCTCGCATCGCGCCGAGGAACAGCTCCATAACCTGGGCGACAACCTCGTGTGGGTCGAGGCCGGTTCCCGCAATGTGAACGGCGTACGGTCAGGCAGCCTCGGGATGACCACTCTTACCATGGAAGACGCCGAAGCAATTCTCCATGAAGTGTCGTTTATCAAGAGTGTAACCCCCAACATTGACGGGAGTCTGCTCATTGCCTGCGGAAAACTCAATTGGACAACGCGTTATCGTGGCGTGACTCCTGAATATTTCGGTATCAAGCGTTGGCAGGTGGCAGAAGGGGAGCCATTCACGCATGAGGACGTAAAGCACGTCTCCAATGTCATTATGATCGGCCAGACAGTACGTCGGGAGCTTTTCGGATACGAGGAAGCCGTTGGACGTATGGTGCGGATCAATACGCAGCTATACCGGGTCATTGGCGTTCTCGCGCCTAAAGGCCAGACACCAACGGGCCAGGATCAGGATGACACTGTCATTATGCCCTATTCAACCGCACAGAAGAGACTGAAAGGGAAGGGATTTGCATGGCTCGATGATATATTATGTTCGGCCGAGTCTCTTGATGCCGTTAAACCGGCAGTCGTCCTGATCACCACGCTGCTGCGCGAAAGGCACCACATAAGACCGGGAAATCCGGATGATTTCAATATCCGCAGGCCTGAAGATGTGATTAAGGCCCAAATCGCGTCGAACAGGACGTTCGCCCTGTTTCTTACCAGCGTCGCTTCCATATCGCTTCTTGTCGGCGGGATCGGTATCATGAATGTCATGTTGGTGTCGGTGACCGAACGAACGAGGGAAATTGGATTGCGCCTCGCGATCGGGGCGAAGTCACGGGCGATACAGGCACAGTTTCTCAGCGAGGCCGTGATATTGAGCGCCTTCGGCAGCATCTCAGGGGTCTTCGCAGGCGTGGCAGGCTCGTTCATCACGGGATATACTTTGGGATGGCCCATGTCCATCCCTCTCAAAGCTCTCATCGTCGCTCCGATATTCGCAGTCGCCATTGGAGTCTTCTTCGGTTTTTATCCAGCGTGGAGAGCTTCACGGCTGGACCCTATCACTGCTCTGCGCCATGAATAAGAAGACATAAGCCGTTTGATGAGCTGAGCCGCTCAGAATACTATGTCATCTCTTCCAGCAAAGGTCCTTCCGGCAGCATGGGTCATTGCGTCTCTTCGCGATATCAACACTTCCTTCAAAAGTTCTTCTCAACTTCCCGTATAAAGCGTTAGCAGCATCAGTACTCATCGACATGCGCCATCGCCTTCGTTAACGTTCTTCTAATCGAAACATAATTTGGGAAGAAAGATGCTGATCTCATCATTGAACTCTGAAACGCTACGAATATACTCAATGAGACCGCATACTATTAAAGTTTTGACGAAAAGTACCGATATAGCAGGTATAAATGGCTTGCCGTCCCGCCATGGGTGCGCCTTTTTTGAATATGACTGCGTGCCCAAGTGGTCGCGGCGTACGAGACATAAAATATTGTTCCCTCGCCACACGCGTGACATATAGCAGAAACTGACAAGACTGAAAATGGGCGAAGGGAAAAAGGGGAAATTATGAGCTTCAGATTCTGGTCATGGAGAAGAAATATCACAATTATGTTATTTTGCATCATTTTTTGCCGACCCATCGGTGTTCATGCCGAGCCGCCCTTGAAGCTCGGCATCCATCCCTATCTTTCCTCAACGGAAATCGTCCGCCGGTTTTCACCGCTTGCTGAATATCTGAGCAGAGCGCTCAAGAGACAAGTGACGATAGAGATCGCCAACTCCTATGCCGACCACATCAAGAATATCGCGACCGGCAATTTGGACCTTGCCCTGTTAGGTCCGGCCTCCTACGTTCTCATGACCGGCGAATATGGCAAGCGGCCGATTCTTGCGGTTTTTGAATCGAACGGGGCGAAGACCTACCAAGGGGTCATTATTGCCAAAAAAAACAGTCCCATCAGTTCGCTCTCCCAGCTCAAGGGGAAAAAATTTGCCTTCGGGGACAAGGCGTCGACCATGGGTCATCTCGTGCCCCAGTACATGCTGCTCAAAGAAGGCGTGGATGTCAGCGACTTCGCCGGCTATGCCTTCCTCTCCAACCAGGAGAACAACTGCCTCGCTGTTCTTGTGGGAGATTTTGATGCCGCTTGCGTCAAACAGGAGGTGTTTTATGAGTATGAGCATAAAGGGCTGAAGGCGATCGCCTTCAGCCCTGCAATGCATGACCATGTCTTTGTGGCGAGCGCAAAGCTGCCCAAGGAGACCATCCAATCCCTCCGGAAGGCCCTGATCGGTCTTAAAGACCGGCCCGAAGGCAAGCAGATCCTTTCAACGATTCAAAAAAACCTCAGTGCCCTCGTTCCGGGCATGGACAGTGACTACGATAATCTGCGCGAGATCCTGCAGGTGCTGAAAAAGGCCGGGGTAGAGCCGTGAGAGGTGCACGTCGACAAGAGGCGCTGATTGCCTTTGTTGCCGTCCTCATTGTCTTTTTCGTCGTCGAAGTCATCGTGGTAACCGCGCAGCAGCGGAAAGCGATAACGTCGATCGTTATCAGCAACGGCGAGCGGGAGCTCGAACTTATAGCCGAAGCCTCCTATGAGGCGCTCCTGAAGCACGACTATGTGACCATAACCTCCTTCGTGAACCGCTGGGGTGAAAAGCACGAGTCCTACAGGGAGATCCGTGCTATTGCGCCGAACGGTTTTGTCATCGCGGAATTCTCCCGCCCGGCTCCTCCGGGCATTCCACTCTATTCTCTAAAAAAAACAATCAAACAGGGAAATGTGGAACTGCTGTCTTTCGAGATCGTCGGTGACCACAGCAAGGCCATGGAAGTTGCGGGCATGCTCAGGAACAGGCTTATTTTCGGGTCGGTCCTCTTCTCCCTGCTGCTCGGAGCCGCCCTATGGTATGCGATGAAGAGAATGGCCCTGCTGCCCATGGAACAGGAGATAGAGCAGCGGAAAAGGTCCGAGGAAGATCTTGAAATGAGGGTGGCGAAAAGGACCGTTGAGCTGAAGCAGGAACTTGTTGAACGAAAACGGATCGAGCAGGAACTTTTGGAACATGAAGAACACATCCGGCTGCTGCTTGACTCCACCGCAGAGGCCATATACGGCGTCGATACGTACGGACGCTGTACTTTCTGCAATCCGGCATTCCTCCAGGTGCTCGGGTATAAAAAAGATCAGGACCTTATCGGAAAGCACATTCACGAGAAGATCCATCATTCCCGTCCCGACGGGACGCGCTACCCTGAAGCTGAGTGCGGAATCTATAAGGCATTCAGAAGCGGCCGGGGCTGCCACGTGGACAATGAAGTCTTTTGGCGGGTAGACGGCACACCGGTCAAAGTAGAGTACTGGTCCTATCCGATCATCCGCAATCAGGAGATAATCGGAGCGGTGGTCACGTTCATCGACATCACCGAGCGCAGAAGCCTTGAGGGCCAGCTCCTCCATTCCCAGAAGATGGAGGCAGTCGGAACGCTGGCGGGCGGGGTCGCGCACGACTTCAACAACATTCTCACCGCGATCATCGGCTACGGTTCGATTTTGAGGCTGAAGCTGGGGGATGCCCCCCTTGCCGTCAACGTGGACCATATAATTGAAGCGGCGCATCGGGCCGCCCAGCTTACCAATAACCTGCTCACGTTCAGCCGGAAACAGGAACTCGTGATCCGGCAGGTAGAGCTGAATGAGCTTGTATCGAGGATCGGGAAGCTCATTATGCGGCTGATCAGAGAGGACATCGTGTTCGAGACCATGCTGTCCTGCGGCGAGCTCAGCGTCATGGCGGACAGGACCCATATCGAACAGGTGTTGATGAACCTGGCGACGAATGCCAGGGACGCCATGCCCGAGGGCGGGCGCCTCATCATACGTACGGAACGGGTCGTACTGGATGCGGACTATATCAGAGTGCATCAGTATGCGAAGCCCGGAGAGTATGCCCTCGTCACGGTGTCGGACACGGGCGTGGGAATGGATGAAAATATCCGGAAAAAAATATTCGAACCCTTCTTTACGACCAAGCAAGTGGGAAAAGGCACAGGGCTCGGGCTTTCCATGGCTTACGGGATCATCAAGCAGCACAAAGGTTATATCAATGTCTATAGCGAGGTCGGCAAGGGAACGGTGTTTACCCTACATCTTCCGATTGTCAGATCAACGGTCAAAGAAGAGACAGAACAGACTAAGGATGAAAAGCCGATTCCGCGGGGCTCGGAGACGGTCCTGGTTACCGAGGATGACGAGTCATTACGGATCCTGGCGAAGAGCCTGCTTGAGGAGTACGGTTACCGCGTCATCGAGGCAGTTGACGGCGAGGAAGCCGTGCAAAAAATCAGGGAATGCCCGGAACAAGTGAGTCTCCTGCTGATCGATATCATCATGCCACGGCTGGACGGCAGAAAGGCCTATGAAGAGATCAAGAAGCTGCAGCCGGGCATCAAAGTGCTGTTCGCGAGTGGATATACCGAAGATCTCATAAACGTCAAAGATATCCTCGATCAAGGCCTGGACTTTATTCACAAGCCCATGAGCCCCTACGACCTGCTGGTGAAAGTACGAACGATCCTTGATCGCTGACCGAACTTATTCAGGTCCGTTGCTCCTCAAGAGCATGGCCATTCGGGGTTGAGGCAACGTTGACCCTGTTCGGCTCACCCGCTCGCTAAATCTCCTGTACTCCAATTTCAATTAAAGATCGAACCACGGAAAAGATTTTGAGTGGCGAACGCAGTCTGTTGCACTCCCTTTAAGATATAAAGTTTCGCTTTTGCATACATAAAAAAAATATATCCATCTTCTCACTTTTGCAAAGAACCCGACAGCTACGTTCGCTGAATATTCAGCATGTTACCTTTTGGCACGCATGATGCAATTACCCAGGCAAGACTGAACGCAAAGGAGGAAACGAAAATGAAGACCACAATGACAAAACAGGGTGCTTACATCGGTGCAGGGGCGGGGTTGGTATTGTTCGGGCTCTTCGGCTTACTCCCGGGTAGTCTTCTCGGCGGCGCGGCAGGGATCCAGATCGCCGGCTTGCTCTTCGGGCTTCCTCTCGAACCGGGGCTTTTTCCCAGGGCGATCGTCCTCATGGCGATGCTTCTGGGAGTCCTCGTAGCGGGGATCGTGATCGTAACGGCAACATCAACCATCGGATGGCTTGCCGGCGCAGCTGTCGGCACGACCGTCCATGAACAGGAAAATACTTTGGCTGCGGCCGGAAGGAGATAGTCATGAAGAACGAAACGGTAAAGACGGGAATGAAGATCGGTGCAACTGCAGGCGGGCTGGTGTTCCTGGTATTCGGCATCATGCCGGGGTTTTACTTCGGGTCCTATGGGACGTTGATCCTGCTCCAGAAGCTGATGGGTGGGGCAGTCGAGCCAAGCCTCTTCGTACGGGCGGCGATCGTGATGGGCATCGTGGTCGGCATCTCTTGCGCAGCGGCGGTCAGCCTCGTCGTTGGCGGCCTCATGGGTACGGCGATCGGCTTCGTAGTATCAGCCCCAGCGGCAATCAGGGCGCAGAAGGCGGCCACGGAAAAGGCGTAGGCTTGTAAATCTGAATGCATTGAGGAAAAGAAAGGCGGTGAGGAATCACCGCCTTTCTTGCGTTTTGGGTGGAAGAGCGGGGAGCAGATGGTTCACGTTCTAGTTCTAAATGAAACGCTGCGTTCTTCTTACAAACATCCGCCGACCACTGCAGGATTAAAAGTCGTAAAGGTTGCAGAGCCGCAAATGTCAGTGCCGGGCGGGCAGGCGGATACAGCCGTGGTTGGGCCTGTCGGAATCGTGCCCGCGTCATGGTCCCAGGCATTCGACGAAACATCGATTGAAGGAAAGAGGCTTGCGAAAAGATCAGCCGCAGTGTTGCAATAGATGTTGTTGCTGAGAATGGTTGCCGAACCTCCGCCGGTCGCTGTCAAAGAAATGCCGTACGAGGTATTGGCGTTGATCGTATTGCCGGTTATCGTCGGGCTGAACGGCCCACCACTTGCAGAAATTCCGGTGCCATTGAGATCAATAGTATTTCCCGTAATGATCGGCGAACCGGAGGGCATGCTTATACCTGCAGTTGTATTTGCCCGAATGACGTTATTGCTGATCGTGGGTGTGCCCGCAGATATAATTCCATTAGAATTGCCGAAAATTGTATTACCTGTGATTGTCGGCGTAGGTGTACCCGCACCCGTTAAGTTGATGCCGGTATCATTTGCAGTAAATGTATTATTCGCTTACTGACAGGAAAATTTGCCTAATGTGAATGCCCAGTTGAAGGCCGGGTACCCCGAATACGTCAAGACAAATAGGAGGAGGGGAAAAACGCACTGCGGCAAGACTCAGGGGGTGCTCTCTTTGATATGGTGCAAGCGGTGCACGGGTAATGCAGACTTTCGCGCCCTGGATTTTGTACGGGTCCTGAACGTCGGCACGGTGCCGATTCTCCACGTATACACTTGACCGCACTGCTCGCAGGACGCTCCGGACAGGGCCTGCTCGCAGGCAGGGCAATATATAAGGTAGTGACTCGACAAAAGGTGCTGATGCTCCTCAAGATTGATCCGGCTGCCGCAGCAGCTGAGCTCCTGCGACAGGTCCGCGCCGCATTGACAGCGGTTGTCCCTGGGCCAGGGCTGCATTTCTTCGAGAGCGTAGACCGCCCGCCCCAGGACCTCCATCAGTCTTTCCTTGACGCTGTCGTCAAAAAATGATTCCGTGAGCGTCTCCCGGATATCGATCATGATCGGGTTTTCCTTCAGGAACCGGAGGATTTTGCGGAGGCGCTCTTCCCCCTGGCCGAGCCTTGAAAGCGAGCGGAGGTTGGCGTTCTGCTGGTAGTGTTCCCGGAAGAACAGGAGCATCCACATCTGCGTCATATCATAAAAGAATTCCAGGACCGGATAGTAGCCGTATTTTTTCCGGAGAATCGATTCGACTTCCCCCCGCTTTTCGGGAACGCGGGGAAACACGGCGATCAGTAGGCCGTCCTCGAAGTCTTCGTAAAAAAAAGGGGTCCCGGAAAAATGGCGGCACCCGCAGTGCGTGCACTGGATGATATTGAACTGCCACTTCGAAAGCGCGTGCCGCGCCTGCACTGTCTTGGAAACGTCCACCCAGGTGATGATCGTGGCGTTGAAGTCCTGACCGCAGTTGCCGCACTCGAAGGTTTCGCTGCTGACGGACTCCGCCCGGCGATGGAGAAGGTTGACCATGCGTCATATTATACACCATTTCCTCAAAACTTACTTTGAAAATAATTCTCTTTTTGTGGTACAATGCGTGCCCAGAAAAGAATATTATTTTTCACCGCCGCATTTTTTGCTAAAGAAGGGGCCGCCTGATGACGATAAAAGAAAACTCAGTCCTGACAACAGCGCTGCATTCCGAGGTCGAGAACCGCTTTCTCACCTACGCCCTTTCCACGATCGTGTCCCGGTCGTTGCCGGACGTGCGCGACGGGCTGAAGCCCGTGCACCGGAGGATCCTCTTTGCAATGTGGGAAATGGGCCTCGGCCCGACCGCGAAATTCAGGAAGAGCGCGGCCGTAGTCGGCGAGGTCCTCGGCAAGTTCCACCCCCACGGAGACCAGGCGGCCTATGACGCTATGGTCAGGATGGCGCAGCCCTTCTCGCTCCGCTACCCGCTCGTCGAGGGCTCTGGCAACTTCGGGAGCCTGGACGGCGACCCCGCGGCGGCCATGCGCTACACTGAGGCGCGGCTCTCGAAGATCGCCGAAGAGCTCCTGGTCGAGATCGACAAGGAAACCGTGGGCTTCCGGCCGAACTACGACAACTCGCTCAAAGAACCGGTCGTCCTTCCGGCGCGCTTTCCCCAGCTTCTGGTGAACGGCACGTCGGGAATCGCCGTGGGCATGAGCTGCTCCTTCCCGCCGCATAATCTCGGCGAGGTGATCGACGGGCTCGCCGCGATGATCGACAATTCCGATATTGATATCAAAGATCTGCTGAAGCACATCAAGGGCCCTGATTTCCCGACCGCCGGCCAGATCCTGAATTCCAAGAAAGAGCTTCGGGAGATCTACCAGTCCGGGAGCGGCGCTATCCGCACCCGCGGTGAATATACCGTCGAGGACCTTCCGCGCGGCAGGCAGGCCATCGTCTTCCATTCCATTCCCTACCTCGTGAACAAGGCGAAACTGCTTGAGAAGATGATCGGCCTCATGGAGGACAAGAAACTGCCCCAGGTCGCCACGGTGCGCGATGAATCAACGGACATCATACGGGTCGTGATCGAGCTCAAGGCCGAGGCGAACCCGGAGCTGGTGACCGCCTACCTCTTCAAGCACACGGACTTCGAGTCCAGCTTCCCCATGAACTTCACGGCCCTGAAGCCGAACATGGAGCCCGAGCGGCTGCCGCTCAAGGACGTGATGCGGTACTTCCTCGACTTCAGGCACGAGGTCGTCACGAAGCGGCTCAATTTCGATTTGCGCATACTGAAGGCGCGGCTCCATATTCTGAAGGCTTTCGAGGTGCTCTATGACGACCTCGATACGGCCATCAAGATCATCCGCAAGTCAAAGTCGCGGGAGGACGCCGCGGAGAAGCTCAAAAAACATTTCAAGCTCGACGACGAACAGGTGCGGGCGATCCTCGAAATGCAGCTTTACCGGCTGGCCGGACTCGAGATCGACCGCATCCTGAAAGAAAAAGCGGAAAAGACGAAACTCAAGAAGGACATCGAGGCGATCCTGGCCTCCCAGAAGAAGATTTGGGGGCTTATCAAGACCGAGCTCCTGGAGATCAAGGAAAACTACGGGGACAAGCGCAAGTCCGTGATGAAGGCGGCAGAGGACGTCGAATTCTCGCAGGAGGACTTTATCAGCCACGAGGACGTGACCGTGATCATGACGAAGATGGGTTGGATCAGGCGCGTCAGGACCGTGGGCGAAAATCTGCGGTTCAAGGAAGGAGACGAGCTCATGGCCCTGCTGCCCGCGAACACCCGGGACAACATCGCCATCTTCTCGTCCGCCGGCAAGGTCTACGTTATGAAAGCCCACGACCTGCCGTCGGGTTCCGGGTTCGGCGAGCCGGTGCAGCACCTCTTCAAATTCGGAGACGGCGAGCGGCCCCTCACCGCCATGAACCTTACGACTGTTTTCGCCGGCACGCCGGCCGAGGAGGGAAAGGACAAGCAGGCGGAACTCGCTCTGGCCCCGCGCGAGGTGACGGCGCTCACCGTGTCCGGCCGCGGCATCGGCTTCGCGTTCGACCTCGGGCAGTTCAACAGCGTTACCACGCGCGCCGGGAAAAAGTTCGCCGGCGTGAAGGCGGGTGATTTCATCATGGGCGTGGACATCCTCGACCTGCCGAACGTTCTGTTCCTCACCTCCGAGGGAAAGGCCGTCGTCATCGCGGCAAAGGACGTCCCTGTCCTGACCGGTGCGGGCAAAGGCGTCAAGCTCGTGAACGTGAAGAACGGTGAAATTGCGCTCTTCCGTTCCGTGCGCAAGGGCCAGCAGGTGAAAGTGGTCGACGAGAAGGGCAAGGAGAAGGTGATCGACCTCAAAGCCTACGGCGTGATGACGCGCGGCAGCGCGGGGCTCAAGGCGGTGAAGGCGGTGAAGTTCGTGTAGTGCAAATACGTTCTTAACCACTGGCGACTTCGTCGCACACGGTAAAATCTGAAATCTGTGTTTATCTGTGTGTCCCGCAAAGCGGGACCCGTGGTTAAATGTCCTTTTTGTTTCTATGAAATCTTTCCGCAAAGAACTCTGGTTCGACGTCCCCTCACGGCGAGGATTCATCAACATCACTCCGCAGGTCGAGGACTGTCTTAGGGAGAGCGGGGTCCAGGAAGGCCTGGTACTCGTGAACGCCATGCATATTACAGCATCTGTTTTTGTTAATGACGACGAACGCGGTCTTTTAGGCGATTTCGAACTATGGCTCGAAAAGCTCGCGCCCCACGAACCAGTCTCGCAGTACCGGCACAACACCGGCGAGGACAACGCCGACGCCCACCTTAAACGTTCTGTCATGGGCCGCGAAGTGGTTGCAGCCATCACGAAAGGCAAGCTCGACTTTGGGCCGTGGGAGCAAATTTTCTACGGTGAGTTCGATGGCCGGAGAAAAAAACGGGGACTCGTGAAGATCATTGGGGAGTAGGGATCGCTCACCCCGACATGATTTTAGCCGGAACGAGGGTGCGAAACCATTAGCAATTAAGTTGACAGTGTAGTTGTGCTCTATGACGGTGCAATATGCACTTGTCTGATCTGAATCACTCATTAAAACACAGACGCTAATTACGAATCACTCGCAATAAATATGCATATCTCCCCCGCCCCCAAAGAAAAACATTTGATCAATGTTAAATACCGCGCTGATATTGATGGGCTCCGAGCTTTAGCTGTTCTGTCTGTTGTTGGCTTCCACGCCTTTCCCCATTGGGTTAAAGGTGGTTTTATCGGAGTTGATATTTTCTTTGTGATCTCCGGATTCTTAATTTCCAGCATCATCATTGCCAGTATAGAAGACGGTTCCTTTAGCTTTAAAGAGTTCTATGCGAGACGTATTAAGCGTATCTTTCCCGCTTTGATTATGGTAATGATAGCCTGCTATGCATTTGGGTGGGCTTCCCTTCTTCCCGATGAATACCTGCAACTGAGCAAGCACATCGCTGCTGGTGTCGGCTTCGTATCAAACTTGTTTTCCGCGAGAGAAATTGGATACTTTGACACAGCCGCTGCGACTAAACCGTTATTACATCTTTGGTCGCTTGGTATAGAAGAGCAATTTTATATCGTTTGGCCACTTTTGCTTTACGTAGCATGGACGCGTCGAATAAATTCTCTGCTTCTCATTATTTCTATCGCTTTTTTTTCTTTTGTAGTTAATGTGGGCAACTTCCACTTCCAACACTTCCCTCGCATTGTTTTTCATCCTTTCTACTCCCCAATTTCCCGCTTTTGGGAGTTATTAATTGGCAGCGCTTTAGCATACATCACATTACATGATATAAGCATCTTGAATATCGCAAGGCCGCGAGTTGATGCTATTTGTACAAGGTTCTCTTCTGCAAGTCGTATGCGCCAGACGGGGGTCACTTTACTTGATATTCAATCTGCCTTGGGAATTATGCTAATTGGGAGCGCATCACTTTTTGTCTCGAGAGAGGTCTATTCCGGCTGGTGGGCATTGTTGCCTACATTTGGCACGTATCTCATAATTTCTGCCGGGCCGCAAGCTTGGTTTAACCGTGTTGTGTTGTCCCGACGTGTAATGGTTTGGTTTGGCCTGATTAGCTACCCGCTTTATCTATGGCACTGGCCTTTACTTTCGTATGCGCACATCATGGAGGGTTCTCCTGGAAGAGATATTCGTATTGCCTTGGTCTTACTCTCTATTGTGCTCGCTTGGCTGACGTACAAACTGATTGAGAAACCAATCCGGTTGGGCAGCCATAGCGGGGGCAAAGCTATCGTGATGTGTACCCTATTGCTTACAATTGGCTGTGTCGGTTTCTACTCATTCAGGCATAATGTGATCAATTCAGGGCCTACCTTGTTCATGCAGCAACCGGAACTGAAATTCTCCAGTATGACAGAAGAGAGAACACCGGGTAGAATAACGGATATCCAAAACAGAAATAAAGAAATCGGGCATCTCACGCTGCACAGCGGCAATAACAGGGCGATTTTTAATGGGCAATCTCTTGTCAATTATGTGCCGAATATATATGCATTTCGTTGGAGTCCAGAAATGAATAGCACCGAAGAATGTAATAAAATTGTAGGATTTTCTGGAGGATATTGCGTAATCCAAAACCCTAACTCCGAGCCCACAATGGCTTTGGTTGGCGATAGCCACGCTAATGCGATATTTGAAGCAGTAGAAGCAGCTGCGTCACGATCGGGTAAAAATCTTATTCAGCTTGGCGGTGCTGGATGTCCACCATTTATTGGTGTTGAAAGGGACAATTCAGGATATTGTCCCTCCCTCATGAACGAGATTGTATCATTCCTAACTAAAAATCCAAATATTAAAACCGTTGTTCTTTCAGGAAGGTTTGCAGCAACTATTTCGGGCATCAATTTCGGAGAAGAAACACCACCGGGCTTCTATTCACTAAAAGAAGTGAGACAGCCAAATCTTTCAGACAGAAGCACCATTTTTGAAGATGGTTTAGAGTCAATGATTGTTGCTCTTCACCAGGCTAACAAGCAAGTTATCATTCTTTTCGATCTGCCAGAATTAGATTTTGACCCCACATTATGCCTTCCTTGGAGAGCTGGAAAGGAATGTGTAATTAAACGCAATATTGTTGAAGCCAGACAAGCTGAATACCGAGAAGTCATACGCTTACTCGTAAAAAAGCATCCAACCTTGATTACTTTCGATTTAATGCCCTATTTTTGCAAAGACGATAAATGCTATGCGAAGTCAGATGGTTTTATACTTTACCGAGACTCGCATCATCTGGGTATTAATGGCAATGCTTATCTCGTACACCATGAATTTGACAAGGCCCTTGCCAGATTGATGACATCAACTCCGTAGTCATTTTGTGGAGAGTCGTTTTAATTTGGCCTATCCTCGCCGCTGCAGAGTTGTATGAATGGCCAGTAAGCCGCTATTTTCTCCGGCGTTTCAAGCCGAATCGCTTGAGGAGCGCGTTCAGCCTTGCCGCCCGCCTGGACAAGTCTATTACGAATACATTCCTCAAGCAGGTTGCCTTATTTAAAAACCAGGGAAACAGAGTGTTGCTCGTCTGCGCCACGAACTACATCAGGAACCTGGATTCCGCCTTGTTATGGCCGGGACGCTTCGATTGCATTGTTCTTGTCAGGGGATTGGATGAAGAGAGCAGGAACGCCATTTTGCAATACTATCTGGCAAAACTCAATAGCGAAAAAGTCGATCTCGATTTGATTGTGAAGTTGATGCCAAGATTTACGTCTGCGGATATTGAATATCTCTATTAAACAGTAGCTCATTTTTCCTTTGAACAGGAATATGCCAGCGGCGAGGACTACCGGGTAACAACCGTTCATTCAAATTTTGCCGAAAATTCGGTCCTCGTTAACTGATGAAGTCATTGCTGCCTTTAAAAAGGACAGTATTACCTATTCCCGGGCCTTAACAGGTGCAATGCGGCATTTTTTCGAAGCGGGCAATTCTCGAAGTTATGATCTTTTACGGTGAGGGCTGGAAGAGGGAAGAAGGGTGCTCGTCAAGATCATCGGTTGAGCGATGGAGAGGTTCCAAAGGCGGTTCGCCCGGGTGCGAACGGACCTGGCCGCGCCACTGTCCGAGACAAAAGGAGAAGCTGCAGTGGACATCATCTCCGTGCTTAAAAAAATCGCTGAGCTGGGAAGGCCGTCGGGGACGCCTACGAGTGGACCGCGACGCTTTTCGCGCAGGACGAAGAGGCGCAGAGCTTCTTTCGGAAACTGGCGGAAGAAAAACGGCAGTACCTAGACCTCATCAAATACCAGGAACGGGTCGTGCAAAAGCCGCCGAAGCAATTAAACGAAGTCGCTATCGATATGCCGGCACTGGAAAAAACGCTGTCCAAGGTAGCGGCGTTCCGCTTCGCCCGGGACAGGGAGACCGAAGTGAGCGAATGCTACGCGACAACAGTCATGCAGCAGGCGAACCCGCATTTTGCCCAGGTGGTGCAGGGAATGGGTGCGAACCAGGCGATGCAGCATTACGGGCAACTGATCGCGGTTGCCAGAAACTATCCGGCGTAAACCGAACGACCGCCTCAGTTAGATCTCCCACGGGTACCCGATGAAGATCTCGGGAGTGACGCCTTCGCTGCCGAACCCAAGATCCCCCCGGAACACGACCCCCGACGCGGTAACGACCCTCAACCCCAGTCCGTAGTCGTCCCGCATGTTCGATCTCTTAGTGAGATCGCTCGACACGTCGGACGTGACCCCGAGCTCATAAAAGGCCGCGATCTGCACCGAGGTGCGGACGTCTTTCATCACGAAAATGTCAAAGGGCGTGCGTTCGTCGGTCAGGTTCCAGCGGAGCTCGGTGCCGTAGAACAGCGTATGGGCGCCCTGGAAGCGGCCCTGGGGATAGGCGCGCAGCCTGCTGAAGCCGCCGAGCTGGGTGGCCGTGCCGTACTTGTTGTTCGCGATCATGTTGTTGATCACGTCCGTGCAGAATTGCTGCTCTTGCGCGGTAAGCGTCGGGTCGCTGCAGTTCAGGCCTTGCTGCTGCTGGAGCTTCGACGGATCTGTTTCCCCCTGGTGGATGACGACGGCATCGGAGCGGAGAAAGTTGAACGCCCAGGTGCTGCGCCTGCCGATCGGAACGTAGGCCGTGGTGTTATAGTCCATGACGTAGTAATCCGGGCCGGAATCGCTCGGCGGAGACTGCGAGCGGCTCACGTCGAAGCGGACCCCGCGGCGCGGATCAGAGTAGTCGTCGGTCAGGTCGAGCCGGGTCCCGAAGATCGTTACGTGGCCGCTCCGGCGCGGCGAGTTCTGCGCCTCGACGATGACGTTGCCGTCTTTGTCCCTGATGCTCTTGAGCTTCGAAGCCCCCTGGTACCATGCGCTGTAGACCTCGAAGCGGCGGTCAAAGAACGTCGCCGTGAGCCGGCCTCCGTAGTATTCCGTGTCGCCCAATTCGAGCAGCCGGTAGTCATTCTTGTCCGTGTGCATGCCCCGCTGGCTGTAGCTCTGAATGGTTGCCTCATTCAGCCCGCTGTAGCCGACATCGAGGATCAGCGTCCGGGGAATGATATGTATGTCGGCCACGCCGAGCGCTTCACCCCGCACGTCACCGGCAAAGACGATGCCGTAGACGTCCGTGTAGGTGTCGGCGATGTTCATCGCGCCTCCGACAAGTCCGAGGCCGGAGCCGATGCCGGGAAGGCTGTACGGATAGGGGAAGAGGGCGTAACCGAAGTCTTTCGTGAACTGGGGCTTTCGCCGGTCGGGGAGCGCAGGCAATTCGGTCGTAACCGTTGCGGACGCTTCAACTGCCTCCGCGGCAGTGACAAACAACCCTGCCATGCATACCGCAAGCAGAACGCAGGAGAAAACAGATCGCATCAGGGCCTCCCTCGACATTGACGGCAACACTGTAATTATTGTGGAAGATCGGTCCAATGTCAAGAGGAAGAAGAGCGGTGAAAATTACCTGCAGCCCCGTGCAGATCGAAAGCTTCGTGAAACCGAAGGATGCAGACAGCGTCGAAACTTACCTTACGTGAACGCCACGGCGGGATGAAGCTGGGACGTTTCAAACGTGATGAGTCCGGCTTGCGCGAGCGGGTCCTGGTCCACGAGCTTTTCGGCCTCTGCCATGCTGTCCGCCCTGATGATGATCATGCCGCCCCGTTCGCCCCACTTGCCGGCCTGCACGAGCGTTCCTGCCGCAAGCTGCTTTTTTACCCACTCGCGGTGGGCAAGAATCACGCTGTTGATCCTTGTCCGGTCCGTATCGTCTTTGAACTTGTTAATGGACATAAAATACATGGCAACACCTCCTGCTACTCGGCACAAGTTAGCCTTCAGTGCGCGAAAACTAATCTATCCGCAAATGTCACAGAAAACGCAGATTTTAAAACCAGAAAATTCCGGCCTCCTTTAATCTGCGAAATCTGCGAAGAAAAAACTTTGGCTCTTCTGACTTTTATGTGTGTAAAATGAGCGCCTCTGCGACATCTTGTGCTGTACATTACCACGTTTGTTGTCACCTTTCTTGCGTGCCCAAGAAAGGTGACCGAAAGAAGGGCACCCGGCGAAAATCCTTAACGGCATGCTCGGTCGTCCTCGGTACATTTCAGAAACTCGCCCGATAGAGGAAGGGGAAGTGGGGCTCAAGCAGTCTGAAATGCTTAACCCTCGTCCTCGGTCGCATGCCTAGATCTTCGCATGGGAAGCTTTTATGAAACATCTTTAAACCAACCCCGCATATCCCCGGAGCGGACCTATGAAATTTTGGGGCACACGTCTTGGCCTACGGAAGCGTCCCGCAAGGGCGAGCGCGCACTGTCTGAGGCCGAAGGCCGAGTTTGCGCGATCGCGCGGACGTGGCCTTAGACGGGTCAAAAATTTCATTCAGGCCGCGAAGGAGATATGCAAAAATGACGATAAAGAGTGAAAAAGCACCCACACAAAACCCGGAAGAGCCAAAACTTTAATGGTCTGCCGAATTCGCCATCCGGGCCGTTTAGCAGCAGCTTCCTGAAGCGGTATCTCCACTACACCCGCAGGTCGGCTCGCTGCCCGTAAGCAGGCCGGTGATGATCGCCGCTGCGCAGCCCACGCCGGCGTTCACGGAAAGAGCGCCGAATTCGCAGTTCTTCGCGCAGGCCCCGCATTCCATGCACAGGTCCTTGTCCGTGATCGCGGCCCGCTTATCGCGCATTTCAAACACGCCTTGCGGGCAAACTTCGACGCACCTGCCGCAGCCGGTGCACTTGTCCGAGGCATACTGAAGTGTCGTTACATTCGCGAGGTATTTCATACGAGCCCCCATTCCCTGATCTTGTAGACCAGCAAAAGAACAATCGAAATGCCCGCAGCCGTTATGTAGAGGGGAATGCCGATCTTCAATTCTTTCTTGACGCCTGACATGCCGGTAAAGGTCGTCGAGCCGGTAAACTGGAGCGCGATGTAAGAGCTCATGGCCGGGAAGAAGAGCCAGCACGCAATCTGCAGAAGGACCTCGTTTCGGACTGCCGGTCCGAGGAGCGGTACGACCGCCAGCATCGATACGATGCCCATGATCCATCCTTTGATCGCAAAGGATCGAAACGGGACAAGGGGAAGGAGCGCAGGGGTCAGGAACGCACCGGCAAGTACGGTGGTGAGTCCGAGGACCAGAAAGGGCAAGCCCCCGGACCATGCGCTTTTAAAAAGGACCCCGGAAGGTTGAAGTCCGAACAGGAGAAGCACTGCACCGGCAAACCAGGGGAATTTTTTCATTACCGGGTTGATTTCCATAGGCGTAAGAACGAGGCGGTCTTTCAGAGGAAATTTGATCGTGGTCATTTCCTTTGTCTTCTTATAGCCTGCTTCTATATATAACGGAATGTCACGCGCCTGAACAGGGCCAAAGGAGATACGGAAACCCGTCTTCTTCCGGACTTCCGCGGCGTTCACCCCGACTGCGCCGAGCTGGGGGAGAATAATCCTGCGATGAGCGACCACCGTGTCGAGCTTTGCCGCCCCTAAGCGGTTGATCAACTCATCGGTTCCGAAAGTCCCTTTGCCTGCCGCGCACCACACGTTGATGCTTTTGGTGTCGAGCACGAGGACCCACGCATTCAAGCCTTTCAGCTCGCGCCTGAGGATATCGAAGCTGAGCTTGTAATTGGCGCTCACGAAGACATCGGATTCCTTCGTGGGATCGCCTACGGCGTAGAGACCGGGTGCTACGGCATAGTTCATGCGGAAGGCGCCGCTGCGGCTCTTGATCATGCCCCAGTAGTCGGCCCGGGACCAATCCGAGGAGACGCGAAAGACGCTGCCCGCCGGAGTGCTCACCGTCCCGGTGGAAAAGGGCGGGACTTCTTTTTTAACGAACGTTAACGTCTGAAATGATTGCACCTGCCGGGGTGCGGCTTCGCTGCAGCCGCAGCCCTCCTGGCCGGCTGCTTTTGCCTCGGCGTCCTTGGCGCAACAAGCCGCAGCGCCGGCGGGCGCCGGGCCGCCGCAACACGCTGCCGGAACAGCGCTGTCTTCTTTTGTAGTGGAATCCATAGGTCCTCCTGCTATTTAAGAATATTTCCCATTACCGGGCCGAGCATTCCCTTGACCATGGTTTCGAGGCTGCCCGCCTTGATCAGGGCGATGCAGCAGATCTCTCCGTCCTTCTCCCAGGTTGTGACCGCCAGTTTATCGCCGGCCTTGATCCCTGCCTTGGCGCGCAGTTCCTTGGGGAGCACCATCTGGCCCCGTTCGTCAACGGTGACCAGCGCTTCGACGGCGCAGCATCCCGGGCTTTTCCCGAGGGGTACGGCCACAGGGATCTTTGCTTTTTTTGTCGTTGTCATCATTCCTCCGGAATATCCACATAATCAGATTAATCAGATAAGTAAGAATACCGGAAAATCCCGGTGTTGTCAAGCACGTTTAATCTTCTCCTGAAGAAGAACCAGAAGAAAGAAAAGGTGGATAGTGCCGGCTTCCTTCTGCTGCACCAGCGTCGCTGCAAACAGGGGCAGCACATTTCCCTTGACTCCCCACAGGCAATGCCATACCCTTAAATAAAGTAACATTCACGAGAATCCCTGGAAACAAAACAATGCGGCGTGACGTCGCCGGCAGGAGACATTCGTGGGCAAAGGACGCATGGAAGCATTCAGCGATGGCGTGATCGCGATCCTCATCACCATCATGGTGCTTGAACTGAAGATCCCGCGGGAAGCGGGATGGGAGGCCCTTGTTCCCCTGGCGGCGGTGTTTCTGAGCTACGTATTGAGCTTCATCTTCCTCGGCATTTACTGGAGCAACCACCATCATCTGCTCCAGGCAATCAAGCACGTCGACGGCCGTGTGCTCTGGTCAAACCTGCATCTCCTGTTCTGGCTGTCCCTTGTCCCGTTCGTGACCGGCTGGACCGGGGAAAATAATTTCGCGCCGTGGCCTGTTGCGGTATATGGCGTGGTCCTGTTCTTTGCCGCAATCGCCTACTTCATCCTAACCCGTACCCTCATTGCACTTCACGGCAGGGAGTCCGTGCTGGCCGAAGCAGTCGGCCGGGACTTCAAAGGCAAGGTATCGGTGGTGATCTATGCCGCGGCGATTCCCCTGGCATTCGTTCGCTCGTGGATCGCATTCGGGCTGTACGTTCTCGTTGCAATCATGTGGCTGGTCCCGGACCGCCGCATCGAGAAAATGCTGGGCGAAACGAGATGATGATTCAATGAAGATCAAGGCAATCATTTTCGGGGCCACCGGGATGGTCGGTGAGGGTGTTCTCCACGAAGCGTTGAAACATC
Source organism: Nitrospirota bacterium (assembly GCA_963769335.1). Lineage (GTDB taxonomy): Bacteria > Nitrospirota > UBA9217 > UBA9217 > UBA9217 > JAJYKN01. Next base: position 164,343 of record CAVYLT010000059.1, on the reverse strand, counting down.
CGGACGTAGAATCGGTCCTCGTCATCGGCCGGAAACCTGCAAGGTGGAACATCCCAGGCTGACGGAACTGCTTCATGATGATTTCTTCGACTATTCGAAGATCGGAGAAGCGGGAATGACGACTCCTATGGGCCACTGCGCGATTATTTCATCCTGTCAACTTTCTGCATGATCGCGTCCTGATGCAGTCTTACATAGGAACAGCTCGGCGTAGCTCCGCATTTCCTGCAGGCAATGTCATAGGCCGAATTCAGGGTCCCGCATTTTTGACAGGAATAGTGCTCGATCATTTCTAAATACCATTTTTCATATCCCGCTTCTTTGATGCGCTTCTGGGATTGCCACAGTTCAATGCGGTGCGGCATCTCCGACTGAAAAGCTTTCAGGTTTTCGCATGGGTATTCCGCGCATGATCCGCAAAATTCCACGCCTTTTTCCGCTGCACACTTTGCCATCGTGCACCTGCTCTCGCAGTAAAAGCAGCGCTTCTCCGACCGGCAGCCGTTGCAGTGCATTTCCTCGATCGGCTTCTGAAAACGCCGGGCCATCGCTTTGAGTCTTTCAGGCTCTTCTTTCGTGCCGATAAAGATGCGGCAGGCAGGACAAAACAAGCCGCAGACTGCGGCGAGCTTTATATTCGGAACTCGAATGTCTTCATTAGTTATGCTCATCTCAATCCCCCTGGCCTTTTCCCACGACGAATTTACCGGTAAAATATTTTTTTCGTATTTGGCCAGCCTCTTCTTCGATCCAGCGTTCAAGCCCGATCTTTTTGATCCGGCAGAGATTGTACAATTTTATGTTGTGCGGTCGGAGGGCAGCCAGATCAGCCATGGGCGCCAGGAACGCGCAGGGGAAATCGCCGCAGTCACTGCACAAGTTCACACCTTTGGCCTTGACACAATCCAGCGTCGCGCACCCGTGGGGCAGATGAACATGTTTCCCGTCCTGCTGGCGGCAGCCTTTGCAGGCTATTTCTTCCTTCGGCCAGCCGTACTTCCCGTGCAGCACTTCCGCGACCTCCTGCGACAGATTGCTTTCATGAATCTCGCAGTTGAAACAGTCGAGCCCGCACGGTGCGGTTAAAGCTTTCCTGTCTTTCATAATTCCTCCTCAGCTGTTTTTGATTTCTATGAGTTAGACCGGGTTGGAAGTGAAAGGTTACAAAAAAAATCAGGAAAAAATAGACCACTCGTTCTTTTGAATTCCTTCCCTGACTCTTTCCGCAAAAGACTGATCAGCTTTATCGCGGTAGAGGTCTTCGTAAAAAGAGCGTATGGTTCTCAACGTGATGAGCTCTTTTCCGGCTTGCACGGGGATCGGAAGACGGGGAATGGCGAAAGCGTCTTTTGACATGCCTCGCGACAGGGCGAAGCGCACGTACTGTTTGCAGTTGCAGGGATTGGATTTTTTGATGAACTGGCACATGTTCTCCATGTAACCGAACCATCTCTTCTTTGCCCGGTGAAGCGTCGTTTTGACTGAACCAACCGAGCATTCCAGAATTTCAGCGACATGCTTGTGAGGAAGGTCCAAAGTGACCGCAAGGCAGAAAACCATCCGCTCCTTCGGCTGCAAACACTCAGTCAATGCGTGCAGGCACTTGATCCTTACCTGGTGGGCCAGCAGTTCGGTCTCGGGGTTGTTCGCGGGATTGGTGTCGATAACTTCTTCGTAGGAATATCCCATGTCTTCGGTAAAAGTCCGGATCGGCAATTTACTTCTGTATTTCAGATGATCATTGGCAACGTTGAGGGCAATCCGATAGATCCAGGTAAAAAAAGAGCTCTCGTTCCGGAAGGTTTCAAACGAGCGAAACGCGCGGAAGAACGCTTCCTGGGTTACGTCCTCGGCATCGTGTGTGTTGCCGACAAGCGATAAGGCCAGTCGATATACCTTGGGTTGATTTTCGCGGTACAGCTGGTCAAAAAGTTCGGTCTGTGTATTCATTGCGGGGCTCCAAGTTTTATTCTTGCAGTAACGATCAACTGTATCACGGATAGTTTAAAGGCATTCGTTTGCCGAGCGTGTCCATGATTTCCTCTGTACTTGCTACCTTCGCAAACACTGCACCAAGGGCGGCCATGTACGATCCGTGCACCTGCTTCGCCGGGATATCGACGCCGTTAAATATCAAGTTCCTCGTTGCGCAGGCATCATGAGCCATCATGCATTGATATCCCTTGTCGAAAGCTGCACGTACAGTCGAGTCAATACATATATGCGACATCATTCCGCAGATCACCAGTTCCCTGACGTGCCTTGCTTGAAGATGTTTCTTCAGGTCCGTACCCCGGAAACTGTTCGGGAAATGTTTTTTAATGACCGTTTCGTCCGGCAATGGCAGGACGCTTTCGTGGAAGTCAATTCCCACGGTATCCGGCAAAAAAAACGTCGCGCCTGGGCGCGTTGAAATATGCTGGATGTGAACGATCGGCAATTTCTCTGCTCTGAAAAAATCGAGCAGGTTTTTAGCTGCCAGGCTTGCCTCGACAGCTCCGACGACCTCCATCCTTCCTCCGGGAAAGTAATCGTGCTGAATGTCGACCAGAACCAATGCTGAATTCATGCTTTCTCCCTGGAGACCGCTATTTTGTTTTTTGTAAGAGCTCCCGGATTGCCTTGCCCAGCCGGCTGATGCCGATCTCTATTGTTTCTTCATCAGCACAGGAAAAATTAAGGCGCATCGTACTCGTTCGAGTCTTGTTGACGTAAAAGGGATCGCCCGGAACGAAGATGACCTTGTCTTTAACAGCCAGTTCGAACAGATCGAGAGCTGCTGCGTTCTGCGGCAGTTCGGCCCAGAGAAACATTCCGCCCTCGGGAGTCGTATGTTTTACAGTCTGCGGAAAATGCTTCTTGATGCTGCTCAGCATGGCCCGGCATTGCCTGCCGTAGGCGTCGCGGATCTTTTCAATATGCGCCTCAACGTCATTGTCATGGAGATAATGATAGATGATGCTCTGCGTGAAATGGCTCGTGTGAAGATCAGAGGCCTGCTTTGCGATGATCAGCTTGTCCATAACATATTGAGGAGCAGCGATCCATCCCAGCCGGAAACCGGGCACGATCGTTTTTGAAAAAGACCCCAGGAGTATCGTATTGTCCGGCAGCAGTTCCTTGAACGACTGTTTGCTCTCCCCGGTAAATCGCAGCTCGCCGTACGGGTCGTCTTCGATCAAGAGCGTTTTTGTATTTTTGAGGATTTCCGAAACTTCGGCCCTGTTTTCGTTCGAATAGGAGATGCCGGAGGGATTCTGGAAATTCGGGACCGTGTACATCAGCTTCGGCTTCTCCGAGGCGAGGACGCGCCGCAGCCGCTCCGTGTCCATCCCCTGGTCCGAAACAGGCACCGGGAGGAACTTCGGCTTGTAAATCGAGAAGGCCTGGATCGCCCCCAAATATCCGGGCTCTTCGATGATCACACTGTCGCCTTTGTTCAGGAGGATCTTTCCCAAAAGGTCCAGCCCCTGTTGGGAGCCGCTGGTGATCAGAATGTCTTCAATCGGGATGTGGAGCTTCTTCGTTATACGATAGCGCTCGGAAATATATTCCCGCAGCTTCAGATATCCTTCCGAGTTGCTGTACTGAAAAATGTCATTCCCATGGATGGCGAATACCTTGTCCGTTGACGTCTTCAGCTCTTTGGCAGGGAACAGCTGCCTGTTCGGAAGACCGCCGGCAAAAGATATTACGTCAGGATCGAGTGCGACCTTCAGTATTTCACGGATGAACGAGCGGGGAACGTCGGTAATGCTGTCTGAGAAGATGCTGTCCATATGATTCTCCCTATTGCATGGTCAGAGCATGATGGCCGATGATGGGCTATTTCGTGAGTGTACCAGAAATCAGGGAAAAAACAAATGTGTTTTGCAATCGTCATGCGTACTTTAATAATCGCCACCAACGCTTCCGTACGAATAAGGCGAGGGCCATCAGGCTTTTCGCTTTTCCATGCAGTACAACATGACCTTATCTCCCTGGGGCCGCTCTCCATATTTGCGGTATCCCAGCTTTTCGTACAGAGCGATGTTCCGTTCGCTCTGTCCGGTGAACAGCTCGTAACGCTTTACGCCGCTGAACTTAGCTTCTATGGAAAACAGCAGCTTTTTCCCGATGCCCTTGTTTTGAAATTCTGGGTGCACGAACAAGCGCGAAACATGGCACGTGTCTCCCTCAACATGGCCTCTCACTGACCCCACGATCTTTCCGTTGCTAACCACTTTCAGAAAAGAATGGCTTTTGAAATCTTGTATCAGTTCGTCCAAAGTCTGGACCAACGGAGGCAGGGTCATGTCGTTATACAGAATGCCCTGACCGTGAAACGCCGCCTTCTGGGTCCCTAAGATTTCCGCAGCATCCGCTTCCGTCGCATCAGCTATATATATAGAAAGATCTTCTTTCATATTACGCCTTCATCGCCTGTCCGAGGTCCTCGATCAGATCGTCCCGCTGCTCGATTCCGGCTGATAGCCGCAGCAACGCGCCGGAGATGCCGATCCTCCTTCGTTCGTCAGCAGAAATCTTTGCGTGGGAAGTGACCGCGGGTGCGCATATGGTCGATTCGACGCCGCCGAGGCTTACGGCCGACTTGATGAGACGCAGTGCGCGGACAAAACGGTCGGGGTCTACTTTCTCATTATCCAGCTCGAACGACAGCATGGCGCCGAAACCGCTCATTTGAGACGCTGCACGCCGGTGGTATGCAGAACTCGCGAGACCGGGATAGTTCACGCGCTTGACCCTGGCGTGGCCTTCCAGATAGCGCGCGATATGGCCGGCGTTTTCGGTCTGGCGTTCGACCCGGATCGCGAACGTTTTCAGGCTGCGTTCGAGGAGCGCGCACGTCTGGCCGTTGACGTTCCCGCCCAGGCTGAGGCCGACCTTGCGGATGCGCGCGGCATTCTCTGTCGTGGAAAGCGCAATACCGCAGCAGATGTCGCTGTGCCCGCCGAGGTACTTTGTGCCGCTGTGGACTACTATGTCCATACCCAGGGAGAGCGGGTTCTGATACAGCGGCGTTGCAAAGGTATTGTCGATGACGGTCACGACGTTCCGGCTTTTGCAGTACTCCGCTACCTTGCGGATATCGATCACGCTCAAAAGCGGATTGGTGGGCGATTCGATCACGACCACACGGGTGGCGTCCTTTATCGCATCACACACAGCGTCCGCGTCGGTCGCTGCAAAAGTGCAGTCGATGCCGAGTCGTGGAAACTGATCAGTTGCGAACGCGTGGGTGCCTCCGTAGAGCTCATCCATCATGACCACGTGGTCTCCGCTACGTGCGAACGCCAGAATTGACGTGCTGATCGCGGCCATGCCCGAGCTGAAAAGCACACCGTCTTCCGCACCTTCAAGGGCACAGACTTTTTCGACAACCGCTTTCTGGTTCGGCGTGTTGAAATACCGCGGATAGGAAGGCCTGCTTTGGTCCAGATATCCGAACGCTGACGATGTATAGATGGGTGAATTCACCCCTCCGTAAATGCCGTCATCAAGCGAGCCGACGTGCACACATTGAGTTTCTTTACGCATGGAACGCCTCCTCATACGAATTTTTGCACCTCCAGGGACCACTATTGAGTAAACATCATTACAGGACTGATCACTTGCCAGTCGGTTTCATTCCGATCGTATACAGCACGTCGATGTCTAAACGGATGCCATTCTTCGCCCGGACCTTGTTCATCACCTGCTCGACCCGCGCGGTGTCGCGGACGCTCTCTTCGTTCTTTTTCAGTGCGCCGGCAGCGGCTACCAGCCCGGCGCGTTTCGCAAGCAGGCCGATGATTTCGGAGTCAATGACGTCAATTCTTTGCCGTATCTCCTGCAAGTCCGTTGCGGACCTCTCAGCCAGGCATACTCTTCGCCAGAACCATATTCATGTCCATCGCTTCTTCCCGCAGTTTTTTCCATGGAGGAAGCTGCTCGTTGCTTTTGATAAGAATGCTTATTGGCATGGCAGCATAGTCGTATCTCCATTAGCCGATAAAAACTATCCGGTCGAGGTCTAAGGCATGCGGCTTCCGTGCGGCATTGTTTTCCATTGTTGATGCTTACCCTTTTATTGCCACGAGATATATTCTGTTGAACAGCAGCTCGACTTTCCCATCGTGAACAGCCTGCTCGCGGAAAGCCTTCCTGACAATCTCGCGAAACGCTCCCGTGTAGCTATCATCGATTCCGTCTTGGTAATATTCCTGGTTCAGATATCCCGCTGCCGCGCCGGACTCGAAGATGGTCATGACCTCTTCGGGCGCATGTCGGGTCCTGACCTCCTCAATAATCGAAAAGGGAACAAGGAAGGCCGCCTGTCTGAAGAGCGCTGAATATTCCTCTGCCGTATCGAAGAAAAGCCAGGGTGATTGGAATCCCGAGAAAGTCTTCGCTGTCCGGGCATCGCGTCTGACCGCGTCGAGTGCTGTGAGAAAATTCGGGCAGTACGTTTTCGTTGCCGGCGCCTGGATGCCCATGCGTCCGCCGGCGAGTAATGCCGTGTGGCAGTTCCGGAGCGCTTGGCCGGGCGTCCTGAACCACTGGAAGGCGGAATTGCAGAATATGACGTCGAACAAATCGCGCGCATCGAGCTCTTCCGCGGTCAATACGTCATAGGTGATGTCCAGGCCTTGCCGGTTTCTTTCCGCCTCGCGGATCATCCCCGGCGAAGCGTCTATGCCGAATACGCTTCCGTCGGTCCGTGCCCGTATTTTTTGCGTCAGGGTTCCCGTACCACAACCGAGATCGAGCACACGGTCGGTTCTTTTTATCTCGAGCAGTCCCAGAAGTCTTTCTGAAGCCGATTTCTGGATCAGGGAGTCCCGATCGTAGCGGGCCGCTATTTCGGTAAAATTCGTTCCCCTCATGTTTTTTCCTCCTCAGGCCCGGCCAGCCTTCTCTGCCCCATGATGACCAGGACGACGCCCGCCAGGATCGTCAGCATCGCAGCAAGACCCACGATCGTGATGTGCTCGTTTGCAAGCCATACTCCGAGCAGGACGGCCAGGGCCGGATTCACATAGGCATAACTGGTGGCGAGCGCCGGCCTGACGTTTTTCAGCAAATAGGTATAAGCGGTGTATCCCAGGAGCGAACCGAAGATCGCGAGGTACACGAGCGCCCCAAGCGCACGCAGGGACGGATGGGGCGGGATGCGCTCTCCCGAAACAAAACCGACAACGAGCACCAGCAGCCCGCCGGAAAACATCTGGGCCGCGCTCGACATCATGCCGGAAGGAAGAGGCAGGCGCAGGCTCAGCACGGACCCGAAGGACCACGACGCTGCGGAGAAAACGAGCAAGGCCGCGCCCGCCGGATGGGCCCGCAGATCGCCGTCGATATTGAGCAGGACGATCCCCGTGAACCCGAGGACAAGCCCGATCCACTCATGCCGCGCCGGCCACTGCCTCCAGATGCCGGCAAACAGCACGGTCCAGAGCGGCGTCGTGGCGAGCACGAGGGCGGCAATGCCCGAGCCCACCCACTGCTCGGCATACACGACCGCGCCGGTGCCGCCCAAAAGCAGGAAGGAACCGACCACCGCAGCTCCGAGCCACTGCGGTCTTCCTGGCGATGGCACGCCTTTCCAGCGCAAGTAGAGGTACATTCCAGCTCCGACGAGCATGTACCGGGACCCGGCAATGAAAAGCGGCGGAAAGCTCTCGAGCGAGATCCGTATTGCGAGGTATGTGGAACTCCAGGCGAGGTACAGCGTCAGGAGCGCCGTAATGACCCTCGTCTTGCCCGGTCGGATCAGGCTGGTCGTATTACTCACGTCGTTCCCCTATCTTGAGACGCGGCAGTCTGTTCAAGGCGCTCGTGACAGCCCGAAGCGACGCAATCGAGATATTGGTGTCCACGCCTGAGCCGAACGCGAAATTCTCGTCCTTGTCCCGGACCTGAATGTAGGCCACGGCCTTCGAGTCGGACCCTTGCTCCAGCGCGTGTTCGTAGTAAGCCGTAATGTCGAAGTCGATATTGAGCTCGGTCTTAAGCGCCTTGCAGAAAGCGTCGATCGGGCCGTTGCCTGCGCCTGATATGTCGCGCTCTTTTCCGTGCATCGTGATGCGGGCCTTTACGTCTGCGCCGCGGATATTATTGTTCTGCTTGCCTGCAGGCTGCTCGTCGATGTGGCAGCTTTTGATTGCGAGCGGTGCAGTCTTCTTTAAATATTCCTGGTCAAAAGTCTCCCACATGACTTCAGGCAGTACTTCCTTTCCGGTTTTTTCCGAGATCGCCTGGATCATGCGGCTGAACTCGGGATGCATCTCCCGGGGAAGGGAATAGCCGTATTCCTTTTCCATGACATAGGCAACGCCGCCCTTGCCGGACTGGCTGTTGATCCGGATCACATTCTCGAACGTCCGGCCCACGTCCGTGGGATCGATCGGCAGATAGGGCACCTCCCAAAAAACGCATTTTTCCTTTTCACGCGCCTTCATGCCTTTGTTGATCGCATCCTGGTGAGACCCGGAAAAAGCCGTATACACCAGCTCTCCGGCGTAGGGGTGCCGGGCATGGACGTTAAGCCGCGTGCACTGTTCGTAGGTCGCGATGACCCGGCCGATGTCGTGGAAGTCCAGCTTTGGGTCGATGCCCTGGGTGCAGAGGTTCAAGGCCAAGGTCACGAGGTCCACGTTGCCCGTGCGCTCGCCGTTCCCGAAGAGCGTGCCTTCAACTCGGTCTGCGCCTGCCAGAAGCGCAAGCTCGGTCGCCGCAACACCGGTGCCGCGGTCATTGTGCGCATGGACGCTGATCACGACGGCCCTGCGATCCCGCAGATGCCTGCTGAACCACTCTATCCGGTCTGCGTAAACGTTCGGAGCAGACATCTCGACCGTTGCCGGCAGATTCAGGATCACCTTCTTATCCACGGTCGGATGCCAGACGTCAATGACTGCTTCGCAGATCTCGAGCGCGAAATCAAGCTCCGTGCCGGTAAAGCTCTCGGGCGAATATTCATAGATAAAATCCGTGTGCGCGAGCTTTGCAGTCTCTTCTTTGATCAGCCGCGCGCCGGCAACAGCGAGTTCGATGATCTCTTTTCTGCTCATGCGGAAAACGACCCTGCGCTGCAGCTCCGAGGTCGAGTTGTACAAATGCACGATTGCATGGCGCGCGCCAAAAAGGGACTCCACGGTCCTTTTGATCAGATGTTCCCGCGCCTGGGTCAGCACCTGGATCGTCACATCGCCGGGAATGAGACGCCGCTCGATCAGCAACCGGACAAAGTCGTACTCGATCTGCGATGCCGAAGGGAAGCCTACTTCGATTTCCTTGAATCCCATGTCCACGAGCAGGCGGAACATCCTGAGCTTCTCTTCGACCGGCATCGGGACTGCAAGCGCCTGGTTGCCGTCGCGGAGGTCCACGCTGCACCATGCGGGCGCGGCAATGATCGCTTTCGACGGCCAGGTGCGGTCAGGAAGATCGACCCCTGGGCCGGGCCGGTATTTGTGTACGGGCATGGGTTTCATAGTTCACTCCTTTGAAGCCGTTTTGGCGCGCATCTTCTCGTCGAACCTCTTTTTATTAATGACAAAACGCTCGTGCGTGCCCTTGCCGATCGGTTCCTTCTCGTCACGGGCCTCCACTTCGAACAGCAGGCGCCTGCCGTCGACCTCTACCAGTTTGACCCGCGCGGTCACTTCCATTCCGACCGGCGTCGCCGCAATGTGCGAGACATTGACGTGCGTGCCCACGGTCTGTTCTTCAGGCCAGTCGAGATGGGGGTTGACGGCCCTGATGCATGCCCATTCGATAAAGCCGACCATGAATCCCGTTGCAAAGACGGTCGGCATCTCCTGGAATTCCGCGGCTTCCGGGTAAAGCGAAGGCACGGTCTTTGACCCGGTAACGCGAAAGGTAAACGTTGATTCCATACCCGGTTTCAGCGAGTCCTTCATTGTCCCTCCTTATTCTTGCAATCGACTTGTAACGTCATACCACAGAGACCATGGGGCCCGCCTTGACTCGGGAGAGCGCGAATCATTGGATCGCTGTGGTTTCATTGCCCGTCCTCTGTTTTTAAGACTTTTATCGCCGCCCTGTGATAATGACGCAAAAACAAAAAAGCCACGGATTTCATTTTCCGTGGCTTTGTGGGTGTTTGTATGCTCTATTAAATAGGTAGAAAGTTAATAGAATCCCCCCTCAGCCACGGCACGAAGGTGCCATGCTGCTTTAAGAATACGCTGAAGAGTAAGGAGGTTCATGCAGATCATGTGTTGAATATATGCAAACGGAAGAAAGCTGTCAAGTTTTTTTTCGTGTTCTTCCCGGTTTTTTTCTCCTGTCGGCGCTCTTTTGCCGGCGGTGGGATGAAACCGGGCCGCCTTGTTCTCAGAAAAAACGGCTGAAAATCAGCCTCCGCAGGATGCCGGACGATCTTGTCAAACATCGTGAAACGACCCCATACCCCCCGGAGACATCTTCCCCATTGCTTTTATTCTCTTGCCGAAGAGGACGGATTATTGTACTCTCGCAGACGTCGCTGGTAAACGGTTCCGAACAGGATGACGTTCCGTGTTTTTGGAAAGGACATCATGGCGCTGAAAGCAACTATCTGTAAAGTAGAACTGCAGATCGCGGACATGGCCCGCAACTATTACCACGATCACGTCCTCACTATCGCCCGTCACCCGTCGGAGAATGACGAGCGCATGATGGTGCGGGTTTTGGCCTTTGCGCTGCACGCCGATGAGGCCCTGGTCTTCGGCGACAGCATAGGGAGCGACGACGAACCCTCGCTCTGGAAGAAGGACCTTACCGGCGCGATTCAACTTTGGATCGACGTAGGCCAGCCCGATGAAAAGAGGATCAAGCGGGCTTCCGGCCGCGTCGGACAGGTGTTCATCTACGCGTACGGCGGCCACGGCGTCGACGTGTGGCTGGGTCAACTCAAGGAGGGCCTTGAACGCTTCAGGAACGTGACCGTCGTAAACCTGCCCATGACCGTCATAACGGCGCTCGCAAAGCTCGCCCGGCGCAGCATGAAGCTTCAATTCACCATTCAGGACAAAGAGATCTGGGTGACCGCCGACAATGAGACCGTGCACCTGGACCTCACGACGGCAACGGTCGTGTCGCCTTCCTGACGCATGGGCAAGGACCAAGGGCGGTGAAATGCCGGAATCGTCGGAAAGGCGTACAGCGTCAAGCAGCAGGACCCGGTCCCGAGGTGCTCGACAAGGCGTGCTATACTTTGGAAAAGACGACACTCATTCAGATAATACTTTTGTACACTTTGCCGACGTGATAGACTGCAAGCCTTGCACAGGAACGTCCCAAACAGTATTCCTCATTCCTTCGAGGTGAAAGGTAGGAACTATGAACATCGGGATCACCACCAAAGAATACCGAGACCTGCTGGACATCCTGCACATAGCCGATGCGGTCATGTCCGGACATCGGAGAGAAGAGGACAAGCGCACCGAGCCGCACCGCGCGCTCATTCAAAAGCTCTATGCCCTTGCCCGGGGCGAAGGTCTTGACCGGCTGATCGGCTATGACAAGAACACGCGTAGATATATCCCGACCGGAGATTTTGAACAACGCTCCCTGGCCCATGCGGTGATCAATGAGTTCGGAGACCACCTCTTCTGGGACCAACTGATCTCCCGGCTGTCAGAGCGGGACGCGGCGCAGATGGCGGGCGGGATCGACCGCCTCGACGCAATGAGCGAAAGTGACCGTCAGCACGCGAAAGGGCACCTCCGGCAGCGCTATTTCGAGGAATTCACAACGAACGGCGTGGCCAACCTTGAGGTCATTGAGCGGTTCAGCGCCGGTCCAGGGGTCCCGCTCAAGACGTCGGACTGATCTTATCGCTGACTGAACAGGGAAGCCTGAAGTGAGGGAGAGGCCGTCCCTGGCGCGGCGTGACGTTCCCTTGTACGAAGGCAGGCATTTCCATATATAACAGCCCGTCGCTCAAACTCCCCGATTCGCAGGCGCCGGCGCCGGAATACAAGCTCAGCCAGGCTGAAATCTCCGATGAAGTTGTTATTCAAGAATGATCATAGGCCGCAACAGGCGAGCGAGGTTTCTAACCCGCGTAACAATGTCCAGGACATGTCCGTCACGCCGTTTTCCTGATAGATTGGGTCCGCAATGCAATTTCATCGACACTGTCCCTCTCTAGGAAGGAAGCGCCCCCCCTAGTTCTCTCTTTGCGTTGTCACATCCCTGAGCCATGCTCCTCCTTGCCACCCGGCATCTGGTCGCACTCGTTGAACACGCGGAGCCTGCACACCCGGCACCGCTCAGGATCGAGCCGCGGGACGAGCTTGCGAATGGCAGCCGTTTTCGAGCCCAGGATGTTCTCCTCCCCGATGCGCAGGTTGTACCCGCCGCGATGCAGCGTCTCGACCACCTCCCCCTTGAGCGAGCACAGATAGAGCTTCCTGCCTTCCAGGTGGAGCCGATGCGCCTCATTCGCGAGGGTCTCTGCCCCCGCGACATCGATGAAGTTGATCCCCCCGCCCACGATCAGGATATGCGCCTGCTCCGGGTGCTCCTGCGTAGCCGCGTGCAGTTCTTCGGCGAAATGGTTCACGGCGCCGAAGAAGAGCGAGCCGTCCACGCGCAGGATCTTGAGCTGCGGACATTCGGGCAGGTGCTTCCGTTCGATATTGATGAAGCGCTGGTGATGGTCCTCATGCTCGGGCACGAGCGTCACGAACCCGGGATGCGAGGTCCGGTTCAGGTAGAGCAGCAGCGAGAGCATGACGCCGACATAGATCGCGAACTCCAGCTCCACCAATAGCGTGGCCAGGAGGGTGACTGCCAGCACGGCGGACTCCTGCCGGCTCGTTCGGATGATCGTGGCGATGTGGTGACCGTCGATGAGGTTCCAGGCCACCAGCAGCAGGACCCCTGCCATGGCCGGGATCGGCAGATAGGCCGTGAGCGGCGCGATCAAAAGCAGGATGAGCAAAAGCGCGGCCGCCGCGAAGACGGCTGCGAGAGGTGTCTTCGCGCCTGCGTCGAAGTTCACGCCCGTACGGGTAAAGGAGCCCGACGACGCGTAGCTCGAGAAGAAGCTGCCGACCATGTTCGCCAGGCCCTGGCCGATGAACTCCTGGTTGCTGTCGACACGCTGGTGGGACCGGGTGCCGACCGCGCGGGCGATGGAGACCGCCTCGGCAAGGCCGAGCATGGCCACTGCCAACGAAGCCGGCGCAAGGCTGCGGATGTTCTGCGTCGAAAGATCGGGCAGCGAGAACGGCGGCAGGTGACTGGGCAGCGACCCCACGAGGCGCACGCCGTGCTCTTTCCCGTTCAGGACGAGCGACAGAAGGCTGCCGATGACCATGGCGAACAGCATGCCCGGCAGCCTGGGGAAAAAGCGTTTGAAGAGGAGGGCTGACGCAAGCGTGACAACGGCGATCGCCACGACGATAAAATTGATGCCGGAGAGATGCTGCACCAGATCGATCCACACATGAACGAAGGCATGGCGCTTCGATCCGGGGACGCCGAGAAAATTGCTGAGCTGGCTCGTGCCGATCAGGAGCGCGGCCCCTGCCGTAAACCCCACCACCACGGAATGGGACACGAAGTTCACGAGCGCCCCGAGCCGCGCGACGCCGAGGGAGAGCTGGAACAGGCCTGCCAGGAACGTGATGGTCAGGACCATTTCGATGTACGTCAGGGTGCCCGCCTGCGCCAGGGGGCTGACGGTCGTGAAGAGCACGATGGAGATGGCCGTGGTAGGGCCGGAGACCAGGTGAGAGGACGAACCGAAGAGCGCAGCGATAACGGCGGGGACAATGGCGGTATAGAGACCGTACTCCGGCGGGAGACCCGCGATCATGGCAAAGGCCACGCCCTGCGGAAGGACGATGATCGCCCCGGTCAGGCCTGCCATCAGATCGTTCCGAAGCGTCCTGCGGCTTACCTGAGACCACCAGTCCGTTGCAGGGAACAATCGCTTGACTAATACCCTCCAGTCCGCCATGACGCTCCCTCCGGGTCGTTTGGTTCCCGCCGCATCTGAACTTCCGTTTCTTCCGTAAGCAGCGGCGGCACCTCTTTCGTTCTATTGTAGCACGCCCGCGTGAAGCACGGGGTCGTTTAATCGAATGATACACAAGGCCCTTTCCCGGTTCAGGCGCATGGGTTGCGCCGATAATATTGTGATTCGCATCACTTGACAAGCAACGAATTCATGATATTTTTAATACAACTTCACAAGACCGATGGCGTCTTGAGGGATAATACCATCAGCGTGTACAGGAGGTCGTATCATGAATAGGAAAAAGGTATTGTTTGGCATGGTTTCACTGACTTTGGTTTTAGGTTTTTCCGCATTTTTGTTTTATTCCTGCGGCGGGGGCAGCGGCAATGGAAGTTCCTCTTCCGCTTCCGTAGGACTCTATCTTACCGACGACATGTCTCTCTTTACCCAGGTGACCGCGACCATCGACAAGGTGCAGCTCCTGAATACCGGCTCGGGCGCCAGCTGTGATGTGCTCACCACTCCCACGGTCGTGGACCTCGCCCAGCTTGCAAACGTGATGCAGCTCGTGAATGTCAGCCAGTGCGCGGCCGTGCCGTACAACCGCATACACATCGAGTTCGAAAAGAGCGTAGCGTTGACGAGCGCCGCGACCGGGACTGTCCCGGGAACGAGCTCGCTCTGCTCCTTTGTTTCCTTCAAGGACGAGGGAAACAGGCCGAATGCTCTGAGCTGCAGCGGAACGACCTGTTCGCTCGACATCAACGGCGCGGTGAACGTGCTCGTCAGTCAACCGAACAAGCTTGCACTTGATTTCAATCTCAGGGATTTTGACGTTGCCGGCTTCGGCACCCCTTCGAGCTGCACGGTGACCATGAAAGTGTCTCCCCTGCATGCCGAGGACATGGACGCCCTCGGCCATCCCGAGGGGATCACCGGCCTGGTCTCGGGTCTCTCCACGACGGACAAGTCATTCATCCTCACAAGAGGGACTTCTACGTTCAGTGTGCTCTATTCCGGGATCACGACGACGCAGCAGCCGGGACTCGACAGCCTGCTCCAGCGTGCGGAAACCGACAGTCTGAGAGTAAAGGTCATGACCTCGAACATAGACCTGTCGACAAGGACCATCACGGCAACGGCTATTTTTCTGAAGATCGGGGGAACGGTTTCGGCCCTGGATACGACGGTCCATACCTTTACGCTCACCTACGCGGGCGGTAAAACAATACCCGTGGATTATACCAATGCAGGCGTGCACGGCACGCTCGTTGACGGGGCCGCGGTCGAGGTGAAACTGTACGGATTCGATACCGTGAATTATCTTGCTTCAAGGGTAGACGGGGGAGACGCCGAAACGTCGATCGATAACTGACGTTAAAATGCCGTAAAGGCCCATTCCGAAAAGAGGGAGCATCATCGCTCCCTCTTTTTTTGTTCTTTCCGGACGCGGGATCCTGAGCCGATTAAAAGATGAAGTATCCTGCCTCATCGTGTTCGCAATTTCATACAAATCATTAACTACCTGATTTTCCACTGCTGGAGTCCTCTTTGTCCCTATCCGAACTCGTTGACTGTAGTGTAATACAACCTACCTGCCTGTTGGTGAAGGGAAATTCCTATTAATAGTGCCATCCGCTCATCATCACGAGTCCGCGGATACCAAGGCAAGCCGCGTGGCAGGTCAGGCACTCGGGGAAGCTATCAAGGCAATCCTGGGTGATGCTGATTTCCTGACGCGGGTCGGAAAAAATAAAGGCCGCAAGATCCAACTGGGGCTGGCATCATAGGCATCTCAATAAGGCCAAAACAGGGCTCGTCTGAAAGATTTCATCTCCTGTCCCTCAGGTTTTCCCTTCCCGGCCAAGCCGGACGTCCGTCACCGACCTTCCCGGCAGGGAGAAATTGGTGAGAGGGATTTCAGAGGAATAAATAATTACTTTGTGAGAATGATAATTCCGGTACGAGAATATTCCATCCTTACCACTCACCGGACCATGAGCCGTTGTCATGACAGTATTGCGGCGAGCAAGTGCCGCCGAAGTATTGTACGCTGTCCGCCATCGTCTGGCTGGCCGGGCCCTCCATGATCGTTGTATTCAGTGAGGAAAAATGACTGGCCGCGACATAGTCCGGGAAATGGCACTCAGTACAGCCGATACCTTGTTCATTGACGTGAACATTATGTTTGCCGGAGTTGAAGCTGTTATATTCCGACGTCCCGTAGGCATGGCACGAGGTGCACTGTGTGGCCCAATTAATAGAACCGGTGAGCCAGGTTGGCGTTGTCTGCCCGCCATGACAACTGACTTTTGAACAGGTGCCGTCGGCGTTATACACGGCCGTGCCGCTCTTAGCGCTGTAAACAGAGCTCATCAACTGAACATCGAAGGTCCCATTGAAATGTTTCGACGTGCCGGTTCCCGCTCCGCTGTGGCAGGTGTTGCAGCCGTCAGGCAGGGAGACTTGCGCCGTAAAGTGACCGGTGCTGGTGTTATGTGCGCCGGTTCTGTTCGGGGCCGCAACACCCGTGGGGGGATTGCCGTGACAGGAGGTGCAGTTGGCCGGTGCGAACGGGAATGCCCCGTTCGGATGGCACGAAATACACCCCGGGCCGCTGTTGACAACGCCGCTCAAGGTCGATCCATGGCAATAATTGTTTTGGCAGGATGAACTTCCCTGGGCCGCTACATAGGGTGAATGATTCAAGGCAAGCTCCGTGCCCGTTCCCCAGGAAGCCGGATGGACTGAGGTAACACCGCCGATATGACAGCTCGTACAGGAGGGACCGCTGCCGGTGACGCCGCTAAGGGACGGTCCGTGGCAGTTCGTGTTCGCGCACCCGTTGGTCCCGTTTGCCTGCACATAGGGAGCATGATTCAGGGCAATGGGATCCGCCCAGTCTGCGGGATGTCCGGATTCGACGCCTCCGATGTGGCAGCTCGTGCAGGAGGGGCCGCTGCCCGTGACACCGGTAAGCGACGGTCCATGGCAGGCAGCATTTGCACAGCGGTCGCTCGTGTTAGCGGAAGCATAGGGCCCATGCTGCGTAAGAATCGCGTCGCCCCATTCACCGGGATGTACGGATGCTGCGCCGCCGAGATGACAGCTCGAACAGGACGGACCGCTGCCCGCGACGCCGGTCAGGGACGACCCGTGGCAATAATTATTCCCGCAAGCGGTGTTGCCGTTGGCCGCAACATAGGGCGCGTGATTAAGGTCAATCTGCGTTCCCGTTCCCCAGGAAAGCGGATGAGCCGATATAGCACCGCCGATATGACAGCTCGAACAGGATGGGCCGCTGCCCGTGACGCCGGTGAGCGATGGTCCGTGGCAGTTCGCGTTCGCGCAGCCGCTCGTCCCGCTTGTCTGTACATAGGGTCCGTGATTCAGGGCAATGGGGGCCGCCCAGGATGAAGGATGCCCTGAGGCAGCACCGCCCATGTGGCAGCTCGTGCAGGAGGGCCCGCTGCCTGCGACGCCGGTAAGCGACGGTCCGTGGCAGTTGGCGGTCGCACAGCCGCTGGTTGTGTTCGCGGCAACATATGCTCCGTGCGTCGTCAGGATAGCAGCGCCCCATTCAGAGGGATGCACCGATGTCGCACCGCCGATATGACAGCTCGTACAGGACGGGCCGCTGCCCGTGACGCCGGTAAGCGAGGGTCCGTGGCAGTTCGCGTTCGCGCAGCCGCTCGTTCCGTTTGCCTGCACATAGGGCCCGTGATTCAAGGCAATGGGGGCCGCCCAGGACGAAGGATGGCCTGAGGCAGTACCGCCCAGGTGGCAGCTCGTGCAGGAGGGGCCGCTGCCCGTGACGCCGGTAAGCGACGGTCCGTGGCAGTTGGCGGTCGCACAGCCGCTGGTTCCGTTCGTGGAAGCATAGGGTCCATGTTGCATTAAAATCGCAGTGCCCCATTCAGCGGGGTGCCCTGATGTCGCGCCGCCGATATGACAGCTCGTACAGGAGGGGCCGCTGCCCGTGACGCCGGTAAGCGATGGTCCGTGGCAGTTCGCGTTCGCACAACCGCTGGTTCCGTTTATGGAAGCATAGGGTCCGTGTTGCATCAGAATCGCGGTGCCCCATTCAGCGGGATGAACCGATGTAGCGCCGCCGATATGACAGCTCGTACAGGAGGGACCGCTGCCCGTGACGCCGGTAAGCGACGGTCCATGACAGTTCGCGTTCGCGCAGCCGCTCGTCCCGGTTGCCTGCACATAGGTTGCGTGATTCAGGTCAATCTGCATTCCCGTGCCCCAGGAAGCCGGGTGGACTGAGGTAACGCCGCCGATATGGCAGCTGGTGCAGGAGGGGCCGCTGCCCGTGACACCGGTGAGCGACGGTCCATGGCAGGCAGCATTTGCACAGCGGTCGCTCGTGTTAGCGGAAGCATAGGGCCCATGCTGCGTAAGAATCGCGGCGCCCCATTCACCGGGATGCACCGATGTCGCACCGCCGAGATGACAGCTCGAACAGGAGGGACCGCTGCCCGCAACTCCGGTCAGGGACGACCCGTGGCAATAATTATTCCTGCAAGCGGTGTTATCATTGGCTGAAACATAGGGCGCGTGATTCAGGTCAATCTGCGTTCCCGTTCCCCAGGAAGCCGGGTGGACCGAGGTAACACCGCCCATATGGCAGCTCGTACAGGAGGGGCCGCCACCTGATACCCCGCTCAAGTCCGTACCGTGGCAGTTCACGGTGGCACAACCGCTGGTTCCGTTTGCCTGCACATAGGGAGCGTGATTCAGGGCAATGGGGGCGTCCCAGGAAGAAGGGTGCCCTGAGGCCGGGCCGCCCATGTGGCAGCTCGTGCAGGAGGGGCCGCTGTCCGCCACGCCGCCGAGGTCCGTACCATGGCATACCGCGTTCGCGCAGCCGCTGGTTGTGTTCTCAGCGGCAAACGCTCCGTGCTTCGTCAGGATCGCTCCGCTCCAGCTCAGGGGATGCACAGAAGTCGCGCTGCCGAGATGGCAGCTCGTACAGGATACGCGGGAAATCCCGCCTCCCAAATCGCTACCGTGGCAATCAACGCACGCGTCCATGTTCGTCTGCGCCGCTGTCATGTGGCCCGCGGGCAGCCAGCCCGACGGATGAGAGGCATCAGGGAAAGGGGATTTTTCGTTTTTCGTACTTCCGCAGCCGGCGGTGAATAACAGCGTAAGAACGAGCACGCCTGCAACTTTACTTCTCTTAAGATACGCCATTTGCTGTACCCCCGACCAAAGCGCTTCTGACGGCGCTGCCGATGTGATTTAACGATTCTCAAAAGCAAATAATGATCGAGCAATCACATTCATGGATGTCGTAATTCCGTGTCTTGAACCTATGATGAGGTAATTATGGGTGCACTTCGGTAATACACATTCTGTGCTGCGTGCCGCATTAGGCGGTATTCGGTCCTTCTCACGAGGTACCTGCGTGCTTTAAGAAGAGGACGATATTCATGTATGAATCACGCTCGATTATAAGGATTGTGTTTTTATTGTCAAGAAAATCTGTGAGATATTTTTGAGGACAGTAAGTTGCAGTTTATGAAAAAAGCAGGGGGGGAGATATTACGGCACTGATCCTGGCTAAGAAGCATTGGTAGAGTCTAATGTTAATTCTGGTTTTGGCGTGACATCGGGGAAATGCTGCATTGCGACCGGAATCGCGCGTAGCATCGCTGCGCAAAGGGTGACAATATCCCCCCAGCCACGTGAATGGCTAACTGCGATTTTTTCTCACGCCTTACTGTTTGCAACGCGGTTCATGATGCCTTGACAATTAAAAAGGTTTCCGACCTTGAATAACCCTGACCAGCACAACGATAATAGCGATTACTACCAGGATGTGAATAAAGCCTCCCATCGTGTAATTGCTCACCATTCCCAGCGCCCACAGAACAATCAGTACAACGGCAATCGTCCACAGCATAGGATTCTCCTCTCAATTTTGCTGATCTGAATAAAGTATAGCAGAGCAGCAGAAGACATGTCCGCCAGAGGAAGAGGATGTATGTCTGGTAAAGCCAGAGTATCGAAAAAATGACAAGGTCCGGAGAAAAGTAGGAAGCAACTTAAGTTTATGGGCAGGCCTTTCTCCCTTGCTGAAAAGAAAATTGGGGAGTGTGCATCTTCGGAAAAGCTTGGTCATGAATATGCTTTCGGTAAAGGGTTCCTTTGCGTTCGAGGAAAATGCTTTTTCGAGAACCAACGTCACTTAAGGCGGCAGGATCCGGGTCCAGCGGGGAGTGACACCGCGTCTCTGGCAGGCGCTGTTTCACCGGACCTGAGATAGCAGAAGGATCCAGGTGCATGGTGAGCTGAACTCAGCTCAGGAAGAGCTTCAGGTGGGACCGCAGTTTAACGAGCAGGCCTTTGCCGCTTTCTCGTCATCTTGGGGGAGATGGCACTTTTTATACTTCTTTCCGCTGCCGCACCAGCAGGCATCGTTCCTGCCCGGCTTCTGAGCGGGCGCTTTTTCCTCATTGCTCTTCAATAAATTTAGTGCGCGATCAAACAGTCCCATCGTTCCTCCCGGGTCAAGATCATGTAGGGACGCATATTACCAAAACAACGTTCAAATTTCCAGAGAAAATCCCGCTCAGGTTTTAAAAAGAAAAGCGCACTTCTTGTCTCAGGTTCGCTATAATTAAATCAGAAAGACATAAAGAAGGAAGTGATAGATAATGAGACCTGTAGATATACTGGAATGGGTCATGGGCTGGCCGTGGCCTATAATACTTGGCTTTGTGGTCCTGATGGCCTGGGGCTTGAAACGGATCGTGACCTGGGACAATGAGGACCAGTCTGAGGAGCAACCATCCGGTCCGATCACCGGCGAGCACTGCGTCTGCCAGCGCGGTTAGGAGCGAGGACATCTCGGTCCTCGGTCGGAGACGAGGCACCAAGGATGAGGGACGAGAATCGAAAGACGAGAGAAGAAGGACGGAGGACCTCAGAACTCGCGTATGAGCCCCTTCAAGCTGCGCGCGTCGGCTTTCGTCAGTTTTCGGTCCCGGTAGTAGAGGCCCTCGAATCGGTCCACGAAACGCCGGGCTTTTTCCCGGAGAACGTCGTCTTTGATCAGGGCCACGAACTCTTCGAGGCCCTGTGCCCGGGACTTGGCATAGCCGCGCCTCTTCATCTTCCGGAAGAACGCGGCGAGCAGCCTTTCCTCGAAGGGTTTGCGCGCACGCAGCAGAACATACAGCGCTAGGACCAAAAGAGAGCCGCTGCCGAAGGAGACAGCCAGGTACCGCAGCGCCTTCTTCTTGTCGAAGGAGACGTTGATTCGCACGTCCCGGAAGCCCTCGTGCAGTTTCGTGATAAGTGAGAATTGCCGTTCGAGGTCGTAATTGATGACGGCGGCGTTCCAGTAATAATCGATCGCATCGAAAAAAAGCCTGAGCCTGAACAGCAAGCTCCTGCCCGAGGGGGACACGTAGTTCGCCAGGGCCGCGGGTGTCGGGTCCAGACGCACCCATCCGCTATTTTTGAAATACGCCTCAACCCATACGTGGGCGTTCCTCTGCGGAATCATGTAATAGCCGCCTGCCTGGTTATAGAAGCCGCCGCGGTATCCGCCGACAAGCCGCGAAGGAATGCCGGAAAGCCGCAGCATGACTGCCAGGGCTGATGCGAAGTACTCGCAGTTCCCGTATTTGTGCTGAAACAGGAAGTCGTCGAGCGGGGCGGAGGACACCGGAAGATTGTTGAGCGAATATTGGTATTCACCGTCCCTTAAAAAACGCAGGAGCGCTGCCGCGTTTTCCTCCTTGGTGGAGCGGTTTGCTATGCCGTGTACCAGCTCCCGGATTTTCGCCGTTCCCACGTCCGGCACCTGGAGATAGGCGTCAAGGTCTTCATCGCTTCCGGGCAGGGTGTCGGACAGGACGGACTGCGCTTCATATTTCATCTTCCTCGTGATCGTTCCGGCGAGGGAATAGGTGAGGTCGCTTGATTTTCTGACGTCCCGCGTCTGGACTGAAACCGGCTTGTCGAGGGCAAAGAAATATTTGTTTCCGTACGGCTCGAGGTACACGGTCTGCGCTATCCTGCGGCCCGTCAGGGGCGGGGGAGGACCTCCGCCCGGGCGGGCGCGGCCGCTTCTTTTCCATGACGCCCCGTCGAAAGAATCGAGGACGATGCCTCTCCAGTACAACAAATCGTCGTCCACTCTTTCCATATGGACGCGCATGAGAATGGTTGCGTCCTCCTGTATTGCGGAGACCTGACCCAGCCCCACCGTGTCGCTGAACCCGGTCGCGGCCCCGCCCCCCCTGTTGAAAAAATTAAAGACCGGAGAGCTCGTCCGGGGAAGGATGATGAACAGGAGGGCTGCCAGGGGAACGGAAAGAAGGGGGATGTAAAGCGACTTCAGCACGATGCCCCGCACCGTATCGAGCGGGAGCTCCATGGTATTGTCCTCGGCATAGAAGGTGAGGAGGACCATGGCCGCCGCCAGCAGAAAAAGCAGCGCAAAGAAATAGACCAGGAACAGGATATCGAGGGACAAGAGGGCCGAGCCTGCGAGCAGAAAGACCGACAGCGTGTAGATCTGTAAATAGTCCCGGAACTTTTTCTCCTCCAGGAACTTTATGGCGAGGAGGATCATAAGCGCCTCCACCGCGGGCAGCACGAAGTTCTGGAGGCTCATCCTCAGGAAACTGATGCCTATGAGCAGGAGCGTCGCGATCGTGAGCGCCCGGCGGGGGAGGAGAAACGCGCGCCGATATTCGAACAGCAGCGAGATGATGAAGAGGGAGATAAACCCGAGCGAGTAAGCCAGGCCGGTATGCCTGGCGGCCGAGAGGAACCCTATGACGCCGATGAGGAAGCTCAGCGCTTTGACGACGTCCTCGACCTTGAAACGCGGGTTATGATATTTCTTCTCAATACTTGTCATGGGTCGTGCGGATTAATGATCAATTGAAGAATCAAATTCCTCTCAAAAGGGAAAACAAATTTCACGCAAACCAGGCGCGGAGTGTGAAGCCGGGAGGCTGGAAACTTTTTACCCTTATGCGAAGCTTTGCTTCCACCGCGATCTCCACGTCTCCGCGTGAGATGCTCCCGGTCTCTGCTTTTCCAACTCAGTGCTTTGGGGCCTCTGTTCGCCATAAAGCGCAAGCTCCCGTATCATAGCGGTCTTATGGGACGCAGACGTTCCGGGCTCGAACACGAAATCGTGAATCCGCAGTCCCGACGGGATATTCCGCCGGTACAACTGAAGCAGGATATAGGTAACGCACGAGATCCGTTCTTCCAGGTCCCTGATCCCGGTTTTCTCAAAGTCGACGACCACCGGCTTTTCCGAAAGAGAAGAAAGCTCCTTGGTCTTGAGTTCCCTCGTTTTCGCGCTCGCTTTCCAATGGATGTATTTCATCGGGTCTCCGTGCGCATAATTCCGGAGCGACAGCAGATCTCCCTCGTACCCTCTCCGGTCCGAAGACGTCTCGCCCCTGACCTTGCGCTTGTGCTCGATGAGATAGCGCAGGTCGCACCGCTTCGGTTCGGGAAAGACGATATACTCGAAGGATGTTTTGACCCTGCGGCGCCTGATGATGAAATTGAAGGGGAATACGGATGAAACGACGACAGCGTCGATTACGCGCCTGCCGCGCCGCTCCGCGATTGTCGTGATAGAGCGTTCTTCCGCGTCCCCTGCGCGCACGTAGGGGAAGAGCGTATCGTCATTATTGATTCGCACTCTGACGAGGAAGGACGGCAGAAAACGCCGTTGGTTCGTGAGGCGGACTTTGAGCGGGAACTCCGCGCTTGCGTAAACTTCTCCGGGCGCGCCGAGTTCAACCGCAACACCCGCGATATTGCTCTTCCCGAAAAAACCGGAAATGGCCAGAAAGCTGAGGAACGCGGCTGTGATGAGGTAAATGAGATTGTTGCCGGTATTGATCGCGGAAACGCCCATGGCAATGGTAAGGGTAATGTACAGCCAGCCTGCCGAGGTGATCGCGATTATGCCGGCGCCTGAACTTGATCGAGCAGCGATGTTACGAACTCCTTCTTTTCGAGCGTTTCGTACTCTTCCCTGAAGATCACCCGGTGGGGGATGACATAGGCCGCAAGCTCCCTGATGTCCTCCGGGACCACGAAATTCCTGCCCTGGAAATAAGCGTGGGCCTTTGCCGTAGCGCTCATCGCCAGGGCCCCCCGTGTCGATACGCCGGCGAGGAGGTATTTGCTCGCCCTGGTCGCCGACACGACGGCAAGAATGTATTCGAGGATCTTTTCCGAAACGAACACGTTTTTTCTTATGTCCTCCTGAATGCCCAGGACCTCTTCACTCGTCATCATGGGTTCGAGCGAATACAGCTCGTCCCGTCGGCTGCCGCCCTGCAGGATGACCCGCTCCGCGTCCTTCGACGGATAGCCCACGCTGATCTTCATCATAAAACGGTCGAGCTGCGATTCGGGGAGCGGAAAAGTGCCGAACTGCTCGACGGGGTTCTGCGTGGCGATGACGAAAAAGGGCTGGGGCAGCTTGAAGGTTTGACGCTCGATGGTCGTCTGCCGCTCGCCCATGCCTTCGATGAGAGCGCTCTGGGTCTTCGGGGTCGCCCTGTTGATTTCGTCGATAAGGACGATATTATTGAAAATGGGGCCCGAGCGGAACTCAAATTCCCCGGTGTTCTTGTTGTAAATCGACAGCCCTGTTATGTCGGTCGGGAGGAGGTCGCTCGTGCACTGGATCCTTCCGAACCGGAGCCCCAAGGCCTTTGCAATGCCGATGGCGAGGGTCGTTTTGCCGAGGCCCGGCAGATCTTCGATAAGCAGGTGGCCCCTCGAGAAAAAGGTTATGAGCGCCAGCCGGAGCGCCTTTTCCTTGCCGTGCAGAAATTGGGAAAGAAAAGAGATTATTTCGTCTATCTTTTTATTTTTCAGTTCTCTCTGTGGCGTAGTAAGCATGAGCTATTATACCTCATTTGAATGTTTGCTACACTACCGACCGCCGGCTATTTGAGCAATGCATTCAGGCAGTCTCTGAGTGCCTCGATCTTGTACGGCTTATTGAGGAACGCCGAAAAGCCATGTCTAGGGATTTCTCTTTTTGATCGTGAGTAATTCTTGCCATAAAAGCGACAGTCCGTCACCCCGTTGCGGACCAGCGTTCCCGGACCAGGATAAAGAAGCCGAAGGCTCCAATGGCCGCTCCCACGACAAGCATGGGAAGCGCGTACCCGGTGAGAACGTAGCTGTCGGGATTCAATACCTGCGGGATCATATGGTTCTTATTATAACTCAAGTCGGAAACACACCGAAATATTTTATGGGAGAATCAAGCACCGTAAAACTATAAAACTTGGGTACATGCGATAGCCTCTCTGTCAAGGGTCAGTTGGCTTCGTCGGAGTTTTCATAAAGCAGGTCGCCCGGCGCCTCTTGGCAGAAAGAACCTCCCCTGCAGCAAAGGTTGCGGGTGGAAAAAGGAGGGGCGCAGTGGGTTCAAGAGACAGCTTGTCCTCAGGCCTGCTACTCATTTCTTTTTACTTTGTCCCTCGGAAAATCCTTGCAACTGTTGCCAAATGCGGTATAATAATCACTAACACCATCAGCGGGGCAAGGCGCGCTCTTTTTCCGGAAGGGGGGAGGCTCCGTGCCTCATCATCGGTCACTGACTCCTCCTGCTCTCACCTTTTCGCACGAAAAAAAAGCGACGGCATGCACGGTTAGCGAACGATGAGGCTTTGCCAGCTACATACGCGCGTCCGCATTCCCCTTGTGCGGGGACGCTGCGTGACATTGGAGAGGGGACGTAAACGCACTGTGCGGGACGACCGTCAGTGCGAACTTTGGTATCACAGAGGAGGCACCATGGCGAAGAAATTGTATGTCGGGAATCTGTCGTACAACACCCACGAGGAAGATTTACGCGAGGCATTCTCGAAGATTGGCGAGGTCCTTTCCGCTACGCTGATCGTAGATCAGACGAACGGCAGGTCCAAAGGGTTCGGTTTTGTGGAAATGGCGAATGACGAGGACGCGGAAAAGGCAATCGCAACCATGAACGGTACGTCGTTCATGGAGCGCACGATCACAGTGAATGAGGCACGGCCGAAGACTGAGGGCGGACGCGGCGGTGGCGGCGGCAGGGGTGGCAGCCGCGGCGGCGGCGGCGGATACGGCGGCGGCGGAGGGAAGCGGTCTTGGAGGTAAGGGTTCAGTCCCGGGACATCGAAAAGGCCTTGCGGTCCCTGAAAAAGAAACTCCAGCTTGATGGAGTATTCGGGGAGCTGAAGAAGCGGCGCTTTTACGAAAAGCCCTCGGTGAAAAAAAAGAAGAAGCAACTGGAGGCGCAGAAGCGAAAACGGAAGCTTCTCAAACGCTCACGTCCATCCGGTACGGCGCCGAGGCCGGGAAGCGGCAAAGAGTAATAAGGGCGAATCTCATTTCATGACGACATATCATCGGCTCGTCAGCACGCGGAGGCCTCCCTTTTTGGGAGCTTCCCGCGTAGTCGTTTGCGCACCCGACGAGCCGGACAATCAATCCCGGGTCCTTTCAGGCCTGATATTATCACTCGTTGAGACTGTTGCCATATTCATGCTGTTTTTACTCCGCTGTAATCATACGGTCAAAGAAGATAATCATGAAAGCCCGGCAAGGCAGGTCCTTTTTTAATCAACGTTCCTGTCTTTGACCGCACCGCTGCTCTCCTTTTTGCTCTGTTCTCTTGTGGAGCATTTTAGGTTGTTACCAGGTGTATTTTTGGCGCACGAGCGCCTGGCTTCAATCGCTGAATTTATCATAACGGGGAATACCGCAAACGGCCGCCGGGCGTCTGATTCAACCTCTATTTTGCTATAAAGTTTTTGTTGCACGCGGCTTTTTTTCTCAGGCAAAGACAGCGCAAATAGCTTTCCAGTATCGATCCATTTCTCCAATGCGGCTTGAATGCTCCATCCCGCCTCCTTCACCTGATCCCTCCGCTCATCGGTTTTCCGGTGAGGTCAAAGGGCTTTACATTCCGGTCCTTGAGGCTTTGCTCTCCCGCACCTTGTCCAGGCGCACCGCATTATAGGAATTATCTTTTCCTTATCATCAAACGGCTATCAGACCTTCTTAATCCTTATTCAGGATCTTGTCCACCATGGTCTTTTGCGGCTGGCAGAAGAGCTTTTTGACGCGACTGCGGAACTCGTCGGCGGTGATGTGCTCCTGGTGGGTGCCGACAACGACCTTGATAGCAGGGAATGCGTTCGTCAGGGCCTTCACATACTTTTCTTTGAACGGGCAGAGCACTTTTATGCAGTTGGTGAAGTGTATTGTGTCAAGGCGGAACTCCGACAGCCCCCGGATCCGCTGCAGTAACTTGTCCGGGCCGGTGAGCGTGGGACAGCCGGGACAATTGATGACGCCCACGAGGTCCAGCGGCTTATCTGCGGGATAAGCCGCAAATGCGCCTTTGCGTTTGCGAAAATCCGCCAGACAGCTCGCCGATGAGCATCCCAAATCCTGCGTTGCATTGGAGCAGGTGAGTATTCCGATTCGTGCCATGTGAATAGTCCTCCGCTACTTGTATCTTTTGGCTGCTTACAAGTGGTGCGCGATTCACAGTGTACAATACAACGAATGATATCGCCAGAATATTCTTCCTACTTCCCCCGGGCCCCTATCGAATCCACCTACGATCTTGCAGACTCATTGACGATTTACCTCTGCGGAATACTGGTTGATAATTAAATATGAACGCGCGCCTAACTCGCCTCCTTTGGCGCGACGAAGTCCAGGCGCTTGTTGGAATTGTAATCTGCTCGTATTTTGAGGGCATTTTTAAAGATGCGCCCCCAAATGTCCTTCAAAAGAAATGGAACTGCGAACTCCTACTGGCCCGATGGGCTTACCACTTTTTGTTTCTTAATAGACAGGTTGTGCAAAGCAAGTTTCGCGGGATCAAGTGAGCCATTTTCATCTAACATTTCGTGTTCTGGAATGCGCGGATCCGAGAGAGTAACAATTGCCGATCCCGAGAGTCTGCCAAACAAAGCCATGCGGGCATTATTCAGAAGGGCTTGATAGTGCTTGTCATAATCTTTGTCTTTTGGAGATTCTTTATTTATCAGCCATACCAGTGGATGTTCAACTTCATCCTCAAGATCATCCTTAACACCGTTCGACAAGCTAATTATTTTATTTAGAGAAAGAAGACCCCAACCCTGAACCGTAGCTCGGAAATATTTACCATCATTTTGACGGCCAATAATAGCATCTTCTGGACCCTCTTCAATAGCGATGATATTAGCAACCAAGTAGCCTTTTGCCTTTAAAGGAGCATCTAAAGACTTCGCACGTTGTTCTAAATCGGGATGGGCAAACCGCCGTGGGCTATAGATCGGCAATGTTTCGGTTACATCACAATGCACAGCATTTGGAAAAGTAGATTTATTGTTTTCCCACCATTCCAGCCAGCGTTGAGCATTCTCACCATGGTTAGTCCCTGTTATTTTCATAAGTGATGAAGAAGCAGACAATCTAACTGTATTTACTGGATCCTTCAACGCATTTATCAAAGGAACTATCGAACATCTGTCCCCGATCGAACCCAGAGTATCCGCGGAGCCCGCACGGACAAATGCGTCATCATTATTCAAACCCAGTACATAAGAATTAACAAATGGAGAACAAAATTCTTCACTAGTGTCGAGCGAGAGACCCGCGTTGAGACTTGAGTCATCGCAGTGTTTACAAGATATTTTTAAATTTGGTATTGTATCAAGTGCGTCCAAATAATCCCAATTATCCCGAAAGAGACCTGCTGGTTGGCGATAGCCCTTGCCTGTAACATGATCCCAATTGGAAGAACAAGCATCGTCTTTGGGAATCAAATGAATATCGATTGAAATTTCCGAAGCTAAATGGCGATATTTCCAGTTAGTCTTATGAACCTCGACGTCTCTAGTTATGAATATAACACCCCAATAGTCGCCATTTACCGCAGCTCTTTCATTTTCAACGTTTAATAGCCTAAAGCCGTATGGCGTTATGCGACTTTGCAGTTTTGTTAGAACATCTGTTATAAGACTTGTTCTCGGCGGAAGACCATAAATTATGACCGCAAGACGATGAGACTCTTTGCACGACTCGAACGATCTACGATATGTTTTACTGAATAAATCTAGCGATGGCTGTGTTGGCCAATCCTTCTTGTATGCAGGTACGCAACTCCAAACTACAACTGAACTGACCACAAAAATAGCCATTAAAGCGCCTAATGAGCATCTTTCCCTAGCGTTAGGCATAAAAGAACTCCTTCTTCGTGATAAGTCGTTGACATACTGTACCCGTACCTGGTCCTCAATCGCTACGCTCGAAATATGTTTTGACGAAGCAATTTAGAAATGCAGCTGTACAGAATTACACACTGCTCCTGTTTCAGTAACACGGCGTGAAAATACGAGGCGTTGAGCATGATAATCTTAGGCCTCTTCGATTATAGTGTCAAATCCTATCTTATCGATAATGCAAGCCCCCGCTCTCCAAATCACTCGTAAAATATTTTACTATCATGATGAGCGCAATCGGGAAAATCAAGATTATGACTTCCGATTTTCCTGAGTACTGGAAGGCAGGATAATGGGTTATTTTAATGGTGGGTTTTAGCGGATTCGGGTTGTAACTTTAAATTGTTGCAATGAATCAAAACTGTTTGCTTCAGGAAGAACAATGAGTCAGCGGCGGTCCTGTCGTTTATCTTCCTCATCAGATCCATATTATTTGAATTTCTCCCTTTGCAGGCAACATAAATGCCGGCGAACGCGCTACCGGGTCATCCACGAACGGGAACGCAGGGTCAGTACCGCGGTCGGAAAGATCCAGAAAAGCGTAAAGAAAGAGAAATAGGCGTAAAAAATTCCGTAAACAAAATCCCAGGAACGTTCGCTGTGCAGATAATAGAGCGTATGGAGAGATGATATAAATCCGATGGCAATCATCAATCGCACGATCGTGTACGGATCATGTAGAGAAATGACCAAAAAGAGTCCCAGAATGATATAGTTGACGGGATAGCGGAGGTTCGTTATCAGGAAATCCGTGAAGGCGATCAGACGGGCGGGGAAGGGGCGTTTCCAAACGATGCTCGCAAAACGAACTTCTTCCTTGAAGTAGCTCCGGTCCCAGCGAAGATACATTCTGGCAAGTTTCGTATACGTACGGGGGACCGTGGTGTGCACTACGGCGGTCTGTTGATAAACGGTATCGTATCCTTCGGAGAGAATGAAGTTCGTCAGAGAACGGTCCTCGCCGTACGTACAGCGTTCGCCGAGAAACGTCTGGTTCACCCATGCATCAAGGACATTTTTGACCACGCTGGTGCGGTATGCAGACAACGCGCCGGGACAGCAATAGACCGTGCCGTACGTGGACTGGGCGGCACGCAGGAAATCAAAGGAAAGAATAAAACGAACATGGAGCATACGAGGAATGAGCCCTTTATCACGGTTGTAAACGAGAACCCTGCCCGCGACAGCCCCAATTGACGGGTTACGAAAGGGCCCTGCGATTGCGAGAAGCGTCTGAGGTTCGATTACACTATCGGAGTCGATAGTAACGACGACCTCCCCGCGGGCCCGTCGGAAGCCTGTATCAAGAGCAGCACGTTTGCCTCTGTTTTCCGGAAAACGAATGACTGTTACAACGTGAGGATAACGAGCGGCAGCGACTTGAATGTAATTCCAGGTGTCATCCGTGCTGCCGTCGTCGACAACAATGATTTCCAGGCGATCGGGAGGGTAGTCCGCAGCGGCTACCGAATCAATTGTTTTCTCCACCATGGACCCCTCATTGTACGCGGGAATAACCACGGTGAGCAATGGCGCATGATCCGGATCTGCCGCATCAACTGGTCGATAGCGAAACCAAAGAAGGGTCCTGAAGCAAAGCAATGCAATGCCCATGGCTGCCCACAGCAGACTCGGCCTGATGAACTGCGAAGCCCAGTGTGAACTTCCCGTGGATTGGAATAAAGGCTGAAAGACCCTGCCGGTAATACTTGTGTAAAAAATGATCAGGAGGCCTATGAGAATCAGCCCCCGAAGGAGCCATTGCCAGGGCGTAGGAGCGAGCTTGACCTGTATAGGGAAATAGGTTGATTCCACACATTTTGATCCCTGCGTCAACATGAATATATTTTCCTTTCAAAGGCTCATAGGCGGATACTAACTAATACTAATTAAGTATGGCCTCGCCTTAAAATCTGCCGAACAGCCGGAATGACCGCCCGACACGATACCATTTAGGGAGAGTCTCGTCAAGAACTCAAACAACAGCTTTTGACGGGTTGAAGCATTTCGCCTGTTTATCCCTTAGCAGTTATTGGGCAAACACCCAAACGGTAAGGTGCAATTGCCATAGCCATAACGCGCCCCTGCGTTATTGCCAACTTTTGACACGAATATGTGCCTCTGCTGAGCGCTGTCAATGAGATCGAATGGTCTTTTAAAGGCAGGTATCGAGAACCTCAGTAACAACGATATCGCGCAGAAGATACTGTATGGAAAATGTCAATTGTGCTATAGTTGTATGGCATCGGGATTTGCCCGCAGTCTGCGTACGTAATGACAGGATGTTTTTGAAGGAAAGAGATGACAATATGAATACACTGAAGTCAGGAAACAAAGTCCTTATCGTCGCCATAATCGCGGTCTTCCTAATCCTTTTCGGGTCGCGGGAGTTCGTCTCCTTCATCGTAGACGGGCTGTTCTTCCGCGAGGTCGGGTACGGGCCGGTCTTCCTGAAGACGTTGTCGACAAAACTGCTTGCCGGGACCGCCTTCGGCGTAGTCGCCTTTCTCGCGATCTACATCAACCTCCGCGTCGCGGCGAGGCGCACCTTCGCTCTTGCGGGGCTCCATCCGCTGTGGCAGCGGGTGCCGCCACAATTGCAGAACATCGACCTGAAACGGGTCATGGGCTGGATCTCGCTCGCCGTTTCGTCCTTTGCCTTCGTGATTGCCTTCCCGGTCGGCACGCAGTACTGGGAGCAGGCGCTCCTCTTTCTGAACCGTATGCCTGCCAACCTTGTGGATCCGATCTTCGGAAAGGACATTTCGTTCTATCTCTTCACGTATCCTTTTGTCGATGCGCTGAACGATGTCGCACGCAGCCTGATCGTGGTTACCGCCCTGCTGACCATACCCGTCTACCTGGTCCGGGGCGGCATCGTACTCATAGGAAGTCACCTTACCGTGGAACCGAGCGTAAAGCGTCATCTGGGCATTTTGCTGTCGCTCTTTCTCCTCAGCCTCTCGTTTAGTTTTGTTCTCGACCGTTACGGCCTGCTGTTCACGGAACATGGCGTCCTGTACGGGGCCTCATACGCCGATGTCCACGCCCGCTTGCTGATGCTCGCGGTTATGGCTGCGCTGACCGCTGCTGCCGCTCTTGTCGTTCCTGTTCTTGCTGCACGCGGTTTTCTTGTCCTGCCGCTTGGTGCTCTCGGCGTCCTCATCGGCGCTTATATCCTGGGGCTGCAGGTTTATCCCTCGACGGTCCAGAGCTTCAAGGTTTCGCCGAACGAGATCGCGCTGGAGCGACCCTATATTGCGGACCACATCAAGTTCACCCGGTACGGCTATGGTTTGGAGAACATGGAACTGCAGCCCTTTGCCGCGAACAAGCAGCTGTCCTTCACCGATATCCGGAACAACCTGTCCACCATCCGGAACATCCGTCTCTGGGACGAGGAGCCGCTCCTCAAGACCTACAGCCAGCTGCAGCAAATCCGGACCTACTACCACTTCAGCGGAGTGGACAACGACCGCTACACCGTGAACGGCGATTACCGCCAGGTCATGCTGTCCCCGCGGGAACTGTCCTACGCCGATTTGCCGGAGAAGTCGTGGATCAACGAACGGCTCGTCTTCACGCACGGCTTCGGCCTGGCCATGGGGCCGGTGAGCGGCATCACCAAGGAAGGCCTGCCGGAATTCTACATCAAGGACATCCCGCCGGTGACGAGTGCGGGGCCGAAGGTGACGCGGCCGGAAATCTATTACGGCGAGAGCTCGAACGATTATGTCATCGTGAATACCAAGACCAAGGAGTTCAGCTACCCTACGACAGAAGGTTCCGTGTACAGCGTTTACGCGGGGAAGGGCGGTGTGCGGCTCTCGACTCTCCTGACGCGGCTGCTCTATGCCGCATACTTCGGCAACTTCAAGATCGTCCTGTCGAGCGATGTCATTGACGACAGCCGGATCCTTTACAACCGGAGGATCTCCGAGCGGTTGACGCGGATTGCGCCGTTCCTCACCTATGACCCCGATCCGTACCTCGTCATCGGAGACGATGGGAGGCTGTCCTGGATCATCGACGCCTATACCCAGAGCAACAACCTTCCCTATTCAAAACCTCTTCCCGGAGGGACCAACTACGTCCGCAACTCCGTCAAGGTAGTAGTCGACGCCTATGACGGCAGCGTTGCGTTCTATGTCGTGGACCCGAAGGACATCCTGGCAAAGACCTACGCCGCCGTCTTCCCGACGTTGTTCAAGCCGATTGACCGTATGCCGCCGGACCTCAGGAAGCACATCCGGTATCCCCGGGCGCTGCTCAAGATCCAGGCGCGGGTGTTCGCGACCTTTCACATGACAGACCCCTCGGTGTTCTACAATAAAGAGGATCTCTGGGAGATCCCGTCTCACCGTGAAAAGACCATGGACCCCTATTACCTCATCACGAAGCTCCCCGGGCTCAAAGAAGAAGAGTACATCCTTCTCCTGCCGTTTACGCCGTCCAAGCGCGACAACCTGGCTGCCTGGATGGCGGCCAGGTGCGACGGGGAAAATTACGGAAAGGTAACGGTCTATACCTTCCCGCGTGACCGGCTCGTGTTCGGGCCGCGCCAGATCGATGCCCGCATCGACCAGGACTCCTACATCTCGCAACAGCTCACACTCTGGGGCCAGCACGGTTCCGACGTCATCCGCGGGAGCCTCCTGATCATCCCCATCGAGGATTCGCTCATGTATGTGCAGCCGCTCTATCTCGTGGCCACGGATAAGGGCGGCCTGCCGGAGCTGAGCAGGGTCATCGTCGCCTACGGCAACAACGTCGTCATGGAGGAGACGCTCGAAGCCTCGATACAACGGCTGTTCACCGGATCGCTGCCGAGCATGCGGATGATTGAGAAAGGCGCGCAGGCGCTGCAGCCACGGGAACTGGGCTCCCGGGCCCAGGAACAGCTGCGCAAGGCGCGCGAGGCGCTCCGGAAAGAAGACTGGACCGGCTTCGGGAAATACCTGAAGGAGCTGGAAAATACCCTCAAAGAGATGACGAAGTAAGGTTCAGCGGAGCGAGGAGGAGGGAAAAAGTCGACCCGACTTCTAGTCTTCTTTTTATACGATATCAAAGCTGATCCGGCGCTTCAGGGTGTTTGCTGCATCTCCCGCTTGAATTCCGAGGTGAAGTGGAATTCGATCCGGGGGTTGGCTTCGATCATGTTCCTGAGCACCCATTCCGATTCAGCAAGAAAAACGGTATTGCCGTCCTTGTCCGTGGCGATGCGGTCCGACTTGAACCTGCAAAACTTGTCCATTTCCTGCTTGTCGTCCGTGGTGATCCAGCACGCTTTGTAGATCTTCATCGGTTCGAAACGGCACTTTGCGTTGTACTCGTGCTCCAGCCGGTATTGAAGCACGTCGAACTGGAGCTGGCCCACGGTCCCGACGATCCTGCGGTTTCCCTGCTGCTGCGTGAAGAGCTGGGCAACGCCTTCATCGGTCAGCTGCTCGATGCCTTTTGCAAGCTGTTTCGACTTGCCAGGGTCCATGTTCACGAGTTCCTTGAACACTTCGGGCGAAAAGGTGGGAATACCCTGGAACATGAGCTTCTCCCCCTCCGTAAGCGTGTCGCCGATCTTGAAATTTCCCGTATCGTACAGACCGATCACGTCGCCGGGAAAAGCCTCGTCCACAATGCTTTTGCGCGCCCCCAGGAAGCTTGCGGGGCTCGTGAAGCGGATGTTCTTGCCGAGACGCACATGGAGGAACATCTTGTTCCGCTCGAACTTGCCGGAGCAGACGCGGATAAAGGCGATGCGGTCGCGGTGGCGCGGATCAAGGTTCGCGTGGATCTTGAAGACAAAGCCGGTGAAATCCTTCTCGTCGGCGTTCACGATGCGCTGGTCCGTGGGACGGCTCCCGGGCGTGGGTGCGATCCCGGTAAAGGTATCGAGCAGTTCCTTGACGCCGAAATTATTAATGGCGCTCCCGAAAAAAACGGGGGCGAGATCTCCCGATAAATAAGCGTTGACGTCAAAGGGATTGTGCGTGCCTTCGATCAGCTCCACATCCTGGCGGAGCTGCACTGCGTAGTCGCCGAGCTGCTGGTCAAGGACCGGGTCTCCGATGCCCTGGATCGCGAGCACGTCGTTCGCGACCGTGACGCCGCCGGGACGGAAAAGGTAAAGGCTGTTATTGTACAGGTTGTAGACGCCCTTGAAGGACGTGCCCATGCTGATGGGCCACGAGAGCGGCTGGACCTTGATATTGAGTTTTGTTTCGAGTTCGTCCAGGAGCTCGAAGGGGTTCTTGCCCTCGCGGTCGAGCTTGTTCACGAAGATGATGACGGGCGTCTTGCGCATGCGGCAGACTTCCATGAGCCGAAGGGTCTGTTCCTCCACCCCTTTGACGCAGTCCACCACGAGGATGACGCTGTCAACGGCCGTGAGCGTCCGGTAGGTGTCCTCGGCAAAGTCCTTGTGGCCGGGCGTGTCGAGCAGATTGATCTTGAGGCCGTTGTAATCAAATCCCATGACGGACGTGGCAACGGAGATGCCGCGCTGACGCTCGATGTCCATGAAGTCCGAGGACGTGCTCTTCCGGATCTTGTTTGACTTTACCGCGCCCGCGACCTGGATCGCACCGCCGAAGAGCAGGAACTTCTCGGTGAGCGTGGTCTTGCCCGCATCGGGATGGCTGATGATGGCGAAGGTGCGGCGTTTGCTTATTTCGTCTGCGTAGTCCATTCTACCTGGCTGGCCTTTATCGATTCTGGTCCTTGATCCGCTTTTTTTGGCAAGCCCTGTAAAATAACAACTGGGAGCCGAAATGTCAAGGGTTTTGCTCCGGGCGAAGAGCGACTTCGGTGGGCCGGGCTACTCCTTGAAGTGAGACTTCGCCCTTTCGTAGGCTTTCGCAAAATCATCGGCTGCCGCGTCCATCTCGGAAGCAAACTTTTTCCATTTTTCAGCAGATTCCTTCCGAAGCTCCGCGAGTTTCCGCGTTGCGGCTTTTTGCTTCTTCTCGGCGTCCGCCAGGTAGCGGTCCATATTTTTGCGCGCCTCTTTGGTCGTGGCAGAAGCCCTGGCTTTGATCTCATCGAGCTGTTTACCGAGCTTCCGGAGCCGCTCTTCCATGGTCTTTTCATAGTGCGCTTTTTCTTGCGACATTTCCTGCGTTGTTGCCGGCCGTTCCTGTTCCGCTGCATACGTCAACAGCGGACGGGCGGCAAGGATCATTAAAACAGCTGCAAGGCATACTACGTGTTTCATAGGGAACCTCCTGGGTACGAAGTGTATGACATCGTGTGGCGGCAGCATCACCGCTTCATTGCATGGCAATACGCAGCACTGATGGCGGCGTGGGCCTCTGCCGCCAGCATTTTACGAGAAGCACGGGCATCGAACTTTATGGTCTTGAGGGGAAGCACCTCCACATCGACGGACCTGAGAAGTAAAAAACGCGCGAAATGCCGGAAGAAAGAAGCACCGCCGTAATAGAACACTGATTCTTTTGTCTCCGTCGTTATCGGTTCGTCATTAATTCCAGTATATCGCAGACAGACCGGGAAAATGTCGACCTTCGTCCCCACCGCGGCATGAAAAAGCGAGTTTTTAAACGGCTGCACCCGTTCGCCGTTCGATGTTGTTCCTTCAGGGAAGAGCGTCACCATAAATCCTTCGGCGAGCGTACGCGCAATCATATTGATTTCTCTTTTGAGTCCCGTGACTTTTCTCCGTTCAACGAACAGGGAACCGCCGAGCCTGGCCAGCGTTCCCAGGCCCAGCGTGCCGCCGAGTTCGACGGAAGTAATGAAAACCGAGGGGGCAAGAGAGGAAAGGACGAGAACGTCGGTATAGGACAGGTGATTGGCAATGATGAGCATGCCGGCATCTCCCTGCCGAAAGCGATCTCGATGCTTTACGTGCACCCGTATGCCGACGAGCTTAAGCATGATTCCGGAAAAAAACGAAGAATTCCTGGTTAAAAATATCCTGCGCAAGCGGGCGCCTGAAGGCAGGAGAACGATGAGAGCGGAAATGCAAAGATAGGCGAGAAGGAGAGGGAAGAGTCCTGCGCTCTTGAGAAGGGGCCGTATCATCATTTTTTTGTTTTTTTGTGCGAATTGATAAAATAGGCGCAGTTCTGATTTAAGTGTTTGAGCTCAACACAAATTATGACACAGGCACACGCCGTTTTCAACGGAAAAACGCGCTGTTGCCCGCTTTACATCGGCATGAAGCGGGGCTATACTTTAGATGAAGGAACGAATCAACATTCTGTCGCAGGGGAGTTGTCCTGCTCTTGCGCGGGAGAGCAAAAAGAGAGGAAATAAGCATGCTCATCGAGTTCAGCGTAGTCCCTGTAGGTACGGGTGCAAGCCTCAGTCCCGCGATCGCGAAGGTGCTCAAAATCGTTGCGGAAAGCGGGGTCCAATACAAGGCCAATTCCATGGGGACCGTGCTGGAAGGCGACTGGGACGATGTTATGACTGTTGTCAGGAAATGCCATGACGCCGTGATGGCTAGTTCGGAGCGAGCATTGACAACGATCACGATTGACGACCGGAAGGGAAAAGGCTCCCGGATGGACAAAAAACTTCAATCGGTGGAGCAGAAGCTCGGCATGCAATTGAAGAAATAAATTGAAAGCGAGGTGAGTATGAACAACAGAGGGAATGGAAGCAGCGCGGAACAGGTCAAGATCCAGGAAAAGGCCCTGTCCAATCTGGCCGATAGGCTGAAGAAGCATGAAAACGAGTCGGCGGAAGAGATCCGGGATATCCAGGCGGAGCTCAAAGCTCTTAAACTGTTCCTCGCGCGCAACATCCCCGAGTTCAAAAAACAGTTTCCCGAAATCCAGCGAAAGGTGAAATAAGCGAAAGTCCGAAGTGCTTTTGGCAATGATGAAGGAGGCGGTGCTTATGAAGATGGTCGGGAAAAAAGTAGAGCGATCATACAAGCAGACATACAAAAAGAAAACATCTACCTCAGATCCCTATCTGCCGAGGGGGGCCAGCCGCAGCATTTCCGTGTGCGAGGGTTGCCGGGCGGTATACATGAATAAGAGGTGGTATGCCGACGGCGATGTGTACACGACGGCAAAGAAAAATCCCGAAGCGGTGACCGTGGTCTGTCCGGCCTGTCTCAAGATCCGTGACAACTTTCCGGGCGGCATCGTGACGCTCAAAGGAGACTACGTGCTTCCGCACAAACAGGATCTGCTGAACCTCGTTAAGAATGAGGAAGAGCGGGCGCGTGGATTGAACCCGCTCGAACGCGTGATGTCCATCAAGGAGAACGGCCACGGAAGCATCGTGATCAGCACGACGAACGAAAAGCTTGCACAGCGTATCGGCCGTGCGATCAGTAAGGCCTTTCACGGTGCCGTGGCTTATCACTGGTCGCATGACAACAAACTTGCGAGGGTGGACTGGGTGAGGGAGGCGGAGGCCGGTTAATAAACAGTCGTGCGACAAAGCAGCACGAGACCTGATGCGGGGCGCCCGCCCGGCTGAAGCTCGTGTCTATGATTTCGTATTTTGGAGGGTGTTCAGATACTCCTCCCATTCAATGGGGAGGAGATATTTTTTTTTGCTGTTGCAGTCCTTGCACGCGGGAACAACGTTTCCCTGCACGGACCTCCCGCCGCGCACGATCGGGATCAGATGATCCATCGTCAAGTCGGCAGGCTTGAAGGCTTTGCCACAGTAGTAGCAAACTCCCGAAGAACGCTTTCGCTTCCACCACTGCGATTCGCGCAGATTCCGCGCTTTAGCTTTCTCCCGCTTTATGTGGTCCTCATCAACAGTTGTGAAATAATCGACGCTCATTGCCTGACATATTACTTTTTTGCCGCTCAGATGTCACGTCAAAAATCAGCACGCGCGCAGTATCCTACCCACCGTGTAACATCTGAAAAATTAATATTTTTCTTGACATTGACAGGCATGAAATATATACTTTGACAGACAGGTGGTATAAAGTGGGAAACGGTGGGTATCTTAGGGAGGGATATGTTCCGGGGAAGTTACGAGCATACCGTAGATTCCAAAGGCAGGGTGAGTGTGCCGTCCAAATTCCGCGATATCATCGCGGACCGCTATGACGGAAGACTGGTCCTCGCCATGGACTACGATCGCTGTCTTACGGTCTATCCACTCGAAGAATGGGAAAAGCTCGAGGAGAAGATCAAGACGCTCTCTTTAATGAAACAGGAGGTCAAGGACTTCAGACGCTTCCTGCTTTCGTCGGCCACCGAGTGCGAACTTGATAAACAGGGACGTATCCTTATTCCGCCGCCGCACCGTGAACATGCGGGAGTTTCCAAAAATGTGATGCTCGTCGGGATCATCGACAAGATAGAAATATGGGACGTCAAAGCATGGGAGGCGCGCAATAATCAGAACGGCGACAAGATCGGCGAAGCGCTCGCCGCACTGGGCCTGTAACGACATGGACGAAAAACTCAAAGTATATCAGATGAACCTTGAAGGGGAGATCGACGCAGCAAAGATAGCGGAGATTAACCGTGTGATCGGCCAGCTCATCAAGGGCGAGATGTACGGTCTGATCCTGAACTTTGAGTCTGCGGAGCACATCCACTTTACGATCCTGTCGGCGCTGGTCGAAGAAAAGCGCCGGCTCCAGTCATTCGGCGGCGACCTCAGGCTCGCCGCCTTGTCCGATTATATCAAGAATATTTTTCGCACCACCGGTGTGCTCGAAGAGTTCCAGGTCTTTGAAACGGTCCAGCAGGCCGCAAAAAGCTTTGGGGTGTCAAAACCGGCGACGAACCTGCCGCTGGGGCTCTGAAGCAATGCGGAATGCAGATTGTGGAATGCGGAATGAAAAACGGTGAAAAATTCAGGGACAAAAATCCGAATTCCGCAATCGACATTCCGCATGTGGTGCACATGCCCGTTCTCCTGCAGGAATCCGTTGATCTGATCGCGCCGAGGCCCGGTGGCGTATATGTCGACGGGACGCTGGGAGCCGGAGGTCATGCCGCGGAAATCCTGAAACGGTCGGCGCCTGACGGAGTCCTGATCGGACTGGATCAGGACAGCGAAGCCGTCGAGCGGGCGACGGCGGCTCTTGCCGAATACGGAAGACGGGCAATTATCCGGCAGGCGAATTACCGGGACATGCCCGGCGTCGTGGAGGACTTGGGATACGAAGGGGTCGACGGCGTACTGCTGGACCTCGGCATTTCCTGGTTTCATATCAGGACGCCCGAGCGGGGCTTTAGTTTCCTGTTGGACGGCCCCCTGGATATGCGCATGGACACAAGCCGGCCGCAGACTGCGGCAGATCTGGTAAACAACCTCTCGCGGGACGAGCTTGCAAGGATCATCCGCGAATATGGAGAAGAGCGCAGGGCAGGCACCATCGCAAAGGCCATCGAAAGAGCGAGGGCCCGGGGGCCCATCACACGTACGGTCCAGTTGGCTGAAATTGTCTCGGGCACATTTCCTCCTTACCCTCCCCGGCGTATTCATCCTGCCACGCTTACCTTTCAGGCCCTGCGCATAGCAGTCAATGACGAGCTCGGCGCGTTGCGGGAGGGAGTGAGCAAGATTATTTCCCTGCTGAAACCCGGCGGACGGTTCGCAGTGATCTCGTTTCATTCGCTCGAGGACCGGGTCGTAAAACAAGCCTTTGCAGTGCTCGCCAAGGGCTGCATCTGCCCCCCGAAACTGCCGGTCTGCTCCTGCGGGAAAAAGCCGGGGCTCAGGATACTGACGAACCGGCCGATCACCGCGGGACCTGCCGAACTTGGGAAAAACCCCGCGGCCCGGAGCGCCAAGCTCCGGGCCGCGGAAAAGCTTTCGTGATGAGAAATAGAAAATCGAAGGTTGTTTCATTATCGCACTCAGTCACCATGGTATTGCATCCAGAATTTGTAGTTGTCCTTTTGTCAGGGAAAGAGGTTCCGTATGCATGCGCGGGTCGGCGCCCTCGGGTCGCTGGTATTTGAGCGGAGCAGACGCGGAAATGTCCGGCGTGTCGTCGCGACACTCCTCATCATAACCGGTCTGCTTTTATACGTCGGCGGCAAGGTCAAGATCATGCGTCTCGGCTATCAGATCGAGTCCCTGGAACGCGAGAAAGAGGACCTGGAACGTGAGAACCGGTCCCTCAGGATCGAGGCGTCGAGCCTGGCCTCCCCTTCGAGAATAGAGGAGATTGCCATAAAACGTCTCGGCATGGTCAGGCCGGCGAAGGAAAACATCGTCATCGTCAAACGAAAGACACCCAAGCACTAGACGCCTATGGAACGACGGGGAAGAATAGTCGCAGTATTGTTCGTCATGGTCCTGGGCTTTGCGCTCGTGGCCCTGCGGCTCGTGTATCTGCAGGTCATCGAGCGGCCAAAACTCGCGGCCCGCGCCGAGCGACAACAGGAACAGGTAGTGACCCTCGCACCCAAGCGGGGCACGATCTACGACCGCATGGGCAGGGAACTGGCCGTCAGCCTCGATGTTGATTCGGTGTACGGCATTCCTGCGAAGATCGACAACCCGCGCGAGTTGGCCCACCGCCTTTCCCGCATTCTGCGCGAGGACCCGCACATGCTCGAACGGAAGCTGGACGGGGACAAGCACTTCGTCTGGCTCAGCCGCAAAGTCGACCCGGCGAAAGCGGAACAGGTGAAGGAACTGGGATCCCAGGAGGTCCAGCTTCGCCCTGAAGCACGGCGATTCTACCCGAACAGGTCCCTGGCCGGGCCGCTGATCGGCTTCACGGGCATCGACAACGGGGGCCTCGAAGGACTGGAGCGCGCGTATGACAAGATACTCCGCGGCACGAATGGGTGGGTGCTCGCGGAAAAAGATGCCAAGGGCAGGATGGTATTTCCCGGCGGCCCGGGCTTCCAGTACAAAATGCCGAAGCCGGGCTATGACATCACGCTCACCATCGACGAGGTGATCCAGCACATTGCTGAAAAAGAGCTCGATGCAACGCTCGTCCGTTCCCGCGCCAAGGGAGGGGTCTGCATCGTCATGAACCCGCAGACCGGCGAAGTGCTGGCACTCGCGGTGCGGACGAACGGGTACGGCCATCCGGCCTTCAACCCGAACGAACCGCAGCGCTACAAGCCGTCGGAGTGGCGGAACCGGGCAGTGACCGACGCCTTCGAACCCGGCTCCATTTTTAAGCCGGTCCTCGCCGCCGCGGCGCTCGAAGAGCGGGTGGTGCATCCTCTCGAGCGGGTTGATTGCAGCGCCGGGAGCATCAAGCTTGCGGACCGGGAGATCAAGGACGCACACCGAAACGGCGTGCTCACCTTTTCAGAAGTGATCGCCGAATCGAGCAACGTCGGCACGATCAAAGTCGCGCTTCGGCTCGGGAAGGAGCGGCTGTACAAGTATATCAGCGCCTTCGGTTTCGGCAAAAAGACCGGCGTGGACCTGCCCGGAGAGATCCCGGGCCTGCTTCGGGACTGCCGGCTGTGGTCCGGTGTGGCCATCGGCGAAATCGCGATCGGCCAGGGGATCGGGGTGACGCCGATCCAGATGGCCGCGCTGTACTGTACACTCGCAAACGGCGGCACGGTGATGACGCCTTATATCGTATCTGAGATCGTCGACCGCGATGGGACCGCGGGAAAGAAATTCGGGCCCCGGCCCGTGGGGCGTGCCGTAACGGAAGAAACCTGCGCAAAAGTGAACAGCATACTGAAACGGGTGGTTGACATGGGTACGGGCAAGGAGGCAAAGCCCTCCGGGTACACAGCAGCAGGCAAGACCGGAACGGCCCAGAAGATAGACCAGCGGACAGGCCTTTACTCGAAGAAGGAGTATGTCAGCTCCTTTATCGGCTTCGTCCCGTCCCGTTTGCCGAAGCTTGTGATCCTCGTGATGATCGACACGCCCGAGGGCAACATTTACGGCGGCACGGTGGCTGCGCCCGTGTTCCGGGCCGTGGCGGAACAAAGCCTCGACTACCTGCAGGTGTCGCCTGACGATGTGGGAGGACGGACGCTCCTGGTGACCAGGTGATTCGTCCGTTTGGCCTTCAATCGTGCGGGAATATGCAGGGAAGCGTTTTTCCTCCATCCCGACATTCACGCCCGCCTTGTTCAATGCCCCCCCCGTCAGGGAGAGGGAAAAAGGAGAGGAGCATGTCTCGGTGAAGCTTGGAGACCTCCTGAAAGTACTGGATGGGGAAACAACTCTGCCGCGCGAAGCGCTGGAGAGCGAGGTGAGAGATATTGCCCATGATTCCCGGATGGTGGCGCCGGGTTGTCTGTTTGTGGCCGTGCGAGGATTTCACTCGGACGGCCACCAGTTTATTCCGCAGGCGGTAAAGCAGGGAGCAATCGCCGTTGTTGCCGAACAGAAGAGCACGACCGGAGCGGGAGGCGCGCCGGTGTTCACGGTCGGCGACTCTCGCAGAGCACTCGCACTCCTTGCGGATGCATTTTTCAATCATCCGTCTGGGAGGTTGAAGCTCGTCGGCGTGACCGGGACCAACGGCAAGACCACGACCACCTATCTGGTGAAATCCATTGTCGAGGCGGCGCGCGGCACGGCGGGCCTCATCGGCACGATCGACTACCGCGTGGGCGGCAAGGTCTATCCTGCACCGAATACGACCCCGGAATCGATCGACCTGCAGCGGTTGATGTCCGAAATGACGGACCTCGGGGCCGATACCTGCATCATGGAAGTCTCATCGCACGCTCTTGCCCTGGGCAGGACCGTGGGATGCAGGTTCGCTGTTGCGGCCTTCACGAACCTGACGCAGGACCACCTGGATTTCCATGAGACCATGGAGTCTTATTTTGCAGCCAAGCTTCTGCTGTTCAAAGGGCTCGATCCGGGAGCATGGGCGGTAGTCAATATTGATGATGCGCGGGCCGCGGACATCATCGGCGCGACGAAGGCGCGGGTGATCACCACCGGTCTTTCTGTGCGCGCCGACGTGCGTCCCCAGGGGAAGATACGCCACGTCATCAACGGCCTCGCCTTCGACCTTGTCACACCGTCGGGAACGATGGCAGTCGAATCTCCGCTCGTGGGCAGGCACAATATTTCCAATATTTTGACTGCCGTTGCGGTCGGCGTGGCGCTGGGTTTCAAGAGCGCGGCAATTGCCGAAGGCGTAAAGACCATGCAGGCCGTTCCCGGACGCATGGAAAAGGTCGGAACAGGCGAACCCTTCGGCGTGATCGTCGATTATGCTCACACCGAGGACGCCCTCGACCGGCTGCTTGAAGCCGTCCGCGAGATCGCCGTCGGACGGATCATTACCGTCTTCGGATGCGGAGGCGACCGCGACCGGACGAAGCGGCCGAAGATGGGCCGTGCCGCGATACAGGGGAGCGACATCGTGATCATCACTTCGGACAATCCGAGGACCGAAGACCCATTGTCAATCATCAGAGAGATAGAAGGCGGCATGGCGTCGGCGGTGAAAGTTGAGGCCCTCGATGCCTTGGGCAAGGACCGCAGCGGCAAGACCCCCTATCTGGTCATACCGGACCGGCGTGACGCCATCAAGGCGGCCGTCGGCCTGGGGAAGCCCGGAGACGTCGTCGTCCTCGCCGGCAAAGGGCATGAGGATTATCAGATCATCGGAGAGAAGAAGATCCACTTTGACGACCGGGAGACAGCACGGGACGAGCTTCAAAAGAGAAGCGGGATGTGACGCATGATGCAGAATGACGCCGTCTCCGTGCCGGACATTATAAATCCAGGGTCGTGTGTTTTCTGCGGTATGCCATGAACGATGCGGAAAAAAAATTCCTTGGGGAAATTGCAGGGAGGGTGGGACGCGTGGAAATAAAAGGAGTATCTA
Source organism: Nitrospirota bacterium (assembly GCA_963769335.1). Classification (GTDB taxonomy): domain Bacteria; phylum Nitrospirota; class UBA9217; order UBA9217; family UBA9217; genus JAJYKN01. The sequence continues at coordinate 119,354 of CAVYLT010000059.1, read as the reverse complement.
TCGATTCCCGGAACATCAAGGAGGGGGAATTGTTTGTCGCGATCAAGGGCGACCGTTTTGACGGCCATGATTTTGTGCCTGATGCAATCAAAAAAGGCGCCTGGGGTGCCCTCGTTGAACGCACCGCCCTGGAACACAAGTTCTCGAGCCTCGGGGGCTTGAGAAACATCCTCCCGGTGGAAGACACGCTCTATGCTCTCCAGGAGATGGCGCACGTGCACCGGAAAAAATTCGCGGTCCCCGTCATCGGCATCACGGGCTCGAACGGCAAGACCACGACCAAGGAAATGCTCGCATCGATCCTGAAACAAAAAGGACCGGTGCTCAAGAACGAGGGAAACCTGAACAACCATATCGGCGTGCCGTTGACGCTCCTGAAAATGAAGGAAAGCCACTGGGCAGCGGTCATAGAAATGGGGATGAGCGCGCCGGGGGAGATCGACACCCTTGCACGGCTTGTGGCGCCCACAGTCGGAGTGATCACCAACATCGGCCCGGCCCATCTTGAGTTCCTCGGCACGATGGAAAAGGTTGCGCAGGCGAAAGGAGAACTGCTCGACAATCTTGAATACGAGGCAGCAGCGGTGTTGAATGCCGACGATGAATATTTCGGCGTCCTGAAAAAGAAGTTTGCCGGACGTCTCGTGACCTTCGGCATTGCCAATAAGGCCGATGTGTCGGCGTCCGATATGCGGCTGGATAAGGAATTTTCCGATCTGACGATAGCGGCGGCAGGCGCGCGCATCAACATCCGGCTGCGCACCGTGGGGACACACAACGTATACAACGCCCTTGCGGCGGCGGCGGCGGCAATCGCCGTGGGGGTTCCGATCGATGCCGTAAAATTCGGCCTCGATGACTTTGAGCCGGTCGCCGGCCGGTCCGAAATCAAGCAGGTCGAGGGCAGGACCATTCTTGCCGACTATTACAATGCCAATCCCGCCTCGATGGAAGCGGCGTTAAAGACCCTTGTTTCGCTGAAGTCCGGCAGGCAGGCAATCGCCGTGATCGGCGACATGCTCGAATTGGGGGAGTTGTCGGCTGAAGCGCACCGGGAAGTCGGGCGGACAGCGGCGCGGCAAAAGGTGGATCTCCTGATCACGATCGGCGAGCTGGCGCAATACGTCGAAAAGGGCGCCCTGGAAGCGGGCATGAAGAAGGAACAGATAATCGGGGCTCCGTCGCGGGAAAATGCGGCCCGGCTGCTGAAACAGCTGACGCGTCCCGGCGACGTCATCCTCATCAAAGGCTCCCGGGGGATGAAAATGGAAAAGATCCTGGAGGCATTTTAATGCTCTATCACCTGTTGTATCCGCTGCGCGATAAGTTCTCCGGTTTTAACGTATTCCGGTATATCACCTTCCGGAGCGCCGGTGCCGTCCTGACGGCGCTCATCGTGACGTTCGTCCTGGCCCCTTCGATGATCGCCTGGCTCCGCAGGCTCAAGGTCGGCCAGCACGTCAGAAGCGACGGCCCGCAAACCCATCTCGCCAAACAGGGCACGCCGACCATGGGCGGGCTCCTGATCGTTGCGGCCCTCGTGAGTTCCGCCCTCCTGTGGTCCGACCTGAAGAACAAGTACGTGTTGATCGTGTTGTTTGCGACGCTTGCCTTCGGAGGGATCGGCTTTTGGGACGATTATCTCAAAGTGGTGAAGAAGCAGTCAACGGGGCTGCGTGCGCTGCAGAAGTTCGGGCTCCAGATCCTCGCTTCCGTGGTAATCGGCTTTTTTCTCTATTTTAATCCCGGCGACCCGAGCAGCACGTCCATTTCGGTGCCGTTCCTGAAGCGGCTCTTTCTCGACCTGGGGTGGTTTTACGTGCCCTTTGTCGTCGTGGTGATCGTAGGGTCGTCCAACGCCGTGAACCTCACCGACGGTCTCGACGGCCTGGCCATCGGCCTCGTCGGTATCGCGGCCACCGCCAATGCCGTGATCGTCTATCTCGGCGGAAACAAGATCATTGCCGACTACCTGAAGATCCTTTATATCCCGGGCAGCGGTGAACTCACCATTTTCTGCGGCGCCCTGCTGGGCGCGAGTCTCGGGTTCCTGTGGTACAACGCCCATCCCGCCGAAGTGTTCATGGGAGATGTCGGCTCCCTCTCCCTCGGCGGCGCCCTGGGTACGCTGGCAGTCGTGACCAAGAACGAGTTGATCCTGGTGATCGTGGGAGGGATTTTTGTGATTGAAACGGTCTCCGTAATACTTCAGGTGGCATCGTACAAACTTACGGGCAAGCGCATCTTCAAGATGGCGCCGATCCATCATCACTTTGAACAGATCGGCTGGGCCGAGTCGAAAGTCATTACCCGGTTCTGGATCATGGGGATCATCCTGGCGCTGATCTCGATCAGCACCCTGAAGCTGAGATAAATATTAACCATAGAGCACACAGAGGAAGACGATAGTATTTATTATTCAAGTATCGATCCTCTGTGTCTCCGTAGTGAGAAGGTAAGAAGTCGGAGGCATTGTGCAAGGGGATTTTTGCCGTAAGAAAGTAACGATCGTCGGTCTCGCGCGGAGCGGGGTCGCGGCTGCGCGGGCGCTCCATGCCCTGGGTGCGATCGTTACGGTTACCGACAGGAAGGCGCCGGACCAGCTCTCTGCGCAGCTCAGCGCTCTCGGCAGCGACAGTATCGTTGTTGAGGCAGGCGGCCATCCGGACAGGGTCTTTCGCGATGCCGACCTGATCGTGCTTTCCCCCGGCGTGCCGAAGATCCCGCAGATCCTTGCGGCAAAAAAACGCGGGGTACCCGTGATCAGCGAACTTGAACTTGCCTGGCTGCTCTCACGTGCGCCCTACGTGGGCATCACCGGCACGAACGGAAAATCAACCGTTACGACGCTCGTGGGGCTCATGCTCGAGCGTGCACGGAAGAAAGTGCTCGTGGCGGGAAATATCGGAAACGCGCTCACGGAAGACATCGCATTGCTGAAGGGGCGGGACTGGATCGTTGCCGAGCTTTCGAGCTTCCAGCTGGAAGACATCGAGACGTTTCGGCCCCGCGTCGCCGCGATCCTGAATGTCACGCAGGACCACCTTGACCGGTACCGTGATGTCGGCGGGTACGGCGAAGCGAAAGCGCGCATCTTCATGAACCAGCGCAAGGAGGATTTCCTGGTCCTCAATTTTGACGATCCCCTCGTGAAAGCCTATGCAAAAAGAACGTCGGCCACGGTGATCCCCTTTTCGCGTCTGCTCCGGTTTAACCCCGGCGCCTGCGTGCTGGATGGATACCTTGCGTTCAACAACCAGCGGATCATCCATGCCGGCGAGATCAGGATCAAGGGCGTGCACAATCTCGAGAACGCGCTCGCGGCCGCAGCTCTGTCGCTCTGCGCCGGCGCGGATGCCGCATCCGTGGCCGCCGTACTCCGGGAATTTCCCGGCCTCGAGCACCGGCTTGAGTTCGTGCGGGAAAAGGACGGCGTTACGTATATCAACGACTCAAAGGGCACGAACGTGGGCGCCGTCGTGAAATCGGTCGAGGGGTTCACGCAGCCGGTGATCCTGATCGCCGGCGGACTGGACAAGGGAAGCGACTTCAGCCCTCTCTTCGATCTGTTCAAAGAGAAAGTCAAACTCCTGATCCTCATCGGCAAAGCGGCGGACAAGATGGCGAAAGCGGTCGGCACGTCCACGGAGACCGTATTCTCGCAAACGCTCCAAGACGCGGTAAAGCTCGCGGCCTCACGCTCCTCGCGGGGAGACGTGGTTCTGCTGTCACCCGCATGTGCGAGCTTCGACATGTTCAAGGATTTCGAAGACCGGGGAAGACAATTTAAAGAAGCCGTCAAAAACCTGTAAGTCAGGGCCGAGGGTCATGGGGCAAAGGACAGGGACGATGCAGAATGTGATGCACTATAAAGGGCAATACGACAAGACACTGCTCTTCGCCATCCTGATGCTCCAGGTGATCAGCGTGGTGATGGTCTACAGCTCAAGCAGCGTCGTGGCACTCACGACCTATAACGATTCAATGTATTTCATGAAACGCCAACTCCTGTGGGCGGCTGTGGGACTCGCGCTCCTGATGCTTACCATGCGCATTGACCACCGCAGATGGTCGGACCAGCGGGTCGTGCTGGCGGTCATGGCGGTTTCGTTCTTCCTGCTCGCGGCCACACTGTTCCCCGGGATCGGCAGGATGGTCAACGGTTCGCGAAGGTGGCTGCGGTTCGGCATGCTGTCGTTCCAGCCCGCAGAACTCGCCAAGTTCGCGATCGTTGTGTACATGAGCTATTACATCAGCAAAAAAGGCGAGCGCATCCGCGATTTCACGAACGGGATGGTGCCGGCCTATGTCGTGACCGCGGTGTTTTTGGGTGTGGCCGTGCTCCAGCCGGATTTCGGAAGCGCCATGACGCTTGCCGGCGTCTCCGGCATCATGCTCTTCGCCGGAGGGGCGAATATTCTTCACATCGGCGCAACAGTGATCGCGGCGCTCCCCTTTATCATATTCGCCGTGGCGCACAAAGCATACCGGTGGCGGAGGATCGTGGCGTTTCTCGATCCCTGGTCGGACCCCCAGGGTGCAGGGCACCAGATCATCCAGTCCTTCCTTGCCTTCGGGAGCGGCGGCGTATTCGGCCGTGGACTGGGGGAAGGGCGGCAGAAGCTCTTCTTCCTGCCCGAACGGCACTCGGACTTTATCTATGCCGTGATCGGAGAAGAACTGGGCCTGATCGGCGCCCTTGCCGTGCTCCTGCTGTTCCTGATCATCCTCTGGCGCGGCATGCGTATCGCCCTTGCCGTGGGCGACCCGTTCAGCAGGCTCCTTGCCGCCGGCATCACGCTGCTTATCTGCCTCCAGGGCCTGATCAACATGGCCGTGGTCACCGGGCTTTTGCCCACCAAGGGCATTGCGCTTCCGCTCGTGAGCTATGGCGGTTCGTCGCTCGTGGTCACCATGGCGGCGCTCGGCGTGTTGTTGAATATTTCGAAAGAAACGTCATGAGGGGGCCGGGCCAGGGGCCCGGATCCAGGGGTGCGGCAAAAGGATGAAAGTCGTTATCGCAGGCGGAGGGACCGGAGGGCATCTCTATCCCGGGATTGCCATAGCGCGAGAGGTGCTGAAAGAGCGCGGCAACGTGGCCTTGTTTATCGGGACGAAGCAGGGAATTGAGGCGAAGGTGCTTCCGCAAGAAGGGTTGCCGGTCCGCTTTATTACCGCCGGCAAGCTGAAGGGGATGAAACTCGGTTCAATCATGAAGACGATGGTTATGCTGCCGCTCAGCGTTTTGCAGTCTCTTCGCCTGCTCCGGGAAATGAGACCGGATGTCGTGATCGGCGTGGGGGGCTATTCGTCGGGGCCGGTGGCACTCGCCGCCTGGGGCCTGCGGGTGCCGTTCCTGATCGTGGAGCCCAATTCTTATGCAGGACTGGCAAATAGAAAGTTGGGGAGACTGGCGGATAAAGTCATCCTCAGTTTTCCCGGGACCGCGGCGCGGCATTTTTTTCCGGCAGCGAAAATAAAGGAATTCGGCCCCCTGGTCAGAAAGGGAATAGACCAGGGGAACCGCGAGACGGCGCTTAAAGATTTCGGCCTTCAGCCGGGAAACTTTACTCTCTTTGTAATGGGCGGGAGCGGCGGGGCCCACGCCGTCAATATGGCCATGAAGGAGGCGGCCGGCAGTCTGAAGAAGCTGGAGCGCCTGCAAATCCTGCATCAGACCGGCGAGAAAGACGCTGAAGAAGTGGCCGCAGGATATCGCGGCGCAGGCGTCAAGGCAGCGGTGCTGCCTTACATTCATGACATGGCCGGCGCATACGCGGCAGCAGACCTTGTGGTCTCGCGCTCGGGCGCCACGACGGTGGCGGAGCTTGCCGTTTGCGGAAAGCGCGCCGTGCTGATACCTTTTCCCTTCGCAGCCGACAATCACCAGGAGTACAACGCACGAACGCTGGCGGCAAGGGGGACGGCGGACGTGATCGTACAGAGAGACCTCAAGCCCGAAACACTGGCAAAGCTTATACTCCGCTACGCCGGACAGGGCCCGCCGGCACCGGGGCCGTGCATGGAAAATACGGCGGCGGAAGAGATTGCGAGGATGTGCAAAGATTATGTTCAAACGAATTAAGCATATTCACTTTGTCGGGATCGGCGGCATCGGTATGAGCGGTATTGCCGAGGTGCTTTTGAACCTGGGTTACAGGGTTTCCGGTTCGGACATGAAAGAGTCGGACACCACGGAGCGGCTGAAAAGCCTCGGCGGCGAAATCTTTATCGGCCACCGTGCCGAAAACATCACCTCGCCGCACGTGGTGGTGATCTCGTCGGCGGTGAAAAACGACAATGTCGAAGTCATCGCCGCGCGCGAAAAGCAGGTGCCGGTCATCCCCCGGGCGGAAATGCTCGCCGAACTCATGCGGCTCAAGTACGGCGTGGCCATCGCCGGCGCACACGGCAAGACGACGACGACCTCCATGGTCGCGACGGTTTTCGCCGCAGGAGGCATCGACCCCACGGTCGTGATCGGCGGGAAACTGAACAGCCTGGGAACGAACGCCAAGCTCGGCCAGGGCGAGTTCCTCGTTGCCGAGGCGGACGAGAGCGACGGCAGTTTCCTGAAGCTCTCGCCGACGATCGCCGTGGTCACGAACATCGACGCGGAGCATCTGGATTACTATAAGGACATCGACGAGATCAAGGCGGCCTTCCTCACCTTTGTCAACAAAGTCCCGTTCTACGGCGTATCGGTCCTCTGTCTTGACCAGCCGCACATCCAGGCGCTCATCCCGTCGCTTCAGAAACGCTATCAGACCTACGGCATGAGCACCCAGGCCGACTACCAGGCGCGGGACATTACGCTGCGTCCGTTTGGATCGACGTTCAAGGTGGTGCATCACAACAAAGACCTCGGCCTCTTCGAGCTCGCGGTGCCCGGCGTACACAACATCAGCAACAGCCTCGCGGCGATCGCCGTGGCACGGGAGCTGGATATCGATATAGAAACGATCCGCAAGGCACTCCGGGAGTTTTCCGGCGTTCAGCGGCGGTTCCAGATCAAAGGAGAGGTGGGCGGCGTCATCGTCGTGGACGATTACGGCCACCATCCCACGGAGATCAGGGCCACGCTTGCAGCCGCGGCAACAGGCATGGAACGGCGGGTGGTCGTCGTATTCCAGCCTCACCGGTACACGAGGACCCAGCATCTGCTGGAGGAGTTCTTCACGGCCTTCAACCAGGCGGACAAGCTCATCGTCATGGACATTTACGCGGCTGGAGAGAAGCCGATCCCCGGCGTGAGCGGACAGGCGCTCTATGAAGGGATCAGGAAGCACGGGCACAAGGACGTGACGTTCATCCCGGAACGGGGCAAGATCGTCGAGCATATGGCGGCGGTCCTGAAAAAGGGCGATCTCATGATAACGCTCGGCGCCGGTGACGTTTGGAAACTGGGTGAAGAAGTCCTGGAGAAGCTGAAGCATGGAGATCGCAAACTTTAAGGGCAAAATCACGCGGCAGGAACCGCTGAGCAGGCATACATCGTATGCCATCGGGGGGCCGGCGGACGTCTTTGCCGCTCCTGTTGACCGGGACGATCTTATCGTGCTTCTCCGGGAGATCAGAAAAAAAGGGATGAAGCACATTGTCCTCGGCGGGGGAACGAACCTGCTGGTGCGGGACGGCGGCTTTCGCGGCGTGGTGATCAGCCTGCAGCGCATGCAGGCCGTGAAGATAGAACGCGAATATCGATCGATCGGCGGCGCGTTTTCCGTCGTTTATGCCGAAGCAGGAGTGCCGCTTCCCAAGCTCCTTTCCTTTTCCGTAGAGGAAGGGTTGACCGGTCTCGAATTTGCGGCCGGTATTCCGGGCACGGTCGGCGGAGCGGTCTGCATGAACGCCGGAACTGCAACAGGTGAGCTCGGTGATGTCGTCGATTCCGTAACGCTGCTTTCTGCCGACGGCCAACTGATCACGAAGGGCAGGGAGGAGATGGGCTTCGGGTACCGAACGAGCACGATACCCGAAGGACACCTGGTCCTTGCTGTCCGCATCGCGTTGCGGCGCGATGACCGGAACAAGATCAAAGCGCAGGTCAAGGAACTTCTTGCCATGAGAAAACAGCGCCAGCCGTCCGGGCTGCCGAACGCCGGATCGATGTTCAAAAACCCGCAGGAGGAGTCTGCCGGTAAACTGATCGAAACAGCGGGGCTCAAAGGCAAGAAGGTGGGCGGCGCCCAGGTATCCGACCGGCACGCCAATTTTATCGTGAATACGGGTCATGCCACCGCGTCGGACGTGCTGGCGCTCATGGAGCTCGTGAAGGAAAAGGTCCTTGAAGTCCACGGTGTCCGGCTCGAACCGGAGATCAAAGTCATCGGCGAGGATCTTTAGAGAAAGGGTACAGGGGCCGGGGGCAAGGGTCATGGGATTGATCACAAACAAAAAAATAGGCGTCTTGATGGGCGGGCTTTCGTCTGAGCGCGAGGTGTCGCTCGCGACCGGAAATGCCATACTGAACGCGCTGAAGGGAAAAGGGTACCATGCCGTTGCCGTCGAGGTCGGCAGAAACGTCGCTGAAGTGATCCGTGCGGCCGGCATCGAGCTCGCCTTCAACGGTTTGCACGGAAAATTCGGCGAGGACGGCGCGATCCAGGGGCTGCTCGAAATCACGGGCATTCCCTACACCGGCTCGGGCATCCTCGCGAGCGCCGTGGGGATGAACAAGATCCTTTCCAAATTGGTGTTCAAGGCCCACGGTCTTCTCGTCGGGCCCTATATGGTCATAGAGGCGGAAAAGCGCGAGCAGGTGAATGAGGTCCCGTCAGTCATCGCATACCCGCTCGTGGTGAAGCCGAGTTCCGAAGGTTCGAGCGTCGGCGTGAGCCTGGTTTACAATTACGACGAGCTTGCTCCGGCGGCGGACCTGGCGTTCAAATACGATCGCGAAATATTGATCGAAAAATACATTTCAGGCAAGGAAGTGCAAGTGGGGGTCCTCGGAAACAGGGCGCTCGGAGCAATCGAGATCGTGCCGAAAAATGTGTTCTATGATTATGAAGCGAAATACAAGGCGGGGATGTCCGAGCACTTCTTCCCGGCAAGGGTCGATGCTCGGGCATACGATGGCCTCCTTGCGGCGGGATTGTCGGCCCATCGGGCTTTGGGATGCAAAGGATACAGCAGGGTGGATTTCATCATCGACAAAAACGGGTCGCCCTATATCCTTGAAGTAAACACGCTCCCGGGCATGACCGCCACCAGTCTTCTTCCGGACATTGCGCGGGGCGTGGGCATCTCATTTCCTGACTTGGTCGAGGAGATTTTGCGGCAGGCGCTGGTATAATTGCGGATTTTAGATTTCGGATTGCGGAGTTAAAAGGATTCATTCCGCATTCCGCAATCCGTAGTCCGAAATCGATATGAGAGATTATAAAAATGTAAAAGTGCCGGGATCGTACCGCGGCAAATCGAACCGGGTTTCCGTCAAGCGCGTCGATCTGGGCCGCGGTGTGACGCGGACCGGGAAGAGTGCAGCCGGTCTCGGAAGCGTGCTGGTCAAGCTGACAGTCATGGTCCTGCTCGCAGGGGCCGGTTTCCTGGGGTGGCAGATCTACCGGGCAATAATGCATGCAGACGCATTCGTCGTTTCCGGAGTGGACATAAAGGGAGTCAAACAGCTGACGAATGAGGACTTGAGAGATATCGTGGCTTCATTCAAGGGGCAGAACATTTTTCGTGTAGATCTTGAAACAGCTGCGCGGCGCGCGCGCGCGAACCCCTGGGTCAGGGAGGTCAGGATCCACCGCAGCCTGCCGAACCGCATCACGATGGTTTTTTCCGAGCGGACGCCCACGATGCTCCTTGATACGGGATCGGCAAGATATCTTATGGACGACGACGGAGTCATTCTGGAACGGCTCGGGAAAAACGCATCAGCCTGGCCGCTTCCGGTCGTGGCAATCAAAGATTACCCAGCCCGGCCGGGCGAGCCGGTGACGGCCGAGGGGCTGTCGGATGCCATGCTGCTTCTCGGCGAGATTGCAGAGCGGGGAGGCTGGCAGCTCGCGAACGTGACCGTCAGGGCGAATTCTCCCGATTCTCTGACGGTCGTTTATGCCGACCATGAATTCAAAATGGGGAGCGGACGGTATCCTGAAAAGCTCCGCAGGCTGGCCGAGGTCATGGCCGATGTGAAGCAACGGGGGATCGAGATCGCCTATGTTGACCTCCGTCCCGAACGCCAGGCTGCGGTGATGGTGAAAAAAAATAGTTCAAAGTTCAAAGTTCAGAGTTCAGATCCGGGGAAGAGAAAAGCGGGGAATAAACGCAAAGGGTGAGACCCCGCTTCGGCGTTACAAGACTTTCCGATGTGAACTCTGAACCTTGAACCCTGAACTTTGAACTGCAGTAACACGGAGGTAAATCGTGGCGAAAAAAAAGCCGGATAATGTGCTCGTCGGTCTGGATCTCGGAACAACCAAGGTGTGCGCGATCGTCGGAGAAGTGAAGGACGCCGGACAGGTTGACATCATCGGCATCGGCATCAGTCCCTCTCATGGCCTCAAAAAAGGCGTGGTGGTCAACATCGACAGCACCGTGGAGTCCATCAAGAAGGCGGTGCAGGAGGCCGAGCTCATGGCCGGAGTCGAGATCAACTCGGTCTTCGTCGGCATCTCCGGCGGTCACATCAAGGGCATCAACTCCCGCGGCGTTGCGGCGATCAAAAACCGCGAAGTGGGGCCGGCGGACGTGGCGCGGGCGATCGACGGGGCCCGGGCGGTGAACATCCCCATGGACCAGCAGATCCTCCATGTCCTGCCCCAGGAGTTCATCATCGACGACCAGGACGGCATCAAAGACCCGCACGGCATGTCGGGCACCCGGCTCGACGTGAAGGTGCACATCATCACCGGCGCCGTGACTGCCATCCAGAATATCGTGAAGAGCTGCTCGCGCGCGGGGCTGCATGTGAACGACCTCGTGCTCCAGCCCCTGGCATCCTCACGGGCGGTGCTCACGTCCGAGGAACAGGAACTCGGCGTGGTGGTCGTCGACATCGGAGGGGGCACTTCGGACCTCGCCTTCTTTCTCGAGGGCAGCCTGTGGCATACCGAAGTGCTGCCGATCGGCGGGAACCATCTCACCAACGACATCGCCATCGGTCTCCGTACGCCGGCGTCGGAGGCGGAAAAGATAAAGATCAAGTACGGCTGCGCCCTCTCGTCCCTCATAAAACACGAGGAAACGCTCGATGTGCCGAGCGTGGGAGGCAGGCCGCCGAGGCTTCTCTCCCGCCAGATCCTGTGCGAGATCATCGAGCCGCGCGTTGAAGAATTGTTCGGCATGGTGCAGCAACGGTTGAAAAAAACGGGGTTCGAGGACATGTTCGCGTCCGGCGTCGTGCTGACCGGCGGTACGGCGCTTATGGAAGGCGTTCAGGACGCCGCCGAACGTTTCCTCGGCCTCCCGATCAGGCGCGGAACGCCGCGGAACATCGGCGGGCTGATGGATGTGGTCAACAGCCCCATCTATGCGACCGGCGTGGGACTCGTGCTCTACGGTGCGGAAAACCAGCAGGAAGCGCCTCGTGCGTTTAAAGGCGGTAGATCGGTAAGCCGCTTCTGGAAGTGGCTGGGGGAGTACATCTAGGAATTGCGGATTGGCGATTGCAGAATGCGGAGTAAAATATAATCCGAGATTTGCAATCAGAAATCATTTGGGAGGTCACATGGAAGACAATCTTGATTTAGGGTTCCAGGATATCATGGAGTTTGTTGCCCGTTCAAGTGAGGACGCGGACCAAACCGGACCGTGCGATGAGAGGAGGATATCGGGAATGTTCCAGTTCGAGGAAGAGAGGACCCCTGCCGTCATCAAGGTGATCGGCGTGGGTGGCGGCGGCAGCAATGCCGTCGGCACGATGGTCCAGTCGGACATCAAGGGCGTACAGTTCATCGTCGTAAACACCGACATGCAGGCCCTGGATCTCGCGCGGGCGCCGATCAAGCTTCAGATCGGGTCAAAGCTCACCTGCGGCCGGGGGGCCGGCGCGAATCCCGAGATCGGGCGCAACGCGGCGCTGGAAGACGCCGAGAAGATCAAAGCGGCGATTGCAGGCGCCGATATGGTCTTCATCACGGCGGGCATGGGCGGCGGCACGGGCACGGGCGCGGCGCCGGTGATCGCGAACCTTGCGCGGGAAGTCGGCGCCCTTGCCGTGGGCGTGGTCACGAAGCCGTTCAGCTTCGAAGGACAGACCCGCATGCACAAGGCGGAAGAAGGTCTTGCCGAACTCAAGAAGAACGTCGATGCGCTCATCGTGATCCCCAATGAGCGTTTGCTGAATCTGGCGGAAAAAAAGACCACGCTCCTGGATTCTTTCAAACTTGCGGACAGCGTGCTTGGTCAAGCTGTCAAGGGAATCTCCGATGTGGTGATGGTGCCGGGGTACGTGAATGTCGATTTCGCTGATATTAAGACCGTGATGGCGAATCGCGGCAGGGCCGTCATGGGTACGGGGATCAGCAAAGGAGAAGGTCGGGCCATCGACGCGGCGCAGAAGGCGATTGCCAGCCCCCTGCTCGAAGACGGCTCGATCAAGGGCGCGCGCGCGGTGCTGATCAATATCACCGGCGGGAATGACATGGGCATTTACGAACTGAACGAGGCGTCGGCAATCATCAAGGAAGAAGTCGACCCGGGTGCGAACATCATTTTCGGCGCAGTGATCAACCCCGTGATGAGCGAGGAAGTAATGGTCACGGTGATTGCGACGGGGTTCGACGAAGAGGGCATCCGCGAGCGCGTCAAACGGCCGGTGAGCCTGAAGGATTTCATGAAGGTCGCGGAACGGCCGAGAAAAAAACAGGAGGCCTTCGACTTCAAGAACGAGGCATTGGGCATCGACAGCGAGGACCTGGACAGGCCCACGTTCCTGCGCAGGCAGGCGGACTGAATAAAAAAAACCACAGAACGTGAAGACCGTGACATCATGTCACGATGATCAGCATTCCGTGGTTTCAGAGTTTAAGAAATACGTTCTTTTCTCAAGAACGGTATTGTATGTCGATGCTTAGTGTTGCTCTGCTTCCGCCATTCCTGCATAGGCCATAGCGTTGCCTGCCGTCAGCCGTTGTTTTTCCAGGACCTTGTCCAGGCCAAGGCGGGTGGCAGAAAAGCCGAAGGGAGTCGGTTCTTCTTCCTTCTTGACCGCATTCATAAAATCACATCTCCAGCAATTGTTCAGCTTTTGCGCATAGGTCCCCTGGATTTTTCCGCCGCACAACGATCCGGCTATTGCCCAGCATGCCCTGCCGGCGTTTGCACCCCCGTGTGCGCCGTGCAGGTTCGTATAGGTCGTGACCGGGCAAATGCCGAGCTCCTGAGCTTTATGGCCGCCCGGCTGACGTCCGCATTTTTTATGCTCCCAGCAATTCAGCTTTCCCATATCTTTTAGGAATCCTCCTCTAACGATTGCGAATTAGTATTGTAATAACATTTGACGACTTCCTGCATAAAAAATTACCCTTTATCGCGTTTCACTGCATCGTGGACAGATGCTTCCACGTGATGCAGCCTTTTTTCAAGCGTTTTTTCCATTCCCAGGCGAGTGTGGGAGAACCCGAGCGCAGTCGGCTCTTCCTCTTTTTTTACCATATTCATGAACTCGCACCGCCAGCAGTTATTCAGCTTTTGTGCGTACGTACCCTGGATCTTGCCGCCACACAGAGAACCAGCCACGACCCAGCATGACCTTCCGGCATTTTTACCGTGGTGCGAGCCGTTCAAGGGCTCATGCACCGCAGCAGGACAAATACCGAGCTCGGCAACCTTATGGCCCCCCGGCTGTCTGCCGCATTTCTTAAACTCCCAGCAGTTCTGCTTTACCAGAGATTTAGCGATTACAGCAGTAACATCGGTTAACGTTCCCATAATCTGCCCCCTGTCTGTAAGGAAAATCGCCGGCATTATTTCTTTGTGGCAAGTGAAAAAACACCATATAAGTCGGTAAGCCCATAATTAATATTCTTGACAAGAATATTAATGTCTATGCCGTCACTTGTCAATACGAATGTTTAACTATGCATTAATTTGTAATTGTAAATTGACAAAAAATAAACGAAGCCGTGTGTATATTTTACCCATCGATTTGGTTTACGGTAACATCAAGCACTGTTCTTCATTGCCCTATTGAAAGAGCTCAGGATTCCCCGCAATATGAGAACTTCCCTGGCATCCAGCCGGGACCTGCCAAAGATTTGTCTGAGCGCATGCATCATGCGATCGGAATCCTGTTCGACGAGGAAGCCGATGTCCTGAAGCGTCTCCTGCAGATGACGATAAAAGAGCTCGATGTCTCCGGTAGATGCAAGTTCCCTGGCTGACGAAGGGACAGGCGAACCTGTTGCCAGAAACAACTCATAGGCGACTATCATGACGGCATGGGAAAGGTTCAGCGACGGGAATTCTTCAGTGGAGGGTATAGATACGAGTTCGTGGCAAAGCATGAGGTCCCGGGTCTCAAGTCCGTTTACTTCATTGCCGAAAACTATTGCAGCGTTATTCCGGGTAAGAAAAGGGACCACCCTCGTTGCCATATCGTGCGGGGACAGGATGTTCTTCCGACGCTTGCTTTTCTGACGGGACGTGCCAATGACCAATCCGTGGCCGGCGACTGCTTCCGAAAGCGAGGAAAAGACGAGTGCGCGCTGCAAAATAGGGTCAGCACCTGCGGCGAGCCTGGAGGCATCGCCATTGTTGTCACGGGGAGGGCTCACGAGCATGAGCCTTGAGAGGCCCATATTCATCATGCTTCGCGCGGTCGCACCGATATTGGCCGGCGTCTTCGTGTCAACGAGGACGATGCTGATCCGATCGAGAAGTTCCTGGTTCTGCATAAAGCTCCGAACCGGTCAACGTGACCGTACAAAGGTAACGGAAAAAACAAGCGTGAACTATTGCCGGTATTATAAAAGACAAGGCCCCGGTCCCGCAAGGAGATTCTTTCGCCGGAGAACGAAGCCTTTTCTACAGCCTACTCACGATATCCTCTCAGTGCGGTTGACAAATGTCCCCGGGGCTGATAAAGTGCTGTCGACATGAGCATGATCGCCATCTCTCTCCAGTCGGGCAGCAGCGGCAATTGCATCTACGTCGAGACCAAAGGCACGAAACTGCTTTTCGACGCCGGGATCAGCGGGGCACAGGCGGAGGAGCGGCTCGCAGCGCACGGCCGCGACATTCGCGAGGTCGATGCCGTGATCATCTCGCACGACCATTCCGACCACATCCGGCACGCAGGCGTGCTGCAGCGGAAATACGGACTTCCGGTCTTCGTGACTCCCGCGACGCTTGCCGCGGCATCGGAACGGTGCGCGCTCGGAAAAATGAAGGACCTGCGCCACTTCCGGTCGAACGATAAGCTGAGAATCAACGACGCGCTCGTGCATGCGATTCCCACTCCCCATGACGGCGTGGACGGATCGGCCTTCGTGATCGAGTCCGGTGAGAAAAGGCTCGGCATCCTGACGGACCTGGGCCATGTGTTCAAAGACCTCGTGCACATCGTGGCTTCGCTCGATGCCGTGTTCCTCGAGAGCAACTACGATCCCGAGATGCTCGCGCACGGGCCCTACCCCGCGTACCTGAAGCAGCGGATCAAGGGTCCGCGCGGCCACATCTCGAATATCGAGGCCGCGGAGGTGCTGCTCCACGCGTCCCTCTCGAACCGCCTCCAATGGGCCTGTCTTGCCCATCTCTCGGAACAGAACAACCATCCCGACGTGGCCCTCAGGACCCATCGCAAGGTCATGGCGGAGAAGCTCACCCTCTACGTAGCAGACCGGTATTGCGCGTCCGGCGTCTTTACGGTCTCCTAACGCCTTCCTCTTTATCGATTGGTTCAGTCCGATTGGCAACGCGGCACGACGGAAGCAGCGAGCAGGAAAAATAAAGGACCATCACTTTTTCGGAAGCGAAAAAACCAGCCAGAGGACGAGAACAGCGCAGGCAAGAGCGGCCCACATGCTCTCCCCATTAAAATGGCTGATGCGCAGCACCACCGCGGCCATGCCCGCCCCTACCGCCAAAATCGCAAACACAAAGCCTTTTCCGATGCGCGAGATCTTGTGGAGCTCCTCCACGATGTCCCGCGACGTGATCTCCACCCGCGTCTCGCCCCGGCTCGTGGTGACGAGGAAATCGGTCAGCAGGTTCGGAAGCTTTACGAGCGAACGGGCCGACGTGCTGATTTGGCGCAGTACGCCCGTTGGCGTGAACTCCTCGGCAGTGATGAACTTTCGCGCAAAGGGCGCGGCGATCTCGATGATGTTGGTCTCCGGGTCGAGGCGCGAGCCGAGGCCGTTCAGCATGCCCACGACCCTGCCGAAGAGGATGAAGTCGTTCGGGATCTGGATCGAAGGGGAGAGCTGGAGCGCGTCCATGATGTCCTTGCCGATCTCGTCGATGTCCATTGCCTTGAACTCGCTCGCCGAGATGTCGCGGTACTTCTGGAGGATTTTGTCCACAAAGAGCACGAGCGGCTGGATGTCCTTGGTGAGCGGGATAAAGCCCATGTCCACGAGCGAGCGCACGAAGCCCAAAGCGTCCCGGTCCACGATGGCAGTGAAGGCCCTGCGGAGACCTTCCTTCTTCGGGGCTGAAAGGCGGTCGACCATGCCGAAGTCGACGAGAATGATCTCCGGCCCCCGCTTGACGAAGATATTGCCCGGGTGCGGGTCGCCGTGGAAAAAACCGTCGGAGAAGAACATCTGCGCATAGGCCTCCGCCAGGAGCCGGGCCACCTCTTTCCGGTCGATGCCGGCGCGGTCGATCGCGTCGAAGTCCGTGATCTTGATCCCTTCGAGATATTCGAGGGTCAGCACCTTCTTCGTCGTAAAGGGCCAGTAGACGATCGGGATCTTGATCTTCGGGTTCTTTGCGAAATTCCGAGCAAAGGTCTCGGCGTTCTTTCCCTCCTGCAGGTAATCCAGCTCTTCATGAATGATCCGGGAAAATTCGGAAAAGATGACATCGAGGTTGATCTGGCGGTACAGCCTGCGCAGGACCTTGACGATGAACAGGAGCGTGCGGATATCGGCGGCGATGACCTCTTCGATCCCGGGATACTGGACCTTGACCACGATGCAGTCGCCGTCCCGGAGACAGGCCTTGTGCACCTGGCCGAGGGACGCCGACGCGATCGGGACCTCTTCAAAGGAGGAGAAGACCTCCTCCATGGGACCGAGCTCTTCGGTCAAACGGAGCTTGATCTCGCGGAACGGGGCGGGCGGCACCTGGTCCTGGAGCTTCGAGAGCTCGTCGGTATACTCCTCGGGAAGGATATCGACGCGGGAAGACAGAAACTGGCCGATCTTGATGAGCACCCCGCGCATCTCGATCATGCGCTCGCGCAGCAGCCGGGCGTTTTTCGCGTGGAGCCTCTTCAGACGCTCTTCGCGCACGGCATCGGCGGCAAACGCGTTTCGAAGCCCATGGAGCTTGTAGCTCAAGAGGACCCTGAGGAAGAGGGCGACGCCCTGGAAGAAGCGGCCTTGAAAGCGGAAAATTTGCATAAGAGGATTATAACAGAATACACCGGCTGCGGGAAGTCATTCGTGGTAAATCGTGATTCGCGAAGGATCGGCGTCAAAGAATCTTTATGCGCGTTCATCACGGAGAAATGAACACACAGACGCAGGAGCAAGACGCCGCGCCCTATACCCCGAAAATACTCCTTCGAAATTCTTGACAATTTGCACAATGTCCCTATAATCGAAAGTACTCCATCCTGGACCCGTGATATTCTTTCCGGCAGTACGCATTCAAATTCTTTGCGTAATTATTCTTTCCTTTTTTTAAACGGTGTCATGTTTCGCCAGGAGATATTCCGTCGATTACAAAAAACGGTGTATCTCTTTGCCTAAAAACGAGGCGGACGAAGTCTTGCAGGACCAGCAGCAGCCTATCTCCGGTCTCAGAGAGGTTCACGTGATAACACGGCTGAAACTGAAACCCGGTCAAAATGGTACGAAGAAACTGCTTGCGGAGCATGGCGACGCCCTTGTCTGTGTACGCTACCGGTATGATGAAGCAAGCCAAACGAGAATAAAAACCGTTGAGCTCATTGTTGAAAAAACCGCATGGCGCCCGCTGGTAAGGAAGTTTGGCGACAACGATCTTGTCCCCGTGCGGATCGGATATGCTGAAAAGAAATTGATAGAGTCCGCCAAAGCGGCGAAAGGCAGATGAAACCCCGATGTGAGGTTGTGGTTTATCCGTTTTGGAAAAATTAAAGGAACGTCGTTGGAAAAGCATATAGTATTGATGGTCTCGTAAGAAGTCACGCGGCAAAAAGCGCTGCGAAGTATAAATTCGGCCACTGAAAACTGCTCCAACATCTGATGGCAGCTGAAACTCGCTGCGATCGCTCTTTAACAGCACAAGATAGCAAGGAAAAGGTAGCTAATGGAGCCGATTTTCCTTCGGTTCCCCGATTTCGATACACCGCTGCCCGAATGATATTGATCCCAGCCGCTTTTAAGTAAGCGGCGAAGCTCACGGCAGACATGCCGCGGACACGAAGGTTCTTGATTCCGGTCAGGCGATCGAGTTGAGACATGGTCCCTTCGATTCCCGCTCGGAAGCGGTACCGGTCTCGGAACTCGGGAGATTCTTCGTACACACGCCGCCGAGCCAGACGGATCGCGTTATCATCGTACCTGAGAGAGCGTCCTTTTTTGATGACCTTCGTCGGACACGTTTTTTTTCGGGAACAGCCACGACAGGTTCTCTTCGAAAAGAACGCGAAGTATCTACCATCGTGGTTTCGGATATGTTCCGGAGCACATCCTGCCGGGCATAAGGTGACCTCGTTCTCGCTATTCATGGTGAATTCCATGAGCGAAGAGGCTGTGGGTCCTGCTCCCTTGACCGGCGAAACGATTTCAACACCCAGAACTTCCGCCTTCCGGCAGTTTTCGACACCGCCGTAAAGGGTATCGGCCAGGGCTTCCTTCGGCTTCAGGCCAAGCTCCGCAGTGGTTTCGATGAGAGCGGGATCAGGGCATGTGCATCTCGCTTGTGTGCAGGCTCGACGATCACACCGGTGATCAAATTCAGGGTGTCGGTATCCTCGGACAGTGCCGTAGCTTTCGGCGACCTGCATCTGATAGCCTTGGCCCTTATAGCCGCTATACCCGGCATCAGGGTCGGAAGGATTCTGCAATGAGTCAGACGACACGTCTTTGTTCTCTTTGACCGAGACTTGGGTTGTATGCGTATCAACACGCTCCAAGATGCACTGTTCCTTGAGCAGCCGGACAAGGAACTGATAACTGGTCATGGTGACGACCGGTTCGTTGCCCGTGAAACGTTCCACGAGGGTAAACAGGTCCTCAGCCAGGCTTGCGAGTGTCTTCATTGATTCCGAAGGCTTGACCATCGAGAAGACCGCTTCTCCCTGCTTGGTCATGTACCGATCGGAGAGGGCCTTATCCAGAGCTTCGTAGAGATCTTTGTGATGGCGTTTGAGGTTTATGAGGAACTTCTTGATGGTCTTGACGAACAGGCCGATTCGACCCAAATGGCGCATGTTGGAAAAAATATGGACCGAGTCGAAACGCTGTTTTGATACGTCAACGGAAAAGACCTCGGCAAGTTTCATGGTAACGTCATTGAAGATGTCCTGGTACAGGTTCCGCTCGGTCAGGACATTCCGCATGGTCCAGAGGGTTTTGGGACTGACGTACGCATCAGCATCGGCCGTGCTGGTAATGTTCAGGGCGTAATGCCACTGAAGACTGTAGGCAAACTGATCTACTGCTTCCTCGTCGGTCATATCGTGCATCTGCTGGATTACCATGAGGCCGAGCATGGCATAGAGTTCCTTGGTCGGGGCTCCCATGACCGGATCGTACTTTGAGAACACCTTCTCGACCGGAAGCGTGGGAAGGATGTGCTCTCGAAAAACCTTCGCCCAGGACGCTTCAATGCGCTGCTTTCGCTTGGGCCCCAGGAAGGGAAACAGGTCGAACATGTCGGGGGTTTTGTGATCCTTGATGTTGATCATGCCGGCTCCTTCATCGCAATGAGTGATACCGTTGTGTATCACAAAACCCCTTGTGCTGCAAAGGAAATATGATGTCTCTCGTGATTAATTTTGGCAGAATTACGATGGTAGTTCTTACGAGACCATCAATATTAGATGTCAGAGCATAACGGCTCATCTACTTGTTACTTTATATGACGACTCCCAAAGTATGGCAAACAGATTTGATAGCGCTAGGTATATGCTCGCACGCGCAAAGCAGCTCACTTTCGAGTTTGAAAGTAATGTTGCTGCTTTCTTGGCAAGTAAGCCATATGCCTGCGTTATTGATATTGATCCGAACACAAAGGATCAGATTGGAAAGGTCAAACTCGTCAAGCCTATGCCAATCATGCTCAACGGGATTGCTTCCGATGCCGTTAATAACTTGCGCTCCTCCCTCGACCAGGCCGGCTATCAAGTCAGTATCGCCGCCGGTGGGAAGGGGAAAAGCACACACTTCCCCTTCGGGGACACCGCCGCCGAAGTTAAAGACAGAAAAAAGAGCGGTTCCAAAGAGATTCCCGATGAAATCTTTTCTCTCATGGAATCGTTCAAGCCATATAAACGAGGGGATAGTCTTCTCTGGGCCTTGAACAAGCTGTGTAATTCCAATAAACATAGAATTGTCATCCCTGTTGCTGTTATCGTGAGCCAGCAAAGTATGGATATGACGTTTAACGTCGTGAAATCTGGGCCAATCAAGTTTTCCCCTCCCACTTGGGACAGCACCAAAAATGAGATGGAGATTTTGCGAACCAAAGGAGCGAAGATTGATAGAAATTGGAATGTGAAATTCGCCCCGTTCATATCGTTTAGCCATGTCGATTTCGTGATCAACCATCCTGCCGACACTATCCTTAACGCTTTGCTCGGCAAAGTTAATTGCATCCTGATGGCTATTGAAGCGGAGGCCATCAGAATTGGCCTTTTCAAATGATCTCATGTGTGCGTTCCCAACCACCGCGTCGTGTCGGACGCGAAAAACGCGCCGTACACGCGCCCGTTAATCCGGAAAGAAAGGCTGTGAGGGCTCCCGAGGATATGCGATGGAAGTAAAATGCCGTTGTACAGAAATTTACTCAATCAAGGGGATAAATCTTCCGCCGAACGAAACGGAAAAGGAACTGATAGCCGATTCAATAAGAGGTTTACGCGCGGTGCTCACAACGAAGCCAAACTCGTATGCCTTCGAGGGCGATCGAAGTCTTGCCGTGGCTGGCATGATGCTGAGAGGTCTGTTGAAGTTAGAACCTGGCAGTGATGAATTCAAACAACATATTGCGAGTAAGGTTGATGAATTTCAAAAACGACGTGATAAGAAGTTTGGAAACGGGACCTTCCTAGTTGTTATTGGAGAAAAAACAATTCCGTCGTTCAAACCGTTTTCCTTTGAGGGTAAAGCCGATGACATGCAAGATTTTACAGATTTTCTCGTTTGTTTTGATCGTGCTGATAAAGACGAGATTAGATCAGGAACATCTTGGGGACGTTGACGCATTTAGTGCATAACTCTTGACAAACGATAATAATACGCATACAATTGCCTCATGCCACGCCAAGCCCGCCTTGACGCCCCCGGTGCACTGCATCACATCATGGTGCGCGGGATCAATAAAACCGACATTTTCAAAGATGACCGGGACAAAGCACTGTTTCTGGAACGATTAGGCAAGAACGTTCTTGAGGGAAAATGTTTCATCTACGCCTGGGTCCTTATGGACAATCATATCCATCTGCTTTTCAAGAGCGGCAAGCATGGCATCTCAGCCGTCATGCGCAAACTCCTTACCTGGTACGCTCAGTATTTCAATCACCGACACAACCGCACCGGTCACTTGTTCCAAAATCGTTACAAGTCCATACTCTGCGACGAAGAGAACTACCTCCTCGCATTAGTCCGCTATATTCATCTCAATCCCGCCCGAGCGCATATTGTAAAGACCATAGAAGAACTGGACCGATATCCGTGGAGTGGACACCGGACAATCATCAGGAAAGCAACGCACCCCTGGATGGACACAGAAACAGTGCTGACGCAGTTTAGCGACAAGAAGAAAAGAGCTATAACAGGCTATCGCCGCTTTGTACGGGAAGAATTCAATTCCAAGCGCAAACCGGAGATGACCGGTGGCGGGCTAGTCAGAAGTCAGGGAGGATGGTCGCGCGTACTGGCCGTGCAACGA
Organism: Nitrospirota bacterium; assembly: GCA_963769335.1. GTDB lineage: Bacteria > Nitrospirota > UBA9217 > UBA9217 > UBA9217 > JAJYKN01. Next base: position 97,127 of record CAVYLT010000059.1, on the reverse strand, counting down.
AAGGGACAAAAGCACGAGTCGGACGAGCGGATATTGGGAAACGGCGATTTTGTCCATACCATACTCAAAGAAGTCGAAGAACGACAGCTAAGACAAACGAAACTCAGAAGGCGGGGGAAGGGAATAGCCGAAATCATCCGGGAAGAGTGCAAGAAAAGCGAAGTAAACGAGCAATAGTTAATACGGGGCAGCAGACGCCGGAAGGTGAGCCGGACGCGCGCAATAATAGCGCATCGTTGCAAAGAAGAGATCGGCAACTCCGGGGCAGAGATAGCCCGTCATCTCGGAGTCAACACGAGTAGCATCAATCGGGCAGTAGAGAGGGCTGAGCAAAAGTCATGAGGCTGGAAATGCACTAAAAGCGTCAACGTTATATATGGGTAGAGCATGAGGTTAGCTTTCCCCAGTAAAGCACAAAGAAAATCTTTTACAAGACTACCAAAAATAGAAACCTCCTGCTAAGAATTAGTTTATGACGGAACTAAATTCAAGAGACAGGAGGCTTCTATGAACTGTGTAGATGATATCAGACTTGAGCAGTTTCTTCAACTGAAGAAAGAGATTCGCGGTTCGGAAAAGCATTTAATCGTAGGCATTGACGCGGCCAAGGATAAGCACAATGCTTTTTTTGGCACGGCACGCGGAAAAACGCTGGTTAAGAATCTGGTCTTTGACAACACGCTTGAAGGCTTCCAGAAGCTGCTCGCGTATGTCGAGCGAATCAAAGTTCAATACAGCCTGACCACGGTGGTCTTTGGTATCGAGCCGACGGGCAACTATCACAAGCCCCTGGCGGAGCATCTGATCAAGTGCGGGCACATGGTCGTTCTCGTGGGAGGCGTCGCGGTCAAGAACAACCGGCAGCTTCTGGACGGCCGCTGGGACAAGCATGACGGCAAGGACGCGGCAAATGTCGCAGATCTTATAGCCCAGGGAAAGTGCCTGTTTTACGAATACCCCCTGATGACGCTGCGGAACGTGCGCGTCCTTATCGCGCTCAAGCGGCGTTTGGGGACAACTATTGGGGTCACTATTGGGGTCACTTCTCGATCCTTGACAATATCGGCATAATATGCCATACTCCGTCGCATGGCACGACCGCTTCGTATTCTGTACCCTGACGCCGTATATCACGTAACCTGTCGCGGCAATGAGAAGCAGACCATCTACCGCGACGATGCAGATCGCAATCGTTTCCTTCAACTGCTGAATCAATCCGTCAATATATATTCGATCAAACTTCACAGCTTCGTCCTGATGTCCAATCATTTTCATCTTCTTATTGAAACCCCGCTCGGAAACCTGTCCGAATTCATGCGCCACTTCAACATTGCCTACATCGGATATTACAACCGCCGGCATAAACGCGTCGGGCATCTTTATCAGGGTCGATACAAAGCAATATTGGTGGATCGGGACGCATATCTTTCGGTCCTTTCCCGATACATCCATCTCAATCCCGTTCGCGTCAAATCACAGGAGGACATAGATCCGAAGGAAAAGTACAAGAGACTGAAGAGCTACCCGTGGAGCAGTCTTTCCGGCTATTTGCAGAAACGGAAAAAGCTTCATTTCATGACCTACGATCTCGTTCTTGCCGATTACGGTGGAGATACGGACAAGGCGCGGAAGATATATAGAAAAGCGTTGGTTGAAGAAATGATCAACGGCAAGGGAATCAGCGATCAGATCATCGGCCAGAGTGTCATCGGGGGTGCGCAATTTATCGCCTGGGTCAAAGAAAGATATCTGCAGGCGGAATCTGATGCTGAAGCGCCAGCCCATAAAGAGATTAAGCGGCACGGATCACGGGACGAGATTCTCGCCAGCATTGAACAGCAGACGGGCAAGACGTTCGACGCGATCAAAACAGAAAAAGGCCCACTTCGGCAAATCACCATGGATTTGCTCTATCGCTACGGCAGGATGACTAATCCCGAGATTGGTCGCTTGTTCGGCGTGGACTATACTGCAGTGAGCCAGGAGCGGCGACGTTTAAGAAATCGTGTTGGAGAAGATCGAAGAGCCATGGCGCAGTTACAACGCATTGAGGCTAAACTGTCAAGGATCGAGAAGTGACCCCATTGAGAGCTCCTAAAAGCGTCAACGTCCCCAAGATGTGCACAAGATGTGAGGGCGATTTTATGGAATTCCCCGGCAAAGAATGTTGCGTCGCAATATCGTGATGCCAGCACATACAACGTCCCGGTCATGAACCGGTTGCCGGGATGACACCATGAGATAGGAAATCCGACTATGCGAAAGAAAAAACTCATCGTATTTTTTTCCATCCTGATCGTAATTGCAGCGGTTATCCTTGGTTATGTTGCCATCCTTTACTGGAAAGGGGGCGTCAACAACTATGAACCGCCGAAACAGACGTACGCCACGTCCCGAGAACAGGTACAGGCGGGTTTGCAGAACCTTTCAAAAGCTGTCGAGGCCTACTTCGTCGTTAATATGGAATACCCCGGGAAATTAGAACAACTCCAGCCTGCGTTCCTTGATCGTATCGGCAACGATCCCGCGAGCGGTACACCGTACGTGTACACCCTGTCCGAGACCAACGGTGCCGGCCACTATCGCATCAGCGTGCCGAATCCCAAACTCTATAACGCAAAGGACCTCTATATTGAAGACGGCAAACTTTTTCAAAAATAGATTTGTCAATTATTCCGGCCGTACTTGCTTAATTACGGCCTTGGCGGCTGTAATTGTACTTTTATCTGGCGCGTCCACGCTCTATTCCCGGGAATCGCTTGACGGTGAGCTTGCAAAAGCACTGAGAAAAACGGTGAAGTGTGAGCGAATAGAGATTAAAACGAACACCGGGGACGACAAAGGCGGGGACCTGAAGTCCTTGTTCATGAAATTCGTATCGCTCCCGATAAACGGTGTCCCGGTCGACTACGTCACCACGCAGTATACCAATCCGAAGATCGATTTCAAGGCATTAAGAAATGCAAACACCGTTAAAATTACTTCTTATTCGGATTTTGCCGTCAGGATATTGGTTTCGGAACAAACGATAAAAAATGAATTCATAAGGACGGCGAGGAATCTGAACTTTCACTACGACAAATTTCTGATCAAATTCAGCCCCCCGTATATTGAATTGGAGTTCAACGTTCCGGCCAGTACGATACCCCCGAAAGACAGAAAGCTCGTCGAAAAGTTCATGGTAAACGATCGTTTTGAAGGGTATGCAGCGCTCCGCCTGGAGGTCCGTGACAGCAGGATATTCGTAGTTCCGGCCAAGGTTATCCTGAACCATTTTCTTCTGCCGATGCCTGTGCTCGCGGAACTCCAAAAGAGGGTCAATCCGATATATCAAATTCCCCACGTGCTGCCTTTTGACTATACTCTTGGAAAAGTCGATTTGTTGAAACAGTATATCTTCCTCAGCAATTGAGTTCCGGCCGGTTACCAACCGAGGCCAAGATATCGGCTCCTTGCATCGCGCCCGTTACAGAAGTTTAATTGTTAAACGAAGCCTGGCGTGTTGAGATCTTAAAAGATACTTATACAGACTCGTTCTGACAGTGTCAATTCTTCTCCATGGCAAAGTGAAAATCGCAGTACAATATAACAGGGTGAGCTTGGAAAGAACATGATATCGGAGTCATCGCTATTGCCTGACGCAATTGGGCGACTTAATGACGGCTGCGAGTACCACGAACGGCTTGGCCCTGATGCCGACGGCAGGACCGTGCTGGCTTACTTGAGCCAGCGCTATGGTCACTCCTCCGTGGCTGAGTGGGCAGAGCGCATTGCGTCCTGCCATGTGCTGATCGATTCCCGGCCAGTGGAGGCCGAAAGCATATTGCACCAGGGAAGCGAGCTTGTGTGGCAGCGGCCGCCGTGGATCGAACCTGAAGCGCCAGCGTCGTTTTCCGTTCTGTACGAAGATGAGGACCTGCTTGCAGTTGCAAAGCCTGCCGGATTGCCCACGCTTCCGGGCGCTAATTTTTTGCAAACGACGCTTCTCTATCTCGTGCGCGCCTATTCGCCTGAAGCTGCCCCGCTCCATCGGTTGGGGAGGTGGACATCGGGACTGGTGTTGTGCAGCCGGAACCATCACTCCCGGAAAAACTTGATGCAACAGTGGTCTGCGAATAAAGTCGGCAAACGCTATCGCGCGCTTGCCGGCGGGCTGCCTGCTTGGGATGAGATGACGATCTCCACGCCCATAGGCCCTGTGCCGCACGCCCTGCTTGGTTCGATTCATGCTGCTTCTCCGAAGGGCAAACCATCCCTGTCTCACGTGGCTGTCCTCGAGCGACGGACGGATTCGTTCCTTTGCGACGTGCATATTTCAACAGGCCGGCCTCACCAGATCAGGATCCACCTGGCTGCGGCAGGACACCCTCTGGTTGGCGATCCCCTGTATGCAGCAGGCGGTCTCCCTGAGCCGGACTCGCGCGCCTTGCCCGGGGACCCGGGGTATCATCTTCATTCAGCTGAACTGGTCTTTCTCCATCCCCGTACAGGACGCGAGCTGGTTCTCGAGTGCGAGCCGCCGGAACTCCTGCGTCGTTCATTGTAAATTTCTAAACAAAATGATAAAATTACAACATACTTGGCGAGAGGAGGTAATGTCATGCGCGTTAAAGACCTTCCGGAAATATCGAAATATGCCTATCCGGTTAACGCAACAAGATCAAAACTGCTTTACGCTAACAACTTTTTGTAGTACACTCTCGATATTTTAAAAATCGAAAGGAGACTTTACAATGGGCATCGCAGAAAAAACCGTTCTTGTAAATATTCAGACATCTTGCTTTCTAACTGCTGTTTTTACTTATCTTCACGCTAACCATCCAAAAGGCTTTACTAATGCGGAGTTTAACGCCGCCGTAGACGTGGTTCAACGGATGCAACACGCTGTTCAAGAAAAACTTTTCGGATCGCTTCCGTCATAATGTCTATCATCTTCTTGCCTAGCCTAAGTTCTTTCTCGCGGTATGACTGTTTAGACATTTTTGGTTTTCCTCCAATTTTGGTTTTTCGGGTAAAATTACCCGTTTGATGCGTTAACCGGATAGGCATATATCGAAATTAAGCACGCCTGAAAAGATCCTGTTAGTCGAGGATCTTTGGGATAGCATCTCTGCGGATGAATCTTCCATACCTGTACCGGACAGTCACAAGACAGAATTGGACAAACGACTTAAACAATATGGATCCAGTCCAGGCTCCCTCCTGTCGCTCGATGAACTTCGAACGCGAATCGAAAAAAGAAAATGACATATATTCTTCGTTTTCTGCCCGAAGTCGAAGATGATGCAACCAACGGCTATTCTTGGTACGAGATGAAATCGCCGGGGCTTGGCGATGAATTTTCTCGTATGTTTTATGCCTGTGCCGGCGACCTCCCCCGGAACCCTTTCCTCTACCCAAAAGCACATGGTGAATTCAGGCGCTGTTTAATAAGAAGATTCCCACGCTATCTACTTTTTCATAACCAACGACCAGATTATCGTAGCCGGCCTGTTTCATTGTGTCCGGGATCCGCGCACTATCGGGTCGAAGCTGCAGACCCGAAAAGGATGATTTTTACCGGGTCGCACTACGCGGACCAGCATTACAGGAACAGAACATGACACCGAGAAGATCGACAAAGACAACTGCGATCAGCACGATGCTGATCGCTCCCTGCGGGATGAACTGCCGTCTCTGTTGTGCATATACGAGAGATAAGAACTCATGTCCCGGCTGCCGGGGCGACGACAGCGACAAACCGAAAACCCGGGTCTTCTGCAAAATCAAGAACTGCAAAAAGATAGGGCAAGGTAAAGTCAGGTTCTGCTTCAGTTGTGACGAGTTTCCCTGCGACAGGCTGAATCACCTGGATGAGCGATATAGAACCAAGTATGGAATGAGTATGATTGATAATCTCAGGAACATAAAGAAATTAGGCATAAGGCAGTTCGTTAGAAGCGAACAGGAAAGGTGGACTTGTCCCGACTGCGGTCAACTGCTCTCTGTTCATAAGCCGCAATGCCTATTGTGCGGACACAAGTGGCGTTAGCAATGTTTGATGGATAAAAGATGTATTGACAAGGCAAATCAGCCGACCTCATACTTTGGCAACCGATCTCTGCGCTCTATAGGAGATAAAGTACATGAAAGACTTTCCTGAATTCATGAAGAACCCTGTAAACCGCATTGATAAAGCAGCTCAATACACGGACGAGATAGACGGTTATGTATTCAACGGCGCTGACGGGAGCCAGATGGCTTTTTGGACGTGCTATCGAGACAGGGATTCAAAAGAACATACCCATGATTTTGACGAGTACTTTGTGGTAGTCCAGGGGCAATATACAATTATTACTCCCGAGAAAGAACAGCAGCTTCATGCGGGCCAGGAATGTTTCATTCCGAAAGGCACGCCGCATTCCGGAAGATCCATCGCAGGCACCCGTACCATTCACTGCTTTGGCGGGAAGCGTGTATAGCTGAAGAAGACAGGTCGGGACTGCAAGTACCTTGCGGGAAGGTTATGAATAAATCAACGAATGATAGAGTAACGTATCTTCAGGAAGATCATATCTTTATTGTCAATCTATCAGGAAGGATGGACAAGCGCAGATTGGCTGATATATCCGAGGCATTAAGAGACTGCATTAAATCCAATTTGATAAAGAACGCAGCAATTAAATTTTTATTTGATTTTAGAAAAGTTCAATGGGATGCCGAAGAAACCCATATGAAAGTGCGGGAGATATCTGGAAAGTATTTACAGGAGTTTCGCGGTTATAGATATTTTTCAGCGATATTGAATGATCGACGCGAAGGCCGGTCGTTTGAAAATGAATTTTTTCCACTCAAGAACAAAAGGCTTTAGAGTGGTTAAAAGATAAATAAAACCATACCCTCCTACGTAAAGATCCCGATCACCGCTCCGGTCATGCACGTGGCCAGCGTTCCCGCCACGATCGCCTTCATTCCGAGGCCGACGACCTCGTCCCGCCGCTCGGGCGTGAGACTTCCCAACCCGCCGATGAGAATACCCAGACTGCCGAAGTTCGCGAAGCTTGCAAGAGCATAGGTCATGATGAGCCTGCTGCGGTCGTCAAGTGCTCCCGGAGGGAGCTTGGCCATTTCGAGGAACGCGAGCAGCTCGTTCAGGATCGTTTTCGTGCCCATGAGATAGCCTGCAATGTGCGCCTGGGACCAGGGGATGCCGAAAAGCCAGACGACGGGGGCCATGACATACCCCAGCAAACGCTGGAGCGTGAGCGGCTGTCCGGTCACATTTGGAAGCAGCCCGATCAACAGGTTCGCAAGGTGCACCAGGGCCACCATCACCAGGAGCATGGCAATGATATTCAAAAGCAGCTGCAGTCCGTCCATGGTCCCCTTGACAATAGCGTCCATGGAACTCGTCGCCGATTTCTGAGGCAGAAAGCTTCCGGCTGTCTCCTCGCCCGTCTCGGGCACCATGATGCGTGCGATCGTGATGGCAGCTGCCACGTGGATGAAGGAAGCGATCAACAGATGGCCGAGGGGGTCCGGAATCACGTTGTTCAGGAACGTAGCATAGAGGACCATCACGGTGCCGGCAATGCAGGCCATGCCCACGGTCATGAGCGAAAACAGCTCACTCCGCGTCATATTTTTGAGATAGGGTTTGATCACGAGCGGGGCCTCGACCATGCCGAGAAAAATCGTGGTGGAAGCGCCCAGACCGAGCGCGCCGCCGATGTTCATGGTCTTCTGGAGCAGGTAGGAAAAACCCTTTACTATATAAGGAAGGATTTTCCAGTAAAACAGGAGCGCGGAGAGCGCGCCGATCACCAGGACGAGCGGCAAAGCCTGAAAGGCGAGGATGAAGTTCGACCCCGGGTCCTGGAGCAGAAAGGGGGGCGTGCCTCCGCCGATGTAGCCGAAAACGAATGAGGTTCCGGCTTTTGTTGCGGCTTCGAGGGACAGAACAACGTCGTTCAGGAGAAGAAAGAACTTTTTAAAGACAGGGATGTAGAGAAGTATCCCGGCGATTGCGAATTGAACAGCAACGCCCGTGAGAATCGTCGTGTATCTTACCTTCTTCCTTTGTTCGCTGGAGAGCCAGGCGATTCCCAGGAATACGATGATGCCGAGCATCGGCTGTATAAGCATGAAGAGCTCCTTACACGGTTAATGCCCCGTGAATTGTCCGCAATTATGCCATGCCGAAGGTTGGATTTCAATTTAAAAGTAGGGCACGCAGCCAAGGCGGCCCCGGTTTCATTAAACCGCTCTATTTCCTGGATTGTTCTCGATTGAGTAGTGCGAAACGACTGCCACGAACGGCCGGGGGATGCGATTTCCGACGGCACGCTGCTGCAGTTTCGTGACTATCCAGCTTGAGTGAAGTCTCTCCATTTTGCTCCATGCTTCCTCGTTCGAAGAATCGAGCCTCAACGCCAGCTTGTATTGCGCCAATGCTTTGGCGACGAACCCTTTTGTCGCGAACAAATCGGCGGCGCGGACGTATTCCTGTATTGCCGCGGCCTCCCTGTTCAGTTTCCGGCTGACATCGCCGATCCTTACCCTGATGAGAGGGTCCTCGATGATGGCAAAGAGTTTTTCCATCTCCCTGATGGCCCCTTCCCAATCGGCCTTTTCCAGATATTTCTGTGCGGTTTCAGCGATAAGTGCTTTTTTTGTAGCCATGGTCAGCCTCCTTCAGAGTTTGTACTGTTTGATCATCATTGTCTCAATACAGAATAGTAACGAAACGAAAGACATTCAAAAAGAAATCCGCGACAAACCATTTCGAAGAAAAGAAGTAAATAAGGAGTTGCTTATCACGTTTATTCTATAAAAACGCTCTTAATAATATGAATGAGACTACACGAGGAGCGCGCGGGGGCGATTGCGGCTTACCGTATTTTTTATGTAAACAATTTATTTTAGTCAGGAGGGAACGAAATACGGCGGTGGCGCGGAGATGGAGAGACGAGGGAGGATTGCTTACCGTGAACAACGCAAAAGTCCCGTTGCCTGGCCGGGCAAGATCACAGGGAAAAGTGCGCTTGATTTAGTTATCGAAGTGGTTGCCGATCTGTTTTTTGTGGCATTGAACTCATAGTGGAATCTCGAACCCGGGCATCGGGGGCCGCAAAAAAGTTTACTCTCACAATAATAGTCCTTGACTTCCTGGCGTAGAAATGCAATTATGTCATTCAGAAGTTCCGGATGTACTTGTAGGGAAACCGCAAAGACAGCTCGACTTTGCGGCATTTTTTTTTGTCCTTTTCCGTCGCTTCAATTCACAAGTAAGGAGGTAGCTCATCATGGAGACAGGTACTGTAAAGTGGTTCAATGATTCCAAGGGTTTTGGATTCATTACCCGTGAAAAGGGCGGCGATGTGTTCGTTCATTTCGGCGACATTCAGGACAGCGGCTTTAAGTCGTTGGCTGAAGGCCAGCAAGTGCAGTTCGACGTTGTCGACTCGCCCAAAGGCCCCAAAGCAGCCAATGTTGTAAAGCTCTAAGCGAATGCTTAAAACCTTGAAACAGATCCTGAGTAATCAGGGTCTGTTTTTTTTTGCTCTTTTACTGTTCCCCCCCGGTTTCCTGCCCCGGTTCGTGTTGCCTGCATATCTATTTTCTGTCATAATTGGCTGGATTATCTCTCATGACGGGGCCGCTTTGCCGCGCTCGCGGTAAATTTGACCATTCCTCTGAAAAAACAAAAGCCCACTCCTGTTCGGAGCGGGCTTATTTCTGTAAAGGAGGAATGGATTACTTTGCGCCGAGGATTGCATCTTTGGCTGCTTTGGCAACCCTGAACTTCACGACTTTCTTTGCCTTTATCTTGATGGTTTCACCTGTTGCGGGGTTTCTGCCCATGCGGGCTTTGCGCTGTACGAGTACGAGCTTGCCGAGGCCGGGCAATGTGAAGCTGTTCTTTGCTTCTTTATAGGCGGTCTCTGCGATGAACTCCAATATATCGGCGGCAGCCTTCTTTGTAAGTGATGCCTTCTCTGCGAGCTTCGCTACAAACTGCGACTTCGTCATTGCCTTTGCCATGTGTTGTTCCCCTCCTGTGAATTAGATTGAAATGGTTTAGAGTGCAGCGAACATAAGCCATCGAGAAATTATTTCTTTTTGCTCTTCGGTTTTTTTACTTCCTTCTTTGCACCTTGCCTCGAAGCTGCCATGGATCATCACCTCCCTTGTTTACCAGTCTCGTTCCAGCCGACCGGTTTATTTGACCTCTCCGCCCTCGTCCGGCCGGCTTTGATCTTCTGAAGGCTGTGTTGCGTTCTTATTCAGCTTGCGTTGCTTTTTTTCCTCGTTCTTTATTTTCTTCGCAATTTCCTTCTGGCGTTTTTGAAAATTGAAATTCGGTTTCCCCACTGTTTAACTCCTTTGCTCTGAAGTTTTAGGAACTGAGCAGCGCTCGGAAGTAGGGACTTGCCTGGTTCCGGGAGCCCGCGACTGTATTAATATACAGGGATACGAGCACAATGTATACATATATAATGGTTTTTGAGCAATACTCTGATAAAGCCCTCCAGCGTTCCGCGCGTGCCGGGAAAGCAAATAACGTATGAGTATATTGTCCGGAGTTGAATAAGTCACGACTGACCAGAATGTGTCTCTACCTCCCTAAATTCTCACCTCCGGGCAAACACTTGTTGCTATTACATCAATTAAATGTTATCATTTATAATAAGTTTCTGACAAACATTGAACCAGGTAAAGGCCACAAAGATCTGCGTCTTTGGGGCTTTTTTTTGAAACAGTGCAATCCTGAAGGGGAAAAAATGCGCAAACCGAGTTATAGGGAAAAGCTGGAAAAGGAACGGGCCGCACTGATTGCAACGGGTCTCGTATCGGAACGCTATTCCTGTGTATCGAGCATCGAATTTCGCATGACCTATTACCAGCGCGGTCTTAATTCGGTCCTGATGGAGCGCACCCTCCACTTCCTGCCTGCTGATTATGCCGGTTTTCACATGAAATGCATGCAGGACGGGTGCACGGATGGCGGTTATGACTTGGCACCGGTGGTAGCTGGTCTTGCCAGATCCCGTAAAAAATCGATTAAGGGAAAGATCTTTTGTCATGGAACGAACGATACTCTCGGCCACAGCAGCATCGCTTATGAGGTCAATATCCAGTATAACAAGCAGGTTAAATAGAACCTTTCCCTATCTTTTTTTCACAGTCAAGCTGTACTGACTGCCCCTCGGATACTTCTCCTTTAGTATAACTGGCGAAAACGCTCCCCGCCGGTCCCCAAACTTTCTTTCCCCACGCTGCTGTAATTCCCGGTCATCACGGGCCGGACGGTTGGATTTTCTTTTCAGCCGGTGTTTTAATCAAAGTGTATCGGCAAGGCCGAGAATACGACTCCCTCCGCGTGGACAATCAATGCCACAGGCGAAAGAAAAAGTCTGGAAAGCGTTTCAGGCCTTCGCCACGCGTACGAGGCTGTTGTTTTCGTTCAAGCCGTCGATAATGGCGCCCAAACCTGCCATGTTCCGGAGGTAGTCGATGGCGTCCTGGGAGATCTCTTCTCCAGGTACGAGGAGGGGGATCCCGGGGGGATAGACGGTCACGATCTCTGTTGAGACCCTGCCTACGGAGTCGTGAACATCAACGAGCTCGCTGTCTGAGTAGAAGGCCTTGCGCGGGGTCATGGCAAAGCGGTTCTGGAGCATCGGCGGATGGACCTTGTCGAGCGGCAGGAGCGCTCCCTGGAGCCCGGTCTCTGCCGAGATCTGCTGGAGCGCTGCCACGAGACGGTCGAGGTCGTCCTGCCGGTCGCCGATCGAAACAATAACAAGCACATGGAAAGGGTCGGCCATCTCGACCTGGATGCCGAACCTGTTATTCAGCAAGTGGGACACGTGGTAGCCGGAAAGCCCCAGGTCCGAGACCGTGATCGTAAGTTTGGTCACGTCCATGTCAGCCATGCCTGCGGCCTTCGCCTGCTCTTTGCCAAAGCAGCTGATGCCGTTGATTTTCTGGATTTTGGCCCGTGCTTCCTCGGCGAGCTTGATCGTCCGGTTCAGGAGCTTCTTGCCTTCTGTTGCCATTTGCATCCGGGCCAGGTCCAAAGACGCCATCAGGATGTAGGAAGGGCTCGTTGTCTGGAGAATCTTCAGCGTGTTCGTCACATCGTCGATATTGATCCTGCCGGCTTTTGCATGGAGCATCGACGCCTGGGTCATGCCGCCCACGATCTTGTGCGTCGACTGGACGCAGAGGTCGGCACCGACCTCCAAGGCGCATTTGGGGAGCTTGGGATTGAATTTAAGGTGCGGACCGTGGGCCTCATCCACGAATACCAATAGGCCCTTCTCGCGGGCGTAGGGGATGATCCTCTCAATGTCGGCGCAGAGGCCGTAGTAGTTGGGGCTTGTGATCAAAAGCGCTCGTGCGTCCGGGTTTGCATCAATGGCTTGCTTCGCGGTCTCGAACTTTATGTTCAGGGTGAGTTTCAAGCCCCGGTCAAAGGCCGGCTGGAAAAAAATCGGCTGGGCGCCGCTCATGATAAGACCGGTAAGCACCGAACGGTGGCAGTTTCTGGCGATCAGGACCTTGTCCCCGGGGCCGGTCGTGGACGCCACCATGGCATGGTTGCCCACGGTCGTTCCGTTCACGAGAAAGTAGGAGCGGTCCGCACCGGCTGCCTTGGCCGCCAGTTCTTGCGCTTCTTTTATGACGCCGGTCGGGTTCTGGAGAGAATCAACTTCGTCCAAGGTCGTCAAATCGATCGAAAAGACGCGCGGTCCCACAAATTTCCGGAATCGGGTGGCTATGCCTTTGCCGCTTTTATGTCCGGGTGTATGGAAGGAAACCTTGCGGCTCTCCGCAAGATTGACCATGGCGTCAAACAGGGGGGTTCGGAACTGCTCATCCTCGGATCGGGTAGGAGGAGGATTCATGGTCTTTTCAATGATACGTGAACAGAGGAGCGTTGTCTTCTATTACCTTGGTCTCTTCTGACAGGGCCTTGCGGATATGCTTGGGCAGCATGTACATGCCCTGGTTCGTGATGCCGTCATAGTACCTGTTTTCGCCCCTGATCCGCTTTTTGATCAGTTCATCCACGTGCTGGGGAGTGAACTTGCTGGGGTCGAGGTTCTTGGAAGCCAGGGTGAAGCCCCAGGGAAGTCCGAAGGACGGGATGCACACATTGTAGGGGGTGACAACAGGGAACACCGCATTCAAGGTCTTGTTTACCGCGGTAAAGTTTAACAGCTGGTGCAGGGCCGTGGTGCCGGCCTGAAGGGCGATCGTGCCGTCCGGGGTCAGGCGCTCTTTTACGATCTCGTAGAACTCCCGCGTGAACAGGAGGTAGGCCGGGCCTTCTTCAACAGGTTCGGAAATATCAATTATTATGACATCATAGCTGTCGCTGGTTTCTTCGAGGTACTTGCGGGCGTCCATATACCGAAGGTCCGTCCGCGGGTCGTCGAAGGCGCCCTGGTGCCACTCGGGAAGCAGTTCCTTGGACTTTTCAACCACTTCCTGGTCGATGTCCACCATCATGCAGTATTCGACGCTTTTATGGCGGAGCACTTCCCGGAGCGTGGCCCCTTCGCCGCCGCCCACGATAAAGACCCGTTTCGGGTTCGGATGGGTGAGGAGGGCAGGATGGACCAGTGCCTCATGGTAGATGAACTCGTCGGTAAAAGACGACTGCATCTTTCCGTCCAAAACGAGGCACCGGCCGTAGCTCCCGCTTTCCATGATCTCCATGTTCTGGTACTTGGTCTGGCTGGCGTAGTGAATAGTACGAATCCCGTGGATATGCCCTTCCTGGGGACTCGTATATTCAATAAACCACTTGTAGCTCTTGGGCTCGATCATGCTGTAACCAGCTCTCCCTGAACGATCGGCTTGTGCGGCAGCTTCTCGTGGCCGAGGATTCCCCGTTTCATCTCAATGATGGAAGGGTTTTTGGACTCGAACTTTTCGATTAGGAATTTTGCTGCGACCCGGGGATCGATAAGGTCCCCGCAGGTGAAAACATCGACTGCGGCGTAGCCGTATTCCGGCCAAGTGTGGATGGCAAGATGGGATTCGGCGATGACCACCATCCCGCTGATGCCAAAAGGACTGAACTCGTGGAAAGCGACTTCAACTATGGTCGCTTTTGCCTCAAGTGCTGCATTTTTGAGTGTTTCCTGTACAAACTCTAAGTTACCCAAGGTCTTGGAGTTGCAATCTTTCAACTCCAACAATAGGTGGGTCCCCAACGCGTGCAACCTGTTTACCTCCTTCTCCGCCCGCTTCACAAGCTTCCCGATCAGATCGGGATCTCCGCGGACACCGCCTCCCGCTCTCGCGGAAGGGTTTATTGTTAGACTCCAACCCGCCTTGACTTCAGGCGGCGCCAACAACATCAAAAGTTAGTTGTCATTTATCAAAAATACTACTCTTTGTCAAGAATAAAAATGATTCGCGCTCATTTTTTTCTTCAGACGCTTGCGAGCCTCGCTCGGCGCCGGGGAAGACCGGCTGAGAGACGACTTCGGGCTCATTTTTTTGTTTCGCAATATACTCTTTTCTGGATCGAATGCAAGAGAAAATTGAAGAAGGAGAAAAAAAACTTTACATCGTCTGTCTACTGTCTTAAAATGCATTTCACTGCGGGCCGAGAGGAGAGCCGCGAGAGGAATTTCAGCTCTTGCTGCTACTTTTCGAAGCGCTCAAAAGAGCACGGCGGCAGATACCATACTCGTTGTGGAGGAAATTCATGTCATCTGACCAAAAAGGCTTCGTCGAGATCGCTTCGGTGCTCGTCAACCCCGAGATTTTCACCCGTCCCTACACCTGCGACGTGGAAAAATACGGCTGCAAGTCCATGTGCTGCTACCGCTCCTGCATCGTGCCGCCTGCGGAAGCGAAAAAAGTCGAGGAACACCTCGCCGGGATCCTCGCCTACCTCTCCCCGGAGAACCGCGAAGCGATCAAAAAGAACGGGGGGATCCTCGCCAACTGCAAAACCCAGTGCCCGACGGGCTGCGTGATCCACGAAGACGAGGCCCAGGCCATCCGCAGGGAGTTCGGGGGCCAGGATTTCCGGTGCGTGCTCCTGTTCAACAACGACTGCTCCCTGATCTACACCAATAAGGAAGGCATGCGGTACTGCAGCGTCCACAGCTTTGCCATCGAAAAGGGCATGACCTGGGAGGAATTCAAGTTCGCCGACTGCGTCCAGTATCCCCTTGCGTTCTACACCACCGAAAAAGGCAAGAAAGTGCTTTCCATCCAGGACACGCCCTATCTGAACCATATCAAATGCATGACCGAACCGTCGGGCGAACCCATGTACAAAAGCCTCAAGAAGACGATCGAGACGTTTATGGGCAGGGAGTTCTATAAAGAGCTGGAAAAGTACGTGAAAAAAAGTTAAGGCGGGGGAAAAAGCCTCTCGCGCAAAGACGCAAAGTTCGCAAAGAGAAGCCAAATCATTTGGGGTTTAAAGCAAGATTTATCGGTCCCTTGGCGTCCTGTGCGGCTTTGCACGAAATATTCTACTCGTTTTTGAATTTGCATCCCCAGCAACTATCCTATGGGCAACCTTTTCCTCAGTTTTACCATAGCCATCGGAAGCGCCATCAGCCTCGTGACGTTGAGCCGGGCCTTTGACCTCGAACTTTATACTAACAAGATCCTTCCTCTCATACCCATCCTCTACGCCATCGTCTATGAAGTCCTCGAGCGCCGCAAGAAGGGCAAGTCCGCCAGGGGAGCGGCCGCACAGCCCAGGGATGAGGCAAAAGCCGCCCCCGCAAGTGCAGAGGCGGGGATCACGTCCGGGAAGGTCCTCGTCGACGTCGCCGTCAGCTTTTTTACCAAGTTTTCCATGGAAATTTTCCTCGTAGCGCTTTTTATCCGATTCAGCGGACTGTCGTTCAGCGGTATTTACGGAGAGTTTACGATCGAGACGGTCGGGAGGTTCCTGCGGGGAGACCATCCCTGGCTTGCGGGCAAAGAGGGCGTCTATTTGCTCGCGCTTGTCGCCATTATCACGAGTTTCGTGACCGGCAGCTGGATCGGCCATACGTCGAAAGGCAACGCCATCCTTGAAGGTGTATTTACGGGAGCTGCTGTCACACTCATCACGTCCATGACGAATATGGTCATCCTTTACCGGACGATAGAAGAGACGACCGTACGGTTTGCCGACTCCATGGGCTACGTCCTGCGCGCCGGCTTCCTGGTCGTCATCGGGTTGCAAGTCCTGCTCTACGGGCTCTGGAGCGGGCTGGTGCAGATGCAGAAGAAGGGGCGCGAGGAGAGGAAGAAGGCGGGAAGGAAATCGAAGAAATGAAGAGAAGCGTTCTCTCGCAGAGGCGCAGAGGGCGCAGAGGGCGCAGAGAACATCGCAAACCAGCCAGAGAAGACTTTGGCCTTGTCTTGAACCAAGCAGTATGCTTTTCTTCGCGTGCTTTACAGCCAGTATGGCCCACGTTTTTTCAGTTCTTCTCTGCGAGCTCTGCGTCTCTGCGAGAACAATTCCTTGATGCGCTCTTACCTTTTTGCTTTTCCCTACTGAAATCTTCTTGCTTCTATAAAGGACTTCTTCCAGTAGGCCTCCCGGAGGCTGTCCTTGCGGACCTTCTGGCCCGTACTGGGGGCGTGGACAAAGGTGTTATGGCCGATGTAGATGCCGACGTGGGAGTATTTGCCGCCCTTCTCGTCAAAAAACAGCAGATCACCCTTGCGGACGGTCCGCATGCTTACCGATCTGGTCGTCCTCAATAGCTGCTTCGTGCCGTGGGGCACATCCAATCCCGCCGCCAAATAACTATATCTTACCAGACCGCTGCAATCGAACCCTTCAGGGCTGTCGCCGCGATATTTGTAGGGCCTGCCGATCATCGAGACGGCGGTCCGGGCCGCCTTCTCGCCGATGGCCGGCGTGTAGCCAATCACGGGCCTCACGGGCGCGGAGGCGCAGGCAAACAACAACAGACCGGTACTCAGCGCTGCGGCCCTCAAAAGGTTATTTTGAATCACTCTCGTGTTCATCGGCACCGGTTCCATAGTAATAAATCTCCGGGGCGATGTCAATGATGTCGATCGAGCAATTCATTGCCCCGCTCTCCTCCCCGGGATCCCGCTCCGGTCCAGAATCCCCTTGACCCTTTTTCCGCACCCTGTTATATTCACCGGGAATTCATTGTGGACCGACGTTCGGCGTTCGCGCCGGAGAATGAAAGCGGCGTTTTGCCGTCACCAACCATTCTATTTCCTCCGTCGAAGGCGAGGAGGCCGGGAGAGGAGCCTGTGCAGGTGAAACGACAAATTACCTTTTTACCGGACAACATCATCGTCAATGTGGACGACAATACGAACCTGTACCGGTCCATGAAGGCTGCGGGTGTGTATGTGCTCTCATCCTGCGGCGGAAAGGGCAATTGCGGCAAGTGCAAGGTCATCATCAAAGAAGGAGACGTTGACAGTGGAAAGTCCCAGTCCTACCTGACTTCCGAAGAGATCGGGCGCGGATATGCGCTTGCCTGCCATTCACACGTTGAGAGCGACCTCGTCGTCGAGATCCCTCCCGAATCGCGCATGCAGGCAAAGCACAAGATCGCGACGGGCGCGAAGACCGAGGAGCTCCTGGCGCTCATGAAGGCCGCGGGCGGCTGCCTGGACTCCCGCATGATCCGCATCTATCTCGACATCGCCCCCCCGACGATTGATGACAACATCGCGGATTACGAGCGGCTCCGGCGCGCGCTGGACAACGCGGGCTTTGATGCCGCACACCTGCACATGAACTACCTGGTGCTTTCCAAACTGGCGCACGTGCTGCGGGAGGGCAAATGGAAGGTGACGGTGTCGTTCTTCAACGTGGGCGCCGTGCTCGAGGTGCTCGACATCTATCCCGGAGAAGTGACCCGCCAACGCTACGGTGCGGCAATCGACATCGGGACCACGACCGTGGTCGTGTACCTCGTAGATCTGAAAAACGGTCACGTCATCGGCACGGCTTCGACGTACAACAGCCAGGTGAAGTGCGGCGACGACGTCATTACTCGCATCGTATACGCCACGGAACGGAACGGTTTGAAGGAACTCCAGGACCTGGTAATGGGCAATATCAACACGATGCTCGCGGAGCAGGCGGAAAAGAACGGTATTTCCCCGGGGATGATCGATTACATCGTGGTCGCGGGCAACACGACCATGACCCACCTTTTTTACGGCATCGACCCCCAGTATCTCCGCGAGGAGCCGTATATTCCTGTTGCGACTTTTTTCCCGCTCGTTCGCGGCAAGAGCGTGGGCTTCCGGCTCGATCCGCAGGCCCTCATCTACTCCATGCCGAACGTGGCCAGCTATGTAGGCGGCGACATTACCGCCGGCGTGCTCGTGTCGCAGATCCACAAGCAGGAGCAGGTTTCGCTCTTCATCGACGTGGGCACGAACGGCGAGATCGTGCTCGGCAACAAGGACTGGCTCGTGACCGCGGCGTGCTCGGCGGGCCCCGCATTCGAAGGGAGCGGCATCAAGTTCGGCATGCGTGCCATGGAGGGGGCCATCGAAGAAGTCGAGATCGACGCCCGGACCTATGAGGTGAACTACCGCGTCATCGGCGACGCCAAGCCCATCGGCATCTGCGGTTCGGGTATGATCGACATCCTTGCAGAGATGTACCTGAACGGCGTCATCGACCAGAAGGGAAAGATTCGCGAAGAGATCGGGTCCAAGCGCGTGCGGCGGGGCGACAGCGGTCTTGAGTACGTGATCGCCTGGCGCATCGAGAGCGCCATCAACAAGGAGGTCGTGATCACCGAAGTGGACCTGGACAATCTGATCCGGGCCAAAGCCGCGATCTACGCCGGCTTTGCCACACTGCTGTCGCACATGGGGATGACCTTCGGCGACGTCGAGAAGCTCTACATTGCCGGCGGTTTCGGGAGATACATCGATATCGAGCGCGCAATCACCATCGGAATGCTGCCCGATCTCGCGTTGGACAAGTTCCAATTCCTCGGCAACACGTCCATCATGGGCGCCTACTACGGCCTCCTCTGCGACCGTTTGCGGCACGAGGCCGAAGAGATAGCGAAGAAGATGACCTATGTCGAACTGTCAATCTCGCACAGCTTTATGGACGAGTACATGTCTGCGCTTTTCCTGCCCCATACGGACTTGAACGCCTTTCCAACGGTGAAGCGTGAGTTGGAGGCGAGAAAAAAGCCGGTGTGAGCCGGCGTCTGAAGGGCGTTTGCCGCGAGGGCACGGTGAGAAAAAATTGACCTGAATCATTCCTGCGAAGATCCAGGAGAAGGCCAAACGTATCCGGACTTCGGAAGCCTGCCATCAGCGACCTCTTCACGACCCCGCTGCTGCTCATGATAAAAAAAGGGAGCGAGACTTTATGATTAAAAGGCAAGTCTACCTTAAGGTATATTTGAGTCTAGACGGACACAAATAAAACCGAAAGGAGACTTGCCATGAACAACATTAGCAAACTCGATTTCACAGGTCAACATCTTTACATCGGCATGGACGTTCATAAGAAAAGTTGGAGCATCTGCATCTTGACAGATAAGTTTGAACATAAGACCTTTACCCAACCGCCGGATGTCGGCATACTTGTCGATTATCTGAAGCGCAATTTCCCTGGCGCGACGTATCATGCTGTCTACGAGGCGGGTTTCTCAGGCTTCTGGACGCATGATCGTCTGAGTGAACTGGGTGTTGACTGCATCGTTACAAATCCGGCCGACGTCCCCACGAAGGACAAGGAGCGAGCAGGCAAAACCGACCGGGTCGATTGCCGCAAACTTGCCCATTGTCTCAGAAGCAACCAACTTGACGGGATATATGTCCCTTCACGGACCGCTGTCGAGGACCGCAGTTTGCTTAGGACCCGTCGCAGTATGGTCAAGAAGCAGACCCGTTGCAAAAACCAGATAAAGTCCCTGCTCGCTTTTTACGGCATTCATATACCCGAGGAACTTGCTGAAAGCCGCTGGTCCAGAAAATTCATCAACTGGATCGATGAAATCCGCATGGAGAGGGCCAGCGGGAATTATTCTCTCAAGGCGTATCTCGACGAACTGAACCATATCCGCCGGATACTTGCCGAGTTGAACCGGAACATTCTGGCCCTTTCCCGCACTGATGACTACCGGGTCAACGTCTTGCTGTTAAGGACCGTGCCGGGGATCAGCACGCTGACTGCCATGACACTCCTAACGGAACTGAACAGCATGAGTCGTTTTTCGTCGCTCGATAAGCTGGCGAGCTATGTCGGCCTTATCCCCAACACGAACTCCAGCGGTGAAAAGAACACCATCACCGGCATCACCAACAGACGCAATCCTTCGCTACGGGGCATATTGATTGAAAGTGCTTGGGTCGCTGCCCGTAAAGACCCGACGCTGATAATGGCATTCGATAAGCTTAGTAAGCATATGACTAATACAAAGGCCATCGTTCATATAGCGCGAAAGCTTCTAAATCGCATCCGGTACGTCTTGAAGAACCAGCATGAGTACGTACTGGCGGTAGTACAATAAAAAGCCGGATTGTTTTATGGAGGTCAATCTCAATAACTTGTTTATCTGTGGGTAACGCTATGTCATTCCTGCAGCGGATCTCAGGATCGTGTCTGCTTTAGCTAGACTGCGAACCCACGCCTTTAAAACATAATCTAAGAAATGCAGCCTTCCTCCATGCGAAGAAGTGTCTGCTTATAGAAGATTGGTTTTGAAGATTGAGCTCTGCCATAAAACAAATCCAGAAAGAGTCCGTCTGCCACCAAAAGAAGACTTGACTTTTAACATAGAGGATTGACGTCCTGCCCCCTTTAATGAAACTTGGCTCAACAATGTTCTTTAAGGCGAAGTTGCCGTCGCTGTTACCGTTAAGGTAGCCCGAGCCGTGATACCTGTTATCGGGTCGATCGCTGTGATAACCGTTGTCCCCGGGGCCACGGCGGCAGCCACGCCGGCGTTATTAACGGTTGCGACCGCTTGATTAGATGAACTCCAGATCGCCGATAACGTCCAGTCACGGGTTGTGCCGTCCGAGTAGGTTCCCCCCGCGGTAAACTGCTGGGTCGCTCCAGCTGCAATGCTCGGATTCGCCGGCATTATCGCAAGGGTCGCCAGCGGTACAGCCGTAACGAGAAGCATGGCGGTACCAGTGACCCCTGATGCCGGGTCGGTCGCCTGGATGATCGTAGTGCCGGTACCGACAGAAGTGACAATGCCGGCAGGAGCAACCGTCGCAACTGCGGGATTCAGCGACGTCCACGTCACCAAGCTCGTCAGATCCTCGGTCGCAGCATTGTCATAAGTCCCTGTTGCCGTGAACGAATAGGTCGATCCGGAGATCATGCTCGGCAGGACCGGCGTTACGGCAATGGATGACGGCGGTGTGGCTACCGTCAACGTCGTGCTTGCTGCGATGCCCGTTATCGGGTCCGTCGCCGTGATAACCGTTGTCCCAGGGGCAACAGCGGTCACCGTGATCGTCGTTGCGCCGGCGGCAACAGCGGCTGCAGGATCGTAGGCGTTGATCGTCGCGACCGCTGTATTCGAGGAACTCCATATTGCCCTAAAGGTCCAATCAAGCGACGGCAGTGGTGGAGTACCGGCGGAGTAGGTCCCTGTTGCTGAAAACTGCTGGGTCGATGCCATGTTTATTGTCTGATTTTGCTGAGATTGAGGTATAGCCAGAGACGCCAGCGGCACGGGGGTAACAGCAAGCGTGGTGGCACCAATGACCGTTTTTTTAGTACCGGTGCCATCCGAGGTCAGGAGAGAAGCCTGAATGACCGCGGTCCCGGTAGCAACTGAAGTGACTATGCCGGTACCGGCGACGCCCGGGGTGCTGACGATCGTTGCGATTGCGGGATTGTCCGTCGTCCAGGTCACAAACGAGGTAAGGTCCTGTGTAGCGCCGTTTGCCAGGTTTCCCGTCGCCGAAAACTGATGGGTTAAACCGGGGGTCATGCTCGGGAGGTTCGGCGTCACCGTGATGGATGAGAGCAGAGATACGGTGAGCGTCGTCGTACCGGTGAACGTCGAATAGGGGTCAGCTGCTGTAATCACGAATGAGCCTGTCGGGGTGAGATCGCTCGCCACAGCCAGGCCGAGAGTGGGGTCGATGGTAACGCTCGCGGTGCCCGCCGTGCTCATTAAACTCCAGTTCACTGTGGCAAGAAAATAGGTCGTGCCGTCCGATAAATGCCCCTGGGCCTGAAATTGCTGTGAGGTCCCGGGGATCATGCTGATATTTTCCGGCAACACGGCAATCGACGTCATTTTCCCGTTCCTGCCGCAGCTGGAGAAAACCATTACCGCCGCAGTGATCACCAGTACAACCATGAAGCAAGACTTCAAAATCTTCATCCTCGTTTTTCTCCTCCTTCGTCAATCATCCTTATAAGCACAAACGGAAGGCGCATCTATTGTAAAACTTTCCGGTCACAAAGCAAAGTATAAAGTGGAACAAAAACCTGCACAGGAATCACGAATTTTCACGGTCCCAGCAGCCGTCGAATCCTTTGCGGGCTGAGGCTACTGCGGCGCGAGAAACTTCTTGAGCCCTTCCCGGAATTTTATGGGCTCGACCCCGAAAGCGTCGCGGATGTCGCGCATGCTGCATACGTTGTCCTCCTCCAGCATGATGAGCTGGTCCGTGGTCAATGGAGGCGCGGGCAGCACGCTTTCGAGCAGCCTTGTCGCACTCCTCACCAGAAAGAGCGGCATATGCACCGTCGGCCGGTATGCGCCAAGGGCATCGGCTATCGCCACGGTCACTTCTTCATAGGTCAGCTGGTCCGGCCCGCCGATCTCGTACATCTCGTTCAAAAAAGAATCGCTGGCAACGGCCTTGACGATGCAGGAGACTGCATCGTCGATATAGATGGGCTGGACCCTGGATTTGCCCGACCCGACGACCGGCAGGACCGGAGAGCGCCTGATCATGTCCGAGAGCCTCACCGTGAACTGATCGCCGGGCCCGAAGATGAGTGACGGCCTGAGAATCGTGAAGGGGACCGTGCCCGCGCGTACGAGCTCCTCGGCTTCCCATTTGGTCTTATGGTACCTGCTCTTCGCGTTGGGGCGTGTGCCGAGTGCGCTCTGGTAGAAGAAGTGGCGCACACCGGCCTTCTTCGCCGCCTCCAGGAGGTTCCCCGTTCCCTCCACGTGCACGGCCCGGAAGGTCGCAGCCGGCGTCTCCTGGATGATCCCGACAAGATGGACGACGCGCTCGCAGCCTTCTGCCGCCTTTTCGAGCGATGCCTTGTCGGAAAGGTCGCCCTCGACGACGTCGACGCCGATGTCTTTGAGCGCCTGGATCTTGCCGGGACTTCTCACGAGTGCGCGGACGGCAATATCGCCGGCACGCAAGCGCCGGATCAGGTTGCTGCCGACAAATCCCGTTCCACCGGTAACGAGTATCATGTGCTACCTCCGGCAAGATAAATTTTAACTACTCCCGCATTTTTTCACGTGCTCATTCGTATTTGCTTTCAAACCGTGTTCATCTGTGGTTACAACTGCCGTTGGCATGTTCCGCTAAAACAGCGCAGGCATCCAGAGAGAAATGTAGATCAAGGATTCCCTGTACTTGTCCAGCCCTTTTGCAACGACGAGCCGGAACGTTATGGGCAGAAGCGTATACGACAGATCGGTATCGAGCCGGAGCTCGGCGCCTATCGAGCGCTTGAAATCCGAATCGTGGAACTTATCATTCCAGGCTTCACCTTCCTCGGCAAAGACGGCGCCGTGAAGGCGGCGCAAGAAGATCGGCTTGTTGCTCCAGCCGCTCTCGATGTCCATGATCGGGAAGCGATACTCAAGGCTTGCAAGTGCTGCCTTTTTTCCGCGGAAAGCGTTGATCGGATAGCCCCTCAGATAGATCGACTCGCTGTCGACGGGAATCGTGCTGTCCCCGGGGTTGTCTCCGCCCAGCTGAAACGCGCCCTGCGGAATTACGTCGCCCGACGACGTCCCGTAGAAGGCCCTGGCCTGGAGCACGTGGTGCTTCCAGGGAAAATCGATGAATTCGTGCCAGTCAGCCGTGTACTTGGTCACGTTGAAATCGCTGCCGAGGGACCTGTCGAAGCGCTCGTAGCCCAGCTCGACGGTCCGGCCGTTCTCGGGGCTTATGGAGAAGCCGTACTTTTGTGCGTTGTTGAACAGGTAACTCGCACGTCCCGACACGAGGTCGCCCTGTGCAGGGCCGGGGCCGGGGGCCAGCCGGGTCAGGGCGGAAATTTCCTTTCGACGGTAACCGATGATGAGTTCGTGTTGGCGCTGGAACTTCAAAAGCGGGAACACGAGTGATGCCCCGATCGTTCTCTCTCGCTGCACGTAGTCCCGGGGGCCGGTCGGCCCGGTCAGGAGCCCGCTGAAGGTCCCGTCGATATCGGATGCAGATAACTGAAGGGTCGGGTACAGGCCGTCATAAGCATAACTGAATCCGTACCATTTGCGATAGGTCGTCGGGCTGTACAGGCCGGTTAAAAAATAGGTATGACGCTCAAGCGCGTCCTGGCCGTAAGTCAAAAAGCCCCAGAGGCTGCCGCTTTCCTCGCTGGCGCCGTACCAGGGGAACCAGAAGCGCGGGGCCAGCGTGGGAAGGGGACTGTAGGAACTTTTTTTTACCTCGACAGGTTTGTCTGCATACGTTATGGTCGGATAGGGATCTTTATAGGGTTCCGTCGTCATCCACGAGGCAGGCTGGAGCGGGAGCATGTGAAGGTCATAGCCTTTTGCACTGTAAGAGGCGAACACGAGGGACTTTCCGTTTGGAGAAGGCGCCGGCGTGAACGCACCGCCCAGGACGTTTGTAACCTGATAAAGTTTTTTTGTCGCACGCTCGTAGGCATAGAGATTAAAGATGCCCGTACGGTCCGAGGAAAAATAAATGATCTTGCCGTCCGCGCTCCAGACGGCGTTGCTGTCTATGGCGCGGTCGTGCATGAGCTCTTCGATTTTGTTTCCGCTGCTGTCGAGCAGCCAGATGTCCTTATACCCGCCGGGCTGCCACACGCCCACGACGATCATGGTTCCGTCGGGGCTGAACTGCGGCGTTTCATACTGGTATGCTTCTTCTCCGGATATCCAGGTCACGTCTTTTTCCCGAACAAGGTCTCCCCGGTCCTTCGGAATGTCCGCCAGGCCGAGCCTCGTTTTGCCGAGTTTGTTTACCACGAAAACGAGTTTTTGTCCGTCCGGCGAAGGAGAGGGGTCCCGCGCGCGGAGCCCCATCGTTATGGGAACCTCTTTTCTTCGCTTCAGGTCGAAGTAGAAGATATCGTTGTAGACGTCGGTGTTCCTGACGATATCGTCCTTGGTGTAGTAAATGCCGCCGCCATCGGGGCTCCAGGCGATGCTCCGGCCGGACGACGTGGAGGACGTCGTGTTCTCGATGACTTTGTGGTCGTCCGTGCCGTCGGCGTTCATCACATAGATGCCGGGGAACTCGTCCGCGTTCTGGACTGTGTAGGCGATCCGGGCGCCGTCGGGCGAGAACGCCGGGGAGACGTTTAGGTAGCCGCGCCGGGTGAGGGGAAGCGAGGTGGTCAGGCCTTTTGCGGCGAGCTCGTCACGCAGCCTGCCGTAGCGTGCCCTGAGCTCGTTGTGCCAGTCGTCCCAGAGGTCGCGGTACCATTCCTTCAGCACCCCTCTCCCATTCGAGTCCACAAACCAGGGGATTATGCGCTTGCTGTAACTGACATAGATGTCGGCGAGTTTTTCCCTGCCGTATTTTTCGGCAATGAAACGCGTAAATCCCTCGCCGAACAGGTAGGGCACGTCGCCTGCGGGCCAGAAGTCGGGGAAAGTCGTGGCCTGGCTCAAGCTGGGGAACCGGTCTTCGAGCACGGCCGAGCGGATGACCATTTCGGAACCCGGTGAACGGCCCCGGCCGCCCGGGGTCTGCTCTGTTTCTTCATATACGGCAAGGCCCTCGATCATCCAGACAGGCTCGAATTCATTCGGGAAGTAAAGCCTGCCGAAGACGTACTGGAGGTAATCCGGGACGCCGTTAACCATGTCGAGGTGCAGGATGTGCGTGTACTCGTGAGTGATAAGCGTGCGCATCCATTCGTCGTAGACCGTAGTGCCGAATCCGGGCGCCCCCGCCGGCTGGGTGAGGAAGAGGGTTATATGGTTGTAAGGGAAGACGGTCGTCAGCCCGTTCGTACTATCCCTGGCGTCCACGAGGACGATATGGGTCCTTCCCGCGGGGTCCCACTTGACGCGCGGTACGAGCCGGTCGTGGACGTCTTCGGCAATCACCGTCACGCGCTTCGCAAGCTCCTCCTCGCCCTGGTGATAATGAATATAAAAGTGCGGCGTCTCAAGCGTGGTCCAGGTAAAAAAAGGATCGAACTTGGCGTGTGCGGGCAGGGCAGCCGGCAGGAGAATAATAAAGAAAATAAGGATACTCTTTTTCAAAACGCCCCCGGAAACGGATTTGATCAATAACGACACATCATATCAAACGGGTGGAGGAAGTCAAGCTTGCGGATCGATGCGGCTGAAACGCTTACCCCTGTCTTGCGATATCCCGCTTGACCCAATACCTGCCGACGATGATGACGCCGGCGGCGCAGAGCAACTCAGCCGAGTACATCATCAGTTTCGTCGGAGCAATAAGCCGGCCGACGACCGGATCGGTGAAAACCATCTCCGCACCGATCTTGCCCAAAAGCGCGGAGCCGAGGTAGATGATGACCGGGAACTTGTCCATGAGCATCGACAGGAGGCTGCTCGTGAAAACGATAAAGGGGATGCTTAGTCCCAGGCCGAACAGGAGGAGGTAGAAGTTGCCGTGCGATGCCGCGCCCACGGCCAGCATGTTGTCGAGCGCCATCGTGAGATCGGCGACCACGATGAGCCTGATCGCATGCCAAAGCGTTTCCGCTTCCCGGTGCGCCTCGACCGCTTCCTCGTCTTCTACGAACAGCTTGACCGCGATCCAGAGGATGACGATGCCGCCCGCGAGTTTGACGTAGTCCAACGTAAGGATTTGCGCCACGAAGAACGTGAGCATGACGCGAAGCAGGACGGCTGCGGCGGAGCCGTAGATGATCCCCTTCCGCCGCTGCCCTTTCGGCAGGCCGCGCACGGCCATGGCGATGACCACGGCATTGTCGCCGGCAAGGATCAGATCGATAAGCACGATACTGAGAAGAGCGGAAAAGAAGGACACATCCAGATGGACGGTTCCGAGCGCAGACAAATTCACTGAGCCACCTCTCATAAAAAAGGACGGCAGGAATATAACCCTGCCGTCCCTACCATACCACAGATCAGTGCGCGGGTGCACCAAAAAATGCCTTCGCTCCCGCTACGCCGCCCTCTTTCGGCGGCATCGACCGGTCAATGCCCCGCCGGGAAGAACGTGTAGCTCACCCAGACGAGGATGCCGAGCAGGACCGCACCGAGTCCGATGCTCCACCCGATGAGTTTTTTCTCCTCAGGGAGGAGCGAACCCCGTCCCTCGTTGTCGCCTGTCTCAAAATCCCCGCATCGTTGCCAGGAAGAAAGAAAAAGTTCGTGCCGGCTGCACATCCCCGCGTCGGACCGTACGGATGCATAGGCTGAACTGAGCGCAGTCAACCCGGGAAAGGTCGCCTCGATCAGCGCGGGGTCGTTAGCGAAGAATCTACAGCTGATACATCTGCCATGCATGGTCGCCTCCTGACGCACGTCGGCCTACCGTTGTGAACGCTATTTGCCAAGATTCGACCAGTAGTTACCGAATACAAAAACCGACAGGACGAACCCGAGCACCACATTGACTGCCACCCCGATCGTAAAGGCGCCGAAGGGTTTCCAGCCGGCGGCCTTCAGGTCCTTAAACCGGGTCGTAAGCCCTATGCTGAGGAAGCAGAAAATAAACGCCCACGACCTGAGGGAAACGATCGGCAAGAGCAGGCCCGGTTTTACCGCCGCATTGAAGTCCGCGGCGGAGTAGCCGGCGGTTATCGTGGTCATGAAAAATGAGGCAACGAAGAACCCGATGACGAATTTCGGGAACCTCCACCAGATTTCCATGGGGCTGGGCTTTACGCCGCATTCCTCCTTTTCCCACTTCAGGCAGGCGATAAGAGCGAAGACGAATGACCAGATGCCGATCCACATGTCCCTGCCGATGACCTTCATGAGGGTGAATGCCTGGATGGAGGCGTTTTCATTGCCGGCCATGCGGCCATAAGCGCTTGCGGCAGCAAAGCCCGCCGCGTCGGCGAACTCCGAGGTCCCCACCCACGCGCCTGCGTCGCCCGGACTCAGATTGAGGGCCTTTGACACGAAGGGGATGAAGAAGATCATGATCAAGGCCCATACCACCACGAGCGTTACTGACGTATAGAGGTCTTCCTTTTTCGCCTTGACCGAGCTTGCGATGGCCATGGACGCGGAAACGCCGCAGACCGCTCCTCCCACGCCGATAACGGAGGCAAGCCTCTTGTCGAGACCGAACACCTTGGTGGCGACAAAATAGATCGTGAGGCAGGTCGTCAGGGAGATTATTGTGGCCTGGAGCAGGGCGACCGGTCCCGCTGAGACGACCAATGCGATGGGGAACGTCGCACCGAGCAGCACGATGCCCGTTTTAATGTAGTACTCCACCCGGAACCCCGCATCCATCCACTTGGGCAGGGGGACGACGTTTGCGATCACGAGCCCGACGATCAGCGCGACCAGCGGCGGCTCCAGGTTGTACTTCGGAGCATCAACCCACCCTCCGATGGCGAACATGATGATGGACAGCACGTAGAGGACGATGAAGGAGGGAAGAAACTCCGACGTCTTGATTCCCATGATCCTTGTGGAAATGCCGAAAATGATGAGCCAGGAAATCAACTGGAGGGCGTACAAGTGGATGTTGCTGCTGAAGTGGTCCCTCAACTGGCCGAAGGACGACCACTTTAATCCTCCGGGATTTATGGCGAGCGACTTCACGACGGCGCTTCCGTTCAGAAAAGCGACCAGCGAGATGAGCACGATCCCGATCCCGAGATAGATCGCCCACCAGTCTTCTTTCAGGTAGAGTTCCTTCCAGCCCATGGGAGCCGCCTTGGATCCTGCCGGTTCCTGTTCAGTTCGTGATTTTATTTCCGTTGCGGACATAATAATGCCCCCTCTCTTTTGAATTCAGACATTGACGACAAATTTTATACCACAGGAAAGTCGATGATGAACTTGGGCTATCGGCTGTGACCGTTTTGGCGCCGACCCCATGATGGTGAGGAGAACAACGTAGGTAATGACGAGCGATGCCGCGCCGTCCGTGCCTGTGGCAGAGAACGGCTCCCGCGACTTGGAAAGATCATTCCATGCGACGGTGGTAATTCCCCAATCGAAAACATCTGCGCCGATGAAGGCGCCCAACGAGAGGATAAAAATGAACGGCCCGATCCATACTGCCGGCCAGTCGTTACTGATGCCCTGTGTTTTATCTTCCATATTGCCGAGGTCCCCCTTTCCTCATAAAAGCATTTCTTTCTTAAACAACAATTCATGTCGCTTAACGGAAATACTTCAGGCAAATGGCGGTTCCGCCACTCTGTATCACCCCCCTTCTGACAGAGATGGTAACATGGCCGTACCGTTCTTACGCGAATGCACGCCGGATCAGGTAATGCGGGTTCCCGGCGCACGCAGCAGTTGTGGATGTCCTCCTCGTTGCGGTTGCATAAAGTTTCATCAAATTATGATACCAGCGGCAGTCGTTGTCAAGCTGTTTTTTGGAAGCGCTTGATGAGTTTTTCCAGTTCCACGGCAAAGAATACGACCGAGGAGAGAGCGAGGACGAGGCCAAGTTCTCCGGCGCTCAGGGGAGCGGTCTTGAACACTGGGTTCAGGGCCGGGACATAAACGGTCGTGAGCTGAAGGCCTATGGTTGCGATAACGGCCATGAACAACGGCTTGTTCGACAGCACCCCCTGGGTGAACAAGGATGCATGCTCTGAACGGATGGCCATTGCATGTCCCAGCTGGAGCAGGCACAGCGTGGTGAAAACCATGGTCTGCCAGTGTCCATCCTGAATGTGGATGGTCCATGCCTGAAGTCCCAGCACGACGGCGGCCATGAGCAGGCCGACCCAGACTGCGTGCGCACCGAGCCCGTGGGAGAACAGTCCTTCGCGGGGTGAGCGGGGGGCACGGCTCATCAGGTTCGGTTCCCCCGGCTCCAGAGTCAGGGCCAGAGCGGGGAGGCTGTCGGTGACCAGATTTATCCAGAGGATGTGGATGGGTTGGAGCGGGATCGGGAGGCCGAAAAAAGGGGCAAGAAACAGCGTCCCGATCTCTCCTGAATTGGTGGCGAGCAAATAACGAATGAATTTCCTGATGTTGTCGTAAATTTTTCTTCCTTCCCTGACCGCCCTGACGATCGTGGCGAAGTTGTCGTCGAGCAGGATCATGGCCGAGGCTTCCTTGGCCACGTCCGTGCCGGTGATCCCCATGGCCACGCCGATGTCGGCCCGCTTGAGCGCAGGCGCGTCGTTGACGCCGTCCCCGGTCATGGCCACGAAGTGTCCCCGGTCCTGGAGAGCACGCACGATTTTGAGCTTCTGTTCAGGCGCGACCCGGGCGTACACCCGAATGGACTCAACGCGTTTTTCGAAGGCGTCGAGCGGCAGGGCCGCCAGTTCGGCGCCGGTGATCAGCGCGCCCGGATCGTTGCTGTCAAGGATGCCGACGCGGCGGGCGATGACCCGCGCCGTAAGGGGGTGGTCGCCGGTGATCATGACGGGCGTGATGCCGGCGCTCCGGCATTCCGCAACGGCCTGCATTGCTTCTTCCCGGGGAGGGTCCATCATGCCGACCAGTCCGAGCAGCACCAGCCCTTTTTCGACGTTTTCGGCCGTGCGGACATCGGGAAGCGACGCCCACGTCCGCACGCCGACTGCAAGGACCCTGAGTCCTTCGTCTGCCATACGATCATGGGCCGCCTGAATGTCCTCTCTCCTGATCGGTTTTTGCCCTTCCGAAGTAAGGACAAAATCAGCGCGGTCTATCAGCACGTCAAACGCGCCCTTGGTGAAAGAAAAGTATTCTCCCGCTTTCCCTGATCCCTTGTGTATCGTTGTCATCAACTTCCGCTCGGAATCAAAGGGAATCTCGGCGATGCGGGGATGGCTGCTCTCCAGCATCCCTTTGTCAAAACCCCGCTGTTGCGCCGAAAGATAAAGGGCCGTTTCGGTCGGATCGCCCATGACCGATCCCGATGAATCCTCACGGGCGTCGTTGGAAAGGGCGAGGGCAATAAAAAATAAGGGGCCGGGGTCCAGCGACCAGGGGCCGGAAAGATCTTCCCGTCCAGGCACGGGGACTCCGGACCCCGGACCCTTTAGTGCCTTCCCGTCCACCCAGACCTCCTGCACGGTCATCCGGTTCAAGGTGAGCGTGCCGGTCTTGTCCGTGCAGATGTACGTCACCGAACCCAGTGTTTCGACCGCGGGCAGCTTCCGCACGAGGGCGTTCAGCTTCACCATTTTTCGCGCACCGAGGGCCAGGGCAATGGTCACCACGGCAGGCAGCGCTTCGGGGATTGCGGCGACGGCAAGGCTTACGGCCACGAGAAAGATGTTCACTGCAGGCTCGCCGCGAAGGATGCCTGCGGCAAACACGACTGCGCAGATGATCAGGATAACTATGGATATACGCCGTCCGAAATGGGCAAGCCGTTTCTGGAGCGGCGTTTTGCCTTCCTCCTCCTGCTGGAGCATGGTCGCAATCCTGCCGAGCTCGGTGCCCATTGCCGTGGCAACCGCCACGCCCCTGCCGCGGCCGTAGGTGACGACGGTCCCCTTGTAGACCATGTTCATCCGGTCGCCCAGCGGCAGCGTATCGTCCGGAAGCGGAGCTGCATGCTTCTCCACGGGCAGCGACTCGCCGGTGAGCGCTGCCTCTTCCACGGTGAGACGAGCGGATTCGATGACGCGCAGGTCCGCCGGCACCACATTGCCGGCTTCGAGCAGCACGATGTCGCCGGGGACGATCTCCGAAGCGGGCAGGATGGTGCGTTCCCCGCTTCGAACTACCGTGGCATTGACGGCCGCCATTTTCTTGAGTGCTTCCATTGCCTTTTCTGCGCGGTACTCTTGGCTGAAACCGAGTGCCGCGTTCAGAAGCAATATGATGATAATGGCAATGGTATCGGAAGGTTCTCCGATGATCCCCGAGACTATGGCTGCGGCCATCAGGACGAGGATCATGAAATCCTTGAACTGGTCCAGAAACATCCCGAGAGGGGACTTTTTCCTCTTTTCGACCAGCTCATTGGGGCCGTACCGGGCGAGGCGCGACCGGGCATCACCGCGCGAGAGGCCACGGTGTGACGTGCCCAGCTCTTCACAAGCCTGGTCGATGCTCATCCGATGCCAGGGTATGGCTCTCATGGCTTATCCTCACTCCTTAATCAGCTACAAATCTAATTCTTCTCAAAAAGGAAAGAATATTTCGCGCAAAGTCGCCAAGCTCGCAAAGAAAGGCCAAATCATTTTTTCTAAATCAAGACTTAAAGGTTTTCTTGGCGTCCTTTGTTATGGCCGTGCTTACGCAAGTGCAGGCTACGGCTTTGCGTGAGACGCCTTTTAGCTTCGACCTTTCGGTTCCGGCTTGTCCGGGTTAGGAAAGGAACAAAACGATTCCTTTTGTTAAATTAACATGCTTTTTTCGTATTGTAAAGGTACACTGTATCGGATCAACCCTGGATAAAAACGACTATTGCAGTAATTCAGGCCCTGTAAGCTGATACTAAGGACTGCATTATCATGACGTGTTATAATTAACCAACGTCGCAGAAGCTCGATTGTCATTACGATCGTTCAAATAAGGACAAATGCCCATCCGCACCTTCTTCTTTATAACGCTGTTTTTCTTAATCGCTGGTTGTGCGCCAATGTCGCCTGAACCTGTGGTAATGCACCGAGGCGTTCGTTTTTCCTATGCCGCGCCCTCGGCAAAGAGCGTTGCAATAGCCGGCAACTTTAATCATTGGAAGCCGGACCAGGACCGGCTCCTTGGCCCGGACCGCAAAGGCATCTGGACCATCGTATTGCCGCTTCAGCCCGGGAGGTATGAGTATCGTTTTATCGTCGATGGCAGGGAATGGGTGCTGGATCCCTCGGTGCCGTCAATGGAAGACGGCCTGGGAGACAGGAATTCCCTTTTCGTTCTTGAACCGTAATGAAAAACGGCCTGTAACCTTTTTTTCGGCCGGTCGTCTTATAGGTAACAACAATGAGAAACAATGAGCAGTCAGATGAAGAGACCATTATTCGGAAATGCCTGGATGGAAATGCCGATTCCTATGCCATCCTGGTGGACCGCTATAAATCAATGGTCTATAACGCCGCGTACCGTATGGTAGGAGACGAAGATACGGCAAAGGACCTTGCCCAGGAAAGTTTTATCTCAGCCTACAATGGGCTGGGGCAGTTCCGGTTCGGGGCAAAATTTTCGTCATGGCTCTACAGCATCGTGTTAAACAAATGCCGGGACCATTTGCGATTGTCGAAGGAAACAGTCTCGACAGATGAAATTGCCGGTGTTATGCCCGACAGCGGAACATCTCCCGAACGGGCCGCAGCAGCGGGTCAGAGCAAGGACATCCTGCAGCAGGCGCTGGAAGCTCTTCCCGAGGATTACCGCGAGGTGCTCGTTTTGAAACATATCGAGGAGTTGGATTACCGGGAGATATCGGCCATCACGGGAACAGCCATAACAGCGCTCAAGGTCCGGGCGCACCGGGGGCGGGAGATGCTCAGAAAGATCCTCGAAGGAGCAGGGGTGACCCATGGATAAAGACCGGGACATCATTCATACCATACATAAAATTCTCGACAAGGAAGCCGAGGATGCCGAGAAAAGGCTCGTTGAGAAGGGCCTGGAGTCCGATTCCGGGCTCAGGGAAGTATTCTCCGGACTTGCGGGCACGGTCCGCATGCTGGAGCAGAGTGAGCGTCGGCAGCCGCCGGCGTTTTTCACCGCCGAGGTGATGAAGAAACTGCCGAGGAGAAAGATGCCTGTATTCGCCCGGTTCAGAGAATTTCTGTTTGGCAGTCGTGTGCTGCACTGGAACATGGCATCCGTGCTCGGCGTAGCTGTCATCGCACTCGTTGCGCTTATTACCGTAAACCACGTTCAGCGCGAGACGACGATGAACGCCGCGGGCCCGGTGGAAAATACCGCGACGGTCCGGCTGACCTTCTACGCTCCTCAGGCCCGCACGGTTACCGTGGCCGGCGATTTCAACAAGTGGAAGACCGATGCCGATGAAATGAACGGAACCGACGGAATGTGGAACATCGACCTGAAGTTAAGGCCCGGCGTCTACTCTTACAGCTTCGTGGTTGACGGGAAGTCGTGGGTCGCTGATCCCGGGGCGCAGTCATACGCCGATGACGGGTTCGGTTCGCGGAACTCCGTGTTGAGGGTATCCATATGAAAAGATCGATAACGATACACGCAGTACGAACGGGCGCAGGCATGGTGCTTCTGCTTCTTCTTGCCCTTCCGTTACGAACGTCTGCGGCAGAGGGCGGGGGCCTCGACGCGATCAACGGCATCCTGCAGTCTTCTTCGCTCTCGAAAGCGGAGCAGGCTGATGTCCATGCAAAGGCGGCTGTCGCCATAAACAGCGGCGTACCGGCAGAGGACGTCGAAATCATCGTGTCCCGCGCTGTTCAACGCGGCGCCGACGCGGGGACGATCAGCCGGTTCATCGATGCCGGCCTGTCCGCGAAAAGAGAGGGCGTTCCCGTTGCCCCGGTTTTAGACAGAATCGAGCAGGGGCTGTCTAAGGGCGTGCCCCTGGAGCGGATCGTCGTTGCAGCCCGGCATCTGTCGGAAAAGCTCGTGGTCGCGCAGCCGATCGTGGACGATCTTATCCGCGGAGGCGTAAAAGCGCGAGGGAAGGAAGAACGGGAGGCGGCGATCGAAGCAGCGGCCAGGGCGCTTGAGAAATCCGTTCCCGCGGAGGACCTCAAAGGGATGGGTACGGCTGTGCATGACCGAAAAGGACCTTTGCGGCTTTTTACCAGCGCTGCAAACACGGCTGCCTATTTTGCCGGGAGCGGCATGTCCGTTAAGACTTCGTCGCACCTCGTCCGGAACGCAGTCGAGCAGGGATATGCCGAGCGGGACCTGGACGGCATGGTAAAGCAGATGGCTGAAGAGATGCGGCAGGGAAAGAGGCCAGAGGACGCCGCTATGAGAATGGAACGGGAGAATATGCAGGGTGGCCGCGGCATGGAGCAGCAGGAGATGGGCGGAGGACGCGGCATGGGCTCCGGCTCAGGCAAGGGAAGCATGGGAGGACCCAGACGCTAGACTCCGCAGGAGACCGTTCCGGCCGTGAGGTCAGTCAGCATGCAAGCGGCGCAAGAGTACTCCCCTCGGCCGAGGAACCGCGAAGGCATGATGGCGACCACAGACGGCAGGTACGGGAGGCAACACACCACGGAAAGGAGGGATCCGCCATGTTGAGAAGACACATATCCATACTGATCGCAGCAGGCGTCCTGTTTCTCGGGGTCGCTTCGCTGGCGACGGCAGAAGAGAATAGACAATACATCAGGTCACAGGAGCAGGTGAGGATCAGCGAGCAGCATGAGGCCCAGGTCCTGGCGGGTGATCCGGCGGAGAACGCGGCCGGCGACGCGTCGTCGATGACGCAGGACCGGACGCAGACCAAAGACCGGCTGAAGGACGGGACCGGTGATCATGACCCGGACCGGCTGCAGGACCGGGACCGTGATTACGATCACGACCAGTTGCTTGACAGGGACCACGACCGTATGCACGACCGTCTTGGAACGGGTTCTGGCGGCACGGGCGGCGGTATGAACGGGCCCAGGAGATAGATAGAGAAAAGATCGGATGGAGCATCCGAATGCGGGTGCTCCGTTTTCTTTGCAGGTGACGGGAGGAAAAAAAATGAAAATACAGCTTAGATACATTATCTTCAGCGCACTTATGCTGTCGCTCACTATTGCCGGCACGGCATGGACAGCGGGGACCACGGAAGAAAAAAATCTCAACAAGGAAGCTGCTGCGATCAGTGCCACGGCAAAGACGAGCCAGGGCGAGCAGGTTGTAACCGGACGACTCAAAAAAGAGTTCAACGTAACTGACACACAGATCCAGGGGCTTAGGGACAAGAAGCTCGGGTACGGTGAGATTTCCATTGCCTGCTCGCTTGCCCAGAAGATGCCCGGCGGAGTAACGGACGCAAACATCCAGCAGGTCATGACAATGCGCCAAGGCCCGCCCAGGATGGGATGGGGCGAGATGGCCAAGAAGCTCGGGACCAAGCTCGGACCGATGGTCTCCCAGATGCGGACCATGAACAGGGAAACGCACCGCGAAATGATGCACGGGATGAAGGGCGCGAACGAGCATACCATGGAACGTCATCAGGAGCAGCATGGTGATATGGGCCACGAGGGGATGGACCACGACAACATGGGCGGCTCCGGCATGTCCCACGGCAAGGGCCGCTAACACAAACACCATCCGATAGGGTAACATAAGAAGACTATCTCCCTGCGCCGTGCATGAACTATAGTGCATGCCGGAGGGGGAGGTAGCCTTTTTATATCTGTTTCCATTCAGGCGAGAAAGAGAACTCTACACCAAGGGAGAATAGGGAAATGTACATTCAACAACGACCATTCATGAGGTTGTTACCGTCCGTCCTTTTCATCGCTGCTGTCCTCTCGCTCGTCGTCATTCCCTCAAAAGCATTTGCAGGTTTGATCCTCGACGCGGAGCTCAAGCTTACCTATGAGGACAACGTGGTCGGACTGCTGTCGGACCAGAGGGGGCGGACCGCAGGCGGCAACGTTCCTGGCGGCATGATGGCCTTGGCGGGAGGCATGGGAGGTGGAGGCGGCATGGGCAGATACACCGGTGCGGGCTCCAGCACCCAGTCGCCGGGCGACTTCTCGTCAACCCTGTCTGCCGAAGCAGGAGGCTATCAGGCTGTCGGTAAAAGTTCAGAAGTCTTTGCGAAGGGCTTTGCCAACTATACGTCCTACAACACCTATACGGACCTCGATGCCACGATCGGCGGAGTCAGTACGGGCATCAACATGGGCCTGAGTAGGGCGGTATTCGTCCGCGTCGCCGTCCTCGGCAAGGTCAAACGCTTCGGCGACAGCCAGCGAGACAGCACTTCCTATGGAGGGAATGTAAGCGTGAAAGAGAAGCTCACTCCGGTGCTCTGGGTCCGCGAATTCGGCGAGTACGAAAAGAACAACGCCGATGCCGCCTCTTTCAGTTACTCGGGCACGACAATCGGGGTGAGCGCGGGTTATTCCCTTCCCCAAAAAACACTCGCGACGGCCGGCTACAGCTATCTCGTGGAAAATTATGACGAGCCGTCCGGTTCTGAAATACAGACCAACACGGTTTTTTTCGGCGCTGAACATACGCTGCTGAAGTCGTGGGCCATTGCCGGTGAGTACGATCTTCAGATCAGCAAGGTGACATCGACCGGCACGACCAACACGGACAATATCGTTTCAGTGGCGCTGCGTTACAGTTATTGAGCTTGCTCAATGGCGAGGGAACGACCTCAACTCCCTGTAACGATGCCGAGTCCGGCGCGATCTGCCCGGTGACCGGGAATTCGTCTGCTGCGTGGAGGCGCTGGAACGGGCCGGACCAAATACACGTTCGAGCCCGCAGCCGACTCGATGAGGACGAACTACCGTGCAGCGGCCCTCCCTTAGAGCTTCTTGCTCTCGCCCGCAAATTTCCGCACCCCGGCCATTCGTTGGAAATGCCAGGTCATTACCTTCTCCATGTTCCGGATGATGTTCTCTTTAGCGTTCATGAGGAAAATACGTTCGCTGACCTGAAACAGCTCTCGCTCCATTCGCAGCACCTGCGGCGGTTCCCGGTATCGCCTTTGAAGCTCCTTCTCGAACAGCGGTACCAGTTTGTCCTTCATCCTGAGCTCCGTATCCACGAAAAAAACGGCGAATGCGGGCGCCAGGTCTTCCACCCGGTCTAGGAATGCAGCGATCTCACGATCGTCGATCTGCTTGGGAGGCGACGATTTTACTTCTATGGCGATCAAGGAAGCATCAAATCGTGTGATCACGTCGTAATCGCCGCCCCCGTTACGGCGCTTGAACTTGACACCCCAAACCGCCTCCGTATCGAACTCGCGCTTGAAAATTTCTGCAATATACCATTCCAGGGTCGGTCCGAAACTCGTAACCGGACCCTGTGTGAGCACGTAGCCCGTTGCTTTCTTCTTGACGAGTTTTATGAACAGAAGATAGTCGATATATTCTTTGGTGACAGCGGGTGTGGCGTATCGTGTGACGTCTTCGGGCCCGAACCGGTCCTGGCGCTTGATCACATCGCGGAGGAAGAGGCGGAAGGAATATTTATGAAGCATTCGATAGTATTGAGAAAGATACTTTTTTGCGGGAATGAGCAGGTCTTCGGGGGGCTCCTTTTTGTAGATCTTGAAGCCGTGCCGTTTCAGCAGGGTTTCGATGCCGGGCGGCCGTTTATTCAGCGCCGCTCGGAGCCGTTTCACCTCGGCCCGGAGATAGTTTAGTTCTTCGAGGGTGTCGTCGTTCATGGTGCAGTCCGGCGGCCGTGAAAGAGGCCCTATTACATATTTCCCCGACAACTGCAGGCGAAAGGGTATTATTCTTTTTCAGGAAGCGCCGCTTCCGTTGCCAGCACTACGCGCACATCGAGCGCTGCCGCGCCCCGTGCATAGATGCGCACCGGGTTCAGGTCGATTTCCTTGATCTGGGGATGTTCCGTCAAAAGTTTTGCCACGTTGTTGATAATGAGGTGTACGGCCTCTTCGTCGAGGTTCGGGCTGCCGCGGAACCCCCTGAGGAAGGTGCCTGCCCGTGTCTGGGAAATCATCTCCACCATTTCCTCATGAGTGAGCGGCAGGATGCCGAAGACGGCATCGTTCAGCGCCTCGACCCAGACCCCGCCGAGCCCGAAGGCCACGGAAGGGCCGAACTGCTCATCGCGTATACCGCCGATCAAAACCTCGAGTCCCTGCGGCATCATCTTCTCGATCAGGAAAGACTGGATCACGGCGCCCGGGACACGCGAAGCGATCATGTTTTTCATTGTCCGGACCGACGCTGCAAGCCCGGCACTGGTCGGGATGTTCAACATCACGGCGCCCGCGTCGGTCTTATGCAGGATGTTGGAAGAAACGGCTTTGAGCACGACGGGGAAGCCCAGTTTCTCGCCGGCGGCAACGACCGCCTTCGAGTCGGCAGGACTGGCAAGAACGAAACGCGGCACGACGACCCCCACCGAGTGCACGAGGTCCTTGGCCTCATGCTCGAAGAGCGTAGTACGGCCTTCTTTCAGTGCTGCTTGTATGATCTCCGCCGGAGTCGTCATAGCTTGAAACCACAGGGTGCCACGGAACAGGGTAAAAAGCACACCGCTGTCCGGGCGCCCCTTTTAATCCTTCTCGGCCCGAGATTGTTCCCGATCATTTACACCCTTCTCTCTTCTTTGTCGCGTCCCTGAGCGCCGCCAGCGCCCGCACCGCGCGCTCCGGCGACGGGTAGACGGGAACGCCGAGTTTAAGCAGTTCATGCATGGCGTCCTGCGTGTACCCGAGTCCCTGCAGAATGCAGCACGTGACGGGCTTCTTCGCTTCATGACAGGCACGCGCGACCATGCTTGTGGCCTCTTCCGTGACCGTGGTCGCACCCATGAGAATGATAACGACGGCCGCATCATAATGCGGCAGCGCTTCCTTGAGTGCGGTGTAGTAGTCTTCGTTTCTGCCGCTCCCGGTGAGGTCAACAGGGTTGTTCTTCACGAAGAAAGGCGGAAAGGCCGCTTCGAGTTTTGCCCTCGCCTCGTCCGGAACGCGGGGCATGGTAAATCCTTCCCGCTGGGCCTGATCGGATGCGGCAACCGCCATGCCGCCGCCGTTCGTTACGACCAGAAGCCGGTTTCCCACGCAGGGATAGTCCATGAGCGCAACGGCCTTCGCCGCATCGATCATGTGATCGAAGCCGAAGGCTTCCACGGCCCCCGCCTGGCGGAAGGCAGCCTTGTACAGCCCGTACCTTCCGGCGAGCGTCGCCGTGTGCGATGCCACGGCAGCCGCGCCCAGTTCATATTTGCCCGCCTTCCAGATGACCAGCGGTTTTTTTGCGGCGAAGGCTTTTGCCGCGGCTAGGAACTTCCTGCCTTCAGCCACCGACTCCATGTACATGGCAACGGCGGCCGTCTGCGCATCGTCGGCCAGGTAATCGAGAGCGTCCGCGTCGTCCACGTCGAGCCGGTTACCGTAGTTCACGGCCTTGGCGATGCCCATGCCGTCGCGGGCGAACGCTTCCATGAGAATGACGGTGATGGCGCCGCTCTGGGAGATGATCGACAGCCGCCCCGGCGCTGGCCGCGACACGCGCTGTCGCGACACGAAAAAGCTGTCAAGTCCGTTGTCCGTATTGTATACGCCGAGGGCATTCGGGCCGATCACCCGGATGCCGTACTTCTTTGTTTTTACCGCGATCCGCTGCTGCATTTGAATTCCCGGCCCGCCTGCTTCGGCAAAACCGGAGCTGATCAGAATGATACGGCGGATGCCTTTCTCATGAACCGCATCGATCTCCTGTTCAACGAGCCCGGCAGGCAGGGCAATGATGGCCATGTCGATGGTGTCGGGGACCGCCGTGATGGAAGGATAGCATCGGTGGCCCAACAGCGTTGCGTGCTTGGGATTCACCGGGAACACGGCGCCGTTGAAATGGGACAGGTTCTCCAGGATCGCCGTGCCGGGTTTCAGGGGGTTGTCCGTGGCGCCGATCAGGGCGACCGTCTTGGGATAAAAAAAGCCGTGAAGATCAGGGACCATCATAGCTTTAAAAATAGCACACTCTTTCGGAGATTGTAAAGGTCATTTCTTGGGTCATAAATTTGACGCTACTTGATTCTTTTTTGCAATCCCATCATTAAAAAAATTAATTACGGGGAAAGCGAAAAAAAGTTGACTTTCAGGTATTCGATTGTGTATAGTGCTCCACTATTAAAGCCCGGGTCATAGACGGCGGATATTGATTTGCTAAAATTATTTTATGCATGTGCGAGGTGAGATTTACATGAAGCGAGAAGATGTCGAAAGCAGGAACAGCGTAATGGACATAAGAAAGAATTGCTGGGAGCACAAGAACTGCGGGCGCAACCCCGGCGGCCCGCGGGCCGCGGAACTGGGGATTTGTCCTGTAACAGTCCATCAGGAACTGCACGGCGCTCACGGCGGCCTGAACGCGGGGAGGGCATGCTGGGTGATCGCGGGGTCCCTTTGCGGCGGAAAGATCCAGGGAACCTATGCGCAGAAGCTGACCAACTGCTGGCGCTGTGATTTTTTCAATGCTGTTAAGAAGGAAGAAGATCCCACTGACCATGGGTTTTCCGCAACCCGGCTGGGGATGGAAAAGGTCATCGAAAAAGTCAGGCGATGAAGAGTTCCTGCCGACCGAGCGGACGGAATACAGGGGTCTTCCTATAAAAAATGAGAAAACTTTTCTCGGTTACCTCTGCGGTCATGAAGTCCATTACAATATCATCAGGTATGATAAACATCATAGCCTTTTATACTGAAGCGGTGTAGTATCACGGCATGAAATTTCCACGGACATACCTCCGTCCGCTCCGGTATGCGGTCCAGGTCGGTTTTCTTCTGCTGACGCTCGTTATCGGACACCAGTTCTATCAGTTCGTCCAGCACTTCGAGGCACCAGGCCACCCCTTTGCTCAGAGACCTCCCTCAGTCGACGCATTTCTGCCCATCGGCGGGCTCATGGCGTTCAAGTACTTTATCCTGACCGGGATCGTCGAACCCGTACATCCTGCCGGCTTCGTACTGTTTCTCGCCATCCTCGGCGTGTCGCTGGTCATGAAAAAGGGCTTCTGCGGCTGGATCTGCCCCATCGGAACGCTGTCGCAGTATGTCTGGATGACGGGGGAAAAAATATTCCGCAGGAATTTCCGCATCGGTCCGTTCAACGACATCTCGCTCCGGTCGCTTAAGTACGTCCTTCTCGGCCTCTTCCTTTTTCTGATCGGGATCGCCATGCCGTCGAACATGATGGCGCTCTTCTTCATTGCCGACTATTACAAAGTCGTGGACGTGCGGATGATGAAGTTCTTCACCGAGATGACCACGCTCACGATGTGGGTCCTCATCACCCTTGGCGCGCTTTCCCTGCTCTACAAGAACTTCTGGTGCCGGTACCTCTGCCCCTACGGCGCGCTCCTCGGGCTCCTCTCCCGGCTGAGCCCTTTCAAGGTCCGCAGGAACGAAGAGAAGTGCAGCCACTGCCATGCCTGCACCGTACATTGCCCGACCCTGATCGACGTGGAAAGCAAAGCAATCGTGAAATCCGAGGAATGTTTCGGCTGCCTGACCTGCGTGAGCCGCTGCCCGTCGCCCGGAGCGCTCGACCTCACGTTCAAGGCTGGGAAAAAGGTCAGTGTGGTTAAAGCCTGGCTCTTCCCGATACTCTTGATTGTCCTGCTCTATCTCGTTATCGGCATCGGCATGGCAACGGACAAGTGGCATTCGAAGATCCCCTACGAGGAGTATCAGCAGCTCATTCCGGAAGTGCAGAAGGATTATTTGAACAGGTGAGCCAATCCGGCCGTTGTGTTCTGCCTGGTTAAATGTGAATCATTCAATGATCTGATGTGCGTTGTTTCGTTCGCCCCCCTCCTTTACCCTACCTTATCTTCCACATTAGCAGAATCAGCTTGCATTTGTCGGCGAACTGTACTATTTTCATATCAATTTACAGGAGCTGATAGCCCCAATGGAAGAACGAAATGCTAAATGGCATCACCCTGGTGGAAAGCTTGTCGAGCTTGGCCCATCGGCGCTGACTGATGAGGAATTATTGTCTATATTGATTGGAAGCGGCTATAAAGGACGGTCCGCGCAAGAAATAGCGAAAGACCTGCTTGATAATTATTATTCTATCCCGGGTCTGATGGGACAAAAGTTGACCGACCTTTCAAAGATCAAGGGTTTGAAAGATGTGAAGGTAATCAGAATCGCAGCGGCCTTTGAAATCGCCAGAAGGGTGGTAAAGGCTCTTGAAAAAGAATAGATTGAAAAACGAATCCGTTAAGACGACTATATCAAAAATCCCCAAAATCGATATTGACCATTTAAACCGACAGATCCCACCCCTACCTCACACCTCCATGTATGTTTGGCATAAGTACTGGTCACGAAAAACGTGGAATGTCGTCGGTGAATTTATAAAAACATATAGTAAAGAAGGGGATATAGTATTAGATCCCTTTGCCGGTAGCGGTATAACAGCAATGGAAGCTTTAAAAAATAAGCGCAGGGTGATTGTTTGCGACTTGAATCCTATTGCTACGGAAATCATTCGCCTTACTATAAAGCCGGTTAGTGAGATTTCTCTTCACGAGGCGTTTAAGCGAGTTGAAGAGAAGGTTAAAGGGAAAATAGAAAAACTTTATTATACGGAGTGCCGAAACTGCAAAAAAGAAATCGTTATCGATTGTGCTATCTGGCATGGTGATCGTTGTCAGGAGATACGTTATCAATCTTGCCCTCATTGTGGAGACAGACAGGAAAAAGATTGCAAACCTTCGAAATACGATAAAACTCTCATCGAGAGTATAGAAAAAAAGAAAATC
Organism: Nitrospirota bacterium; assembly: GCA_963769335.1. Taxonomy (GTDB): domain Bacteria; phylum Nitrospirota; class UBA9217; order UBA9217; family UBA9217; genus JAJYKN01. The sequence continues at coordinate 53,478 of CAVYLT010000059.1, read as the reverse complement.
AAGGAGTGGTATCCAACAAACAAACTCTACTATCCAGATGGCAGGCCATTTATTAAAAAGGAAAAATATGAATCAGTTGATGAGCTTTTTACCAAGAGAAATTTGCAGGCCCTTGCAATTCTTATTGGGGCTATTGAAGAAGAGCCGAAAAAGGACCTGAGAGACTTTCTAAAAATCGGTTTTTCTTCCATGGTACACCTTTGCAGCTGCATGATTGCGATTAGCAATCCATCAGAAACAAGTCATCACACCGCATTTTCCTCGACTGGCTGGACTCAGCACAGCTATTGGTTTGCGCCTGCCTTCATGGAGCAGAATGTCTGGAGTAAATTTGATGGCGCGATCAACGGCCATCAAGGGCTTATTAAAGCAAAAGTAGAGTCTAATTCTTATTTCAAGGAAGTTAAAATTGCTTCTTCTTTTGAACAAATTCTGGCTGGCAAAGCGGATGTGTTTATATACAACGGTTCTTGCCTTGATCTCATGGATAAATTGCCTGAGGAATCCATCGACTATATTTTTACCGATCCGCCATATGACGCGTCAATTCAGTACGGCGAGCTTTCCTATATGTGGGTTTCGTGGCTCAAAATGAACGGCGAATACCTCAAAGATGTTGTGGCGAATGAAATCATCAGAAATGAGAGACAACATAAAGACTTTGAAGTATATCATGCGCTCCTATCATCGAGCTTTCAAAAAATGTCCAAAGTTTTACGTTCGAAACACTTCTTAACGGTTACATTTCATAACCCGACTTTCAAGGTTCGTAATGCTACGATTCGAGCAGGCGTTTTTGCCGGCTTTGATTTTCAAAAGATACACCATCAGCCGCTCGGACAGGTTTCAGCGAAGGCCATGCTTCAACCTTTCGGTTCTGCTCAAGGAGATTTTTACCTTAGATTTTATAAGCCGACTATAAAAGACATTATCTCACAACCGAAGGAAATCGACGAAGTTCGATTCGAAAATATTGTTGTGGAAACTACAATAGCCCTTCTTGCCGAAAGAGCCGAGCCAACACCTTACACAATTATTATTAATTACATCGATCCGGTATTGGCGAAACACGGTTTTTTCGGTAGCCTCAACACTGGCCTCGATATTAATGCCGTATTGAAAAAGCATCTTGATAAAGAATTTGTTTTGCTTTCGGCTAAAGTCGGTGGAGCAGAGGGAAAACTTTGGTGGTTTAAAGATGCCTCTATTGTTCCTCGATTAAAAGAAATTCCTTTGACAGAAAGAGTAGAACAGACGGTGTATCGAAAGCTCCATCAGAAAGGCAAAGTTACTTTCACCGAAGTCTGGGACGCGGTAAGCACAGAATTTCCGAATTCCTTGACTTCGGATTCAACGAGCATTTTGGATGCTCTGCAAGTTTACGCGCGCAAAGTAACCGGCGGGTTCTGGCTTTTAAAACCAGAAATTCAGCAGCGCATAAATCAGCATAGTGAAATTATTGGCCTTCTTGCGCAGATTGGGAAAAAACAAGGATATGACATTTGGATCGGCAAACGGGAACAGCGTGAAAAAGACAGCGGCTTTGGCTCGACCGGAAAACTTCTTAAAGAATACATGACAATAAACAAGCTGAAGGTTGAAAATGCCGCCAATCAGGAGGTAATTGAGAATATTGACCTTCTTTGGGTCAAGGGAAATGGCATTAAAGCTCTATTCGAGGTCGAATCGACTACGAGTATGACTAGTGCGCTGCTGCGTGGATCAAATGTCGATGCAAAGGTTGACAAATTCATGGTTCTTCCAGAGGAAAGAGAGGAACAATTTAAAAATAAGTTGACCTCTCCTCTTTTCAAGGAACATTTTGAAACCGAGAATTGGAAATTAATTTATTTTGATACGCTAAGGACAGAATATTTAAAACATAAGAATAACACAGATGTTTATCAGGTTATCGATAAAAAAACCAGATCGTCAAAACTAAGCAAGGCACTGGCCACTGGGCAGGAGGAATTGTTCTAGTCTTGCCGCTGGCTCAATCATGCTGATTGAATCGGATAATTAACAAGTGGTTCAGGCTGCAAGCCTGAACCAGCGAAAGAGTGGCTTTGTGTTGTGTAAAGTATGTATCAGGGGACGCCTTCGTGCTTACCGCATATTTGACCGATAAGCCGAAAAAGGGGGAACAGTTATGGCCCAACAGGTAAAAATCTGGTATGACCCGGAAGGTGATTTCCTGGAGGTCTTGTTCTCTGATAAGGCCGGCTTTATGAAAGAAACGAATAACGACGCCATTATGGAGCGAGTGGATGGGGCCGGGAATATTCTCGGTTTCACGGTAATGGGAGTCAGCCGCTTGGCCAAAGAAAAACCTCTTATTGCCGATCTGATTACCGCCTAGTGCTATTGGGTTATTTTCATTTCTGCTGCTGGTTCAATCATGCTGATTGAACCGAATACTTAACGTGTGGTTCAGGCTGCAAGCCTGAACCAGCGAAAAGGCTGCCTCAGTTGAAATAAAAAGGGCGGGAAGCTCCTGTTCCCGCCTTTCAACGTTAGCAACTGTCAAACCCAGCCTACGCAAGATCCGCCGGCGAGAAGATCACATCATCCCGGAAGGCCTTGATGAGATATACCGCCTTCATTACCTCTTCGTCCTTTACGTTCACGAGCGCCGCGTTCAGCCCGGCCCCCGCCAGATAGGAGAGATACGCCGCAGCAACGGACGACTTCAGGTTTTTCGGCAGACCCGAGGCGATGTTCGACAGCCAGACCACCGTGTTGAGCGGCGGATCGATCATCTCGTTCAGAACGACGATGCTTTCGTGGGCGTTCAAAAGGTGCTCCTGGCCCTGGCCTTTGCTGATATGTATCACCGAGGGGTCGGCAAAGAGCCGCTCGTTCGGGACGTCCGCTTCGTTGGCCTTCTCAATCAAATCCTCGATGATCATGAGCTTGGCCTCGAGCGTCGAGGGCACGGTCCCCTTGAGCGCCCGGATGATGAGGTTGGATTTCGTCTCCCTGACGAGGGACAGCAGCTCCCCGGGATTTTTTTCGTCGGCGGAAAGATAGTTGACGATCGGCGGCTCTTCGCAAAGGGGCACGGCTTTTTTCAGCGCCTTTACGTTCCGGGAGTCGAGGCAGAGGGGAAGGCGGCCCCCCTGCTGCACGGCCTCCACAACAAAGGGAAGGACATCCTCGTCGCCGACGTCGTCCGTGGAGACTTGAACATTGATCACGTCCGCCCCTTTTGAAGCAAGTTCCTTTGCCATAGCTTCGATCGCCTTACGGTCCTTTTTCTTGATTGCTTCCCTGTAGTCTTTATTCCGTATATTCAAGTTCTCCGCTATTACGAGCATACCTTCCTCCTTCGCGAGATGATAAGTGCGTAAAATTGTCTTGTTTGTACAAGTATACCATAAGTCCCGCTAAACGCCTTCTTCTGACCTGTCTCTTGACAAAATCCTGTTATCTATTATAGTTGAAGAATGTTGATCGAAAAACTTGGACTGCAGCACAAGGAGCTCCTGGTGCCGTTACTCAAGGAGGCCAGGGCCGGCTTGTCTGAATATACTTTCGCCAACCTGTACCTCTTCCGGGGGAACCACGAGTATGAAGTCATCAGGGGCCGGGACACGTTTATCAAAGGAAAGTCCTATGACGGCCGCACTTATATCATGCCTGCCTTCGATGTACGCAGATCGGACATCGGCGTGCTCAAGGAACTTATGAAAACCGCGGATTTTCTCTTCCCCGTGCCGGAGGAGTGGCTGCCTGCGTTCGAACCGGGAGCATTTGAGATATCGTATAAAGACGGAGACGCGGACTATGTATTCACGGTGGAAAAAATGAGCACCTATAAAGGAAGGAACCTTCACAAAAAAAGGAACCTCCTTGCCCAGTTTTTGAAACTCTACCGGCATAACGCGCTGCCGCTGACCAATGACCGGCTTGCCCAGGCCCGCTTCATTCTTGAGGACTGGCAGGCGGCATCGGAGATGAACGTCGCTGACACGGACTTCGCGGCCTGTCTTGAGGCGCTCGACCGGTATGACGAGCTAGCCCTGTGCGGCGGCATCTACTATGCGGACAACGAGCCCGCGGGCTTCGTGCTCGGCGAAGAGGTGAGCGACGAGACCTTCGTGCTGCATTTTGCCAAAGCCCGTACGAAATTCAAGGGTGTCTACCAGTATATGTTCAACAATTTTGCGAAGATCCTTCCGCCGAAGTATAAATACCTGAACCTTGAACAGGACCTGGACAAAGAGAACCTGCGCGTTTTTAAATCGTCCTATCTGCCCGACCTCCTGCTGCGCAAAGCCAGGGTGCGGCTGAAATAATCTCTTGATAAACACGAATCCTGCGGGATATAATTAGCGCTCATATCCTCGAGTCGTGGCGAGAACACAAGCGGAGGGAATGCATGGATATTTCCGAGACGGAGCAGAAGCGCTATGAAAAAAGTCGGTTTCGCTTTTGATGAGATCTGCCTTCATCACGAGCCGCCGGTTTGGCATCCTGATTTGCCGGACCGGATCATCAACATCATTGTCACGCTCAAGGCATCGGGCCTCTGGCAGAAGCTCATCCCCATCCCTGCGCGCAGCGCCGACCTGGACGATCTTGCCCGCGTCCACACCCATGGCTATATAGAAAAAATAAGAAACTTCGGAGCGGGAGAACTCGATCCCGACACCTATTTGTCGGAAGGCAGTTTCGAAGCCGCGCTTCATGCTGCGGGAGCGGTCATGGAAGCCGTGGCGCTGTGCAAAAAAAACGAAATCGATCGCGCGTTCTGTGCAATCCGGCCTCCCGGACACCACGCCGAAACGGACCAGGGCATGGGCTTCTGCCTTTTCAATAACGTCGCGATCGGGGCACGGTACGCGCAGACCATCGGTTACGAGCGCGTATTCATCATCGACTTCGACGCCCACCACGGAAACGGCACCCAGCATATCTTCGAAGAAGACGACAGCGTCTTTTATTTCAGCACGCACCAGCACCCCTACTATCCCGACACGGGCAAGGACATGGAACGCGGCAGGGGCAAGGGAACCGGGTTCACCTACAATGTCCCGATCCAGGCCGGCTCGGGGAACAAAGAGTATCTCATGGTATATCAGGACATCCTTCCGGGGCTGATCCAGCGCTTTCAGCCGGACATCGTTCTGGTGTCCGCGGGCTACGATATCCATGTCAACGACCCATACACCAACATGCGGGTCTCCGATGAGGGCATCCGCTGCATCGTGCAAAGCATCCTGCAATCCTGCGCCGCTCTTCCCGCAGTGTTTGCCCTCGAAGGCGGGTATCACCGCCCGGCACTCTGCGAAGCGGTCAGGATCACGATGGAGGAGATGTTGAAGGATTAGGGCAGTATCGGCAACAGGCGGCCCAATAATCGGCGGCTGCCGACAGGATCAGAGGAACGCCAATGCTAAAGGAATCTTATTCCAGAAAAAAATCGGAGGAAGGGACACGGCGCTGGTTTTCAGACGATGATTTCGACCTCATCATCTGGTCGGGCCTTGACGGCGCCGTTACCGGGTTTCAATTGTGCTATGATAAGCAGAAATCGGAGCGGGCGCTGACCTGGCGGCAAGAGTCGGGTTTCAGTCACGCGAGAGTGGATTCAGGCGAAACAAATCCTGCCAAGAACCAGTCGCCGATCCTGGTGCCTGATGGTTTGTGCCCGATCGATGAGATCACGGGTCTGTTTCTCTTAAAAAGCAAAGAAATTGACCCGATCATCCGATCCTTCGTCATCACAAAATTACGGGAGTACCGCGGGAGAGTCTGAAAGCCGGCTCTCTTACGATCATTTAACTCCGTGTTCCCGCGTCTTCGCGGGACTGTGGTTGAACATCGGACCAGGAGCACAGGACGCATGAGCTTCAGCAGATTCAAAAATCAATTCATAGCAAAAGTGATCACACGGTTTCCCTCGCTCGCCAAGAGATTCACGGCTTCCTACGAACCGTGGAAATCCACTGATATCCCCTGGACCCCGGTGACGAAAGAACTTGCCGCGTCCACCGTCGCACTCGTAACAACGGCCGGCGTTCATCACCGCGACCAGGAGCCCTTCGATATGAAGGACCATGACGGCGACCCGTCGTTTCGGGTCATCGATTTCAGGAAGCCCCTCTCAAGCCTCATGATCACTCACGACTATTATGATCACACTGATGCAGATAGAGACATGAACATCGTTTTCCCTCTTGAACGGCTGAGAGAATTCGAACAGGAAGGCCGCATCGGACAAGTTGCAGACCTGCACTATGGTTTCATGGGACACATCATCGGCCGGCATATACCGACGCTGATTCATAAGACCGCGGCCGAGGTGGCCGGTCGTTTGAAAAAGGCTCATGTCGATATCGTTCTTCTCACACCGGGCTGAGGCATCTGCAATCAATCCGTGGGATTGATACAGCGGGAAATCGAGAAGGCAGGGATCCCGACGATCGGCGTATCGATTGTCCGCGAATACTCGGAGAAGGTCAAGCCGCCGCGGACCGTTTTTTTGAGGTGGCCCTTCGGTCATCCCTTTGGCGAGCCATTTAATTCCGCGCAGCAGCGCGTTGTCCTGGCGGAAGCGTTCCGTGCGCTCTTTACTATACAGGGGCCGGGCACGATCATCGATCTGCCGTACCGGTGGAGAAGAGAAAGGTACGATGATAAAGATGTGAGCTCTATCTTGGCACAAATCAAAAGCTGATTTTTTTTGCTGTGGGCGCAGAGAAGTTGCGTTCTTACGACCGTTTCGGAGTCGAATTAGCAGCTTAACAGCTCACGATCAGCGTCATTCCCGCGAAGGCGGGAATCCAGAGAACATAAAAAGCGGAATCACTGGATCCCCGATGGAACCGTTCGGGGATGACGTTTTTTTGGTGCACATGCCATGAAGACCCTGCTTGCGCCCTTTACGGGACAGGTATGTGGCGGGCGATTCGCAAGCGTCCGGCTGCCTCCTTCTTTTTCCAGTTGACACACCACCCCAGACAGTGTACAAAGGGCCTACTATTAACCGGAGGTTTTGAAAACGTATGGCAGCTGAACCGAATAAGATCATCTACTCCATGGTCGGAGTGGGAAAGTTCTACGACAAAAAGCCGGTCTTGAAGGACATCTACCTTTCGTATTTCTACGGTGCAAAGATCGGCGTGCTCGGCCTGAACGGATCGGGAAAGAGTTCACTGCTCAGGATCATGTCAGGCCAGGACAAGGAGTTCGTGGGCGAAGTCGTGGTCTCCTCGGGCTACACCGTCGGGATCCTCGAACAGGAGCCGAAGCTCGATCCGGACAAGACCGTGCGTCAGTGCGTGGAAGAAGGCGTGCAGGAGACGGTCGATCTTCTGGCCGAGTACAATAAGATCAACGAGTCCTTTGCCAACCCCATGTCCGATGATGAAATGAACAAGCTCATTGCGCGGCAGGGCGAGGTGCAGGAGAAGCTCGACCATCAGAACGCCTGGGAACTGGATTCCCGTCTCGAGATGGCCATGGATGCCCTGCGCTGCCCGTCTGGCGACACCAGGGTGACGGTCCTTTCGGGCGGCGAGAAGCGCCGGGTGGCGCTCTGCCGGCTCCTTCTGCAGAAACCGGACATCCTCCTGCTCGATGAGCCCACGAACCACCTCGATGCCGAGTCCGTTGCCTGGCTGGAGCACCACCTCCAGAAGTACGAAGGCACGGTCATCGCGGTGACCCACGACCGGTACTTCCTCGACAATGTGGCCGGCTGGATCCTTGAACTCGACCGCGGCCAGGGGATCCCCTGGAAAGGGAACTATTCGTCATGGCTCGAGCAAAAGGGCGAGCGGCTGAAACAGGAGGAAAAGACCGAGAGCGAGCGCCAGAAAACGCTCGCCCGTGAACTCGAGTGGATCAGGATGTCGCCGAAGGGCAGGCATGCGAAATCAAAGGCGCGCATCAGCTCCTACGAAGAGCTGCTGCGTCAGCAGACCGAGGCGCGCGGCAAGGAACTGGAGATTTACATCCCGCCGGGACCGCGGCTCGGCAAGGTGGTGATCGAGGCCGAGAACGTGACCAAGGCCTTTGGCGACAACATCCTCGTCGAAAACATGAGCTTCATGCTCCCGCCCGGCGGCATCGTGGGCGTGATCGGGCCGAACGGCGCGGGCAAGACCACGCTCTTCCGCATGATCACGGGCCAGGACAAACCGGACAAGGGAACGATCAGGATCGGCGAGACCGTGAAGCTCGGGTACGTGGACCAGAGCCGGGATGTGCTCGATCCGAACAAGACCATCTGGCAGGAGATCACGGGAGGACAGGAGCAGGTGCAGCTCGGGAAATTGCTGATGAACTCCCGCGCCTACGTGTCGCGGTTCAACTTCGGCGGCACGGACCAGCAGAAGAAGGTGGGCGTGCTCTCAGGCGGGGAGCGGAACCGGGTACACCTCGCGCGCATCCTGAAGGAAGAAGCAAACGTGCTGCTCCTCGACGAGCCCACGAACGACCTCGATGTGAATACCATGCGGGCGCTCGAGGAAGGGCTTGAGAACTTTGCCGGCTGCGCAGTCGTGATCAGCCACGACCGATGGTTCCTCGACAGGATCGCGACACACATCCTGGCCTTTGAGGGCGACAGCAAGGTCGCCTTCTTTGACGGCAACTTCACCGAGTATGAGGAAGACCGGAAGAAGCGGCTCGGGGCCGATGCGGACCAACCACACCGCATCAAGTACCGGCATTTGACGAGATAAGGCAAATTCATGTAACCACGGATGAACACGGTTTAACCGGGGGAAAATTCATCTTCAAGTTCATCTGTGGTTACGTTAAAGTACTTTGCGAACCAACATCTTGAATGTTGAGTCAAGTTTTTTAGATGAATCAAAACCAAGGACGATTTTCGCGCAAAGGCGCAAAGACGCCAAGAAAAGCGAAGCCTGTGGGTTTAAAACCAGATCTAAAGATTTCCTTTGCGCCCTTTGCGTCTTTGCGAGAGATGCATTTGATCATGGTTTTGCTTTATCGCTCTGAGGCGATGCTTCCTTAAAATTCATTCCTCGTTTTATTCTCTTCCTTATTCATCATAATCTCCAGACATCGCTTCTCTTCATTCCATTGCGATTTCGTCCCGAGCTTCCCACAGAGCCGCTGCATCCTTTGCGCAAGAACAACGGCATCGCGGGGGCTCGCAAGCCGCGCCTGCATGTGGCTGATCACCGTGGGATGGAGCGTGAGGCCCGTAATGCGGCTGCCGTCGGTCTCCACGACGAAGATGAAGGATTCATCATTCCTCTCGATATCGTTGATCACATAGTCGTCCACGAAATCGCCGGCGCTGTACAGGATCAACCGCTCCTGGTAGATTTCTATGCCGCGAAAAACGTGGCACGAATGGCCGAGCACGATGTCCGCGCCGCTGTCCACGAGCATGTGCGCAAAGGAGACGTGCCCGGGCTCCGGTTCGTATCCCCAGTTCGATCCCCAGTGCGCCGACACAATCACTAGGTCGGCCCTCTTCTTCGTCTCCCGGATCAAATCGAAAAAATGGAGCGCCCGTTCATCGGTCCGGTCAAGGGGAATGAAGTAAACGCCGGGCCGCTGGTCTGCGGCTCCCCAGTCCGGCTCGTTGTCCGTACATGCCAGGAAAGCGATGGCAGCCCCGCCTGCACTGAGCAGCGCGGGCCGCGCGGCCTCGACGGCATGGGCCCCGGCGCCTGCATGGCGGATCCCCGCCTGATCCAGGTGGAAAAGCATGTCAAGGAGCGCCTCCTCCCCGTAATCGAGCGTGTGGTTGTTGGCAAGGGACAGAAGATTGAAGCCGGCTGCCTTCAGAGCTTCCACGTTTTTTGCGTCGGTCCTGAAGTGGAACGACTTCGGGGTCCGGTCCCAAGGCGCGCCGCGATCCGAGAGGACGCACTCGAGATTGCCGACGCGCACGTCGCTCGCCCTGAGCACGGGGAGGGTGTTGCCCCAGGGATAGGTCGGCGGCATGCTTCTCAGCGTTTCATTTACCAGCCTGCCGAGCATTACATCGCCGACAAAAAGCAATCTCATAATAACAGCTCCCTGACAAGCAGCTTTTGCGGCGGATGTGTTCGACCGGCCGCAGTATCCCCTGCGGATTGTGTGGAACGCCGGCAAATCAAAAAGAATACCTATTGATGAGCGGCCTGTTTGTTCTGCAGCTCTGTCTTTGTCCGAGCCCGACCGGGCTCTCTTTAAACTGTAGTGCCTGCAAAGGGCAATGTCAAGGAACAGGGAAATGGGCTGCCCAACATCCGCATGGCCCGGAGGAAGTCCGGAAAACGGCCTCCGGTCCATTTTTTTATCATTGACATTGTCCAGCAATACAGTGTAAAAAAGACGGTGCAGATGTCCGGTATCCGGCGGCAAGATCTGCTTGCCGCCCTATCAGGAAAGGGGTGTACGATGTCCGAATTCAAGGGAGTCACGGTAGTACGTGAGGCGAACGTCTATTTTGAGGGAAAGGTAACAAGCAGGACCGTGCTGTTTGCCGACGGGGCCAAGAAGACCCTCGGCGTGATGCTGCCGGGAGAGTTCGAGTTCGGCACGGCTGACAAAGAACTTATGGAAATATTTTCCGGCGAGCTCGACGTACTTCTGCCCGGAGAAACTGCATGGAAGCCCATCAAGAGCGGACAGTCCTTCGAAGTCGCGGCGAACTCAAAGTTTAAATTAAAAGTGCGGAAGCTGACGGACTATTGCTGCTCGTTCATCAAAGGGTAGGACGTCTTAAAAACGGCTGAGCACGTGGCAGAAGTATTGAAAGGTTCCAGATGACAATCCTAATAAAAGCATTTGACACGGATAAAAGCTGATAAGAAGCGGATCGGAGCTGATAATTCAAAAAAAGGAGCTTCACCTTTTGGTGAGGCTTCAAGTTCGATCCATATCTGCATATATCCGAAGTTAATCCGATTTTTCAGTGTCCAAATGCTCTTTCTAGGACAAGACGAACTCCGGATCATCACGGGAGGTACCATGAAGAACATCGCGAGTATCATGACCATACTTTTTTTGCTGCTGGGCGTTTTGGGGTGCCAGCAGAAGAAAGAAGAAACAAGCAAGGTGACCTATGCGCCACCTGCCGGGCCGTCGCCCCTGGAGATCGACCAGTTTGAGCAGGCGGCGAAGTCGTCGCCCAAGAGCAAAGACGTCTGGATCAATCTCGGGAATGCGATGATGGACGCACAGCGCTACAGTGAGGCCATCGAAGCGTACCAGAAGGCGCTCGCCCTCGATCCGAAGAACGTCAGCGTACGCGTGGACATGGGGACCTGCTACCGGGGGACGCGCAAATTTGACAAAGCGGTCGAGGAGTACCGGAAGGCGCTCAGGATCGACCCGAACTTTCCGAACGGGCACCGCAACCTTGCCGTGGTCCTGGGGAACGACCTGCACCAGAACAAAGAGGCGGTTAAGGAGTTTCAGAAATATCTCGAAGATCATGCCCGATGCGCCGGACGCAAACGATATCAGACGGACGATCCAGCAGTTGTCCGCAATGAAGTAGCAAAGAAACCGACAAAAAAGCCCCGGACAGGATGTCCGGGGCTTTTTTGTTTTCCCTTGATTGAGCCGGGGTAAAATTACAGCTTCGCGCCCCGCCGTTCACGCCACCACCCGACACCGTAGGTGCGATTGAAGGTCGTCTTCAACTCCTCCATATCCGGCAGCTTTTTCGGCAGCTCCCTGCCGGGAAGAGGACAAAACTTGGAATTCTCGACGTCAAGAAGGAAATCCTTGCCGATGACCCTGAAAAAACCGATACCCCGGAATTCCTTCCGCGGCGTCAGGAGATCCTGCCCCATCGAATAGTACTCAAATCCCTTGGGGGCGGACAGTTCCACGAGCGTGGGCGGGATATCGAGGTGCGCGCCGACGGCTCCCGCGGGAATTTTAACGCCCTTGAGGACTTCGGGACCGTACAGGATAAAGGGCACGCCCGAGCGTTCGAAAAACTCCGGCCTTTCGTTGAGGAACTTGCGGCCGAAATGATCTCCCGTAAATGCGAAAAGCGGCCTCGAAAGTTTCGCTTCGATTCTCTTTACGAGATCGCCGAGACACTTGTCCGCGTACCACAGATGGCCGAGTATCTTGAGGCTTGTGGAACCGTCCAACATCGGTTTGATGTCGGCCGGTACTTCCTTCAACGGGAAGCCCTTTGCGTAAACGTCGACATTGTAGGGCGGATGGTAGCTGGTCGTCATGATGAGGTTGAAGCTCGGTTTGTCGTCATTCACTTTGTTGACGATAAAGTCGACCAGATACTCGTCGTCCACGCCCCATTCATGAGTTGCTTCGCCCGGTTTCCATATATGGGGAGCGCCGTAGATCTCCTCGAATCCCTGGTCCCGGGCAAAATCGCCGAACCGCTGCCAGCTTAGATAGCCGCCGTAAAAGAGCCGGGTCCGGTACCCGAGGCGCTTGAACGTTTCGGCGATGGAGGAAGGGTAGGGCTTGCGGGCCGTATCCTGATAGTTGATCTCGACAAGGGTATAGGGAAGGCCCGTAATGAGCGAGCCGAGGGACTGCATGGTGCTTCCCGAAGCGGGCAGAAAAGTGTCGAAGAAAAGGCCCTTCCGGGCCAGCGCTTTCAGGTTATTTGTCACGCCCAGAGATGCGTACTTCGGGAGAAAGGGCCAGGCATCATAGCTTTCCATGACCACGAGGAAAATATGGCGAGGCGGCACGCCCTTGGGCCCACGGGCGTGCTTGACGAAATACGAATCGAGATCGTCGAAGGCTTTATCGGTGTGGTAAAGCTCCTGTGCCGCCTTGCGGACATTGCCGTCCGGGATGTAATTTCCCAATCCGGCATCGCCGGCCGCGTTGATGTGGTCCTGTACGGTATAGAGCAGGGCAAAGTAAGGGTTCTCGACCGACTGGTCCAGGAACATGTCCTTCACCACCGCTTCATCCTTGCGCTGCGCCGGGCGGGGACCGGCGGAGCCCCGCGCGGCAGTGACGATCAGCGCAACGATGACGAAAGCGGTAATGGCGCCGGACAAGAGCGTAAACCGCCGGAACGCTACCCTATCGGGTGATATGAAGTGCTTTCTCATGAACCTTTTCTGGATTGTGATCGCAAGTGCGGAAACGCCGGCCATAATGAAAAAGTAGATCAACGGATGGTAGTCCGCCCAGATGGTCTTAAAGATCGCCGAAGTATCGTCATAGTAGAGGTTGAAGAGCATGAAATTGAACTGCTCATTATATTCCGTGAAATAGCCGAAGGTCACGACCCAGGCGATGGTGGTGACGATGACGAAGGCAGCGCCGGTGAACAGGCGTACGCGGTCGACAATCCGGTCCGCATTGAAAAAGAGCAGTGCAAGGCCCGTGAGAAAGGGAATGGCGAACCAGCACGTGGAGGCCATGGAGTCGAATCGAATGCCGTTCAACACGGAAAGAGCAATATCGGTGACGCTTGTGCCCGGCTGCATCTTGTTCCGGAAATAAAAGATGAAGGCGATCCTGAACAACGACAGGAGGAGCATGAAGGAAAGCCACAGCTTGGCGTCTTTCAAAAAGTGGAGCAGAAAACGGTTAAATTTTTTCATTCAATTGCCTCCAACTAAATAGTGTTAAAAAAGATTGCAGGACGGCGCATAGCAGCGTCCGCGCTCATGACCTCATCGGTCCACCATTAAGATATCTGTGCAAGCTCGTTCAGCTGCTGGTCGAATTCCCGGGCCTTGGCGTCATGCTCCGTTGTCGCGGACTCGAGCTCAGTGAACAGCTTCTCGATCCTCGCCTTTGTTTCATTGACGGAGTGTGAGAGATTCTTGATCTCCAGGGCCTTGCCTTTAACCGATGCTTCAAGCAGCTCCTGCGTTTCGCGTTCCACGGCCTGCTCCAGCTTCGTGATCTCTTCTTCGATGGTCGTGATCCTGGTCTTAAGCGAACTCAAGATCTTCGATTTGTCGGACACGATTGTGGCGCGCATTTTTTTTGAATCTTTCCGGCTGCCGTTTTTCAGGGCTTCCGGTTTTTTCCCCTTCTTTACGCGCACCCCGCCCTCATCGCTCCATCCGACGCGTTCGAGAAAGTCGAGGTAGGTCCCTTCAAAGACCGATACGCGATCGTTGTCGTAGACGATCAATTTGGTTGCCAGGGCTTCGAGTATCAGTTCGCTGTGGGTCACGATGATCACGGCGCCGTCGAAGGCCTCGATGGCTTCGATCAGCGAGTCGATGGACTCCATGTCCAGGTGGTTCGTGGGCTCATCGAGCATCAACAGGTTGGCCGGCGAGACCAGGAGCTTGCCGAGGAGGACGCGGCTCCTTTCGCCGCCCGAGAGTACGCTCACTTTTTTCAGAGCGTTGTCGCCCTCGAACATCATAAGCCCGCAGATCGCACGAGCTTCGCCCTGACCGCAATCGGGATGCGACTCGATGACTTCCTGGAGAGCGGTCTTTTCCGGACGGAGGCGGTTGATGTTCGTCTGGCCGAAATAGGCGATTTTCGTGTTCGGGTGGGTCCTCACCTCGCCCGCGGTCGCAGACATCTCTTTTGCCAGCAGGTTCAGGAGCGTGGTCTTGCCTTTGCCGTTCTTCCCGATCACGGCGATGCGGTCCTTTTTACCGACTGCGAAGGAAAGCCCGTCGATCAGCTTCGGTCCGTCCTTGGAGAACCCGAAAGACAGGTCTTCCACGGTCATGAGCCACTTTGCCTCGAAGGGCGCCGACCGGAACTTGAAATCGAGCGATTTTATTTCTTCAAGCTTGTCGAGCTTCTCATGCCGCGCAAGCGCCTTGACGCGCGACTGGACCGCGCTGGCCTTGGTGGCCTGGGCCCGGAAGCGGTTGATGAACTGCTCCACCTCTTTGCGTTTTTTTTCGTCGTTCTGGCGCGTTTTCTCGTAGATTTCCTCTTCCAGCAGGATCTGGTCGTAGAGCTTCTGCGTTCCGCCGGCGACCTTACGCATCTTGCAGCGGTGGATGATCATGGTATGGGTCGTGACGCTGTCCATGAAGTCCCGGTCATGGGTGATGATGATCATCTCGTTCCGCCAGGCGCGCAAAAACTGCGTGAGCCAGCGCACCGAAACGATGTCGAGGTAGTTCGTCGGCTCGTCCAGAAGCAGGAGGTTCGGTTCGGATACAAGCACCTTGGCAAGGTTCAACCGCACCTGGTACCCGCCGGAAAGCGACGAGGGATGACGGTCGAAGTCCGCGTTCGTAAACCCGAGTCCGTGCAGGATGGCCTCGGCCTTATAGGTCTCGTCGATGTGGTCTTCGTTCGGCGGCAGGGCGAGGCATGCCTCTTTGATTACTGTCTCCTCGGTAAAATGAATGTGCTGGGACAGATGGCCGATGGTGTATCCCGAGGGTGTTGTAATCGTGCCCGAGTCCTGGTGCTCTTCGCCCAGGATCATGCGGAAGAGCGTGGATTTGCCGTGCCCGTTTCTGCCGACAAGCCCCACGCGCTCGCGCGGGTTCACGGTGAAGCCGACACCGTCAAAAAGCGTCTGCTTGCCGTAGGATTTCTCGATATTCGTGACCTGGAGCATTTTTTCTTTAACCTTTACCCTTTACGTAGAGGACAGGATGCGAAAACAGAACTTCATATAATAACGCAGCAGGCGAGTTATGGCAAATGGTTTTTGAGGGGTGATGCGGGGATTAGTTCCGGAGGTCAACCGGACTTTGGCGTAGGTTTCGGGTTGTAAATCATTTTCATGGAGCGATCGCCGCGGGCAAGTTCATCAAGCATCCGGTCAAGACGCTACTGCCTGGTTTGTTCGAGCTTCGCCCGCGTAATCCAGCCGAGGTAATCGTTTTTTTGATACGGTGGGCGGTGGCGATAGGCTTCCAGGAGGCCCTTCTCCACAAGTGCTTTTCGAACGAAGGCAGGCATAGGGTTACGAGGTCTTGTCAAGCGGCTTGGCTGGTTTCTCATGAGTTCGTCTTTAATTCTCTTGTTTCATAAGCAGAGTTTTCAAAAAAACGCCGTGAACGGTGCAATTCATTTTTCCTTGTCATTAATACCACTTTCCACGAAAAAAAATAAAGAGGAGCAAGGAGAGTGAACCCCTTTCGAAGATCCCCGGCGAGTTTGCTGCTGAAAAGCGTCTTATCGATCTTTCTGTTACAAACGAGATAGAAGCTTTTTCGCTGATACCAAAGCCGCACAGCCGCGGTTTTGCCCGGAGCGAGAGCCCGTTTATACTGCTCGCCCTCGACAACGTAGTCTTTTTGCCGGGTATAGAACGATATCGCTTTCTGGAATTCCTTTGGCTTGGTGTCGATGATCTCGCGGAATTTATCCATGGTGTCCTTGGCGGCCCGGTAGAAACCCATACCGAAGCGGTAGCCGTCGGGCGCGATCTCGAAAAAATATGCCGGTCCGTTCTGCCAGTTTTCGCCGGGGCGCTTGAAGGTGATCCACATCGTCGTCTTGTAAGGAGTTTTTTCTTTCGAAAAACGGGTGTCCCGGTAAATTCGGGAGATGGTTTTGTTCATGGCCGGTCGTACTTCAAGCAGGGGGTCGATGGCCAACATGAAGTCGCCGAGGTCCGAGATGAGGGCCTGCAGTGGCTGCAGCACCTGTCGTTCGAACTCCGGCTTGTGCGCATCGAACCAGAGCTTGTTGTTGTTCTTCTTGAGCTGTTTCAGGAAGGTCAATGCTTTTTGTGAAAAACCGGCAAAGCGCATTGTGCCGGCGCCGGCCCTGTCTTTTCCGGAATGTTTCTTCTTCTCACTTTTAAAAATATCTGTTGACAATGTCCCTCGCCTCCTGCAGCCATGCTTCTCTCTGGCGCGGCGTGCTGGTGACAATGACGCCGAATGTCCTGCGATGGAAGTTGTGAACGCCGCAAAGACCGAAGATGCAGTTCTTCCAGATCGTTTCGAGGGGGTCGCCGAAGGCCTCCCTTTCCCGCTCGGACCCGGTGTTCGACGTGTTGAACACGAGCGCTGTTTTCGCGAGGAGCAGCCCCCGGGGCACGCCTTCGCCGCTGTCTCCCTCGTTGAATTCATAGGCCACACCCGGACGGATCACCCGGTCGACCCAGCCTTTCAGGATCGCAGGCGGCTGGCCCCACCAGTTCGGATGGATGATAACGATGCCGTCGGCTGTCGCGATTTCGTCGCAGTGCCGCCGAATTGCAAGGCCAAGCGGAGCGTCTTTGGGGATCTCTGCGGCTGTAAGCGCTGACTCAAAGTGTTCGGCATAAAGGTCATGGAACAGGACCCCGTGTTTTTTCCCCCGGAGCGCCGCGACTACCGCGTTCGCAATTGCATGATTGAAGCTCTTTTTGTCCGGGTGTCCCAGGATGACCGATACGTTCATTGCGTTCTCTCCGAAGACCGACGTGACTCAATTCTGTTGCAGGAATTCGATCGCCCACCGTTCCGACCAGTAACTTTTGTCCTCATTAAATTGTATGAAGCCGACATGACCGCCGGTGCCGGGCATTTCCAGGTAGACCTGCTTATGGTTTTGCGTTTCCCGGACCGGGTAACAACCGTCTGCAAGAAAAGGGTCATCCCGTGCGTTCACGATCAAGGTGGGAATTTTGATGCGCGGTATGAATTGGCCGGAGCTGCATTTGCGCCAGTAATCTTCCGCATCTTTAAAGCCATGGATCGGCGCGGTATATCGGTCGTCGAAATCCTTAAAATTCCTGAGGCGATGGTAATGATCATCATTGATCCGGCCCGGCAGTATTTTCATCTTCGCTTTGATCTTCGCGTGGAGCGTCACTAAAAAATCGGTCATGTAACATTTATTCTTCAGCCTGGCAAGTTCTAACGCGCTTGCGCGAAGATCGCAGGGAACGGAAAAAACGGCGGCTTTCCGGATCCGGCTGTCGAGCACATCGGCATTTCGGCCTAAATAGACCAATGACAGATTTCCCCCGAGACTGAACCCAATCAAAGCAATCGTTCGATAGGCGCCGGATTTAAGCACATGCCGGACTACACAATCCAGATCATCAATGGAACCGTTGTGATACATGCGCAGCCGCCGATTCGGCTCACCGGAACACCCACGGTAATTCCAGGCCAGGGCGTCCCAGCCGTGCCGGTTCAACATCGTTGCCATCCCGACAATATAGTGACGATGGGAATTGCCTTCGAGACCGTGGGAAAGAATGGCGATCCTGTCGCGGCCCACTTTCGACCAGTCGATGTCGAGAAAATCATCGTCCGGAGTATCGATGCGCTCACGTTGATAAAATTTCGAGCCGAGTTTGCGTATCAGGGCAGGAACGATGGTTTGCAGGTGACCGTTGCGCAGGAGGAACGGCGCCCGGTAACCGGATTTCTCGATGATTGGCATGGGGCCCCCGACATACTTCGTTTGTATATCATAGCACCTCTTCATCCTCTTTGCGCCACGCCGGGTCCACGATGCAGATGAACGTGAGGTCTGTTTTCCCGGAATTCGTAATGCACTGCTTTGCCAGGGGCGGGATGTACACGGTCGAACCGGGCCGGACAGGCGCGGATTCGTCATTGATATGCATGACGCCTTCGCCTTCTATTATATAATAAACTTCCGATGTTTTCAGCCGGTGTTCCCACGTGGTATCTCCCGGTTTCACGACCGCGTGGGCCAGGCTGTACCGCAGGGCGAGGTCGGCCTTTTCGGGATGCAGGATTTCCCGCAAAGAACAGTTGTCACCGGCGATGAATTCTTCGCAATCACGCAATTCCCGGATGAACATAATCGATACTCCTCTTTTAAAATAATCTTCCCTTAAACAAGGGTGATGGGGCGCATGACAGGAAGACGATCACGTGTACGGAATGCAGTTAAATTTAGCATACATTCGGGCAAAAAATCAAAAAAATTAGGCGACGACGCTATTGACTCGTGCAGGTCATTGCAGTACAATCACACTCTTACGGGGACAGGCACCTATGAATCAAAAAGATCTTGCCGAATTAAAGGACTGGTTTGCCGACTACTGCGTCCACTTTTCCACGCATGTTGAGGAGGACCAGCGGAACATCGCGGTCAAGAAGGACCATACCTACCATGTCTGTCTGAATGCCCTGCGGATCGGACGCAGCCTGAAGCTGAACGGGCGGGACATGCTTCTCGCCGAAGCGATTGCCCTGTTCCACGATGTGGGAAGATTTCCGCAATACCAGCAATACAAGACATTCGACGACGACATCTCCACGAACCATGCGGCACTCGGGGCCAAGGTGCTGCTGGAACAGGGCGTACTCCGGTGGCTGCCGGAGCCGGAACAACGTCTCATAGTCCACGCCGTGACCCTGCACAATGTTTTTACCCTTCCCGATACGCTTGATCAGCGGACGCGGTCGTTTGTCCACATTATCCGGGACGCGGACAAGCTCGATATCTGGCGGGTGTTCATAGAATATTACGGTCAGAACGAGGAAAGACGGGCCTCGGCTGTCGCTCTCGGCCTGCCCGATACGCAGGGCCATTCGCCGAAGGTCCTTGCCTGTCTGCAGAAGGGGAAGATGGCCGCCAAGTCGGACCTCCGGACGCTGAACGATTTTAAGCTGCTCCAGCTTACCTGGCTTTACGACCTCAATTTTGCCAGGTCGTTCCGGATGGTTCAGGAGCGGGGGTACATCGACAAAATGGCCGAGGTGCTGCCGCCAAATGACGAAATGCGGGACGCTCTCGATCGCGTCCGGGTTTTTGTGGCGGGGAAGCTGAAGACCTGTTGATGCCCGCTGCGGGAGATAGTCAAAAATGGGCTTTACTCCCGGCTGGTGAATTTGGTAATATGTTTTACTTTCTGTTTATGCCTAAAGGAGTTTCATGAGAAATAACATTGTTTCGCTCGGCGCCGATGAACTTAAGTATGAGATCAGGGAAATCGTCGCCGTTGCAAAGGAATTCGGAAAACTCGGGATCGAGATCAACTGGGAAAACATCGGCGACCCGGTGCAAAAAGGGGAAAAACTTCCCGACTGGATTAAGGAAATCATCACCCGGACGATGAAGGAAGACCTGACCTACGCTTATTCTCCGACGAAGGGCCTTGACGCCACACGAGAGTTCCTGGCCCAGAAGGCGAACAGGAACGGGGGCGTCAAAATCACAAAGGAAGACATCATTTTCTTCAACGGCTTGGGCGACGCAATCAGCAAGGTTTACGGCCAGCTCAGGAAAGAGTACCGCGTCATCGGCCCCAGCCCCGCTTACAGCACGCACTCTTCGGCGGAAGCATCGCATGCCGGCTCGGAATACGTTTCCTACAAGCTCGACCCCAATAACCACTGGTATCCGGACCTGAACGACCTGCGGATGAAGGTGAAGTACAATCCTTCCATTTCAGGCATCCTGGTCATCAACCCGGACAACCCCACGGGCGCGGTCTACCCGCGGGAAGTGCTGCTGGAGATCGTCGCCATCGCGAAAGAGTTTGACCTCTTCGTGGTCTGCGACGAGATCTATATCAACCTGACCTACAACGGCAAAAAAGCCGTTCCCCTTGCCGACGTGATTAATGGCGTCTGCGGCATCTCTATGAAAGGCATCTCGAAGGAACTCCCCTGGCCCGGGGCTCGGTGCGGCTGGATCGAGGTCTACAACGCCGACAGGGACCCCATTTTCGCGAAGTACATCAAGAGCATCGTGGACGACAAAATGCTCGAAGTCTGCTCAACCACGCTGCCGCAGAGAGTGATCCCCTCCATCATGAGCGATCACCGGTACGAAGGCCATATTGCTCATCGTACGGCAGTCTATGAGAGGCGGTCGGGAATTGCCTACGGCCTTTTGAGGGACGTTAAAGGCATTATCGTGAACCAGGCGAACGGGGCCTTTTACATGACGGTGATGTTCCGCCCCAATGTCCTGTCGCCGGACCAGAAGCTTGTCATTGCGAACGCCGAGGCGAAAAAGAAGGTAGAGCAGCTCGTGAAGAACGTCGCGCTCGACAAACGGTTCGTCTATTACCTTCTGGGCGCCACGGGGATTTGTGTGGTCCCGCTCACGGGATTCAACTGCGACTTGCAGGGCTTCCGCGTCACGCTCCTCGAATCGGACGACGTCAAGTTCGAATGGATATTTAAAACGCTGCGGGAAAAAATATCGGAATATTTGCAGGGAGTATAAATCGGACCAACGAACGCCGGGCTGCGGGCAGGCTCGCTCATGAGTGTGCAAGGTTAACAAAGGCCATCGCCGGCAAGGCAGATGGCCTTTTGGTTTCGGTCAACGGACAAGCCAGCGGCTGATACGAAGGACCGGGATCGGCGCGGTCACGGTGCATCATTTCCGCGGGGAAAACGAGCTCGCTCATCGGCACTGTTTTCAAAATGTTCGCAGGAACGCCGAAGGCGGTAAAAATTATCCTAGAAAGAGCATTTGGACACTGAAAAATCGGATTAACTTCGGATAAATGCAGATAAAGATCAAACTTGAAGCCTCACCAAAAGGATGAAGCTCCTTTTTTTGAATTATCAGCTCTGATCCGCTTCTTATCAGTTTTTATCCGGTCAAATGCTTTTTTTAGGATTATTGGTAGACATATATGCCGGAATTTGATTATACTTTATCCGGACGTGCGCACAGGTCGTGAAGCGCTGCGGACCAGTCTATAATGAGCTCAAAAACATTCTACAAGCTGAAACAAATTAACCCCTGGCACTTTATCTGGATCTCGATCGTTTCCTCCGAACTCATTACGTTTCTCCTGAGCACTCTTCAGGGACGCCTGTGGTGGCGGGGCGTTTCCCGGGAAACGCTGATCATCGGCGCTGTCGATGCCATGGTCGTTCCCCTGATCGTGGCAACGGTCGCGATTTATTTTGTAAAACACATTGCCGAACTGCAAAAGAGCAACGAGCAACTGCAGGAAACGAACCGAAAGCTTCAGGAGATCGACAAAATAAAATCGGATTTCATCTCCGTCGTCTCCCATGAACTTCGCACGCCGCTCACGACCATCAAGGCGTTCGTCGAGTTGATCCTCATGAAGCCGGATATGCAGGCCGAGCAACGGGCAAAACTCGCGAGCACCATCAACCTCGAGGCAGATCGTCTTACACGCCTTATAGAGGACCTCCTCAGCCTCGCGCGGATCGAATCAGGTTCCATGAAGTGGCGGCACGAAGAGCTGTCCCTCGATGACGTTATTCAGCATTCCCTCGCATACCTAAGGCCTCTTTTAGAGAACAAGGATCTCCATGTGACAACAAGGTTCGGCACGCCGCTTCCTACTCTCGTCGGGGACCGCGACCGCCTCGCCCAGGTTATAACGAACATCATTTCCAATGCAATCAAGTTCACCCCGGCGGGCGGCTCCATCCAGATCGCGGTCCGATCAGAGCGGGCCCCTTCGGCTCATATCGTCGTGGAAATCTCGGACACCGGTATGGGAATACCGGCCCGGGACCTTGAAATGATATTCGAGAAGTTCCAGCGATCAGGCGACCAGCTCACAAGCGCGATCGAGGGGACAGGGCTGGGCCTCGCCATAGCACGCCAGATCGTCGAATACCACGGCGGCAGAATATGGGCCGCGAGCACGCAGGGAAAAGGAAGCACCTTCACGTTCACCCTGCCGCTTCCAAGGCTGGCTGAACTGGAGCCGGTGTTGCGACCGTGACCGTCTCGTTTCCAGGCTATTCAAACGATCCGGCTTCTGCCGAGTTCGGGTGCAGCCCATTTTGAAAGATTAATGCAAACCCTATCAACTCCAGGATTCGGCAGGAGCGTGTACACGATCATCCCGAGATCTGAGAACGTCCCTCCCGCTTTGAGCTTACCTTTCTGACGTTTTTTCTTGATTTTTCCCGTTGTTCATACGATAATGACCGCTTCGTAACACCTATTTTACTTTCCATTCTGACTGAGGAGGCTTATAACGATGAGGATAATTCTATTGGGCGCACCGGGCGCGGGCAAAGGCACGGTGGCAAAACTCTTGACGGCTCTGGACGGTTCGGTCCAGATCTCGACCGGTGATATTCTCCGCGGCGCGGTGAAGGCGGGGACGCCGCTCGGCAAGGAAGCAAAAGGCCACATGGACAGCGGCGGCTTGGTGCCCGATTCCCTGATCATGGGCATCATGGAGCAGCGGCTCCAGGAGAAGGACTGTCAGGGCGGATTCCTGCTCGACGGGTTCCCGCGCACCATCCCCCAGGCGGACGAGCTCGGCAAACTGCTCACGAAGCTGAACATCAAGCTCGACCTCGTTGCGAACATTGATGTTCCTCGCGACGTGATTCTGGACCGTCTGACCACGAGGCGCACCTGCTCCAACACGTCGTGCCAGGAAATCTACAACATCAAGAGCAATCCGCCGGCAGCAGGCGACAAGTGCAAGAAGTGCGGCAGCCCGACGATTCAGCGGGCCGACGAGACCGTGGAAGCCATCTCCAAGCGGCTCGACGTCTACAACGAAAAGACCGCGCCGCTCATCGGCTATTATGACAAAAAAGGCCTGCTGCTCACGATCAAGGAAGCATCGAGCGACGGCGTCGTGAATGCGATCAAGAAGGGCATTGCGGCGAAGAAATAGTGGGCTGCGATCAGCGCACGCGATGCTCTCTTTTGATGCCATTCCGGCTTGACTGGAATCAGTCTTTTTCATTGCGTTATGCGTCAAAACGATTACCCTCGGCTGCAAGCACGCCGGGGCAGGCTTAGAATCAAGCCGGAACGACGGCTTTTCGTGCGGCTCATATTTTATTTTTGCAAGGCGGGATGATCTTTCATCCCGCCTTTTCTTTTGCCTGCAAGCAGCATGACCCATATCATACGAAGGGCTTATGAGGCATGGTATACTCAGTACATAAAAAGGAGGACGACCATGGACTTAAGCCCGAAAACGAAAGTGAACGACATTATTGCCCACTATCCTTTTCTGAAAGATTTTCTCATCAGCCTGAACCCGGAATTCAAGATGCTCGACAATCCGTTCATGCGTAAGACCGTCGGCAGGATCGCGACCCTGAGCAAGGTTGCGATGATCGGCGGGATGGACGTCAAAAAGCTGATCGACGATGTCGCGGCTGAGATCAAGAGGCAGTCCGGGGAGACGGTCAAGGCGTCTTATGGTGAAGCCGGGCCTGATGAGGAAGAAATCAAGATCGATAAGATGAAAGAGATCATCAAGGAGCTGCACGCGGGCAAGGACGCGGAATCGCAAAAGAAGAAATTCGAAGAGCTGATCAAGGACGTGGCGCCCTGGGAGATAGCCCAAATGGAGCAGAAGCTGATCTCAGAAGGCATGCCGGAGACGGAGATCAAAAGCCTCTGCGAAGTGCATGTGCAGGTATTCAAGGAAGCCTTAGAGCACCAGACCGTGCCCGGGCTCGCGGGCCATCCAATCCATACACTGATGCTTGAAAACCGGTCGTGCGAAGGAATCCTGAAAGAAGCGGAGGCAATAACCGATTTCGTAAAAGACAAGGACAAGCTCCTTGGCATCATAGATCGGCTTGCTCAGATCGACAAGCATTTTTTACGCAAGGAGAACCAGCTCTTTCCGATCATCGAGACCAAGGGCATCACCGGACCGTCAAAGGTCATGTGGGCCCTTCATGACGATATCAGGAATTTCATCAAGGACGTGCGTAAACGCGTCAAAGACAACAAGATGGAAAAGGTGGCAATGGAAGCTCTTTCCAAGATGGTGAACGACATGATCTACAAGGAAGAGCACATCCTCTTCCCCATGGCCCTCGAAACGCTCTCCGAGGACGAGTGGGCAAAGGTCAGAAAAGGAGAGGAGGAGATCGGTTTTGCCTGGATCAAGCCGGCAGCACAGTGGAAACCGTCCGAGGAATCGTTCCAGCAGTCCTATATCGCAGACAAGATCGGCAGCTTGAACCTCGACACCGGGTTGCTTACTGCCGATCAGGTGAACCTGATGCTCACGCATTTGCCGATCGATATTTCGTTCGTGAACGAGAACGACGAGGTTATCTATTACTCAGCGACACCGGAGCGCATCTTCCCCCGGAGCCCGGGCGTGATCGGGAGGCGGGTTCAGAACTGCCATCCGCCGAAGAGCGTGGACATGGTGGAGAAAATACTCTCGTCCTTTAAAGCGGGGACGAAAGACGTTGCCGAGTTCTGGATCAAAATGAGCGGAAAGGTGATCCATATCCGGTATTTTGCCGTGCGCGATTCAGCGGGGAAATACCGCGGCTGTCTTGAAGTCTCTCAGGACATTACGCATATCCAGAAGCTGACGGGGAACAAACGGTTGCTGGATTGGGAGTAATAAAAAGCCGGAGGCTATTAAAGCCAAACGTGACGTCGCGTTATGCTCGCCGACCGTCAGCGCGTCTTTTTCATAGCGACATAATTTCATTTACAGCTGACCCGTCAGCATATCTTGCCGAATCCTTCCCGCAGTTCTTTTGCGCCTGTCCCGAGCTTGACAGACGGTTATGATTTTCATATAGTAGCTTCAGCAAGGTGTAGCACGTACGGACCGATGACGCTGAGAACTTACAGGGGAGTATGCTCATGAAAAAGAACCAGAAGGGGTTCACTCTCCTTGAACTGGTGCTGATCATTGTCGTCATCAGCGTCCTGGCAGCCGTCGCAATCCCCCATTTTATCTCCCTGTCCAAAGAAGCCGAACGGGCAAGCTTCGAGTATGAGCAAAAAACCTTTCCCGAATCCCTCAACATTTACTCCATGAAACAACTTGCCGGCAACCAGCCGATAACTGCTCATAATCCTTTTGATGGCGCCTCCGTTTCCAATTATGCCGGCGCATTCCCTGACGTTGACGGAACCAACTGCCCTCCCGGGTACTGGGCTTACCAGGGCGGAGACGCCTCCCTGAACGGGAACTGGGTCGTAATCGTATACAGACCGAAATCCAGCCTGACACAGGCTTTCTCGTGGGGCGGCATGCAGTGGATCATCTATACTGAGGATGTAGTGACAGATTCGAGCGGAAAAGCGATCGGTTTGAAGCTTACCGAGTATCCGCCGCTTCACAAGTGGTAGGGCTGGGCGGAAAAGGGAAAGGCCATGCAGATTCATGCCCGATCTTTTTAGAAAAACCTTCGGGCAGCACACTCTTCGGGCACGCTAAGGCACCTGCACTGCGATCGAGAGTGCGCTCAGTTTGTTCTCTTCTTTCTGATACTCAACAGTGACCCGCATGCCCCTCTTCACGTCCTTCAGGAACAGCGGGACTGCAGATTTGCTGATCTTTGTTTTGTGAGAGACCGCAAAAGTCAGTGTCTTCTCTTTATTGAGCATATCCCGGACGACAACGACATTCCTGCGGGTATCGACTTTCTCGACTACGCCGGGGAATTTTTCCTTTTGCGCCTTTGCCGGCTTCTCGGCCCTGCCGGAAAGCATGTCCTTATTTTCCACTGTCGCTTTTTCCGGGGCCGGTTCCGGCTTGGGTTTCGGGATTGCCAGGCTGCCTGACGCACAGGCAAGCAGGAGCAGTAGTATTCCGACGCAGGTCTTCTTCATCGATTGAAGTCTCCTTCAGTTCGGCTGAGCATACAGGTCGGCACAGAATCAGGTTAGGCTGCAGGTAATTCTTCACAACCTTACCGGGACACCGCGCTCCTTCAAGTATTCCTTTGCCTGCCTGATCGTATATTCCTTAAAATGAAAGATCGAGGCTGCAAGCGCAGCATCGGCCTTGCCTCGCGTAAATCCTTCGTAGATATGTTCAAGGTTCCCGACGCCGCCCGAGGCAATGACCGGGATCGTCACTGCTTCGGCAACAGCGCGGGTCAGCTCAAGATCGTAGCCTGTCTTCTGGCCGTCCTGGTTCATGCTGGTGAGCAGGATCTCGCCTGCGCCGTACTCCTCCATCTTTTTCGCCCAGGCCACGGCATCGATGCCCATGGGTTTTCTGCCGCCGTGGGTGTAGACTTCCCATATTGCTGACTGCGGATTTCGGATTGCGGATTGAGAAAGAAACAGCGAGGCATATTGCGCGTCGTCGGCCCAGGTAAGGGGCGGCTTGAAATCGGGATCGTGGGCCACGACGCGTTTTGCATCGATGGCGACAACGATGCATTGGCTGCCGAAGCGAAGCGACGCGGCCTTGATGAATTCGGGATCGTGGACTGCCGTCGTATTGATCGAAACCTTGTCAGCTCCGGCAAGGAGCAGGTTTCTAATGTCGTCGATCACTTTGATGCCGCCGCCCACGGTCAAGGGCATGAAGACTTGCTCTGCCGTACTTCGCACCACGTCCAGGATGATGCCTCGCTCTTCATGTGAAGCGGTGATATCGAGGAAGGTAAGCTCGTCCGCGCCCTGCTCGTCATAAGCCTTTGCGATTTCGACCGGGTCGCCGGCGTCGCGCAGATTCACGAAGCTGACGCCTTTGACTACGCGGCCGCCTTTCACATCGAGGCAGGGGATGATTCGTTTGGTCAGCATTGTTGCTCCTGAAAAAACTCAATAAATCTTTGACACCGATAAGGGCGGATTAAAATCGGAAGAGGCGTGATCAAATTTCGGTTTATCATGCATCTTTATGGCATCTGTCCGAGTCTTCAGTGTCAAAGTTTAAAATCCATTGCTTATCTTACACATCTATTATCGTTCATCTTGACGAACGTGATCGCTTCCTTCAGGTTCAGCGACCCGCTGTAGATAGCCTTTCCGGTGATGACGCCGCTCACCCCGGAGTACCGAACCGCGAGAAGGTTTTCGATGTCCTTCATCGTATGAACGCCGCCGGAGGCGATGACCGGGATGTGAAGCGCATCGGCGAGGGCTTTGGTGGCCTCGATGTTCGGACCGGAGAGCATGCCGTCTCGCTTTATGTCCGTGTAAATGATGGCGATGACGCCGAAGTCCTGCATCTGTCCGGCAAGGTCAATGGCCTTCACCTTGGTCACTTCGGCCCAGCCCTTGATTGCCACCAGACCTTCTTTCGCATCAATGCCGACAATGATTCTGCCCGGATATTTCGTACAAGCCTCCTGTACAAAGGCCGGGTTTTCGATCGCCGCAGTGCCGAGGATGATCCGGTCGATGCCGATAGCAACCAAGCTATTGATTGTGGCGATGTCGCGGATCCCGCCGCCGACCTCGATCGGAATTTTAATGGCAGCGCGTATCGCCTTGATGGCGTCCAGGTTCTTCGGCACGCCGGCAAAGGCGCCGTTCAGATCAACGACGTGCAGCAGTTCCGCGCCCTGGGACTCCCAATGTTTTGCCGTGGTCGCGGGATCGTCGGAATAGACCGTGGCTTTGTCCATAAGCCCCTGTTCGAGACGGACGCACTTTCCTTCTTTTAAGTCGATTGCAGGAATGATTAACATGAATACCTCAAGCTAGTAACAAAACCTTTGACACGGATAACGGCTGATAAGAGCTATGAAGAATCAGATATAGCAAGCAACTAGTTCAAATTTGGATAAAATCCGCCGTTATCCGGTTTCGATCCGCCTCTTCAGTGTCTAAGAAGTTTCTGTCAGCCTTTTTGTTCTCCAAACCGTTTCAAGATCGACAGCCCCAGGGCCTGGCTCTTCTCCGGGTGAAACTGGGTCGCGAAGATGTTGTCCTTCCAGATGCTCGATACAAAATCGATTCCGTAAGAGGTTGTCGTTGCAATTACGTTCTTGTCTTCGGGCACCACATGAAAAGAATGTACGAAGTAAACGTTGCCGTTGTCCGGCACGTCGGCCAGCGCGGGCGCGCGGCGTTTGATTGATATCGAGTTCCAGCCCATGTGCGGGACCTTCAAATTTGCGACAGTCGAATGCAGATTGTCGAATTGAGGCCCTCTAAAGCGGACCACGCGTCCCTTGATGATGTCGAGCCCCTTTGAAATGCCGAATTCCTCGCTCTCCGTAAAGAGAAGTTGCAGCCCGAGGCAGATCCCGAGAAACGGCTTGCCCGAGTTGATGCTCTCGTGGACCACGTCGATAAGACCGTACTCCCGGAGATTGCGCATGCAGTCCGGGAACGCGCCAACGCCGGGCAGAACCACTTTTGAAGCGCTCAGTATAGTCTTCGCCTCACGCGTGACCACGGCCTCGTGGCCCATGCGTTCGAAGCCCTTCTCGACGCTCCGTAAGTTGCCCATTCCGTAATCGATAATCGCGATCATAAGAAACCTTTTGCCACTGAAGGGGCTGATAAAAAGCTCGTGACGAGTCAGATCTTCACGTGAAATTGTCAGCCTCTTCTGTGGCTAATAAATCAGATCTTTCCTTTGGTCGAGAGCACACCTTTGATCCGGGGATCAACGCTTGTGGCCTGGTCCAGGGCGCGGCCGAAAGCCTTGAAGACGCCTTCGAGCATATGGTGCACGTCACGGCCGTACAGGAGCCGGATGTGGAGGTTCATGCCTGCGTGATTGGAAACGGAGCGGAAGAAGTCCTCTGCGAGTCCGGGGTCGAAGTCCTTGAGTTTGTATTTCTTCGGCAGGTCCAGCTGGTACACAAGGTACGGCCTGCCCGAGAGGTCCATCACGACCTGTGCGAGCGTCTCGTCCATGGGCACGGTAGCTTCACCGTAGCGGCGGATGCCTTTGCTGTCGCCGAGCGCCTTCTTGAGTGCCTGGCCGAAGGCGATGCCGAGGTCCTCGACCGTGTGATGATCGTCGATTTCCGTATCTCCCGTTGCCTTGATCGTAAGATCGAAAAAACCGTGTTTGGCGATGTGCGAGAACATGTGGTCCATGAACGGCACCGAGGTCTTGATGCTGTACGTTCCCGTTCCGTCGAGGTCCAGGGAAATCTTGATGTCTGTTTCTTTGGTTTTTCGGTCGATCGTTGCTTTGCGCGGCATAAGATTCCTTTCAAACCTTGACACGGATTATCACGGATCAGGCTGTGATAAAGGCGGATTAAAACGAAGTATCCGAATCTATCCTGATTTTTTCAGCCCTTATCAGTGTCCAAGAATTGTTTTTAATGTGCCGATGAACGCCTTGTTCTCAGCCGGCGTTCCGATCGTGACCCTGAGACAGTTCTCAAGCGGCCCGGGTTTGCTTAAATTCTTGATCAGGATGCCGGCCTGTTTCAGTTTGCGATGAATAAGTGATGCGTCCGCCTCTGTCCTGATCATAATAAAATTTGTCTCCGAAGGATAGGCCGTGACACCGGCCACCTTCGAAAGATTATTATAGAGCTTTTTTCGCTCTGAAATCAACAGCGAAATCTGGCGATTGAGAACATCGCGATGCCGGAGCGCGCTCACGGCAACGGCCTGGGACAGGCTGTTCATATTGTAGGGAAGCCGGATTTTGTTAAGCTCATTCACGATGCCCTCTGAGGCGACAAGCACGCCGACCCGGAGGCCGGCAAAGCCGATCTTCGAGAGCGTCCGAAGAATGATCATGTTCGGATACTTCTTCAACAAAGGCAGATAGGACTTTCCCGAGAAACTATAGTACGCTTCATCGATGACGATTGCCGCCTTGACGTTATCCAGGATCCTTCGGACTGATTTTTCCGAAAACCGGTTTCCCGTGGGGTTGTTCGGGCAGGCCAGGAATAGCACTTTTGCCTTGCTGGCCTTCGCTTTTTTGATCATCAGCTCCGCATCGAGATCGAAGCCGGCATCGAGCGGAACGGAAACGACCTCCTGAGCGAGCGCACGTGAAGTAAGGTCATACATGGCGAAGGTCGGCACCGGAACAAGGACCGGGCCGCCGAAGGCAAGAATGATCGCCTGGATCAATTCGTCCGACCCGTTGCCGAGCATCATCTGCTTCGGCGTCATCTTCCAGAGGGACGCGATCGACTTTTTCAGTTCTTTGGCCGAAGGATCAGGGTACAGATTGATCAGCGTGTTCCGGGCTGCTTGAGCGATGTCGCGGCGCACGGTCCCGGGCATTACGAAGGGGTTCTCCATGGCATCAAGCTTGATGCGGACGGGCGTTTCGTCAATATGATAGGCAGCGAGACGGCGCACGGACGGCCTGATGAGTCGTGCGATGTCCTGCGGTTTTGTCAGCTTTTTCTTCATATCAGCAGCAATATACAAGAAATGGAGGGGAGGCACAAGAGGAAATTGTTTTGGAATTTAAAAAAGGCGGCCTTGCGGGCCGCCCTTAAGATCAGGGGATCACTTTATTCAACGGATACTCTACGATCCCCGATGCGCCGCGCCGCTTGAGACGCGGGATCAGGTCCCTGGCAAGTTTTTCATCCAGGATCACTTCGAGGCTGACCCAGGCAGGATCGGTCTGGTGTGATATCGTCGGAGCGTGCATGGAAGGGAGCAGGCTGCAAATCTCATCGAGGTTCGCCTTGGGCGCGTTCATCTTGAGTCCCACCTTCTCTTCAGCAGCGAGCGCTCCCTGGAGCAGCATCGCCATATTCTCGATTTTTTTCCGCCTCCACGGGTCGGACCAGGCCTTCCTGTTCGCGATGAGCCGGGTCGTGGATTCGAGCATGACTTCCACGATCCGGAGCTTGTTTGCCTTGAGCGAGGAGCCGGTCTCGGTGAGTTCCACGATCGCGTCGGCGAGCCGCGGCGGCTTCACTTCCGTAGCGCCCCAGGAAAATTCAATATCAGCAGTGACACCTTTGGACTTGAGGTACCGTTTCGTGTAGCCGACGAGTTCGGTCGCGATCCGCTTGCCCTTCAGGTCTTTGACCGACTTGATCTTGGAGTCTTCAGGCACTGCCACGACCCAGCGGACCGGGTTCAGCCCTCCCTTGGCATACCGGAGTTCGGCGACCTCGACGACATCGGCATTTTGCTCAAGGATCCAGTCTTTGCCGGTGAGGCCCACATCGAAGATACCGTGATCAACATACCGGGCCATCTCCTGTGCCCGGACCAGCGTGCAATCGATGTATTGGTCGTCAATGGTCGGATAGTAGCTCCGGGAACTGACCTGGACGCGGTAGCCGGCCTTGTTGAAGAGCTTGAACGTTGAGTCCTGCAGGCTGCCCTTCGGGAGGCCGAGCTTGAGCTTCTGATTTGCGACAGCAGGTGATTTCGTCGTGGTCTTTTTTGATTTCGTCGGCATATGAGCTCCTTTGTAACGAAGGAGTCAGTAGTCAGTAGCCAGTGGTCAGGAGAACGGATTTTGGTTTCTCGTCTGACTTCTGACTTCTGTCTTCTGACTTCTGCGGTATGTCTATTTTTTCGCCATCCTTACCTTGATGGTATTCCCGTGCGCTTCGAGGCCTTCGACGTCGGCGATCTGCATCACGGCTTCGCCGACCTTGTCCAGCCCCTCCCGTGTGTAGAAGATAAGGCTCGACTTTTTCATGAAGCTGTCCGTAGACAGGGGCGAAAAGAACCGTGCCGTTCCGCCTGTGGGGAGCACGTGGTTCGGGCCGGCGATATAGTCGCCCACAGACTCGGGCGTGTAGTGGCCGAGAAAGATGGCACCGGCATTCTTGATCAACGCCAGAAGCTCGAAGGGTTTTTCCACGGCAAGTTCGAGGTGCTCGGGCGCAATAGAGTTGGAGACCTCCGCCGATTCCTGCAGAGAGGCGGTTATGACGATAGCTCCGAAGCGGTCGATTGCCTTGCGCGCGATCTCCTTCCTGGTCAGGTTCGCGAGCTGGTGTTCCACTTCTGCATCCACCTTCTCTGCAATATCCCGTGAACTCGTCACGAGAATGGACGAGGCGAGTTCGTCATGCTCCGCCTGAGAAAGGAGATCCGAGGCAACGAACTCCGGGTTTGCCGAGTCGTCTGCAATAACAAGGATCTCGCTCGGTCCTGCGATCATATCGATGTCGACCTGGCCAAAGACGTATCGCTTGGCCGTGGCAACGTAGATGTTCCCCGGACCCACGATCTTGTCAACCTTGGGGATCGTGGCGGTGCCGTAGGCCATGGCCGCGACAGCCTGCGCTCCGCCGATCTTGTAGATCTCCTTCACGCCGGCGATGTCCGCGGCGATCAGGATATAGGGGTTCAGACCTCCGCCGGGGGCCGGCGAACACATAACAAGATGCTCCACGCCCGCTACCATCGCCGGGATCACGTTCATGAGTACCGATGAAGGATAACAGGCCTTGCCGCCGGGGACGTAGATTCCGGCGCTCCTGATCGGTCGAGCGAGCTGTCCGAGGATAACGCCGTCCGCCTCCTGGCTGACCCAGGAACTGATCTTCTGTTTTTCATGAAAAGCACGGATGTTCTGCGCCGCCAGTTTGAGCGCGTCCACTTTTTTCGCTTCCACGCGTGAGTAAGCTTCCTTGATTTCCTCCGGCGACACCTTGATGTCCTTGAGAGAGAGCTTTACCTTGTCGAATTTCTCCGTGTACTCGAGGACCGCCGGATCGCCTTCCTTGCGAACGCGTTCGACGACTTCTTTCACGGCAGCGGCAACTTCTTCGGTGGCCGTCTCGCCGCGGTTCACGATGCGTTTCAGTTCTGCTAAAATGTCTTTCTGCTGTGAATCGATGATTTTCATAAAGCCTCTTCAATTTCTGATTTCGGGTTGCTGATTCCGGATTTAAATCCGCATTCCGCAATCTACAATCGGTTCATACCCTTTTAATGTCCGCTCCCAAGGCCGAAAGCTTTTCTTCGATACGCTCATAGCCCCGGTCGAGGTGGTAGATGCGCGAGATCACGGTCTGGCCTTCGGCGGCCAGTCCCGCAAGAATGAGCGACGCGCTCGCGCGGAGGTCCGTAGCCATGACGGGCGCTGCAGACAGTTTCGACACGCCTTTCACGATCGCCGTTCGGCCGTCAGCCTCGATATCGGCGCCCATGCGGCGGAGTTCCGCCACGTGCGTGAAACGGTTCTCAAAAATGGTCTCATTGATCACGCTGGTGCCTTTGGCGAGCGTCATGAGACTCATAAATTGTGCCTGCATATCCGTAGGAAACCCGGGATATTCCAGCGTCTTGATATTCACCGGGTTGATCGCCGGCTGTCCGGTCACGCGGATCGTGCCGTTGTCGATAATGACTTCCGCGCCGGCTTCTTTTACCTTGGCGAGAACAGCATCGAGATGACCGGGAAAGCAATTCTTGATCGTCACCGTGCCGCCGGTGATTGCCGCAGCGATGACAAAAGTGCCGGTCTCGATCCGGTCGGGCATTACAGTGTAGTCCATCGGCCGGAGACTCTCGACACCCTGGATTTTTATGACGTCCGTTCCCGCGCCTTCGATCTGTGCTCCCATCAGAACAAGAGCGTTTGCCAGATCGACGATTTCCGGTTCACGCGCCGCATTTTCAATGATGCTTTCGCCCTGTGCGAGAGCCGCCGCCATCATGATATTCTCGGTGCCGGTGACGGTAATGGTGTCGAAATAGATATGCGCACCGCGGAGCTTCCTGGCCGATGCCACGACGTAGCCGTGCTCGATCTCGACCGTTGCTCCCAGCTTTTCAAGGCCCATGAGATGCAGGTTGATGGGGCGCGCGCCGATTGCGCATCCGCCCGGCAATGATACGCGGGCACTGCCCATGCGCGCCACCAGCGGGCCGAGCACGAGCACCGAGGCACGCATGGTTCGTACGAGATCGTAGGGCGCCTCGGGGTTCGAGAGACCCGTGGAATCGATGACGATGTCGGTGTCCTTCCGTTCAAAGGACACACCCATGTTCTGGAGGATCCTCCCGAAGGTGGTCACATCAGCCAGGCGGGGGACGTTTGAGATCCTGTGCGTTCCTGCACACAGGAGGCCTGCAGCGAGAATCGGCAACGCAGCGTTTTTCGCTCCGCTGATCGTGACCTCACCGTGAAGTTTTTTGCCGCCGTTGATGATGATCTTCTTCATGATTTTAAATAACACAGTCTTCGTCGCGAGTCTTCTGCATGAACTCAGGACGAAGGCTCAGCCGCCGATGATCATAAGTCAAACAGTTGCCATCATTTCGCTGCGTGGTCGATGCTTATTTTTTTCTGACTGTTACAATTCGGTCGATTCCTGCCAGGTCTTTGAGAACATCAGGCCCGGTGAAAGCGCCGGTTTCCTGAATCATGCGCACGAGAGTCGCGGCTTGTCCTATGCCCATCTCCATGA
Organism: Nitrospirota bacterium; assembly: GCA_963769335.1. Lineage (GTDB taxonomy): Bacteria > Nitrospirota > UBA9217 > UBA9217 > UBA9217 > JAJYKN01. Next base: position 18,658 of record CAVYLT010000059.1, on the reverse strand, counting down.
TGAGGGCGCCATTCCCTTTGAGAAAGCGGGGCGCTTCATCAAGAATGCGTTGATGGATCTCCGTGCCCCGGGGACCGGCTATAAGGGCCATTTCCGGCTCATAATCTCTTACTTCAGCCTGGAGCGCACTGAATTCTCCCGACGGCACATAGGGAGGATTTGAAACAATGAGGTCAACCTGCCCGTGCATGTCAAGCGCATCAAGGGGGTCGAAAAGGTCGCCTTCAAAAAATTGAATCCGGTCCGCGACGACATGCTTGCATGCGTTTTCACCGGCAACCTTGAGGGCTTTCGCGGATTTGTCCGCGGCGAAAATACGTGCAAACGGCAGTTCTTTTGCCAGGCAGACGCCAATGCAGCCCGAGCCGGTGCAGAGGTCTATGATCGTGAGCGGTTCGTTTTTCTTCGGAATACGGTCAAGAGCCGTCTCGATGATCAACTCGGTTTCAGGCCTCGGAACAAGAACGTCCCGCGTAACCGCAAAGTCCAGGCCCCAGAATTCCTGTTTCCCGGTAATGTACTGAAGCGGCTCCCGCTGCGCCCTCCGTTCGACAGCTCGTTCAAAGTTCCCGAGGAGCTCATCGTCAACCGCTTCCTGCATGTGGGCCAGGAGCCAGGCACGGTCTCTGCCGAGTGTATGCCGGAGGAGCACCTCGGCATCGAAGCGGGCACCGGGTATGCCCGCCGTGGTTAAACGGCCGGCTGCCTTGTTTATCGATTCAAAGAGCATCAACGGAATCCAATTCGGAATGCGGAAACGATGAAAGACAAAATACATAAAGCATTGCCGCTCTTCCTTCCGCACTCCTCTGCACCCGCGCTCACGAGTGCACGGCGCGAGAGCAGGGTGCATTCTGAATTTCGCCTTCGCCTCACAGGTTTTTCAGCCGCTCCGCGTTGTCTGCCGCTGTAAGAGAATCGACGAACTCGTCGATGTCTCCGTCCATGACCGCATCGATCTTATAGAGCGATAGCCCGACGCGGTGGTCGGTCACCCTGCTCTGCGGAAAGTTGTAGGTCCTGATCTTTTCGCTGCGGTCGCCCGTGCCGACCTGGAGCTTGCGGGCCGCGGACTCTTCGGCCTCTCTCTTCTCGCGTTCTTTTTCGAGCAAGCGCGACTTGAGGATCTTCATGGCTTTTTCGCGGTTCTTGAGCTGTGATCGCTCGTCCTGGCAGGCGACCACCTCGCCGGTCGGTATGTGCGTGATCCGCACGGCCGAGTATGTGGTGTTCACACTCTGACCGCCGGGCCCGGAAGAGCAATAGGTGTCGATACGCAGGTCCTTCTGCTCGATCTGGACGTCCACATCCTCGGCCTCGGGGATGACCGCGACGGTGACCGTGGACGTATGGATCCTGCCGCTCGCCTCCGTGGCCGGAACGCGCTGCACGCGGTGCACCCCGCTTTCGTATTTGAGGCGGCTATACACGCCCTTGCCCTGGATCTGGGCAATCACTTCCTTGGCGCCGCCGACGCCCGTTACGCTCATGTCGAGAAGTGTGACTTTCCAGCGCTTTTTCTCGGCATAGCGGGAATACATGCGGAAGAGCTCCGCCGCAAACAAACCCGCCTCATCGCCCCCTGCGCCGGCGCGGATTTCGAGAAAGATATTTTTGTCATCCCGGGGGTCCTTGGGCACGAGCATGATCCGGAGCTCCTGCTCCATCTGCTCGACCCTGGGCCGGAGTTCCTTGAGTTCGGCATCTGCCATGGCCCTGAGATCCGGGTCGGCCTGCTTGTCGGTGATGATCTCTTCCGCTTCCCGGATCTGCTTCTGCACATTTTGGTAGGCGCGGAAGTGGTTCACGACGTCTTCGATCTCCGACCGTTCCTTCGAATACTTCTGGTATTGCTGGTGGTCGGCCGCAACGCCGGGATCGGTCAGGAGCCTCGTCAGCTCGTCATATTTTTCAGCAACAGCGTCTAATTTTCTCAACATAAGAATACCGTTTCACCACAAAGGTCACTAGGACGAAACGAAGTTGCCAAGCGGTTTTCTCTGCGCGCGCGGCGGTTAGAAGGTCCGTGTTTCCCAAAAAAAACCCCGCTTCGCTTCAGCGGGGTTCCATCGCGAGGGCCTCAGTGAGGGACCTCAGGGCCACCTCAATTTGATCGTCCGATGGCTCCCGGGTCGTCAGCCTTTGGAGCCAGAGCCCCGGTTGCATCAGGCCCTTGATCACGGGATTTCCGCCTTTCAGTGCACTGAACTTCAGGAATTCATAACCCAAACCTGCGATAAGCGGCAGGAGCGCGATTCGCGACAGCCCCTTCGCCCAGAGCGGCCAGCTGCCCGGAATCAGGGAAAATACGAGAATAGAAAGCGCAACGACCGCAATCAGAAAGCTCGTGCCGCACCGCGGATGGATCCGGGAGTAGGGCCGTGCATTCGCTACCGTGAGCTCTACTCCTGCTTCGTAAGCCGCAATCGCCTTGTGCTCCGCACCATGGTATTCGAAGACCCTCCGGATGTCCTTCATGAACGAAATGCCGGAAACATAGCCGAGGAAAAGCGCCACGCGGAGCACGCCGTCCGTCAGATTGAACAGCATGCTGCTCTTCGTTACCGCATCATATTTCATGCCGAGCAGGTTGGTAAGGAGGAGGGGCAGTCCCAGAAAGAGGCCGAGTGAAAAGGCCAGCGCAACAATCATGGTCCCTGCCATGGCAAGGTTGCTGATTTCTTCCTTCTTGCCGTCTTCGCTTTCGAGGGCCTCGTTGGCTGAAAAATTAAGCGCCCGGATGCCGAGCCACAAAGCTTCAAAAAGTACCACCGAGCCCCGGATGATTTTTTTCTTAAACAGCGGAAAGCGTTCGCCCAGCGGCTGGATCATTTCCTGCAAAATCGCGATCCCGGCGCCGGGCTTGCCACCTTTGCGCACGGCCACGGTAAAGGCATGAGGTGAACGCATCATCACACCTTCGAGCACAGCCTGTCCACCTATGTTCATCTTTTCCAACAAGACTCCCTGGCCCTTGCCCTTTCGGGTTTACGCCTTATTGTACTTCTTCCTGAACTTGTCGACGCGGCCTTCGGTGTCGATGAGTTTCTGCTTGCCGGTAAAGAAGGGGTGGCAGACCGAGCAAATATCGAGTCTTATGTCCTGTTTCGTGGAGCGGGTCTGGAACGATTCGCCGCAGGCGCAGTGAACCGTTGTAACCTTGTAGTCGGGATGTATGTCCTGCTTCATTGTCTTCTCCTCCTGAAATAAACCATAGCCACAGCGCGGGCTGTGGCTATTTTCGTTAAGGCCGAAATAATATACCAAACTGCGCAAAAATACAAGAAAAAAAATTACTTGTTCATGGAGTCGAGGAAGTCCCTGTTGGTCTTGGCTTGCTTGAGCTTCTCGAGCAGGAACTCCATGCTCTCGACCGTGGACAGCGGATTCAGCACCTTGCGGAGCACCCACATGCGGTTCAAGTCTTCCTTCTCCACAAGCAATTCTTCCTTCCGGGTTCCCGAGGCGTTGATATCGATGGCCGGGAACACGCGTTTGTCCACGAGTTTCCGGTCCAAATGGAGTTCCATGTTGCCGGTGCCCTTGAATTCCTCGAAGATCACGTCGTCCATGCGGCTGCCGGTGTCCACCAGCGCTGTGGCAAGGATCGTGAGGCTGCCGCCGCCTTCGATGCTCCGGGCCGCGCCGAAGAACCGTTTCGGCCGCTGCAGCGCGTTTGCGTCCAGACCGCCGGACAACACCTTGCCTGAGGCCGGGATGATGGCATTGTGCGCCCGGGCCAGGCGCGTAATGCTGTCCAGAAGGATAACTACGTCCTTTTTGTGCTCCACGAGACGTTTGGCGCGCTCGCTCACCATGTCCGCGACCTGCACGTGCCTTTGCGGCGGTTCATCGAAGGTGGAACTGATGATCTCGGCCTTTACCTGGCGCTGCCAGTCCGTGACTTCTTCCGGCCGTTCGTCGATGAGAAGCACGATGAGCTTGATGTCCTTGTGATTCTTGAGGATGGCCTTGGCAATGGATTGGAGAAGCATGGTCTTGCCGGTCCGCGGCGGGGCCACGATCATACCGCGCTGGCCCATGCCGATGGGGGTAACGAGGTCCATGGCGCGGGTCGTGTAGTCCGTGGGAGAATGTTCAAGCTTGATCTTTTTTTCGGGATAGTAGGGAGTGAGATTATCGAAGAGGATCTTGGTCCGGGAGATTTCGGGGTCCTCGTAGTTGATCGCATCAACCTTGAGCAGCGCGAAGTAGCGCTCGCCTTCTTTCGGGGGCCGTATCTGACCCGAGACCGTATCTCCGGTACGTATATTGAACCGCCGGATCTGGGACGGCGATACATAGATGTCGTCCGGTCCGGGCAGGTAATTGTAGTCCGGCGCTCTCAGGAAGCCGAAGCCGTCCGGCAGGATCTCGAGCACTCCTTCGCCGAAGATCATGCCGTTCTTCTCGGTCTGGGCCTGCAGGATCGCGAAAATGAGCTCCTGCTTTCGCATACCGCTGACGCCTTCGACCTTCAGCTCGTCCGCCATGGTAGTCAGCTCGGCGATACTTTTGCCTTTCAGTTCTACTAAGTTCATTCTTTACTCCTTGGCCCGGGTTTGAGGGGCAGATGGGGTCCGTACCTTATTGCGAAGGTGGGGTTGGTGGCCGCTATTGCTCTTGAACGTGTGTGATTGCATGAATGCCCAAAATTTCGATTTAAAGGAGGCGGGTCCTCAGACTGTCGGGTTGTGTGTGGCGTACGATAAACGACTCTGCCGGCTTGTGAGTTTGCTACGGATGAGCGTGCCTTCCTCTGTTGTGAATAGGGTGTGTCTCTTTTTTTTCAACCTGAGAAATTAATCTGTTGGGTTTGGTAAATGAGGTTTTAGATTAGGCTGTCTGTATGGTCGTAAAAAATGATACCGCAGAAAACAGTTTTTGTCAATGTTTTATTTTTTCCCTTGTTGCACTGCTTCCTGTTTTATGATAACGTAATGCAACTAATCGTTTAAAATCTGCCCAACGCGGTCATTGTGCATGACCGGGATTTCTCCTGAAGCCTGAGCGGGTGGATCCAGACCCCCCTGTCCGATAACAGAGGTAATGGAGCAGGCAGCGGGGAGGACTGAATTACGGGCATGTTCGTTCCGATAGATTGCTTCACGAGGGTCCTTCATGCCTCAATACAGTTACAAAGCGCGGGATAAAAACGGGGCTCTTCATGAGGGCGTCATGGAGGCGCGTGGCAGGGAGGCTGTGGCGGACCAGCTTTCCGGTCAGGGTCTCATTCCCGTTGACATCAAAGAACAGGCTCAGCCGATTCTCCGGACCGACCTGTTTTCGGGCTTTACGCGAATAAAGGCCCAGGACCTCATCATCTTCAGCAGACAACTTGCCACCCTCTTAAGCGCCGGTATTCCCTTCATCCAAACCCTCACAACCATCGAAAAGCAGACCGAAAACCCCCGCCTCCGGGACGCAATCTCGCGGCTTCGGAAGGACATCGAGTCGGGCATGACGTTCTCCGATGCTTTGGCAAAGCATCCAAAAATATTCAGCAAGTTGTATGTCAACATGATCCATGCAGGCGAGACCGCCGGTATCCTCGACGAAATATTGAACCGGCTGGCCCTTCTCGCCGAACATGACGCTGAGACCCGCGCACGGGTCAAAGCCGCAGTCCGTTATCCCCTGATCGTCGTGGTTTCCATCTGCATCGCCTTCGTATTTCTGGTGAGTTTCGTGATCCCCAGATTCGCTGCAATTTTTGCGCAATTTAAGACGGAGCTCCCGATGCCGACACGGGTTCTCATCGGGATCAATTATGCCGTACAACACTACTGGTATTTCATTGTTCTGGGAATAGGCGTGCTGGCATGGGGCGTTGTCTCCTATGTGCGCACACCACAAGGCAGGTGGAACTGGGACCGACTGAAGCTTAAGCTGCCCATCTTCGGCATCCTGTTTCGAAAAGTCGCGCTTTCAAGGTTCGCCCGGGTCTTCAGCGCCTTGCAGAAGAGCGGTTTGTCGATGATGCTGACGCTCGATATATCGAGTGAGATCGTGGGCAATGTGGTGATTGCCCGCGCTGTGGAAGACATGCGCGAAAGTCTCCGGGCAGGCAAAGGCATCGTGCAGCCCATGGAGTCTTCGAAGCTGTTTCCGCCGCTCGTTGTCCAGATGGTCAGTGTGGGGGAAGAAACCGGTCAGCTTGACGTCATGCTGAACAAGGTTTCGGATTATTACGACATGGATGTGGAGTATGCGCTCAAAAACCTTTCCACCATGATCGAACCGATCCTCTTGCTCTTTGTCGGCGGGATGGTCCTGTTCCTGGCATTGGGGATTTTCCTGCCCATGTGGAATTTGATGAGCCTGTTCCACAAGTAAGTTGCCAATACGATGGACTTTTTCTCTAACTGCACCCGTGTCAGTGGACAAATTGCGCCTGAAAATGCGCTAGTTGCTTTTTTGTAAGAGAAACCACAATTTCTGGAACTAAAAATATATTGTAGATTTTTGTTGACCCATTGTGAATATTTTGTTAAAATTCAGCAAGATTTTATCCCTGCGGAGGCAGATTAGTGGGATTTCGGTTACGGTGTCAAAAGGGACTTACGATACTTGACACCATAATCACCCTTTGCCTCATCGGGATATTAATCGGGGTCGTGATCCCGAAATATCAGCGGGTGGCACATGAGGCCCAGGAAGCGGCGCTAAAAACGAGCCTCTCGAACATTCGAACAAGTATTCGACTGTTCCACATGCTGAACGGCCGAAATCCCCGAAGTCTTCGTGAACTTATTGAGAAAGATATCATGATGCCGGCACGGACCGGAGCAGAAGCTTACACCGGTTCAATATTCAAGCAGAAGTATCTCATGCAACAAGCGATTGATGCTCAGGGTAATATACTCGATTCGTTCGGAACACCGTTTAGCTATAACGAAATCCAAGGGGAGGTGAGGTCGACAACAAAAGGATATGAAACGTGGTGACCCGGCAGAAAAATGACTTCGATTTGAAACGCTGACACTTATATAAGGAGGATTTTACATGTTAAAGTCTCAAAAAGGTTTTACGCTCATCGAGTTGGTTATGGTCATTGTGATCCTGGGAATTCTTGCGGCGGTGGCGATACCGAAGTATATTGATTTGGCATCGAATGCAAAAACCGCGGCATGCTCTGGTGCAAAGGGTGCAGTAATGTCAGCAGCGGCAATTTCGCTTGCGTCGTCCCAAACACCGACTACGAGGGCAGCCGTTGAGGCTAACACAGTATTAGATGGTTTTACGCTTAATACTACCGGGGCTGCTGCTGGGGAGATTAACATCGTGTTGGCGTCAGATGCAACGTACTCCTGTGTAACGGCTAACCTGAAGGCCGCAGGTCTTACTACTGACTAAGCCATGATACATGAAACGAGACGTGCTCTTTTTGAAAGTTGGAGGCGGGCGAGAAAAACTCGCCTGCCTTTTTTTGTGATGCAGCCATAACGATGGCAGGATTGCATGGACCGGAAAGGCTTCACCCTAATAGAGCTGGTTATGGTCATGGTGCTCATCGGCATTCTTGCGGTGTTTGCCGCGCCGAAGCTGGGGAACATCACTTCAACCAATGCCGGGGCATTCACGGACAAACTGCGCGCCGACGTCCGGTATGCGCAGAACCTTGCGATGACGGAAACAGCCAGGACGCGCGTGAATTTCAGTACAACGAGTTATTCCGTGTTAACCAGCCCCGGCGGTACCTGCAACTCCTTTAACACGGCTGTTGATCCGGCAACAGGCGGGCCATATTCGGTCACCCTGAACGCAGGAAGCTACGCCGGCATTACACTGACGCTTCCAGCCATGACCTGCCTCGAATATGATTCCCTCGGGCGGCCTTACAACTGCACAGGTTTGGGAAACGTGTGCTCCACGAACCCCGCAGGCATGACCGTTACGGTCAATGGAAACGCCGTTCCCGCGGGCAGCATTACGATTACTCCTCAGACAGGCGCGGTGAACTAACATGCGCAAGGCAAAGTTCCGAAGACGATTGGCAAGCAGAGAATCGAACGGTTTCACCCTGATCGAGACGGTTATTACGCTTGTCGTGCTGTCTATCGCCGCTGTCGGTGTGCTGTCGGTCTTCATTTTTGGCATGAGGGGCAGCGCTAATCCCGTGATCCTGGACCAGGCGACCCAACTTGCGCAGGGCGAGCTGGAGCAGGTAGTCGGGGAGAAAATAGCCGGCGGTTTCGCGTCGATTGCGACGGGCGCCGGGCTGCCCTGTGTTTCGACCATGCCGGCGGGATTCGGCTGCAACCGAAATATCAGTTACGTCAATCCGGGCAATCTTAACACTCAAGTCGGCGGCCCGACGAATTACAAGCATGTAACGGTAACGATTACCCAGCCGACGGTCGGCAGTGTGAGCGTTGATACGCTCGTAACGTATTATTAGTGTGAAAAAATGGAAAACAATGGAATACAGGATCGACAGCGCGCGCACGTTAGCAGCGGTATCTCGCATTCCGCATGCCGCATGCCGAATTCTAATGGTTTCACCCTCATCGAGATCGTCATCACGATCGTGATCGTATCAATCATCTCCGGGATCGGGGCGATGATTGTCATGCAAGGCGCGAGGTCCTATTCCGCTGAAGACACGCGCAGTGATGTCGACTACCAGGCAAGGCTTTCCGTGGAACGCATCGCGCGGGAAGCGCGGCTCATCCGGAACAATACAGCGGCCGACATTCTGACAATGACGTCAACGGACCTGGTCTTCTGCGATGTAACGGGCAGGGCTGTTGAATTTCAGGTAAGCGGTACGACGGTCAGTCGCCGTGAAAGCGCCGCCTGCAGCCCTTTGGCCTGGGGCGGCTGGAACATACTGGCATCATCGATTGACACTGCTAATTCGTCTTTTTCTTATTTTCAGCAGGATGGCACAACAGCCGCCGTATCAGCGGATCAGGTCTGGTTCGTGATGATAAAAATAAAGGCTACTCAGGGGTCTGAATCCGTGGCAGTACAAACGCGTGTTCATCCGATGAACTTTTAACATGCGGTTTAATGTTCTCCATATTGACTAAGACCACTTTCTCACATTAATCTATGGGGAAGGTCTCACAGCCTTTGTCCATAAATAGGGTGCGGGGGATTTTCGGACGCAATGATCGGGAATTCAAAAGGCACTTCCATCATCATCGCGATTTTCATCATCGTGATTCTGGCGTTCATGGGCGTGATGTTCGTGTCGCTCATCAATACCCGCGCGCTCAGCTCTATCAACGACCTGCAGTCTCTGCAGGCGTTTTCGATTGCCGAGGGCGGCGTTGAGTTTGAACAACGGCTGCTTGCCCAAAGTCTCGACTGGTACCGGGGCACAACAGATCCCCTGTTCGCGGCCCCGGCGACGAATCTCGGCGCAGGAAACTTTACTGCAACCACGCGGGCGCCCGCAACGACGCTTAAGAGAAGGCTGCTCGCAGGAGCCGGCACAGCTTCCGTTTATACGACGAACGGGTTTCCGCCAAGCGGCTATCTGCAAATCGATGATGACGTTACTGCAGGCGCTGAGTTCGTGCAATATACGATTCTCAATGCAAACACGTTCACCCTAACTGCCCGTGGACAAACCATCGGCACAATAGCCACGGCGGCAAACAGCTTCAGCAGGGGGACCGATGTCTATCCCGTGACCACTCTTGTCGACGCCCTTGCTAATTCCTGCAGCAGCCCTGCAAGCTTTCGCATCGCAGCGAATATAAAGTTCCTCGGTTCGGGAATCGTTACTATCGAAGGTGAGGAGATCGTCTACAGCGGCTCCAGCGCCGTGGGCGGCAACATGACACTGACCGGGGTCCAGCGCTGTCTGAACGGAGCGGTCAGCGCAGCGCATAATGCCGGCAGACCGGTAACCCCGCTGCTTGCGGGCGGCTCTCCGGGCATGCAGTCCGAGATGACTTCCACAGGGACCGTGGGAGCAGCCGTGCGGGTCGTGCGAAAAACCGTGCAACGGTAACGACGGGGAGAAATTCTCATGAAGAGCAGTTCAAAAAAAGTAGTTTTTGCCTTTTTTGTCTGCGCCGCGCTGTGTCTGTGGCAGACGCCTGCAGAGGCCGCGCGTCAGTTTACGGTCACACAAGTTACGACACCTGCTGCATTCCCCATGGGCGCTGCCCAAGCTATAACCTTCACTGTTGCTAATACAAGTAATGGGACCAATGCCGGCGAAACAATAACGACAGTACAGTTCAACGTGTCCGGAACCTACAGTTTTTTCCCTCCGCAAACCATAACCGTATCGGGTTGGACCTGCTCTTTATCGAGGGCATCTGGAAGCAACTATCGAAGGATCACCTGCTCTGCGAATGCCACGGCCAACCGTATCCCATCGCCGGGCTCGCAAAACTTTACCTTTAACATCATTAATAACACGACCTTGACTACTGACAGGAACGATGTGTTAAGCAGTGTGGTCGCCTCGTTCTGGTCTGGCTGGAGGACACGGAGCGTTACTCTTTATAACCTGGGCACTTGGACCTGGAAATCGCTGCTCATGACCCTGGTCCCCTCGGCTACCAGTGTAGGAAACAATTGCCAGTTTACCTTGACCATGACGGTGACGAATAAAACCAGCGGTACGGTGAACGCTATTGCCCCTGTACCCTCCCCGCGGACGACGGCAAATACGACGAGTGCTAATGTTAATAATCCGACGCCGGCGCCCAACCCTCCCACGCTGAACCTGACTGCGGGGGCCACAGGGACCGTTACCTGGATTTACACGCTTACCGATACCGGTGCGGCCGGCGGGTCGGTCTATTTTACTGCATGCGCGAGCACCAACGGCAGTTGTACTACCAGTTCGGGCACATCACGAACATCTGCGACGATATCTTCTTCTACCGTAAACATCAATTCGGCCCTGGTTTGCGGGTTTTCCATAACTTCATTTACGAATAATCCGGTCTGCCTGTATTCCGGAGATGTTGCAACATTTGTGATGACGGTCTCGAATACCACGGGTGCTACAGTCAACAATGTGGTCCCTTCGGCTCTTATCTCTGTGGTTACCGGCTCGGCCGCGATCGGCACGTTCAACCCTGCGACGCAATCTCCGATCTCGATAGCTAACGGGGCTACCGGCACTTTTACCTGGACTGCAACGGTGACCGGGAACCCCCCGACCGCCCCCCCCCCCGAATGATGACACCTATGCTGTGCAGGGCTTTGCAACGAATGGCGTGCTCACGACGGCGACGGCCACGTCGACAGTACAGAATGTGGACGGGTATAACGTCCCCCCTCCGGGGACGACGAATGCAGACAGCTCGGACGCGGAAATTTCGTGGAATATTGAGAACTGGGCCTGCTCAAACATAAATCAGGTGTCCATTGCAATCCCCTCCGGCTGGACGTTCGATGATGACGGCTATGCGCTTGTGACCAACATGGCAGGCGTTGACGACGACCTCTGGACAAGGCCTGCGGGATCAACGACCTTTACCGCACAAGCCGCCCCTGACTACGTGCCGCCGGGAGGAAACGTCGGCAATTATTCACTCCTGTTCTCGCAAACGCCGGTCACGGCGGGGAGTTATACCTTTGACGTAACGATCACTGATGATTTAGGAGTGGTTCGAGTCAAACACACTGTGGTAACGGTTAATCCTTTCAATACCGGCGGGCTGAACGACACCGATCCCGGGATCTGGCAGGAGGACATAAAGTAAATGCACAGGGGAACACCTGTACTATTCGACGACTACACATGACGACCAAGAAATTTGCTGCCTGACAGTTTTCCCTTGACAGTGAGGGGGATTCATGGTTATTTATTACAGCGCAACCTGCAACCTGTAGAAAAATGAATTTGAGGATCTTTTCGCAGCTCTGAGCTGCTTATTTTATGGGACTATTCGGACCGAGTGAAATAACGGGAATCGACATCGGCGCAGGCGGCATCAAGGCTGTGCGAATCAGACCCGGCAAAAGACCGACACTGACCAGTGCAGCGATCATCGAGTTCCCGCCTGATGCTGCTGCAGGTGCGTCCATCGGTACGGACCTTCGGCTTTTACTGTCGGAGAAGAAGATCGGCCGCATGAACGTCATCACCCAGATGCCCGGTAAGGACCTTACCATCCGCTCGCTGACACTGCCGAAGATGCCGCTTAAAGAATTGCGCGAGGCTGTCCGGTGGGAAGCGAAACGGCACATTTCCTATTCCCTCGATGCGGCCCTCGTAGAGTACCTGATCACCGGCGAAAAGCTTGAAGGCGCAGTTGCTAAGTACGATATCGTCCTGGTCGTGGCGGAAAAAAACAAGATCAGAGAGCACCTTACCCCCTTCGAAGAGGCCCAGGTAAAAGTGGCGGTAGTGGATGCAAATGCGCTGGCGCTTCGCAATGTCCTCTTTTACCGAGGCGAGGACAAGCGCACTGGACACTCTTGCCGTGGACATCGGGGCGGGAAAGATGGAAATAGATATTTTCAAGGGTGGGGTGCTCCGCTTCAGCCGTTGCGTGGACACAGGCGGTGCGGACATGACCCGACTTGTCGCAGAGGACTTGAGCATCAGCATCCCGGAAGCCGAGGCTTTCAAGCGAAATGTGGACGTGATGACACCCTTGGAAAAGAATAAGACCGTTGCCCTTATTGTCGGCAAACTTGACGCCCTCCTTATGGAAATCCGGCGCTCTGTCGAGTACTACCGGACGACAAGCCGTGAGAAAGCAGTGGACCGGGTTGTCTTGGCCGGCGGGGCTACGCTCATGAAGGGACTTCCTGAATATTTTTCCAGGTCTCTCGGTCTCCCGGTTGAGCTCTGCGATCCTTTTGGAGGGTTGAAATACAAGGATGGACTTGGGGCGGAGTTCGGTCCCCTGGCGCCCTGTTTTTCGGCTGCCGTGGGTCTTGCGCTGAGGAAAATGTAGAAAGATACGTTCAAATTTACCACGCTGGCTGCAGAGACAAAAAGAGTTTCATGAAAACGACAAAAGAGTACATAAATCTCCTGCCTCCGAAAGAGAAGAAACCGGCCAAAGCTTTAAGTCCCTGGTTGATTGCCGGCACTCTTTTTGTGCTCCTCTGGATCGTCCAGTTCGGTTTGAAGGCCAAGCAGTGGCTGGACCTGCAAGCCACGCTTAAATCGCTGACGCCCCAGAAGCAGGTCCTCGAACAGCAGGTTGCAGCGATCCGCAAGGAGCTCGGGCTGACAGCGGTCCCGGGCGCAAATCCGGAGCAAGCAGCACTGATCCAGAGCCTCCTCAAAGAGCGGGTTTTGTGGTCCGAAGTCTTTCAGCAGTTTTCGCACATTATCCCCCGCGGAGTATGGTTTGACAGCCTGGAAGGAAGCTCAGTGGGCGCAGCGGAAATCAGGATCCGGGGAGGCGCGTTCAACTATCGACCGATCTCGGATTTCATGCTTGCCATGGAGCAATCGGGATATTTTGACAAGCCCGAGCTTTTGTTTGCACAGAAAGCCACAATCCAGGGTAGGGATATCGTCCAGTTTGAAATTCATTGTTTTGTGAAAAAGTCCCAGAGGGTGCCCTGATGGCTCAATTATTTCAGCGTAAGTTTACCCCACGCGAGCGTCTTCTTGCGTTCCTTGTAATGCTGACGCTCATCGGAGGGCTGATATACCGTTATCCTTATGCGATGGCGGAAAGCAGCATCTCGTCGCTGAAGGCAGACATCGATACAACGCAGAAATCTATTGTCGCGCTCTCGCTCCAGATTGCCGATCTGAAGGCGCGGGCTGCGGATATCAAAGCCGGTGCGCAGGGCTGGCAGCTTGTCGACCAGAAGGGCGTCATTCTGGTCCTTGAAGACGTCTCCGCCGAGGCACGGAGGGAAGGAATCAATCTAATTTCCGTGCATCCGTCGCAGGAAATTGAAAAGGATAATCATAAGGAAGTGACCGTGAGTCTGGACCTCAAAGGGAGGTACCGGGAACTGGCCGAATATTTCAAGCATCTTGAACAGCAGTCGCGGCTGGTGAATATACGGAAGCTCCGGGTCGACGCCTGTCCGGACTCTTCGTCGTCATGCGCGACGCAGCTGGAAGCGGTCACCTATATGGCGAAGTAAGGAACTGAAGCAAAATTATTCCCGAACGAAGCAATGGACGCTTCAGACGCATTTTGCGCGAGTCAGCACGCGGTTGCAGTCGATTCAGTATAAGGATGATGCGCAAGACAATACTCTATATATGTATGATGATCGCAACCGCTGCTTTTGCGAGCACCGTGACGGCCCAGCAGGCTGATCAGGAACGCGACCCGTTCTTCGGCGACGGACCTCGTTCTTCGTCCACAAGCACTTCACAGGGCAACGGAGAGTGGGGCAGAGACCCCTTTGCCAGGCCATTTGACGGGAACTGCAGCCACGCCGGTGACGCGCGCGCCTGAGAAAAAGCTTACCGGCATCATATATGGCAAGAACGAACGTATCGCAATAATCGGCGGTGAATTGGTGCGAGAAGGAAGCATGGTCGGGGACCAGAAACTCATGAGCATCGGCAGACGCAGCATTGTTCTCATGAACAGCACGGGTGGCACCGAAGAGGTTTTTCTGGAGAACTTTTCCGTTCGCAAGTAGGGAGGTAGGCGCTTATGGCAGCAATTCCATCTCTGGGTCATGGCCGCATCTTTGTGCTGACGATCGTTTTATTGTTGCTGGCGTTCGGCAACGTTCACGCTGATACGATCGAAGTCTCAGGAGCAACGGGAACCCCCTTCTCTTTGGAGTTCCGGGACGCGGATATAAAAGATGTACTTCGGGCTGTGGGACAGGCGGCCAACCTGAACATCATCATTAGTGACAGTGTTTCGGGACAGGTGACGATGAGCCTCAAAGATGTCGATCTCTGGGCAGCTCTTGAATCGATCCTCAAGACCAAGGGGCTCACCTATGTGCGGGACGCAAACATGGTCCGAGTCCTCTCGGTTGCCGAAGCCCGGGACAATGATATGGAGACCAGGGTCTTTCCACTCGGCCACGCGCGCAGTCAGGACGTCCTCCCCGTCATCGAAAAAATAAAAAGCGATAAGGCCAGAATAACAATGGACGGACGAATGAACGCGATCGTGGTCAGAGACCTTGTCCCTGAACATCGATCAGATGGCCCGGCTCCTCAAGAATCTCGACGTGAAAATGCCTGAAGTGCTGATCGAGGCCAAAATCATCGAAGTATCGACCAACTATGCACGGGACCTCGGGGTGCAGTGGGGCGGCCAGTATACCGGAACCGGTCGTAACGGCACAACTGTCGTAACCGGAGGGACTACGGGCGTCAACAGCACCACTGGCGGCGGAACAAGCGGCAGTACGGGCGGGTCGTCGGCTCCTATAGTTGGTACGTCGAACTTTTTCCCCCTCACCGGTGACGTGGGGCTGAGCGGCAATGCCTATGCCGTGAACCTGCCTGCCACGGTAGGGGCCGGTTCGGGCGGCGCGATCGGGATCTCTTTCGGGAAACTCGGAGGCAAACTTTCGCTTGATCTTCAGCTATCGGCAATGCAGACGACAGGCAACGGCAAGATCCTGTCGAACCCGAAAGTGCTGACAATAAACAACAAGGAAGCGAAAATATCGAGCGGCACCGATATCCCGATAAGAATTGTCAGTGCCACAGCGCAGTCCGGCGGAGGCAGCACGAATACCGCCGGCGTACAGATCATATCCGCCAGTCTCTCGCTTTCGGCAATTCCTACGATCACGAAAGACAATAAGATCGCCATGGTAATCAAAGTGGAAAAATCAGAGCCTGATTTTTCGCGGGAAGTAGACGGAATTCCCACGATTACGAAACGCGATGCCAACGCCGAGGTGGTCGTGAACGACGGCGAGACGATCGTGCTCGGGGGGATCCTCACCAAGAGTGAGGCGGAAACCGAATCAGCAGTGCCGTTCCTGTCCAAGATACCGATTCTCGGATGGCTCTTTAAGAATAAAAGTACGTCCAAGATCGAGGAGGAGCTCATGATTTTTATTACCCCGACGATTGTGAAGGAGTAACAATAGGGCTGCGAGTTCCATCAGAGGACCGGATCAACGGCCGGAAGCCGACATTCGGTCGACTTGGAGGGCTGATCTATGAAGCATAGGCTTCGTCATTACAGTGCAGTATGTTTTTTTTCAATTGTAATTTTCGTGGGTGGGTGCGGAGGGGTCGGCAAGGACAGCCCGGGAATTATCGTGAGCGCGACGATAACACCGACGTATAATGGCAGCAATACGCCATCTGTTGACGTTGTCCAAAATGTCTGTACAAACAGCAACGGTACCTCAGCTCAGACCCAACCGGAATATTTTGCCGATCATATGGCAATGGTCTCACTCGATGCACGTCTTATCAATCCCAGCAACGTCGTGAGGCAGATGACCGTTTACCTGGACGGATATACCATCGATTACGCAAGCTCGTCAGATTCGCCGGGCGCACCGCCGATTCAGTCGGACACGAGAGCAAAGACTATCAGCTTCGTCGTGAGCGGCGCAACTACTACCTCGTCAAGCTTCTCTGTGGAGTTTGTTGATCTTATACGCAAAAACCAATATTTTTCCGATACTGGCGGCACGCTCAATAATTACACTGCGACCTATACCTTCCAGGGGCATAGCGAAAACGGAGTGCCCATGACGTTTTCCGCCAAGACGGATTTTCAAATCGGTAATTTCAATTACTGTCCTGCCGGATTTTTTTAGCAGCGGTTTTTTTGATGCTACGTTGCATTTTCCCCGAAAGGTTACTACGTCATTTTACAGCTGCGAGCGCAGGCCCGCTTTCTCGCAGCGTCTTCGCGGCTTGATCGAAATGAATTGCCGTTGACACGCTCCCTTCATCGTAGTATAACCACCCATGGAAACAAACCGGCGGGAATTCGCGAAAAAAGCGCTCTACGGCATCCTGGCGCTCCTCGGTCTCGGGTTTCTGGTCCCTGCCGTAAAAATTGCTTCTCCCCTCGCTGTTCGTGCTAAGGAGCTCGCCTTTTTCCCGCTTATCTCCGAAGACGAGGTCCCCCGCGCCGGCGTAAAAAAAACGGAACTCAGTTTTTCCGTAAATGGCAAAGAACGGAAGGCGCGGGTCTTCATACTACCGTCTGCAGAAGGGCCGACCGTCTTCTCCGCAGTCTGCTCCCACCTCGGCTGCCTTGTTAATTACCAGAAAGATAAGGGCGAATTTGTGTGCCCCTGCCACGGTGGGAGATACGACCTCACGGGCAAGAACATCGCAGGCCCGCCTCCTGCGCCGCTCACGCGGTTTCCGGTGAGGATGCAGGACGGCATGGTGCTGGTGGGCGTTAAAGTCTAAAAAAATTCAGAGTGCTGAGTTCATAGTTCAAAGTACAATGTGATTTCATGAGACTTCTCGATTACCTCAATAAACGCATGGGATTCACGAACAGGCACCGCCGGATCATGGACAAGCCGGTGCCCGGGTGGATCAATTACTTCTACTGTTTCGGCGGCATTGCGTTCACACTTTTTGTCCTGCAGCTGCTCACCGGCCTGCTCCTCTCTCTGTACTACACGCCGTCCGAGGCCGAAGCGTACCGGAGCATCCAGCGGCTGCACCAGGTCGTGCCGCTCGGCCGTCTGCTCCGGGCGACCCACCACTGGGCTGCGAACCTTATGGTGGCGATGGTCCTGGTCCACATGCTGAGGGTCTTCATCACCGGTTCCTATAAGAACCCCCGTGAATTGAACTGGGTTGCCGGCGCGCTGCTGTTCGTGATGACGATGTCTTTCGGCTTTACCGGCTATCTTTTGCCCTGGGACCAGAAGGCCTACTGGGCCACGGCAAGAACCCCGGGGCGGGGTGCGGGGACACGGAGAAGCGCGGCCACCCCGCCCAGCGGTCCTGACGCCCGCCACCAGGGTCCGGAGATGTGACCGGAGCAGTCGGCAGACAACAGAGAGCCTCAGCAGGACACCCGGCCAGAAAGATATGAGCCAGAACACCCGGGATTGAGCAAGTAAGCGCCCACAGGGCCACCGCGGCCCAGGCCGCGGTCCACCCGAGCCCCTCCCCCGAAACCACCCGCCCCGGGCCAGGGGGCGGCCCATGAAGATGGCGTCGAGATAACCGGGTCTCGGGCCCGGCCCGGCCGCCGAGCCTCTGCCTGTCCACCGGGAGTCCCCACCACGTCGTTCTAAGGCATACACCGTGGCCAGCCGGCGAACCCGGACAGGCCCAGGGCTATCACCCCCAAAGGTGGCAAACCCCCATAGCCAGAGTGCCGCCAGGCCCGGGTGGCCAGGTCCCAGCAGGCCGTGGGGCGTTCGGGACAGGGCCAGAAAAAGCTTGACCGGGAGAACCGGGCGAACGGGGGGGGGAAGGGCGTTCAGGGTCCTGTCTCCTTTGCACGCATCCGGTTCGGTCGAGGCCGAGGGCGTGGCGCGCCGCGTGGCGGTCGCCATTTTTCCATAATTTATCATTAAGATAAGCCCAGCCCTTCGCCTGTCAAGAACTGAACCCGGCTTTGGCAAGCGGCCGGCCGTCCTCGACGGTTTCTGAGCCGGCGAGGGCGCCTGCTCCACAGGCATGACCCCAATTTTTGCAGCTATCTTAATATAGTTTTCAAATCTGGGTGGCGTCACCCGGGGAGGTGGACCTGGCTCTCCACCTTGACAGGAGTTTCCAGGATTGTTAGGTTTTCCATATCCAGGGTCCAAGCCTTGATTCCGGGCAGTAATAACT